>CAZFCC010000020.1:0-43427 GCA_964517635.1 uncultured Desulfovibrio sp. | reverse complement strand
CCGAAGGGAGGGAAGCTCCCGCAGCAAAAGACGCGCAGCCCTCGCAGGCTGGCGGAAGTTGGAAAGCCCAAAGGGGTCGTTCAGGGTACGCACAGATAGGATCAGACGATTGACGAGATATGGAAAGCCCAGCGGGGTCGTCCGGGGGGAGTGCAGAGGGGGCCTCGGAGGGGCGGCAGCCCCTAACAGGCCCCCATCTGCCGCTCGCCGCGTAGGCGGCCCAAACTAAATAAAAGAACAAGCCCCCGTGCCCGCAGGGCGCAAAAATCCTAGCCCAAAGGGCAAGCTCTTCTTCTGCCTTTTCTTGTCTATTCCTGCTTATCCCTGCGAATCGCTCAATATCCCTGCCTGCCCCTGCGCGCTGCGCCATACCCCCGCCGCTCCGGCGTCCACTATAAGGGCGGCAGCATGCCTTTAAGCATACCTTGTCCCGTAGACTCAAGCACGGCCCGCCACAGGTCGGAATAGATATTGAGCTTGCGGCGCTTGCGCGTGACCAGTTCCAGGGGCAGATGCACGTAGCGATCCTGAATTTTACCAACGACCATGTGAGTGCGCCCCGCCATGGCGGCATGCACTGCATACTGGCCCAGAAAGCCGCAATACACCTTGTCGTTGGCGCTGGCGGGGATGGAGCGGATGATATAACTCGGGTCGATATATTTTATGGAATGTGCCATGCCGCGCGCGTCCAGATAGGTGTTGATGGACGTGCGCAAAACTTCGGCTATGTCACCAAGCACGGGATTGCCCGAGGCGTCGGTTCCGCTCTGTTCGTCGAGCAGATGCTGCCCGGCCCCTTCGGCGGCAACAATAACGGCATGCCCGCGCGCTTTCAGGCGTTCTTCCAGTGCGGGTAAAAGTCCCCCCTCGCCTTCAAGGCTGAAGGGCGCTTCGGGAATAAGCACAAAGTTTACTTCTTTGAGGGCCAGCGCGGCGCGGGCGGCGATAAAGCCCGATTCGCGCCCCATAAGCTTCACAAGCCCGATGCCATTGGGAACACCGCAGGCTTCGGTATGAGCGCACTCAATGGCCTCTGTGGCCTTGTAGACGGCGGTTTCAAAGCCAAAGGACTGGGGAATGAAATTGATGTCGTTATCAATGGTCTTGGGAATACCGATAACGGCAAGCTTCAGGTTGCGGGCCTGTATTTCTGTGCTGATGGCCTGCGCGGCCTTCATTGTTCCGTCGCCGCCGATAACAAAGAGAATATTGACATTGCTGCGTTCGAGCGCGTCCACAATTTCCTCGGCGGACTGTGGCCCGCGCGAAGAGCCGAGCATGGTTCCGCCAAAGCGGTGAATATCAGCCACGCCTTTGGGCGTCAGTTCCTGAAGGGTATGCCCATATTTGGGGATAAAGCCTTCAAGTCCATATGGAATGCCCAAGATGGACGGCACGTTGTACGCGTGAAAGGCCTCCATGACGATGGCCCGTATGACGTCGTTGATGCCGGGGCAAAGGCCGCCGCAGGTTACGATGGCGCATTTGGCCCGCGTGGAGTCAAAATAGAGTTTTTTGCGTGGCCCTGCGGCCTCAAGGCATACACGAAAGGCTTCGCCCGCATCGTCTGTGAGCTCTTCATCCACAAAAATCTGTATGGTCTTGTCATCGGCCCAGGTGCGGTAGGGCAGGTGCGAGTCGAGCTTGCAGGGGCCAAGGGTGCGTATATCTGTTTGCAAGGAGCATTCTTTGTTCATACCGGCCTCGTGCGTGTTATTTGCTCAGTCCAAGTTCTCCGGCGCTGGCGCGCATGGCCTCGATGGACAGGGTCAAGAATTCGTCCAGTTCAAGCCCGGCCTCGGTACATTGCCGGATGTTGTCCCGGCTGACACTGGCCGCAAAGGCCTTGTCTTTCATTTTTTTCTTGATGCTTTTGGCTTCCATACCTTCCATGCCCGTGGGGCGCATAAGGGCCGCCGCACTGATAAGGCCGGTAATGCTTTCGCCGCAGCGCAGGGCGTAGTCAAAGCGGGTGGCGGGCTGCGCTCCGTTCATTTCAGCCGCGTGGGCGCGTATGGCCGCAAGGGCGGCTTCTGGCATGTGCGGCGCCAATATGTCGGCCGTGTCCAGTCCGTGGCGTGCGGGGTTTTCGGCCGTGGAGGGGTAGTCCAGGTCGTGCAAAAGGCCCGTTATGCCCCATAAAGCAGCATCTTCGCCCAGGCGGCTAGCCAGGGCGCGCATGATGGCCTCAGTGGCCAGGGCATGCTGCATAAGAGAAGGCGGGGTGTTGTGATCGGCCAAAAGTTTCAGGGCTTGGTCTCTTTGTATCATGGCGTTGTCTCCCTTATCCTTTCTAATGTAGAACAGGGGCATGGCGAAGGCAAGTCGATCAGCCGTATGCGCTTGTAGGGCGTTCGGTTTTAACGTGCTATGCTTGCCTTGATGCAGAGCTCCGGCCCGCGAGCTTGCGCCCGGTCGTGAGTCAGACCAGCCCCGCATGCCAGGGGACGCGCAAGGGATTACACGGCCCACACGCAGGTAGCACACGGCCCACACGCAGGTAGCACACGGCCCACACGCAGGCTGCACGAGGCCTATGCGCAGGCTGCACGAGGCTTAAGCGCAGGGCACATCGCTTCGCGCGGAACGGTTTTGGCAGGCGCAGGCTTGTTGTTGGAAAACAGACCGTAAATACATTGCACAGGGCGCGCGGTTGCCTGCACGGCAGGTTTTTTGCTGCGAAAAGCTCCCAGTGTTGACAGCAGACGTTTTATGGCCGAAAAGTATCTTTTCTGAAATCGTCTCACAAGGTTTTGTATCGTGACCTTTATGCCCATATACGGCCTGCGTTTTCGCGCGTTGGGCCAGACAAGCTATTATACTGGCCCTCCGGGACTCAACCTGGGCGTGCATGTGCTTATCGAAGCCGAGCAGGGTTATGCTCTGGCACAGGTGGTTTCCGGCCCTGCGCGGCATCTGTCCGAGCAGGAAGGGGAGCCTCTGCCCCATATTCTGCGGTTGGCAAGCCCGGAAGATGTTCGGCGTGGCGAAGCCAACGATCAGCTGGGCCGCGAGGCCCAGGCTTTTTGTCGCCAATGCATACGCCAGCGCAATCTGGATATGAAGCTTGTGGATGTTGAAGTTTTTTTTGACCGCAGCAAGCTGATTTTTTATTTTACCGCCCCTTCGCGTATTGATTTTCGTGATCTTGTTAAAGACCTTGTGCGTGAATACCGCGCCCGCATCGAACTGCGCCAGATCGGCGTGCGTCATGAAACGCAGATGGTCGGCGCGGTGGGGAACTGCGGTATGGTATGCTGCTGCCGCCGCTATCTGCGCAAGTTTGCCCCTGTGACCATTCGCATGGCCAAAGAGCAGAATCTTTTTCTCAATCCGGCCAAAATCTCCGGTATTTGCGGACGGCTTTTGTGCTGCCTTTCGTATGAGCAGGAAAACTACGACCATTTCCACAGAAATTGCCCGCGCCTTGGCAAAAAATATCAAACCGACAAGGGCAACATGAAGGTTTTGCGGGCCAATATGTTTCGCAATTCTCTTGCTGTGCTCACTGAGGCCAATGAAGAGCTGGAGCTGACGCTCGAAGAGTGGCAGGCGCTTTCGCCGCACCGGCCCGAAGCGCCGGCAGCCCCGCAGGGCCAGACCAAGCAGGCGCCCAAGCACCCCGTCGGGGACGGCTTGTTGGTGGTTTCGGCAACGCCCGACACGCTGGATCATCTTGATTTTATGGACGACCTCTTTCCTCAGGATGACTCCGAGCCGCAGGACGCCACCCGGCCAGAACATGGCGCTGGCAGCGACCATGACGGATCGGGAGCCGATGGGCATGGCGATGCGGCAAAGCCGCGCCGCAAGCGCCGCCGCAAAACGCAAAAGAACGAAAATCAATAGCTACACGCCATTACAAGCTTACGGAGCCTTGAGTGAACACCTTTTTTATCACTACGCCCATCTATTACGTTAATGCCAGGCCGCACTTGGGGCATGCCTATACTACTGTCGTTGCTGACGCCATGGCCCGCTACCACAAGCTGACCGGGCAGGATACGCTCTTTTTGACCGGAACGGATGAGCACGGCGACAAGATCGTGCAGGCCGCGGAAAAAGAAGGCAAATCGCCCAAAGACTTTGTGGATGCCATCAGCGCCCGCTTTCAGGCCCTGTGGCCCAAGCTTGATGTGGCCAACGACCGTTTTGTGCGCACCACTGATCCTGCGCATGTGGCTTCTGTGCAGAGTTTTTTGCAAAAAGTTTATGATGCTGGCGACATTTATTTTGGGGAATTTGGCGGCCATTACTGCTACGGCTGCGAGCGCTTTTATACAGAAAAAGAGCTGGAAAACGGCCTTTGCCCCCAGCACCTGACCAAGCCGGAATTTATAAGCGAAAAAAACTACTTTTTCCGCATGGCCAAGTATCTGCCCTGGCTCAAAGAGCATATTGAGCAAAACCCAACGTTTATCCGGCCAGAACGCTACCGCACCGAAGTGCTGTCCATGCTGGAATCGGGCGCGCTGGAAGACCTGTGCATTTCCCGGCCCAAATCGCGCCTGACTTGGGGCATCGAGCTTCCTTTTGACAAGGACTATGTGTGCTACGTCTGGTTTGACGCGCTCATCAACTATATCAGCGCGCTTGGCTGGCCGGGCGGTGAGGATTTTGATCGTTACTGGCCTGGTGAGCATCTGGTTGCCAAGGATATTCTCAAGCCCCACGCCGTGTTCTGGCCTACCATGCTCAAGTCGGCGGGGCTGCCCCAGTACAAGCACCTCAATGTGCACGGTTATTGGCTGGTGCGCGACACCAAGATGTCAAAATCATTGGGGAACGTTGTAGAACCGGAAGAGATGGCCCAGCGTTTCGGGGCTGATGCCTTTCGCTATTTTTTGCTGCGTGAAATGCACTTCGGCTCTGACGCCAGCTTTAGCGACGAGGCCCTTGTGGGCCGCATAAACGCAGACCTTGCCAATGACCTGGGCAATCTTTTCAGCCGGGTTCTTTCGATGAACGCCAAGTATTTCGGCGGCCGCGTTCCCGCGCCCAAGCCGTTTGACGAGGCAGACAAGGCCATTGAAGAGTTGTGCGCCAGCGCCATGCGCAATTTCAGCCAGCTGTTTGGCAATGTGCAGTTTGCACAGGGGATTGAAGCCTTGTGGGAACTGGTGCGCGCGCTCAATAAATATGTGGACAGTCAGGCGCCCTGGGCTTTGCACAAGCAGGGCAACATGGAGCGCCTTGCTACGGTCATGTATGTGTTGTTGGCCGCCATGCGCAAAACGGCCCTGTGCCTGTGGCCGGTCATGCCCGTGGCCTGCGGCAAGATGCTGGAGCAGCTTGGGCAGAGCGTGCAGGAAAACATGCCGCCCGTGCCCGTGCTTGAAGACGAAATGAACAGCCTTGACGGCCTTGTGCCGGGCATTGTTGTTGCGGAAGCTTCAAACCTGTTCCCGCGCATCGAGGTTAAAAAAGATCCGGCCGCAGCTGAAAAGACCAAGGCAGAAAAAGCGCAGGCCAAGGCAGAGAAGAAGGCGGCCAAGCAGCAAAAAGCCGATGGCGACAAAGCGGCGGAAGCGTGTGCTGCCAGCCAGGGCGCGGCGGTTTCGGGCAGGCCCAATATTGACTTTGACCATTTCAAAGCTCTGGACATGCGCGTGGGTACGGTGCTGGTGGCTGAAAGGCATCCCAACGCCGACCGTATTTTGCGCCTGGAAATTGATTTTGGCGAAGGGCAGCCCCGCCAGATACTCTCGGGCCTTGCCGAGCACTATGCACCCGAAACCGTGGTCGGAAAGCGGGTTTGCGCTGTGCTCAATCTTGAGCCGCGCAAAATTCGCGGCCTCATGTCGCACGGTATGGTGCTTACGGCCGGGGATGGAAGCTCCCTGGCGCTGCTGGGGCTTGACGCCAATGTGCCGGACGGCAGCGAAATAGCTTAACGTATCACAGATATATGGCTCCTTTGCTTTTTGCCCTGGCCGCGCAAAGCGCCTGAAAAGACGCGCGTATTCTTGTATACCCGTCTTTCAGGCAATGCTGGCGCGCTTTGGCAAAGAGCAAGGGAGCCATTGGTTGGCAGGCTGAGGAGACAGCGCCTCATGGCGGCCTGTGCGGCCTGTGCGTACTTTGCGGGCTTGCCGAAAGGCCTTTGCCGGGGAAGGGCCGGTGCTATTCTGTCTTGGGGGCAGGGCTGTTTCTAAAAAGACGCTCCAGAGACATGGCGTCCAGCGGGGTGAGGTTAAAGCGCATGCCAGCCTCGTCCAGCAGCTGGGACAGGTCTTTGCGGGGATCGCGAGCGCGTTCTTCCGCAAGATAGGCGGCGGCTTTGCGCACCAGTTCGCTCTGCGGCATTACAGTACTCATGGCGTACGTCCTTTTTTTCACGTATAACCTGCGGGCCATCTTTTAGCAACGGCTACACTCCGCGCTTGTGTTGCGTCTGGCGGAGCGGCCGGGCAAACAGCAACTCGCCACACAGCACCCATATACGAGGCCAGTTATGGACAATTTGCTCACAGCGTTAATTTTGAGCATTGTTGAAGGTTTAACAGAGTTTTTACCCGTTTCGTCGTCGGGCCACCTTATTCTGGTCAGTGATCTGCTTGGCTTTGTGGGTGAAAAGTCCGCCACGTTTAACGTGGTTATTCAGCTTGGCGCCATTATGGCCGTGGTGGTTCTTTACTGGAAGCGCTTCTGGGGGCTTGTGAGGCCGCAGCCCTATGCCCGTTTTGCTGGCACGCGCGGCATAGCGCTGCTCATGCTTACTTCGCTTCCGGCCTGTGTTCTGGGCCTGTTTCTGCACTCTTACATCAAGGAATACCTGTTCCGCCCGGCTACGGTGCTTTTTGCCCTGGTTGTTGGGGCTCTCTGCATGATTCTTGTGGAAAAACGCAAGTTCAAAACCACATGCATCAGCCTTGACGACATGACCCCGCGCCTGGCGCTGGGCATTGGCTGCTTTCAGTGCCTGGCTCTTTGGCCGGGTTTTTCGCGCTCGGCGGCCACCATTATGGGCGGCATGCTGCTGGGAGCCAGAAGGCCGCTGGCGGCGGAATATTCCTTTATTGCGGCAGTGCCCATTATGGTTGCCGCCACAGGCTATGATCTGTTGAAGAATCTTGGCATGTTCACCGTTGCGGACATTCCCTTTTTTATGGTGGGCATGATTGGTTCTTTTGTATCAGCGTTGCTGGCGGTAAAGGTTTTTGTGGCCCTTGTGGGGCGGATGACCCTGGTGCCTTTTGCCTGCTACCGCTTGTTGATCGCGCCCTTTGTGTATTATTTTATGGTGAACTAGCAACTGCCCCTGGAGTGCTTTGCAGGCATTGCCCCAAGATGCTGCTTTTTGCGCCCGGTGCGCGCAAAAATGCAACACAGTGGCAAAGGTCTTTGCAAAGTTGTTTACGCGGGTAAGGCGCATGGTGGTTTTTCGGAATATTTTTTGTGCGGTTCAAGAACAGCAGTTTTTTGAGGCCCAAAGGCGTCTCGTAAAAACAAAAATGTAGGAAAAACGAACAGGCACAGCTAATTGGAAAAATTTTGCTTGCCAAGAACGGCCAAATCTTATATTTAGATCGTCGCGCCGCTTGAGGGCGAGCGTACGGCAAGGTAGCTCAGTTGGTTAGAGCATGCGGTTCATACCCGCAGTGTCGGGGGTTCAAATCCCTCCCTTGCTACCAATATTTCGTCAAAGAATCCCAAGGTTGTATAAAACACCTTGGGATTCTTTGTTTTTTGCGATGTGCGATTGTCAGTGATGTTCATAAACGACAACCAGCCAACAAGCATAAGGGGCAATATTGGGGGGTATATGAAAATGGGTGGTTAGGAGAATTCCTGTGGCAGCTTGAACAAAAATAAAGGTTTTGGGGGCTGGGGGTGTGGGGTGTGGGAACATTACAGGGGGTATTACAGGGGAGGCGACCATTTTTCAAAAGAGGCATCTCCCGCAAAGCCTCTTAACCCCACAAGGAGCTTTGGCCGCTCCCGCCATAGAGCCCGTAAACGTGCTTTAAAGGGGCTTTCCCTCACAAGCTGCCCGAGCCTGCCACAGCCGTGGCACTGTTCTGACAATGGCCTTGCAGGCGCTGCATAACGTTCATGAAGGGCTCTGTAGCATCCAGTGCCCTTGAAAGGATGATGGCCCCCTGAATGCCGGCTACCACCTCCTGCGCCAGCGCATGCGCCCTGGGCTGGCTCAGGCCGCCACGCACAAGGCAGTTGGTCAGCGCCTGCACCCAGCGTAAAAAATAGCTATTGATGGCCAGGGGAAAGCGACTGCGGCTCTCGTTAAGGGCAAAAGCCCCTACAAGGCAAACGCGGCGGCCAGACTTGAAATATTCTGTCACTGCCTCGAACATGCACGGAAGCGCCTTTTCTGGCGTAGCGCATTCCAGAGGCGCAAAGATTTTCTCTTCAAACCATGCGCTGACGTCCTTGAGCACGGCGCTTGCCATCTCTTCTTTGCCGCCGGGAAAGAAGTGATACAGGCTGCCTTTGCCAAGGCCTGTGCGCTCGCTGATAATCTTGAGGCTTGCGCCTTCAAAGCCATATTCACGAAAGAGTTCGCCAAGCGCCGGGATGATGTCCCCGCGCTCTGCCACTATGCGGGCCATTACTTTTTCCTGGGGTAAAGAGTTCCACTTGCCTTATGGAAGATAGCCGCTATGCCCACAAGAAGGCAACTGCCTGTGAGCACGGGGAAAAGCAGATATTCAAAACCAGGGTTGGCCGCAAAGACCACCAGTGGGTCTGCGCCTGCGGGCGGATGCGTTACGCGCAAAGCCGCCATCAGGCCAATGGCCAGGCCAACAGCCAGCGCCCAGGCCCACCACTGATCGGGCAGAGCCATGCGCAGCAATAGCCCCACAAGGGTGGAGACAGCATGCCCGCCAATGACGTTGGCTGGTTGCGAAAGGGGGCTATCGGGCACGGTAAACAGCAGTACGCAGCTGGCCCCAAAGGGCGCCATAAGCAAGGGGGCTGCGCCATAGACCGTGAGCGCCCCTGTAAGCGCAATACCCAAAAGGCCGCCAAGGCCTGCCAGAATAATGGATTTTTTGGAAAGAGGGGATTGGTGGCGTACGAAAATGTTCATGTCTGTACCTCTTGGTAATGTGTTTACCAATTGGTACAAAAGCCCTTGACCTTTGTCAACCTGCTTTAGTAAAAAGCAGCCGTTTGCAATGAAACCACCTGCTTTTCTTCAAAATAAAATAGTTATCTGGCACAGCCCCAAATAAAATCCCCGATAGCGAGCTATCGGGGATTTTGCGGTCTGAGCAGGTTGGGCCAGCAAGCCCACCCTGACCCTCTGGACTAGAGCGATGTAACTTTGAAAAAGTTAATCTGCCTCAGGGGTTTAGGCTCCAACCATGGCCTTATAGGCTTCGTTGCTTATGCAGGCTGCCGCATCGTATGGGGTGGCCGTTACCCGAATGAGCCAGCCTTGGCCGTAGGGGTCGGTATTGAGCAGCTCGGGCGTGTCGCCAAGGGCCTCGTTGGTGGCGAGCACTGTGCCGGAAATGGGCATGATCGCATCGCTGGTTACCTTTACCGATTCAATGGACGCGCAGGACTTGCCTTGCTCGAACTGGGTTCCCAATTCGGGCAAGTCCACAAAAATAACGCTGCCGAGCTGATCCTGGGCATAATCGGTGATGCCGATCAGCCACGAGCCGTCAGCCTGTTCCTGAGCCCAAAGGTGTTCGGCGTGGTACGTTCTGTCATCGGGAAAATTCATGATGTCTCCTTGCCTGTGGGCAATTATTCGGCAGTCACGGCCTTTTTGGGCGCATTGATGGCCATGGGTACAATTTCATCCAGCGTGGGGTGGGCAAACATGATTTCGTGCAGCTTGTGCTCGCTGTAGCCCTCTTTGAGCAGCATCTGGGCCACGGTCACCAGGTGCGACACACCCGCGCCGATGGCAGCGATGCCTTCAATGCGCCCCTGGCTCCAGACAACTTTTACAAAGCCGGCTGTGCCGCCGCTTGCCTGGGCAATGGGATTCATAGAAAGGGGCGCCTGAGAAACTTCAACGGCTTTGCCCTGTCGCAGCAAGGCGGTGGCTGTCTGCCCAACGCGCATGATTTCCGTGCCGCCATAAACGCAGGAAGGCACTGGGCCAGGTGCGTAGGGGCTGTCGGTCTGGCCGAGAATGCGGCGGGCTACGTAGGCGCCCTGATGTTCGGCGGCATGGGCCAGCAGGGTAAGGCCATTGATGTCGCCCACGGCGTAGAGGCCCGAAGCGCACTGCAGGTTTGCATCCACCTGGGCGTAGCCTCTGGGGGTTTTTGTTCCGCCCAGATTTTCCACGCCAAGCTCCTGGCTATTGGGGCTGCGGCCAACGGCCACAAGGGCTTTGGCAGCGGTTATGACTGTTCCGTCTTCCAGGCTGAGCTGGGCTTTGCCGTCTACAGTGCGCAGATCTTTGGCCTTGGTTGCTTCAAGGCAGCTTATGCCGCTCTTGGTCAGGGCGCGGAGCATTTCTTTTGCGATGTCGTCATCTTCAGTGGGGGCGATATGCGCAGCCGCTTCCACCACCGTGACCTTGCTGCCCATGGCTGAAAAAAAGTCTGCCATTTCAAGGCCAATGGCTCCGGCGCCCACAATGATCAGGCTTTCGGGAGCAGCAGCCGATTGCAACAGGTCTGTGCTGTCCAGCACGCACTGGTGGTCGGGCGCAAGGCCGGGAAAAGCGGCGGATGTTGTACCGCAGGCCAGGATAACGTCGGTGGCGGCAATATCCGTTTGTGTTTCAGCACCGGTAACCCGCACATGCGCCAGCCCGTCTTTGCGTTCCAGGCAGGCACCGCGCCCTTCAAACAGCGTAATGCCGAGCCCGGTCAGGCTTTTGGCGAGCGTTTGGCTTGTGCCTTTGATAAAGCGGCTGACGCGCCCTTGCAGGGCGGTAAAATCCACCTGTATGTCGCCCTTGACAACCCGCAGGCGCTCCTGAGCGCGCAGCAGGCTGGCGGGAGCCACAGCGCCGAGCAGCATTTTGGTGGGGATGCAGCCACAGTTCAGGCATGTGCCGCCCCAGTGCTTGTCTTCTACCAGCGCAACTTTTTTCCCGCCCTGGGCCAGGATGCGGGCTGCTGTGGTTCCGCCGGGGCCTCCACCTATGATTATTACGTCAAAAGACTGCACGTCTGCCCCCTATTTCGCGATGTCGGCTTTGAAAAGGAACTGGCGGGAAGCGGAGCGGTAAACAAGCAGCTCCTGCTCGGTCAGGGCGCTCAGGCCGCGCATGTCCCAAGCCATATCGGGCGTGATGGCGGCGATAAGATAGGGCAGGGTGGGCTGAGCGCAGGCCTGGGCCACCATTTGTGCTGCCGCAGCTGCGTCGGTGCGCTGGGGCCATGCCCACTGGCCGTCGTCGCCAGGGTGGGGAACCGCAAGAAAGCGGATGATGCCGTCGGCAGAGGCCTGCACAAGAGCAATGGTTTTCGCCAGATCTTCTATGGTGGGTGCGCCGCCGAAGAGACGGCTGGCGGCATCGGCCCCGCCCACCACGTTCAGGATGACGTGGACATTCTTGATCTGCAGCAGCTTTTCCAGCAGGTGGGGCTTGCGGCCGTCCACCTGCAACCAAACCTGCAGGCCGCCCTTGGCAAGGCGATCAACAAGGATAAGCAGGTTTTCTTCATGCGCATCAGGACAAAGAGAAGGGTAGATTCCAGCGATTTTGCCATGAAGCATATCGCTTCTGGTTACGCAGCATTCCATCTCAAGGCCGGAAAGCAGATAGGCGATGATTTCACCAGAACCCTGCTTGATGACCTTGCCGTCATCAAACAGCGGAAATTCCACACCTTCAGGGTTGCGGTAAATGGCCTTGCGGTTGGTGCGGTAGAAGGTGTTGAAGGTTTGCGCATCGGCTTTGAAGTCTACTGTGGCATATTCCTGCCCGCGTTCTTCAAGAAAGGCTTTGACTATTTTACAGCGTATGCACTCGGGGGCGGTGTAAAGGGTTATGCTCATGGCGATACTCCTTGGCGGTTTGCCTTTACGTGACCGCGGCGCGAACAGGCTTTACGCACCTGTTCGCGCCGCGGCCAAAGAAAGGTTTATGCAATTGTTTTAGGCAATATCCTCAAGGGACTTGCCGCCCGTGCGCGCTCCCCATACGGCCAGCACAAAGGCGGGCACAATGCAAAGCGCGCTAAAGATATAAAACACACCGTCAAAGCTGTATGCTGCATACACAACAGGAATGAGAGGTTGTGAAAAAGCTACCGCAAGGCGGCCGATGGAAGAGTGAAAGCCCGTGGCTGTATTACGCAGCTGCGTGGGATAGGATTCCGCGGTGTACGAAAAAAAGGTGAATCCCATGCCCATGATGAAAGCGGTAAGCAGCCCGCCCACGGCAACAATAACCCAGTAATTGGTGACGTTGCCGAATATGGGCGCAAGAATTGCCATGAAAACAAGCATGACAACCAGGGGGATTTTGCGCCCGCCCATGTCGGTAAATCCGCTAGATACAAAAAGCCCAAGGGGAACGCCGATGGAAATAAGCGTAGTGGCCATCAGGCATTGTTCAAGAGAAAATCCGTGCGCCTTGAGCAGGGTGGCTGTCCAGTTTGTCACAACAAAGGTAGCCGGGTTGATGCAAAGCACAACCGCCAAAATAACCAGGGTGCGCTTTATGTACTTTGGGCTGATCATGCCCAGCAGCACTTCCTTGATGGGAGTTTTCTGGGTGCTGCCCCTGGCGGCGGCTTCGGAGAGGTCAATATGCATGTGGGTAAGGTCAAGCATGACCTCTTCGGCTTCTTTGATGCGGCCCCGGCTCACAAGCCAGCGGGGCGATTCATCAAGATACTTCCAGGCGATGAACAGGGCAATGTAGCCCAGGCCACCCAAGTAGAAAATATAACGCCATGCTTCTTCATGCAAGGGAATGATGATGCGGCAGAGCAGGCCGATAACTGGTACGGCGCAAAAGCCCACGCCCGCCACAAGGTTTGCCACTTGCCCCGGCTTTCTGCCGGAGCCATTTCGGCAATATAGGCTTGTGAGCAGACCATGAGGCAAAAAACGCCAAAGCCCGTAAGCGCACGCGAAGCTACGAAAACATGGAAATCGTCTGTGAGCCCGTTGATAATGGATGCTGTGGAAAATAGCGTAATGGCGATCAGAAAGGTTTTGCGGCGCCCGATCATATCAGAAATAAAGCCGCCCATAAACCCGCCGCAGGTCATGGCCGCAAAATACCAGAAGGTAACCGTGCCGATATCCTTCATGGTCAGGCCCCAGTGCTGCATCAGGGCCGGGGCGATGAAACCGAAGTTCCAGTTATCCATCTGTTCACAAAAATAAGCCACCATAATAATAAAGAACACTGCTTTATGGCGACCACAGACTTTTAGTCCATCAAAGTAGTTATTACTGATTCTTTCTTGGCCGGGCATGAATTTCCCCTTTGAATCATGGCTGTACTTGAGTTTTCAAGTTTTTTGAAAAAAATATCAACGGGAGAAGGAGGTTGTGCTATTAATAGTTAGCTGCTGGTTATTTATTGTTGTAGGCGCAACGTTTTTGGAAGATATTTTTCACAACTGTAAATAAATACAATTATAACAGAAGCTTGTCTAATTGTGTCGTATTGTCATTTATTTATGTGAAAAAAGGGCTTTTTTGGAAAAACGTTGCATAGGCAACGATGAATAGGGGCATAACAGGCCATTTTCCTTGTGAAGGATGACGGGAGGTGTAGGAGGCGCACCATTTTTCACAGGAGGAGCACATGAGGACAATCGGCATTCGCATTACCGGTCTATTGCTTTTCTGTCTGACCGTATTGGTTCCCGTACACGGTCAAGCCATTGACTTCAAAGTCAAAGGCGCTTTTGAAATCAGCTTTGAAACTTCCAACGTTGCCCCGCTTGGCGTGGGCAGCAACGACACTTTTCAGGCTCTGCAGCGTTTGCGTACGCAAATAGATGCGGTGGCCAGCGAAAACGTGTCGGGCAGCCTGATGATCACCGTCGGCACTGGTGGCCAATACTGGGGTTCGGCCAGAGACGGAGCGGCTCTTGGCGCTGACGCCAATAATGTCGTTGGTGTGCGCGCGGCGTATATTGACTGGGTTATACCCAAGACGCAGACCAAGGTGCGCATGGGTATGCAGCCCATGCTGCTGCCCGGCTTTGTTACTGACTGGAGCGCCGTATACGGGCAGTTTTCCGCGGGTATTACGGTAAACACGCCCATCTACAAGAATAACGATTTTTCAGTGGGGGCAACCGGGTTCTGGGGCCGCCCTTATAATGACAACTCGCAAAATACACAGAACGGCAGACTGGATAGAAATTATCTGGACAACCTGGATGTTTTTGCCTTGGTGCTGCCGGTCAGAGCCGACGGAATTAAAATTTCTCCCTGGGGCATGTATGCTCTTATGGGCGAAAACAGCCTGCGCGGCATCAATGACAACCCTGGTCAGCGTGAACCGGCCATCTTCGCCCCGCGCGGCGGGCTGATGCCTGTTCTGGGCAGCGGCATGAACTATTTTCAGACTTTTGAAAGAACCTACCGCAATGCCAACAATACTTGGGGTAACGGCTGGTGGGGCGGCATCACTGCTAACCTGAGCCAGTGGGAGCCGTGGGATATCGCTGTTGATGCCACATATGGTTGTGTGGATATGGGCGAATTGCAAAACTACAATCTGTTTGACCCCAAAGGGCCTGGCAAAACCTTTCAGCTGCGCCGCGAAGGCTGGTATACAGCCATGCGCCTGGATTATAAGCTGAATTGGGGTAAACCCGGAATTCTGGCTTGGTACGGCAGCGGCGATGACGACAATCCGTACAACGGCTCGGAACGTCTGCCTGTGTTCAACTCGCCCTGGCCGATAACGCCCCTGGGCTTTGGTGGCGGCTTTTTTGACCTGGATACGTGGAAGGTGCTTGGGCATAACCCCAGTGGTCTGACGGGCTTTGTGGCCAGCCTCGCCGATGTGAGCCTCATTGACGACCTCAAGCACACGCTCAAGTTCGCCTACTTCTGGGGAACCAACAGCGCTGATATGCCCAAGAATGCCAATATGACTTCCTATCCCACCAGGGCTGACGGCCCCATGGCCTATCTGACCACTACGGACAGCGCCTGGGAAGCCAGCATCTCCAATACCTACAAGATGTATGAAAACTTTCATGTGAACCTGGAAGGCGCTTACGTGAAACTCCATCTTGATCCTGACACCTGGCGCGGTGTGGAAGATTCGCAGTACGAAGACAACTGGCGCGTTTCAGTGTCGTTCCGCTATACATTCTAGATTTAGATCTAGATGTAGAGTGCACATGAAGTGCTTTGTGGGGGAGGCCCCTTTTACAAAAGGGCCCCCCCACGCCACCACCCCACAAAACCTTTAGCCCTGTTGCCATCTGCTACAGGAACGCCCCTGACCTTGGGAGTGTTGTCACGAGAGGGTTTTCCTTGGTATATCAAGGAAAAAGTCGCCGCTAAAATGCCTGGCAAGGCGCTGGTGATAACACGGTTCAGGGGCCCAGAGGCCATGGATTCCGAGCATAGCTCTGTCTCAAGCTTATCCTACTCTGTTTTCTTGATCACACAGCGAGCTCATAAGGGCGACGGAATGCTCCGTCGCCCTTTTTGTTGTGGCAAAGCCGTCAGGGTCTGCACCACCTCTGCCAAACTGATTGGTGGCAGGGGGCAGGGGCAGGGGGCAGGGGGCAGAACAAGGCGAGGGGATTTTGAGCGGGGGGGCATTACAGGGGATTGCCGGATGCTTGCGCGTGTGGGCTTTTGCTATGTAGGCGCTTGTCGGAAGAGGGCGTTTGTCGGGAGAGGGCGCTTGTCGGGGGAGGCGCTTGCACGTGCTCCATTGTCCGAGTCTTTTGCGTGTGGCGCGCGTATGTGTAGGCGATTGCCGTGGCAATTGTTTGTCATCTTGCGGCAGAGCGGGTCAGCCACGAATGGCGCATCCGAAAGCAGTCATGCGCACGGCAGAGCATAAACGTCGAAGCGAGCGTGCCTTAACCTCGGAGGATATGTATCCTTAAAAGTAGTCTGCTCTAAAAAGCATGAGGCCCCGGTGGCAGATACCGGGGCCTCATTTTCATGGAGGGGATGGCAAAACGGGGAATCGTTATTCGGTGGCAGCTACGCAGTGTCCGGCGCCGCTGTAGTAGCCGACGGTTCCCTTAACCTTAACGGTGGACATGGGCCCGAAGGGGGCTGCGCCAGGCACGCGGAAGTCTTTGACCACCAGGGGTTCGATGGCTTTTTCTTCGGGCACGTCGGCCTGCGGCACCCAGGAGTAGGGCAGGCGGTAGGCGCGGTATACCCAGTTCATGGGCAGGCTGATATGGCCCTTGTAGGGGCAGATGTATTCCCACACGATTTCGTGTTCGGCCGTCACTTCAAATACGCGGCCGTCAGAGCCTTCGCAGATGAGGGTGTTGCCGTTGGGCAGGCGCTGGGCCGAGCTGATGAAGGGGCTGTAGAAGCGCGAGGCATCCAGGGGAACAAGGAAGCCAGCTTCATGCGGCGTGTACTGCCACACGATCTTCATGGCCACGGGGTCGATTTCGAGCACGCGGGAATAGTCACGCTGGGCAGCCTTGACGCCACGGGGGGCGCCGGGGTTGGGGCTGCCGTAACCGCCCCAGCCGCCGTTGTCATACACAAGAATATTGCCTTCGCCCGGCAGACCGCGGGGGATCATGTGGGCATGGTGCTGGCCAATGATCCAGCCGATGGCTTTGGCTTCGGGGCTGCGATCATAGTCGGGGCCGAGCTGCCATACGATCTTGCCGGTTTTTTTGTCGAGGATAAGGATGATGTTGGTTTCACGACCGTCAATGATGATATTGTCGGGGTGGAAGCGCGCATCACCAGCGTCAAACCATTTGTTGGGCCCAAGGGTGGACATGGAGTTGACGTGCATCCAGTCGCCCACGCCGGGGGCGTTTTCCATGATGGTTCCGCCGCGGTAGTTGGGGTCACGGCACATGGCGTTGCGGGCTTCTTCGGTAAAGCCCATATCTTCAACGTGGTCGGCGCAGTTCCATTCCCACACGATGTCGCCGTCCCATGTTACTTCATAGATAACGTCGTCGACCAGCATTTTGTCGCTGATGTAGGGATTGACGGTGTTCTTATGGCAAAGCACCAGAGTGTTGCCGGAGTCGATCTTGGGTTCCTGACCGGGCGCGTAGTAGCCGGTGGAGCTGCCTTCACGCTGGAAGTCGTGGTGCTGGCGAGCCATCCAGCGGCCTTCCATGCCCGGATCTTCGATGAATTCTGCGCGGTCAAACTTCCACACAATGTTGCCGTCCCAGTCAATCTGCACGAGGTCAAGCTGGTCTTGAAGGCCGTGCTTGGGGTGGCGGGTTCCGGTGCTGCCCATAAGCATGCCGCCGGGGAACATTTTGTTGGGGAAGCCATGCACGTCTTTCCACATGCGAATTTCATGGCCGTTCATGCCGAGCAACAGGGCGCCGTTGTCGGGAGCTTGAATAATGGTAAAGCCGCTCCAGGCTTTTTCAGGATTGTAAACAGTCACACCGGTAGGGTAAATAGTTGGGTGTCCCATAAGAACCTCCTAATGGTCTGGCGTTTTTTTGCACAATCTGTCCATATTGCTATGGTTGATGTGGACAATTTGTTGGTGAAATGCATGTTATCTCTTGAAGTCGGGGGGAAATGTTGTCATTGCAACAATATTCACAAAAAGAGCGAGTTAGTTTGGCAACAGCTAAATAATACTTTTTATCCAGCGTGCGGTGGACTGCAGGGCGGCCATGGGATAAGTTTCTCAAGGGCTGAGTGGTATCACGGTGTTAGTGAAAATATGCTGCAGCAGGATAAGGCTTGAAGCCAGCAAAAGGTATTGCTTGAAAAAAGCATATTCTTTTGTGGTGTTTTTTCTGTGTGCAAGGTTGGTCTGCCCGACGGCTTAGCCCGCAGTGTATTTGTCTTCTGCGCTCCCACGTGCAGAAATGATCATCGTGCTGTTTTGTTCGGCTATTCTTTGGCAGGAATATAACCCTTTCACTAAAGGGGAAATCCCGTGTCTTTTACAGAATTACTCAATCATAACGAATGTTGGCGTGAGATGGTAACTGGCAAGCCGCGTTTATGGAAAAAGGGCTATAAATTTGCCGACGAATCCGACAAGATGCATTTTCTTGTCAGCGGCAGGGTGCGTCTGATAGCGCTGTCGTCTGATGGCGGCGAAAAAACCCTTTGGTATCTGGGGGACGGCTGCTGCTTTAATGAAGTGCCCCTCTTCAGCAGCCAAGAAGAAAAAAGCCTGCTACGGCTGGGTGATATAAGATTTTATCATGAATGCACGGAAAACTGCTATCTGCACACCTTTAGCCTGCAGGAAGTGCAAAAGTTTGGCAAAGAAAAGCCGGATCTGTTGCTCAACCTGTGCCAGAGCTATGCGACCAAAGTAACGCTGCTTTCACTGCAACTTGTGTCGCTCAGCCTTGAATCACAATTGACAAGGGTGTGCAAATACCTTGCTTCGCGCCTTGTTCCCGGTTCTGCGCCCTTGCGCGCCAAACGGGATCTTTCGTATCGGGAAATGGCCGACTTGCTAGGCATGCATCGTATATCGCTTTACAAGGTCATGCGTCAGGCGCAGGATCGTGGCTTGTGGGAATTTGACAAAAACTGTGATGAGATTGTTATTTTGCAACCGTCGGTTTTTTTTAAAGAAGCCCATACAGAATCGCCCTACGCTTGAGCTTGTGCCGAAACATTTACAGCCACCCCCCCTCGCCCATACGCGCGTGAGGGCAGGGGGAACTCCCGCGGCGGATGGCGACAGGAGTAAAGGTTTTAGGGGGTGGGGGTGTGGGGGAGGGCCCCTTTTGCAAAAGGGGCCCTCCCCCACAAAGCATTTTATACGCGGGCTGCTCCAGGGCTTCTCTCCCACAGCGCACTTCAAACGCTCACGGCACGACCACCAGTTGGTGGTCAGGAGGCGGGTTGCCAGTCCTTGATGCCCACATCAACGGACGTTATGCCGTTATAGGTATCAAGGCGGGGGGTGTAGGCCACGCGGATGCGTTTGCCGATTATGGCGGGCGTCAGCGCTTGGGCCATGCGCCATGCTTTGGCTGAAAGGATGAGGCCGCTGTGCTCATCCTGAAGGCGCAGGCGCACGTGTTCGCCGCTGCGGCCCAAGGGCGCGCGTTCTTTAACGAGAAGCGGCGGCGAGGCAAAGACCGGTTCGGCATTGCCGGGGCCAAAAGGTTGGAGCATTTCCAGTTCTTTAAGAAAGCTCTGGTCACTGGCCTGGGCAAAGTCCAGTTGGCATTCCAGCATCAGGCTGGGGCTGAGGGGATTTGTGCCCAGCTGTTGGGTAACAAAGTCTTCAAATTCCGCGCGAAAGCGGGCCAGATTTTCCTGGGGCAGGCGAAGGCCCGCAGCCAGCCTGTGGCCGCCAAAAGCCGAAAGGCTGTGGGCGGTCTGGCTCAAACCGGCGTGCAAATCAAATTCCCGCACAGAGCGGCCAGACCCCTTGAGGCTGCCCTGATCCTGGCAGAGGATAATGGTGGGCCGGTAAAATTCTTCCACAATCCGCGAAGCCACAATGCCCACGATACCCGGGTGCCAATCTTGCCCGTATAGCACAAGACTGCCCCTTGGCTCGCGCGAGAGCATGTCCAGCGCTTGAGCGCGGGCCTCGCTGTGGATAGTGTTTTCCGCCTGCTTGCGTTCGGTGTTGAGCTGATCAAGTTGCTGGGCAAGGGGCAGGGCGGCAGAAAAGTCTTTTTGCCGTAAAAGGCGCAGCGCCAGGCCCCCGTCGCCAATGCGCCCGGCCGCATTGATGCGCGGCACAAGCTGAAAGCTTACCTGGCCGCTGGTGAGCCGGGCTTTGGCATCAAAGCTGCTGGCAACCTTAAGGGCTGCTATGCCTGGGCGAGAGGCCTCGGCCAGATGCCCAAGCCCGCCGCGAACCAGAATGCGGTTTTCGCTGGTCAGGGGCATGATGTCGGCCAGGGTTCCCAGGGCCACAAGGTCAAGGCTCTGATCCATTCTGTGCCGTTTACCCGTATGCGGAGCCAGGGCCGCGTTGACAGCTCCCATAAGATAAAAGGCCACACCCACGCCCGCCAGGTGCGGGCAGGGCACGGAATCAGGGCACATGCGGGGATTGCAAAAGGCGTGGGCAGGGGGCAGATCTTCCTGGGGCAGGTGATGATCGGACACAACAACGGTCATGCCAAGCTGCCGCGCATGGCGCACGGCTTCTGTATCGGCAATGCCGCAGTCTACGGTGAGCAGTATGCGGCAGCCCTGCGCAGCCAGCGCATCTATTTGCGCCACATTCAGCCCATAGCCTTCTGTTCTGCGGTCAGGAATATGCCAGAGAGCTTCAATGCCGTGGCTTTCCAGCACTTCCAGCACCAGAGTGGAGGCGGTTATTCCATCCACATCATAGTCGCCCCACACGGCCAATTTTTTCCCTGCCAGCAGTTCGTCTGCCAGCAGTTGGGCGGCCTCGGGCAACTGGGGCCAGAGGTGAGGCGGGGTCAGGCTGTCCAGGCGGGCGTCCAGAAAGGTATTGATGGCCTGCTTATGCGCAAAGCCACGCTTCCAGAGCACCTCAAGAAGAAGGGGCGAGATGGAAAGCTCTTCTGCCCAGTCGGTGGGCAGACACGCGGGGCCGCTTGCGGGCGGCGAACGAAAAAGCCAGTTTTTCACGAAACCTCTGAGCCCGCCTGTCTCAGGAGGCGTTGCCGGTGTTCTGGGTTACGGCCTGCAGGGCGGCGCGCACGCCGTCCACCTTGTCGGCGGGAACCAGTTTGTTTTGGATGAGCCAGGCCAGAAACTTGAGCGAGGGTTCATGCCTGGGGGCCAGTTCAAGGGCTTTGAGCAGGTTGTCCACACAAGCGCCGAGGTCTTTGGTTTCCAGCAATACCCGCGCAAGGTTCATATAAAGGTTTTCATCACTCTGGCTCAATTCCAGGGCGCGCTGATAATATTCCAGCGACTGTTGCAGCATTTTATTTTTGCGCAGGCTGATGCCGAAATCGTTGAACAGGTGTTTGTGTTCCGGCTCAAAGGCGCCGTCAAGCTTGACCAGGCGCTCAAAAATGTTCTGGGCCTTGGCGGCGTCGCCACGCTCAAGATATGTGAGGCCGATGCCGAAATTGGCGCGAACATTGTCTTCGTCAATGTTGAGCGCGCGGGAATATTCGAATTCCGCAGTAAAATTTTCACCTTTTTCACGGCGTTCATCACCATTGTCAACAGCCCGCTGCATTTCCTGCATTTTGGGATAGACAGAGTTGAGGTAAAACTCCGGTTCCGGGGCGAACTTGGCGATAAGTTCATCCATGGTGATTTTGCGCTTGGGGCCGCTGGGCACATAGTTGGTATTGAGCGGCTGGCATTCGATAACATTGCCGTGCTGCTCAATGAACCAGAATGTTTTTTGTACAGTTTTACGAGAGGTGGTGCCTGTGCCTACCCGGCGAACTTCCTGAGTGGAAAACACGCCGCGCACCTCGGCCTTTTGGGCCGGAGCGATTGGCGCATGCGCCGCGGGGTGCGGGTTTTCCGTGGTATTTTGGCCGGACATGAAAAACCTCGTTCTTTATACGGCGGAAGCCATTTCCGCCAGAATCTGTTTTGCCGCCATAAGCGGGTCAGGAGCGGCAATAATGGGTCTGCCCACCACAAGGTAGTCTGCCCCTGCGGCTATAGCCTGTGCCGGCGTCATGACGCGGCGCTGGTCATCCGCCACCGAGCCCGATGGGCGGATGCCGGGGCAAAGGCACATGAGGGAGGGGCAGGCAGCCTTGATAGCCGCGGCTTCGTGGCCGGAACAGACCACGCCGTCCAGCCCCCAGCTTTGCGCTTTTGTGGCGAGGGCGCGGGCAAAGTCCGGCAGTTCGGCGGTGATGCCGGGCATTTCGCCCTGGGCAAAGCTGGTCAGCACGGTAACGCCGAAAAGCAGCGGCCCTTGGCCGGGCAGGCTGCTAACAGCCTCTCGCGCAGCTCGGCACATGCGCTCACCGCCCTGACAATGCAGGGTGAGCATGTTTACGCCAACAGCCGAAGCCGCCTTGACGGCTTGAGCCACCGTGTTCGGTATGTCATAAAACTTGAGATCCAGAAAAATATTATAGCCCAGAGCGGCCAGGTCTTCAAGCAAGGGTGGGCCTGCGTGGGTAAACATCTCCATACCCACCTTGCACCAGGGCGCGGTGCCCGCCAATGTGCGGGCAAGGGCAAGGCCTTCTTCTCGGCGTGGCACATCAAGCGCCACCATAAGTTGTGGAACGGTATTTGCGGTTTTCATGCTTTTGTCCGGTTCGTGGCGTCCATAAAATATACGTGGCTGCCTTGCGGCATGGTTGCCGTCACGGGCAGCGGCTCAGCCTTGCAGCACAATTTCTGACAAGTCGGGGTTGCGGTTGGGGGCAAGGCTCGCCGCCACAAAAACCGAGCGCAGCTCATCATAGGCCACATCCAGATTGTCATTGACCACAAGCGCGTCATACCAGCGGGCTTCAAGTATTTCTTGCCGGGCATTGACCAGACGGCGCTCGATGGTTTTTTCATCATCAAGCCCACGGCTGCGCAGGCGGCGCTCAAGCTCAATCATGCCTGGCGGCAGGATGAAAACAAAGACAGCCTCAGTGAGCGAAAGCTTCAACTGGGCCGCACCCTGCACATCAATATCAAAGATCAGGTCTTGCCCAAGGCGCAGCTTATCTTTCACTGGGGCCAGCGGTGTGCCGTAAAAGTTGCCGTGAACCTCGGCCCATTCGGCAAAATAGCCTTGGGCACGGTGCTCTTCAAATTCTTCACGGCTGATGAATATATAATCCTTGCCGTCCACTTCGCCCTGCCGGGGCTGGCGTGTGGTGCAGGAAACAGAATAGCTCAGCAGGGGAAAGGCCCGCAGCAGACGTTGAACCAATGTTGTTTTTCCAGCCCCGGAGGGGGCGCTCAGAACCAGAGCAATGCCTTGTCGGGGCATCAGATTCCTTCCTCTTGCGCAAAGCGCTGGCTAATGGTTTCAGGTTGTATGGATGAAAGAATGACGTGGTTGGAGTCTGTCACAATGATGGAGCGTGTTTTACGCCCCTGGGTTGCGTCAATGAGCCGCCCCTGCGCGCGCGCGTCTTCACGCAAGCGCTTCATGGGCGAAGACGCGGGGCTGACAATGCCTACAACCCTGGCCGCCAGCACATAGTTTCCGAAACCGATATTGATGAGTCGTTCGCGGGACATGACCTATTCCAGATTCTGGACCTGCTCGCGGCATTTCTCCAGTTCATTCTTGAAGTCTACCACAAGGCGCGACAACTGCACATCGGGCAGCTTGTTGCCACACGTGTTGATTTCGCGAAAGCATTCCTGAAGGGTAAAATCGAGGCGGCGGCCCGCATCGCGGCCAGCCTGCAAGAGGTCGTGCAGACGTGCAAGATGGGTTGAAAGGCGGGTAAGCTCTTCGCTCACATCCAGGCGGTCGGCAAGAACCACAATTTCCTGCAAAAAGCGGCCTTCTTCCAGCTCTTGCCCGTTTTGGGCCAAAGCCTCGCCCAGGCGCTCGCGCATGATATTGGCGCGTTCTTCTTTTATGGCCGGCGCGCGCTCTGCGATAAGGCCTGTCCATTCTTCCATGCGCAGAATGCGTGAATGCATGTCTGTGGCCAGGGCGCGGCCTTCGGCAGCGCGGGCTTCGTTCCAGTCTTCAAGGGCAAGTGCCAGCCCTTCTTCAAGGCTGGTGGTCACATCTTCATCCATTTCATCGCTGGTGTCATTCCAGAGCGAGGGAATCTGCATGAGCGCGCCGTAGTCCGGCGTGAAATCATCGCCCCTGGCCTGCGCCAGGCTGAACAGGCTGTCAAGCATGGCATTGGCCTGTCCGGCGTCAAAGCGCGCAACAGGAACCTCGCCGGGGGCGTATTGCAGGGTCAGGCTGATGTCCACCCGCCCGCGCGAGGCGAAGCGGCGAACGACTTTTTCAAGGCGGGGCTCAAGACTGCGCACGGTCAGCGGGAGACGCCATTTGAGGTCAAGGTGGCGGCTGTTGACGCTTTTGACCTCCCATTGCTGGATTGTGCGGATATTTTCAACGAGGCAGCGGCCAAAGCCGGTCATGCTACGGAGCATAAGTTCCTTCCCATAATAGAGTATTGCGCCAAGTGTAGAGCAAGCCCTTGACGAATGCAAGAAAGCCCTTGGCATGTCGAGCCAAGGGCTGATTTTTTTCAGATAATCCACCGGATTATCAAGGCACTGTTTTCTGTCCGCCTGAAAAGGCGCTTGGCCTCCGGCGAACGGGCAACAGGCCCTATGTGCCTCAAGATGAGCCGCCCGAGCTGCCGCTGCCGCAAGCGCCTGCGGAACAGGAACCCGCAGCGCAGGTGGGCATGCCTTTGCCCATGGGCCGTACCGGGCCGGGTTTATAGGGGAAGGCCCCGGTTTTAAGAGGACTTGGAACGCACATCTGCCTTTCGCTGGCCGCGCCGCACTGGGGGCAGGCCGGAGATTCATCGCCAAAAACCAGTTCTTCAAACTTGTTTCTGCAGGCAGTGCAGACAAAGTCAAACATGGGCATACTCATACTCCTGAAACATTCTTTGATTACACCGTGCTGGCTGCATCAAGGCCGCGTTGGGCCGTGCAGACCGTGCCGAACAGGCGCTTGCTCTGGGCAGTACCAGCATATATAAACATAAATACGCTCAAGGCAAGGGCGACATAAGGCCGTCATGCCGGGCGCAAACCGTTTTTCGGGCGCTGCTTTATGCAGGCCCGGAACCGCAGGAGAAATACTATGAAAAAAATTCTGGTACTGACCGGTGATTATGTAGAAGATTATGAAGTGATGGTGCCTTTTCAAATGCTGCTCATGCTCGGTTATGACGTGCATGCCGTATGCCCCGACAAAAAGCCCGGTGATGTCGTGCGCACCGCCATCCATGACTTTGAGGGTGACCAGACCTACTCGGAAAAACGCGGCCATAACTTTGTCATCAACTTTGATTTCGACAAGGTAAACACCGCCGACTATGTGGGCCTGGTGGTTCCCGGCGGGCGCGCACCCGAATATCTGCGCCTCAATCCCCGTATTCTTGAAATCGTTCGCGAATTCAATACGGCTCAAAAACCCATCGCCGCCGTTTGCCATGGCCCGCAGATTCTTGTTTCTGCCGGTATTTTGAAAAACCGCACCTGCACCGCTTACCCCGCTGTGAAGCCCGACGTTGTGGATGCCGGAGCCACCTGGGGAGAGTTTAACGAAACCTTCACCAATGCCGTGGTGGAAGGCAACCTTGTAACTGCCCCGGCCTGGCCCGCGCACCCCGCGTGGATTGCAGCCTTTGTCAAACTGCTCGGCGCAAAGATCAGCATTTAGAGCTGTTGGAGTTTGAATGCTTTGTGGGGGAGGGCCCCTGCAGAGTTGAATAGTTAGAAATGCTTTGTGGGGGAGGGCCCCTTTTGCAAAAGGGGCTCCTCCCCCACGCCCCCACCCCCCAAAACCTTTATTCATGTTGCAATCTGCTACAGGAGATCTCCTGACCAGAGGGGAAGGGCGGCGGAGTTTTGAAAGTCGTGCATTCCGGCATAGCACGTTGGTAAAGATAAGCTTATAGAAATATAGGGGTTTTTTACTCTTTGAATTGCCCATGCACAAGACGCCCCGCGAAATTTCGTGGGGCGTCTTCATGTATGCGCATTTCATAAACTGGGCAGGGCCGTGAAAGCATGCCCAAGAGAGAGCAAGGCTATAGCGGCTCCACGATCAGCCCCTTGTCTGTCAGTTCCACTGGCCGCACGGGCAAAAGCCCGGTAAGCGGCGGGGCGAAATGGCCGCGTGCCGGGGTGGAATGGCCGTTTGTCGGGGCGGAATGGCTGCCAGATGTGGAACGACCGTCTGTCGGAGTGGAATTGTCAGATGTAGAAGGCGTCGCCCGTGACCGCAAGAAACAGGGCGCATAATATTCGTTAACACCCTTGATTTTTTTGCCGCCCGTTTGAGCGCTGCTCCGCGTGTTGCCGGAGCTGTCTGTGTTCTGCATGCTGCCGGAGATGTCCGCAGCCAGCAGCATGCGCGGCAGGGCCATCTGCGCCATGAAAAATTCTTTCTGCCTGAGGGCAACCGCCTGCCGCACCCTGGCTGCGCGCTCCAGCTTGAGCGCGTGGGCAATCTGGCCGTCAAAGCGTTCCGCCGCTGTGCCGGGGCGCCGCGAGTAGGGGAAAACATGCGCATAGCCCAAAGGCAGGCGGGCAATAAGCGCAAGCAGCTCCTGCACATCTGCCTCAGTTTCTCCTGGAAAACCCGCAATAATGTCCGCGCCAAGCCCCATGACAGGCCAGTGGGCCGCAAGTTCGCGTACTGCGTCCTCCAACATGGCGGGGCTGTAATGCCCGCGGCCCATTCTTTTCAGCACGTTCCGGCTGCCATGTTGCAAGGATATGTGCAGGTGCGGGCAGAGCATGCGGCACTGGCGCAAAATATCCAGCGCGCGCGCGTCAAGCTGTCCCGGTTCCAAAGAGCTGATGCGAAAGCGGGCCTGGCCGGCAAATTCCGGGGCCAGAGCAGCATCAAGGGTGCGCAGCAGGCTCCAGAAGTCGCCAGTCTGCGCGTCCCGCCCGTATTGACCAAGGTTGATGCCGGAAATCATGATTTCCACATGGCCCGATTCCAGAAGGCGACGGGCTTCGTCCACCACCTGGCCTACCGGGCGGCTGCGCGGTTTGCCGCGCGTGAGCGGCACAATGCAATAGGTGCAGCGGTGGGCGCAGCCATCCTGCACCTTGAGCACAGGGCGAGCGCGCTTGAAGGTAGAAATGCTGAAAGACGGAAAATTTTGGTCGCTGCCCCTTGCGGCGTCTGCGTCTGCGGCAGTTTTGCCTGTGGTTGCAGCGTGTTCTTGGGGCGTCGTGGGGCTGGCTTGATCCACTTCGCGCAGAGGGACAAGCAACGGAGGAATGTCGGCCAGGGGAGCGTGCAGGGGAGAAGCTTTTTCTTTCTGCTCGGGCAGGGCCTCGGAAGTGTCCGAATGGGGCATCAGCCCGCAAAAGTCCGGGCCGGGGAGAGTGTTGTTCCACGGGCCCTGCAGCAAAAGGTCTTTATGCTCTTGCGCCACCAGCAGGTCGGGGGCGGCCCATACGGCCCCGGGCCGGGGCTGGTACGCCGCAAACAGGCGCGCCGCGCAGCCGGTAAGTATCAGGCGGGCGTTGGGCGCTTCGCGCCGCAGCCGAAAGACCGCATTGCGGGCGTCTCTTTCGCCCTTGGCCGTGATGGCGCAACTGTTGACGCAGATGACATCAGCCTCGGCTGGGTTGGAGCATTCCACGCCGCCCAGACCCTGCCATGCTTCACGCAGGGACTGGGTTTCGTACTGATTGACCTTGCAGCCGAACGTAACCAAAAAAAAATTCCAGACAGACATGGCGCTGGTGTACGCAAAAGCGCTTGCCTTGACAAGCGGAGCGCAGGTAGGCTTGGCACATGAAGAGCCACATTAAGAAACTCCCTGCCTTTCTGATGAGTTGCGGCTTGCTTTTGCTGGCAACGGTTAGCGCTCATGCCGCCACAGGCCACGGCATGTCTGTTGCTGACGCGGCGGCCGAACAGCTTGCTGAACAGGCAGGCGCGCAGCCTGATGCCTTGCCGGAAGGTCTGGATGAATCCGCCCGTCTGGATATGTATTGCCTGCGGGCTTCTTACCCGCAGATTATCGGAATGGCTGCGGACAACAGCGGCCTGTGGCTACTTATGGAAGGCGGCGGCCGTGTGCTGTATGCGCAGCATGCCGATAGCGGCGCGGCAGGCGGCAATGTTGATACCGGTAGCGTGCATTCCGGTAGCGTGCATTCCGGCATTACTGGCCTGGCGACTGCTGGCTTGGCGACGACTAGTTTGGCCAATGCGTATGCCAGTAATGGCGACAAGGCCTGGGCAGTGGATGTGCGCTCCAGCATGGCGGAGCCCTATCCTCTTGAGCCGGAGCGGCCCGACACGCCCTATGGGGTTTCGCCGGGGCGGCGGCGCTCTTATGATCTTTTGGGCGCGCTTTACGGCCACAATGTTTCTCAGGTGGGCAGGCAAGTGCGCCAGGCAACGCTGCTGGGGCAGGCCCTGCGCCTTTCTGCTCCGGCAGCCCGCGCGCTGGCTCTGGCCGATGCGCGCCTTGCCGCTGCCGTACGTGAAGAAGCACATTTAAGAGATTACTTGAAGGTAGACGGCGGTTTTGTGTGGCGACGCATAGCGGGCGAAACCCGGCTAAGCCCCCACGCCTATGGCATTGCCATAGACCTGAGCCAGCGCCTGGCGCCCTACTGGCGCTGGAGCAAGCTGCGCCCTCACCCCATGCAGCGCGGATATCCTTTTGTCATTGTGGACGCCATGGAGCAGGCGGGTTTTATCTGGGGCGGCAAATGGCACGAGTATGACATCATGCATTTTGAGTATCGGCCAGAAATCATCTGTAAGGCTCGCATGTTGCAAGCGCGGCACAAGTAGCAAAGCGCGGGGCAAGTAGCAAAGCGCGGGGCAAGTAGCAAAGCGCGGGGCAAGTAGCAAAGCGCGGGGCATGCGGTGATACGGCGGATACGGCCCACACTGCGAATATGGCGGATACGACAGATGCGGCGCATGCAGCGGCTATGTCACTTGCCCCGCTCAGCTGACCTTGCCGCCGGCTATTCCTTGTTTTTGTCGGTGGTGAGCAGCAAGACGGCTCCAAGCACCAGCGCGCCGCCGAACCAGCCCAGCGGCGTGAAGCTTTCATCCCAGAACAGCCATACCCACAAAGTGCCAAGCACGGGCTCAAGGTGGCAGGTCACAGCGGCCCGCACCAGGCTGATGCGTTTAAGCCCCATGCCGTAGCAGAAATAGGCAAGATAGCATGTGAGAAAGCCGAGGATGAAAAGCCAGCCCCATATCTGCGGGCTGTGGCTCAGGTGGATGGGTTCAAAAAGCCCCAGGGATATAACGCCGCCAAGAAACATATAGCCGTATATGGCGGCGGTGGAGTAGCGCGTTTGCCACCAGCGATAGAAGGGGTAATGCGTGGCGTAGCTGAAGCCCGCCAGCAGGCCGCAGGCGATGCCGAGCACAGAAGCTTCGCCCGGAATGCTGCCGCCGGTAAAGCATACCAGGCTTGTGCCGCACAGGGCGATGCCTATGGCCAGTGCTTTGCGCTTTGTGATGCGCTCGCCAAAAAGCAGGCGTGAAAAAAAGGCGACCCAAACGGGCGCGGTGTATAAAAGCACCACCGCTGTGGCCGCGCCGCTGAGCTTGATGGACATTTGCATGGCGGCAAAAAAGACGCCCGTGCCCCAGAGGCCGAAAAGCATAAAAATCAAGGCGTCGCGAATTTTGACAAGCAATGATTGGGTCAGGGCCGCGTGTATCAGAAAAAAGATGCAACCGATGGCGGCCCGCCAGAAGGCGGTTTCCAGAGGTTGAACGCCACCGGCAATGCAAAACTTGGAAGAAACGCCAAGCAAAGACCAGAAAAAAGCTGCAAACAGGATCCAAACATAGCCGCTGGATCTGCTGTTGTCTTGCAGCATCAGGCTGCCCTTGCTCACGTCTTTCATGCCTGCTCCTTGATGGCGTTTAGGGCCATGCTCTTGTGTTTGCCCGGCGCCTGCCCACGGCAAAAATTTCTGTCCTGATTGTAAAGGCTCTGCTGCGCTTTTGCTGGCAGAGCCTTTCGCTTGCTACAAACATTCCCCATACGGGACTTTGTGTTTTATGCCGGGTGCGGTTTTTGCGCCAGTCCAAGAGCCTGCAATACAAGATCGGCCACCTGCGTCTGTGTATCGGGCGTGGGCAGGTCTGCCCAGGCGCTGCCCAGAAGCCAGAGGGGAACGCGCCGCGTACTTTCTGTATTGTCATTATGCCCGTGGTCATCATCCATGCCGTGATCGCTGGTTACCAGGGCGGAATAGCCCTGTTTTTCCCATATGGGCAGCCAGCGGGCCAGCAGGCCGTCCGCGTGGCGTGCGGCGTCCCGGTAGGCGCGGCTATGGGCTCCGTGGCAGTGTCCGGCATGGTCAATTCCCATGGAGTGCACAAGCAGAAGGTGCGGGCTGAAGCGTTGACACAGGTTCGCGGCATCGTGAAAAAGCTCGTCATCCGGGTAGGCGTCATTGCTGTAGAACAGGCCGTGGGCAATGGGCATGCCCGGCGCGTGGGTCAGGCGGTCGCGTGCGGCGTCAAAGGGCGCGCTGTTGCACAGTTCGCTTATCCAGTGGTAGGCCGCTGCCGCCGTCGTGCGCCCTGCGTCTCGCAGCTGCGAACATATGGTGGGCGCGGGGCACAGGCGGACATCGTCATTGTGCAGTATGCCGCTTTGCGCTGGCGGCAGGCCGCAAAGCAGGGTGGCGTAAGCTGGGCGCGAAAGCGGCGGCAGAGGGGCCGTCAATTCGGTATAGCGGGCCAGGCCCGCCTCTTCCAGCGCCTGTGGATAAGACAGGCAACGCCGGGCGGTGGCGGCGGTCAGGCCGTCCAGAAGGATAAAGGCCACGCGCGCCATTACCAGTCTCCTTGCCCTGCGGGGCGCGGCCCGAAGTTCAGGGAGGGGGCCAGGTGGCGCAATTGAGCCGCAGTAAGCCCGATGACATTGTAATTTTCGCGCAGCCAGCGCAAATAACTGTAAATTTTTTGATAGAGGGCGTCGGCCGCCGCTTGATCCGGAATATTGGGCGAACCGCCGGGCAGCATTTCTGAAGAATGCCAGAAAAGGCTCAATACCCTGCCGCCGCGCCGCACAAGAAGCTTGGTGGCCGCCCGCATGACGGCGGGGCTGTGCCATACGGGATTGGGGCTCAAGGCCCCCCAGAAATGAAAAGAGTCCACAAGAGCTTTTTGGCGGGTCAGCCCGTACCAGAGCCGGGCTAGGGCCGGGCTGAGCGCGATCTGGCTCACCGGCGATTCGAGCATCCCCGGGCAGTCGTGGGGCCAGTACGGTTCTGTGGGCGCGAGGAAATGATCCGGCCCCCCGGCAAAGACGCGCAAAGGGCAAACGGAACTGTCAAAGGTAATGCCCTCTTCAGCCAGCAGGGGGCGCACGCTGGCCTTGAGATCCCAGCGGCCCATGCGAAAACTGGTAAGAGGCGCGCCTTGAAAGTCGCGCCCAGCGTCCAGCAGGGTGCGCAGGCGGCGGCGCAGCAGCTCTTGGGGCATCTTGTCGGTGCGCACGGGAGAGCCGTTTGTTTGGGCGTTTTCGTCGCCGACTGTCTCGTCATCCAGCGGCGGGGTGCTCCAGTGGTGCAGGTGAGCCGCTATTTCGGCTTGGCAGTGGTCGCGCATCCAGGCCAGGTGCGGGCGTGCTTCCGCGTTGGAAAAAACCGTGTGGGCGCAAAACAGGGTGAGGGGAAAACCCAGTTCGTGGGTCAGAGGGGCCAGGCGCGGGAGCAGGGCGACATTGCGCACGCCGCAGCCGCTGGATGCATAACTGCCGGAAAACAGGCCTTCTTCTTCCACATCAAGGCTGACGATAACGTAAAGGTCGCGCCCGGTAGGGTGCTGGGTTGCTGGCGTGTCGATCATCCTTTCATTGTAAGCCCAAGCGCGGCGCAAGGCAATGTATGGCTAAGCGGAAATCTTGCTGCTGCAAATTGCCACGGCGCGGCCTGACGCAGATTGCCGCCAGGGCCATTGCGCCAGAAGATGCGGGCGCGCAGGGTGGCCTTTTGCGGAGATGTCTCAAGGAGCGCCCTCTTGCAAATGGCGTTGGAATGCATAAGATTAGCCAGCCGCTCATGGGGGGCGACACAGCCCGTTTCCCTGCCGGAACGTGCGGTAAAGAGGCGAATTCGCCCGCCGCACTGAGCCCATATAAGGAGAATCATGTCCACACCGTTGCGCGTTCTTTTTCTGATGGAGGATCTTTGCTACGGCGGCACACAGCGCCAGACTCTGGAGCTGGCCCGTCGCCTGGACAGGCAAAAATTCACCCCGGTCATGCTTACCTTGACCGGCCCCACAGACTTGGACGCAGCCGCCCGCGAGGCTGGCATCGAGCTGCACCATTTGGGCAGCGGGCGCCGCGTGTCCCCGGTTTTTTTTCTGCAACTGGCTTTGGTTCTGCATAAGCTCAAGCCCGGCATCATTGTGCCCTGCACGGCCCTGCCCAATATCTGGGGGCGTATCTGGGGGCGTATTTTGCGCTTGTGGGGCGGGAAAGGCGCAGGCCCGCGGGTAGTCGGAACCTGCCGCGGCGGCGGCGGCCCGGCCCGGCAGCACGAAAAATGGCTTTGGCGGCTTGCGGATCATATGGTCTGCAACTCTGAAGCATTGCAAAACATTTTGTCGGGCTTTGGCGTGCCGCAGGCGCGGCTCAGCTATATCCCCAATGGTGTGGATACAAGCTTTTTTTCGCCGTCAGCGCCTGCGCCGTCGCATCGGGAGCCGGTCATTCTTTGTGTGGCCCGTCTGGCCGGAGACAAAGATCATTTAACGCTTTTGCGGGCTTTTGAACTGGTATTGAAATCCCATCCCGCAGTCCGCCTGCGTCTTGTGGGCGACGGGCCGGAAGAAGCCGCGCTCAAGCAGTGGGCTGCGGCGCACGCGGCGGGAAGCCGCGTGGATTTTGTTCCAGGCGGTCTTGATATGCGTGAGCATTATGCGGCGGCGCGTATTTTTGCCTTGTCGTCCGTGCGCGAAGGGCAGCCCAACGTTATTCTTGAGGCCATGGCCTGTGGCCTGCCTGTTGTCGCCACTGCTGTGGGGGGTATTCCCCGCCTTGTGGAGCAGGAAGTCAGCGGTCTACTTTCGCCTGCGGCCGATGCGCAAAGCATGGCCCGCCACTGTTGCCGTTTGCTTGATGACAGCGCTTTATGCGATACTATGGGCCTGGCCGGAAGGCAGCGCGTTGAACGGGATTTTTCTTTTACGGCTATGGTGGACGCCCATGAGGAAATTTTTAGCCGTCTGAAGTTTACAACCTAAGTGTTCGCCACGGATGCCCCCCAGAAACACTGCATTTTTTCGGTATGTCGCGTGATCAGCCTTTGGGGCGCGCCTGAAAAAGGGCTCCGTAAAAGAGAACCCGGGCTTTGCCCGTAAAGCTGGACGTATTCTTGGGCCAGCACACCAATCAGGAACATTGCCTATGTGTAAGCGTAAAAATATATGGAAGCGCCATGCGGCCTTGCCTGGCGCGGGCGTTGCCGGTCAAGGGCGCGCCGTTGCGGCAGGTGAAGAAACGCTTTGGCCCAGCAAGGGCGGCTACGCCATGCTTGCTGACGCGCATACGGCGGGCTGGCCCGCTATGGGGATGGGTTTGCAGTTTTGCGTGCTGCTGTTGTGCGCTGCTTTGCTAAGCTTCGGAAATACGGAAACTGCCCATGCTCAGGAAGTACGGCAGGTTCCGGCAGTTGTCACGGCAGAAGACGCGGCGGCAAGCACGGCAAATGGCACAGCAAACGGCGCAGCGGCAAGCGTAGCAAACGGTGCAGCCAATGATGCAGCCACAGGCACGGCGGCAGGTACAGCAAATGGCGCGACAACGGGTACGGCAGAAGGCGCGGCAACGGGTACGGCAGAAGGCGCGGCGGCTGGCAGGGAAAACAACCGGGGATCTTCCGCTCAGGAACAGCAGGAAATTTCGCCGCCGGAACGTGCTGCTGGCCCTGTGGAAGTGACAGAATTGTGGGCAGGCTCGCTTTATTCTTCCACCTACAAGGTGGGTCTGTGCTTTTCTGCCGATGGTAAAGTACGCGGCGTGGTGCATTTGCGCCTGTACAACGGCAAGGTAGACGTGTACCACATTGAGGGCAGCGTCCAGAATAACGAAATACAGGCGCGCCATTCTTCAGGTCATACTTTTAAAGGGCGGCTGGTTTCAGCTAGCAAGGTAGAAGGCGTCATCAAGCTGAAAAACGGCATGAGCGTTAACCTTGAAGGCTCCCGCACCCACAATGTTCCCCTTGCCCCCGAAAACTGCGCGCCCCTGCCGCAATAGGCATCGGCCCAAGAGCACATGCGGCCTGTGAGGCTCCGGGCCGCCTGTTTAACGTGAAGGAGAAACTATGTTCTGGCTCTGGTTTGCGCTGGCAGCTTTTAAATGCCTGTTGCTCTATGTTCTGGCCCGTACGGGCCAGGCTCTGCCGCGCCGGACGAGGCTTGACGAAGCGGCCAACCGTGCATTGCCTGACGAGCGCTGGCCCGTGGTCGGCATGATCGTGCCCATGGCCGGTGCGGACAAGCGCATGTCGCCCGCCGTGCGCAGCCTGCTCCTTCAGAACTATCCTCGGTATTTTCCCGTTCTGGTCACCGCCAGCAATGACGAGCCCGCTGCGGATCTCGTGCGAGAAATCCAGCGGGATTATCCCCACGCGCGGCATGTGGTGGCCGGACAGGCCCGCAATTGCGGACAAAAAAACCACAACAGCCTTTGCGGGGTGGCGGCAATCAAGAACAAGGCCGATGTTTTTGTTTTTTGCGACAGCACCCATACGGCCCGGCCGGATTTTATGCGTCACCTGGTGGGGCCTCTTGCCACTGGTGAGGCCGAGTTTTCCACTGGCTACCATGTGGTGAGCCCCACTGACCAGCAGCCCGTGACCCTGGCGTACGCCCTGTGTGTATTGCTCATGCGTCTTTTGCAGGCGGTTTCGTCTTTCACCCAGCTTTGGGGCGGGGCCATGGCCATGACCCGAGAGGCGTTCAACAGATACGCTGTGGAAGACTTGTGGGCGCGTAACGTGGTGGACGACTGCTCGCTTTCGGCGCGCCTGCAAAAAATGAATATTCCGGTGCGCCTTTGCCCCGGCGCTCTGCTGCATACCGAGGCTGGCAGGCATGAGCGCCATGTCTGGCGGGGCTGGATGGATCGGCAAGTGCTTTTTCTCAAGTTTTGCATGCCCATGCAGTGGGTATTGCTGGGCTTTATGGCCTTTGTCATGGCCGTGCCGCCCTTGGCAGCCGCGCTCATCCTTTTGGGCGGTCTGTTGCATATAAGTAGCTGCCCCGCTGTGTTGCTGGCGCTGTTGTGGATAGTCCTTTTGTCTGTAATTCTGCACTCATGGCGCGGTTTGCTGCGGCATTCCATTTCATTTGCCCGCTGGTTTCTGAGCTTCTTTGACGCGGTGGCCATGTTCGCCCTGGTGTACATTCACAGTGTGCCCGCCCGAAGCATTGTGTGGCATGGTCTGCGCTACGTGGTGGGGCGGGGGGGCGTTGTGCGGCGGGTGGAGCGGCTTTTTTAAGCTTGGCCTCTGCTGGTGCGGTTGCCTGAATAGACGCAGGGGCATCGGCGCATCCCCCGATTGATTGTGCCTGCGAAGGCGCATCCTCCCATTGATTGTGTTTGTGAAGGCGCTTGGCCGGAAAAACGGGGGGCTGGCGCGGGCGCTCGGGGCGCTCATTCCTGATCGCGGGGGCACGAGTTCTTGACCTCGCGGTGGTGGGCTCGGGGGCGCGAGTTCTGGCCGCGAGGCGCGAAAGGTTGTCATTGCGAATATGTCTTTGACATACGGCATTTTCGACCTATATAATAATTCGCCCGTTTTTGGGTAATAGGGCTGGCGTGTTTCCTTCCCTTGGCAGGAAACGCGGAACAGTCCGCATGAGGCGATGTCGGCGCGGTTTATCATGCTGTGTCCGGCACAATTTCAGAGATATTCTTACAGCGGTTTTGCCATGATTGCCATGTCCGACCTTTTTCGCGTCAGCCTGCGTCAGGTTGTACGCCAGCGCGGCTTCGGGGTGATATTGTCCATCGCCCTGGGCATCACGGCCTTTATTGTTCTGGCTGTGCTTGGGCGTGAAATACGCTATAAAGTTGGGCAAGATATGGTGCTTATGGGCGGGGTTAACGTTATCCGCGTCTATATGGATGATGCCCAGTATCCCGGTCAGCCCATGCGCGGATTTTATCCTGAAACCGTAGATGCCCTGAGCCAGTTGCCTGGGGTCTATATGGTGAGCCAGAATGTGCGCGAAGGGAGATCTTTTTCCTTGCGCGGTGCGGGTGAGCGCGTACTCAACGTGGGCTTTATCGGCATTGACCAGTATTTTCCAGATGTTTTCTCGCTGACGCTGGTGGCCGGTCGACTCATGGACGCCGACGACGTGATCAATCACAAGCGCGTCTGTATGCTTGGCCGCGAAGCTGCCCAGGATCTTTATGGAGACCCGGCAACGGCCGTGGGCAAACTGCTTTTTTTGCAGCAGGATGTTTTTGAAGTAGTGGGCGTGGTCAGCGGCGTCATGCTTGGCAGTTGGTCGCAGGGGGGCTTTTTGCCCTATAGCACCATGATTGACAGAAACTGGGCGGGCGACAAGGTTACGCGGCTTTTTGTGCGCGCTGTGGGCTGGCAGGACGTACCGTCGCTGGTCAAGGTAATTCCCGAAGTTGTGCAGGAGTATCAGACGGCGCCCTACCTTGTGGTGCATACGCAGGATGACCAGTTGGCGCGTATTCAGGATACTTTTTTGTGGGTTGAAGTGCTGCTTTGGCTCGGTATTGCCGCATCGCTCATGCTTGGCGGCTTTGGCATATGGTACGGCACTTTTGCCGCAGTGCGCGCCCGCACCCGCGAGGTGGGGCTCAAAAAGGCCATGGGCGGCTCTGATACAGACATTCTGGCCCAGTTTCTTGCCGAGGCCTTGTGCAAATCTGTGGCTGGCGGTGTTTTGGGTATTGCCATAGGCATTGCGCTGGTGGAAGGCGGCTCGTGGTCGCTGGGCACGGGTATTTCGTATTCCCTGCTTACGGCCAGCAGCCTGGGCAGCATTGTTTTTTCCGCAGTCATCGGCGTGGCGGGGGGGCTGTATCCGGCCATCCAGGCCAGCCGTATGGACGTGGTCACGGCTCTGCGCTTTGAGTAAAAATAGCTGGCGGCCCAGCCCCAACCGCTTTGGCGGCGGGCCCGGCCGTTTATGGACAGGGTGATTCATGGCTCCTGTTATTGTCGCCAAAGATCTATACAAGTGCTACGCCGGTTTTTCGCCGGTGCTGCGCGGCGTAAACTTTGAAGTGGAGCCGGGCGAGATGGTTGCCATTATGGGGCCGTCAGGCTGTGGTAAATCCACCATGTTGCACGTGCTTGGTATGCTGCACGCGCCTGATTCCGGCTTTCTGGAAATTCTTGGTAAAGATGTGCTGCATTTGGACAGAGAGCAGACCGCAGCCTTCAGGCGCGGAACCATTGGCTTTGTCATGCAGTCCAGCAACCTTTTTGACCACTCTACGGTGTTTGAAAACGTTGAATTTCCGCTCATTTATGAGCGCGTTCCCCCGCAGGAACGCTGGGAAAGGGTTATCCGGGCTCTGGAGCTTGTGCGCCTTTCGGCCAGGGTGCATTACCGCAGCAACCGCCTCTCCGGCGGTGAGCAGCAGCGCGTGGCCATTGCGCGCGCCATGGTGAATAGCCCCCGCATTCTGCTTGCCGACGAGCCTACGGGCGCGCTGGACGCCAAGACAAGTCGCCTTATCATGGATAATTTCCGCAATCTTTGCCATACGGGCGGAGTGTCGATGGTTATGGTAACCCATGACCCCGCCATGGCGGAATTTTGCGACAGTGTGTATACGCTTGAAGACGGCCTTCTGCATTGCCGCAAGCGTGATGTGCCGCGTATTTCCGTTCAGGAAACATATAATCTGCTGGCCGGGCCCAAGCCTTTGGTGCGCGGCGCGCTGGTGGCAGAGCGCTTTCCCGAAGCTTCTGGTCAATGCCTTATGACCGAAGCGCACCACATGCATGCCTCGGGGCTGCTTTCACGTATTTACGCCATCCGCGACAGCGGCTTGCTGGGCAGCCCCGAAGGCTATGCCTTGCCGCTGGCTGTGCGCCGCATTGGCGCTTGGCGTATGTTTGGCGCGTATCTGAGCATGTTTCGTCATGTGCGCGGCGCTTCAGCCAATCTCTGGAGCCTTTGGCGCACATTGCCGGGGCGGGGGCGCTGGGGGCAATGGCTGTGGGATCACATGCGCGCTTTCGGCTCCGGGGCTTTGTTGGCTCGTTGGGGCTTGGAAGAAAATATTGAAATTTTTTATGCCGCCGGGGCGCACGGCCCGGCCACGGCTTCGTGGGTGGCCTCGCGTTTGCTTAATGTGCCGTATGCCTTTGCCGTGCGTTCGCACGATCTTGCCAATCCCGGTCTTAACTGGAAAGCAAAGGTCAACGATGCGATTTTTGTGCGTTGCGATACTGAAGCTTCCCAGCAGGCCATGCGTGAGCTGATGCCTGAAGTGCCGGAGCACAAGTTTGTGGTTCTGCGCGATCCGCTTACGTTGACCCCCCCGGATGAAGACGCCGAACAGGCTTCTTCGGGCGATGACCTCGGCAGCGGGCTGAACATTTTGGCTGTGGGCACGATCAGCCGTCGCAAAGGCTATGACACGCTTTTGCGCGCCTGCGCCGTGTTGCAAAGCAAGGGCATTGACTTCACGCTCAGCATCGTGGGGCATGGGCCAGAGCGCCTGCGTTTGCGCTGGCTTGCCTGGCGGCTTGGCTTGCGCGGCAACGTGCTTTTTCCGGGGCAGGTTCCTCACGAGAATATGCCGGATTTTTATGACAAGGCCCATATATTCGTAGCCCCAGGCCGCAAGACGCGGCAAGGGGATATGGACGGGCTGCCCTCGGCGCTGGTGGAGGCTCTGGCTTTTGGGCTGGCCGTTGTTGTCAGCGATTTGCCGGGCCAGACTGAAGCCGTGGCTGACGGCCACAACGGGCGTATTGTGGCGCAGAATAATGTTGAGGCTCTGGCCGAAGTGCTTGAAGGACTGGCTTCAAATCCTGCAGAGCGCCGACGGCTGGGTGATGCAGCGCGCCGGGCTTTGCCTGCGTTTTTGGACGAAGAGGGCGTTGAAGCCCGCATGCGTGAGTTTTTTAGAGCAAATTGACTTTGAAAATGTATATTCCCAAAATATGTCAAAGCGCGCACTCCGGCGTTTTACCGCGCAGATAAACAGCTCTGCTGTCTTCACCCGTAGCTTTTGTTCGTCGTAACGGCTGAAGTCGCGCTTATGCCTCCGTAGCGGGCGTCTGCCCAAGCAGCCGTCAAAGCATTTTCACCCTGAAAAGACTCTAAAAAGCGTGCGGCAAGCTGTGATTTGCAGCTTGCGCGCACCTTGCAATGGAAATGCCATGAACTTTGCTAATGTGCATGTGCTGGTAGTGGGCGACGTGATGCTTGACCGCTACATTGTCGGGAGCGTGGGGCGTATATCGCCCGAGGCCCCTGTGCCTGTTCTTGGTGTAGACAAGCGGTGGTTCGCGCCGGGCGGCGCGGCCAACGTGGCTCGCAACCTGGTGCATCTTGGGGCGAAGACCACCCTTGTGGGGCTTTCGGGCATGGACGAGGCCGCCGACGACCTGCGTCAGAGCCTGGAGCAGGCTGGCATTGAACACCGCTTGATAGCTTCCGGGGCGCGCAGCACCACCTGCAAGACCAGAGTGCTCGCTCAGGGGCAGCAGTTGCTGCGGCTGGATGAAGAACGCTGCATGCACGCCGATGCCCATGAGCTTGAAGCTTTGCGTCAGGCGGTGCATGAGGCGCTGCCTTTTTGTCACGCCGTAATTCTTTCTGATTACGGCAAGGGAGTTTTGCTGGAAAATGCGCAGGGTGAAAGCCTCTGCCGCCTTGTTATCGACGAGGCCCGCCGCCTGGGCATTACCGTGCTGGTGGATCCCAAGGGAACACAGTGGAGCCGCTATGCGGGCGCGCATTGCGTAACGCCCAACAGGCACGAATTTGACCAGGTCTGCGACAGAGATCAGAATATGCCTCTGGACAGGGCTTTGCGGGCAGAACTGGCAGACCACCTGCGCGAGCGTTATGCCATTGAAAGAGTGCTGCTGACCCGCGGGGCCAAGGGCATGGCTTTGTTTGGCCCGGATGCGCCTGCGCGCTATATACGCGCTGCCATGCGTGAAGTTGCGGATGTTTCCGGCGCAGGCGATACGGTCATTGCCACGCTGGGGGCCTGCATCGGCAGCGGTCTGTCCTGGGAAGAAAGTATGGATGCGGCCAATGCCGCGGCTGGCGTTGCTGTGGGCAAAATGGGCACGGCTCCTGTAAGCAACGCCGAACTGCGCCAGGCTTTGCGTCAGGGGGCGGATAATCCCAAACTTTATGCCTTGCCCGAGCTGCTTGAAAAAGTGGAAGACTGGCGACGCAAAAACGAAAGCATCGTCTTTACCAACGGATGTTTTGACCTGCTGCATCCGGGCCATATTTCTCTCATACGCCAAAGCGCGGCTCAAGGAACCCACCTTGTGGTGGGGCTTAATTCCGATGCTTCGGTGCGCCGTCTCAAGGGGCCAAGCCGCCCGGTTCAGAACGAACAGAGCCGCGCGCTGCTTTTGTCTGCCCTGCACGGGGTGGACGCTGTGGTGATTTTTGACGAGGACACGCCGCTGAACCTTGTTACCGCTCTGCTCCCCGATGTGCTGGTCAAGGGCAGTGACTATACGGTGGAAACCGTAGTAGGGGCGGATGTTGTGCTGGCTTCGGGTGGGCGCGTGTGTCTGGCCAATCTTGTGCAGGGGTGCAGCACCACCGGCATTGTGCGCAAAATAGACGCCTCCGGTGAAAATAATTCCTCAGACTGAGCGGATTTGTCATGCAGCGAATTCTTGTGGCCGATGTGGGGGGAACCAACTGCCGGATGGGCAGCTTCAGGCTGGAGGGAACATCGCTTGTATTGGAGCGCGCCGCCCGGGTCAGCTCCTTGGGGCTGGAAAATGGGCAGGATCTGCTAGGCGCTCTGGGCCAAGAGTTGCACATGCCGCCGGAACAGGCCGGAGCCGTTGTTATCGGGCTGGCCGGGCCGGTAGAAGGGCAAAAAGGCCGGTTGACAAACGGTCGTCTGCGCCTTGATCTTGCAGAGCTTCCTGCGTTAGCGGCTACCGGGCGCTGTCTGCTGCTCAATGATTTTATCCTTCAGGCATATGCCACGCTGACGCCTCCGGGGGCTCAGGCTTTTTATGTGGCTGGCCCCGCGCAGGGGAGCCATAGCGCCGACGTAGCTTCTTGCGATCAGGAAGCTGCGGGCTTTGTAAAAAGCATGCATTGCCAAAAAACGCATGCTGTCATCGGCGCGGGAACAGGCCTTGGGGCCGCCAGCCTGCTGTTCTCCAATGAGGGCCGCCCGCTGGCTGTTCCCAGCGAAGCCGGTCACGTTGCTTTTGCCTTCATTGGTAAAGAAGAACAGGATTACGAACGGGCCTTGTGCGAAAGGTTGGGGCGGCCTTTTGCCAGTGCTGAAAACGTGCTTTGCGGCCAGGGGCTTTCCACGCTGCATTATTATCTGACAGGCCAGATGCTGCATCCTTCTGAGGTGGGCGATAGCGCGCTTTCGCGTGATACGCCCACTTTGCGTTGGTATGCGCGCTTTCTGGGGCGCTTTTGCCGGGGATGGATATTGTCTACCCTGTGCCGAGATGGCTTGTGGATTGCCGGAGGCGTGGCGGCTGCAAACCCGCTTTGCGTGAGTTGTCCGTCTTTTACGCAAGAGCTATACTCTGGTTGCGGAGATGTTGTATCCCTGTTGCAACGCGTGCCCGTGCGCCTTGTAACAGATACCGACAGCGGCCTTTGGGGAGGCGCGTACGCAGGACTGGCCTTGTTGCAAGATAGCAAACACAATAGATAATTGTGCTTCTGTTGCAGGCGTGGATAGACATATATAAGCGGTTCTTTTTGATGTTCAAGAAAAGTTGAAGAAAAATTTTCAATAAAAGCATGTTATTGCTTGTAATCTTTTGAATACTAGCGCGTGCCGTAACGTTTACCTCTTGACCTCTTTTGGTAAGTTTTATAACTTAGCAATTCACTTTGATACATAGGCAGAAGTGTAGATGCAAATGGAGCGCGAAACCAGGTTTTGCGGCTCCATGTCTGATATGGTGTTTTGCTTGTCGCGCTACGGCGTGGCGGCAGTACAGCTGATTACGATGTGGTCGGCGTGTACAGCACTTCTTATAGCCACCAGCCGCAGGCACTTGAACCGCAATTTACCCACTACGCAAGCATGGCAAAACTGGCCGTGCTATGGGTTCGGCTGTTGAGTGCCGCTGGCTCATGGTGCAGAATCAGGCGACGAAAGTAGGGTGCGTGCGGCAACACTGCGCCCTGGCCAAAAAACCGCTGTTTTGGGGCCGAAGGAAGAGCATGACCGCTTGCGGCAGTTTCAGGGCAGCTACAGCTGAAAATGACCCTGCCATGGGGCGGACTTGACAATATTCTGGATAGCAGCCCTTGATTCGCCACGAACAATGCGGACAGGGCTGCCTGTATTGTGGAGACAAGGACTGCGGCTGTGCTGCTAATGACTGCCCCAAGCTCCACGTTTTTTAAAGTAAAACACGGCAATACCGCTGATGATCAAGGGAACGCCGGCACTACCCGGTGACGCCCCAGAGACGGTCATCCCGCTGACATAAGCCCCAGGCAGCATATATTTTGACCTTCCGGTTGATCTGGGCTTGACAGCAACCTACGATAACAGTAATTTTTACTATCAAATGGAGACTGATATGGCCCAAGTTCAAACAAGAATGACCCGCCAGCGCGCGGTGATTTTGGAAGAGTTGCGCAAGAACAAAACCCACCCTACTGCTGATGAGCTTTACAGCATCGTGCGTGAGCGCCTGCCCCGCATCAGCCTTGGCACTGTTTACCGCAATCTGGACTTTTTGGCCGATAGCGGCGAAATTCGCCGTCTTGAGGCTGCCGGTTCGACCAAGCGTTTTGACGGCGACATCTCGAACCATCAGCATGTGCGCTGCATTCAGTGCGGGCGTATTGGCGATGTGATGGGTATGCACGAGGCTCCTTCCGTGGCTGGTATGCGTGTGGAAGGTTTTTCTACTGTGCTGGGCTCGCGCATTGAGTATGATGGTATTTGCAGCGCTTGCGGCGGGCGAGGACACGGCGACGTTCATTAGGACAAGGCCCTTTTGAAGCTGTTCTGACGGCTGCGCGCAAAAAAATCTCTGGCTTGCCTGCTCCTGTGGGCGGCGTGGGGCTGAGCAAGCTTGTGGGCAGTTTTTTCGCCTGTCTGGTTTGGAAAGCTGCCATCTGCCTGGCCTATCTGGGCCGCTTGGCATAAGGGCACGCGGTATATTGGGGCCGCTGGTACGCCAGGGCCGCTGACATATCTGGGCGGTTTGGAACACCAGGGGCACTTGGTGTATCCGGGCACGCGCATCCGAGCCCAAGCGCATTTGGGCCAAGCGCATTTGGGCCAAGCGGCCTGCGCCCCCCGAGGCTGTTCTGTGCCGTGAGCTTGCTGTGCCGGATTGGTTTGGCAGCGTGTGTGCGGTCGTTTTTGTCAGGTGTTACCGGCATGCTGCGCTTGAGTGTTTGCGCAAATGCGTTTATAAAACTCTGGTACTCTATAACACAAGGAGTTTCAGAATGGCTGGAAATAGAGAAGACCGTAAGGCCAAGGTCATTGATGTGCTCAACAAGGCTCGCGGCATGGAGCTGCACGCCATCCACCAATACATGAACCAGCACTATAGCCTGGACGACA
>CAZFCC010000019.1:36178-44374 GCA_964517635.1 uncultured Desulfovibrio sp. | reverse complement strand
CGTAGGCGGCCAAAATAACAAACAAAGAACAAGCCCCTGTGCCCGCAGGGCACACATTCCCCGGCCCAAAGGACAAGCCCTTCCCCTAGCCGCCCGTTGTGCAGACACCTATTCGCCGGAAGGCGCATCCCCGCCGCGTAGGCGGCCAAAATAACAAACAAAGAACAAGCCCCTGTGCCCGCAGGGCACACTTGCTCCCGTAAAAGAGACTTCTTTTTTTTGGTCACGCAATGCGCGTAACAGGCCCGCGCTGCGCGTAGCCAGCCCGCGATGCGCGTAGCCAACCCCCGATGCGTGTAGCCAACCCCTGCAGGGCAGCGCGCAATCTCCCTTGCCCCCAAACAAAACAAAAAGCCATGAAATCTCATGTCGTTATATTTGAGAATTATGTCACATGCTACTTGAAGGCAAGTGGGCGCTGTGTTACCTTGGCGCTGTGGTTCATAGTCTTGAGCGTCTTGCCTGGTTTTTTCGCGGTTGCGTATGCCGTGTCGCCTGTGTTACCGCTGTGTAACAATAGCCCAATGGCCGTAACTGTCCGGCGCAACATATTTTTGCGTTCGCAGTCCGGTGCTCGTGCCGCTGTCGGCGCAGGGCATCAGGCCGTAGAAAACCAGGGCGTTGTCATGAGTTCTGGAGCCGTCATGCCACTCTCACGCCTTTTGGGCTTTTTTTCGCGGGCCGCCCGGCGGTCTGCAGCCGGAGCCTCGACTTCAGATAGCGAGGCCGAAAGCTTTTTTGCCCTGCGGCATCATTCTTTCAAGCTTTTTCTCACGGCATGGAACACCTTTCAGGAAACCATGACCGCCCTCGAGTACACCCTGTGTTGTGACCATCCCTTTGGGCTTTACAGGGTGCGCGCCCTGTGTACCAGCATGGCCACGCAGGCCTTTCAGTGTATCAAGCAACTGGAACGGCTCGACCCCGCCCCCTGCGAATCCCTGTACGCACGATTTGCCGAGCTGCAAAAAATGGTGGCCGACGACGTGTACGAACCGGAATCTTGTCTTCTTGGGCCGCTTGTGTTGCCGCTGGGGCCGGATGAAACGGATATGGAGGCGCTCAGCGGGCAGGGGCAGCTTCCGCTGGTTGATCCTGTAAACCTGCGTCTGGAAGACGTGCGCCGTCGTCTGCCCGGCCTGATTCCCAGAGGTTTTGTGGTTACTGCTGTGGGCTGCCAGCACTTTTTTCAGAGCGGCGACTTGCAGAGCGAGATCAACCGCCGCATCCAGGCTGCCGGGGGCCTAGCCCCCAAACACCTTGCCAAGCTTTCGCGCAGCCTCGGCCAGTTGGTAGAAGACACTCCCATGCCCCCGTATCTGGCGGCAGAAATTCTGGCTGCGGTTGCCCGCTTGCGTTCGTCTTGCCCCAGGGGCATGCGGCTTGTGCTGCGTGGGCGTTTGTGGCCGCCCGAAGCTCAGGGCAGCGATGATCCGGGCCTTGTGCTGTGGGGGCCATCTGTGCTGCTTGACGCCCCGGATGAGGAGGTGTTGCACGCCATTCAGATGACTCTGGCCCGCAAGCAGCGCGCCCAGGCCCTTGTATACCGGCGCGCCCGGGGCCTTACCGAGGCCGGAGCCGGAGTGTGCGTTACCTGTTTGGCTGTGGAGGATGGCTCCTGGGGCGGTCTTGCCCATTCGTGCAGCCCCGTAAAGGCGCACGGCGAACACGCCCACGTTTACGCTTGCCATGGTTTACCGCAAGAGCTGGACTATTCTGTGCTGCCCGCCGATTACGCCATAGTGGACAGGCGGCCGCCGCACGATGTCATCAGCCTTGTGGGGCCCCCTCAATCGTCCCGTCTCCAGCCTGATGACGATAACGGCAAAAAAGCGCCCGCACCTGCCCTTGATCTTGACGCTGATACCGCCAGGGAAGTGGCCGCACTGGCCCTTGATCTTGAAGCCCATTTCGGCTGGCCTGTTTCGCTTTCGTGGCTGCGCACGCCACAGGGGGAACTGCGTCTTTTACTGGCACGGCCCATTCCCCTGCCTGTGGATGCGGTGGACATGCCGCCCATAACCGCTGATGTGCGCCGTAATTTGCGGCTTTCTGGCGGGTATACGGTCAGCCCCGGCCGTGTGGCGGGGCCGGTTTGCGTGGCGCGGCGTTGGGAAGAGGTTCGGCGTTTTCCTACGGGCGGCATTCTTGTGGTTCCTGACGACAATTACCGCTGGGGCGCCTTGATGGATCGCGCTGCGGGCGTTATCGCCGAAGAGGGCCTGGCCGGTTCCCGGCTGGCGTCGTTTGCGCGCGAGCTTGGCAAACCGGCCATTTTCGGGCTGAAAAACGCCACGGAAATATTGAAAAGCGGGCAGCGGATTACCCTGTGTTCAGACCTTTGCCAGGTCTATGTGGACAGGCTGGAAGCCTTGTTGCCCAACGTGCCGCCAGGGCGCGACTATATGCCCGGCAGCCCTGTGTATCGTATCTTGCAAAAGGCATCGGCCCGCATACTGCCCTTGACAATGGATGTGGACAGTCCCGATTTTAGGGCCTCCAACTGTCAGACATACCACGACATTGCCCGCTATTGCCATGAAAGGGCCGTGAGCGCCATGTTCAGCCTTGGGGCAGAGAAAAAATACGCGCCGCAGCGCGTGAAACAGTTGCGCGACAAGGTGCTCAAGCAATTCTGGGTGGTGAACCTCAGCGACGGCTTTGCCGTAACGCCTCCGGGGCCGGTTATTGATATTGATCAAATATCTTCGGTTCCCATGCGCGCGCTTTGGCACGGCATGAATGCCTATACTTGGCAGGGGCCGCCGCCCGTAGACGGCAAGGGCTTTCTTTCTGTGCTCTTTGAGGCCACGGCCAATCCCAATCTGGATCCGGCAGCGCAGACTGCCTATTTTTCAGAAAAAAATTATTTTATGATTTCGAGGGATTATTGCAGTCTGCATTCGCGCTTTGGTTTTCATTTTGTCTCTGTAGAGGCGCGCCTTGGCGAGCGCACCCCGGAGAACTATCTTACCTTTCACTTGCGGGGCGGCGCGGCCAATATTGAGCGGCGCATCCTACGCGTGCGTTTTGTGGCTGAAATATTGTGGGAATTCGGCTTTGCTCCCATGGTGCGCAATGATGCGGTCAGCGCCACCCTCAAGGGGATGGATCGGGAAGAGGGCGAGTTTCTGCTGGCAGTTGCAGGGTATATGACCATTCACACCCGGCAACTGGACATGATTATGCAGGATGCGGCCCAAGTGGCTGCCCGACGAGAGGAAATGCTCAAACACTGCCGCCTGCTGTTCAAGGGCGAAAAATTACCACAGGCCGAAACCGGCGTGGAGGAATCATAGCCATGTCCGCAGTCGCTGCCGCTCCCCATCGTGGTTACAAGGTCATCTATCGCCGCCTGCTGGTCACCCTGCTGCTTATGGCCCTTACGCCCCTGGTGGCGCTTGGGCTGTTTTGTCTGGACAGGCTGAGCGCCATCTATGACGAAAAAATCAGCGCGGGCATCGAGGCTGTCGCCAGCAGCAAACACCGCGCGCTGGACACGTTTATGGTGGAGCGCATCGCCCAGATAAAAAATCTGGCCTTCACCCATCCCTATGTGGAGTTGAGCGATGCCGCGCGCCTGAGCGATATTTTCAGCACCATGCAGAGCAATAGCCGCTCTTTTGTGGACGTGGGCGTTATCGGCATGGATGGCCGCCATGTTTCTTATGTGGGGCCCTATGACCTCAGCGGCAACAACTATTCCGACACCCCCTGGTTCAGAGAAGTGTTGCGCAAGGGTGTGTACGTGAGCGATGTTTTTATGGGTTACAGAAATGAGCCCCATTTTATCATCGCGGTGTTGCGGCATGAGGGGGGGCGCAGCTATATCGTGCGGGCCACCATTGATATGGACGCCATGGGGGCCTTGCTGCGCCGCGTCTATTCCGGCCCCCACAGCGACGCTTTTCTGGTCAATGCCAAGGGCGAACTCCAGACAGATTCGCGCTATCACGGCAAAAGCATGGCGCGCTTCGGCGTTCCTCTGCCGGATATGAGCCGTAAGAACGTGTCCACGCAGCACCTGACCACATCAGAAGGTCAGGAAATGCTGGCGGCCATGATACCTCTGGAATCCATGCCCTGGGCGCTTGTGGTGCTGGATGATGTGCGAGACAGCCTGCAACCGTTGCGGCAACTCAAGGCATTGATTGTTTTTTTCATGATTCTCGGCATTGGGCTTATCTGCATGGGGGCCGAGCTTTGCACACGGCGGCTTGTGGCATCGCTGGAAGAGTCAGACCAGAAACAGGCCCATATTGATGCCCGTATGCTTCAGTCCAGCAAGATGGCGGCCCTTGGCAAAATGGCCGCCGGGGTGGCTCATGAGGTAAACAACCCCCTTATGCTCATTCAGGAAAATGCGGGCTGGATACGCGACCTGATGGACGACGAAAAGCCCGAAACCATGAAAAACTTTCATGAAATACTTGAAAGTACTGACAAAATCGACCAGCATGTCAAGCGTGCCAAAGGTATTACCCAGCGCATGCTCGGCTTTGGTCGCCGCATGAACCCCGGACGCACGGAAATTTTGATCAATTCCCTGGCCGATCAGGCCGCTGAAATGCTCAGAACAGAAGCCACCAACCGCAATATTACCATTGTCAAAGAATATGACCCGCAGGTTCCGGTTATTCTGTCCGATCCCGCGCAGCTTGAGCAGGTTTTTATCAATATTATTGATAATGCCATTGATGCCATAGGCAAAAACGGCTCTTTAACCATCAGCACGCTTGCCTGGAAGAAGGGTGTTCGCATATTGTTTGTGGACAGTGGGCCAGGTATGGATAAAGAAACCGTGACCCGTATTTTCGATCCGTTTTTTACGACCAAAAAAGTGGGCGAAGGTACGGGCCTTGGGCTGGCCATCTGCTATACAATACTTGAAAAGCTGGGCGGCCGCATTGAGGTGCAAAGCCGGCTGGGCGAGGGAACCACCTTTAGCATAACCCTGCCCGCCGAGCCGCCGCAGCTTCCACCGGAAGACGGCCTGGCAGACTGAGGCGCAGTTCCGGCGGGTAAAAATGTGATGATGGATGGGGCGGCCCAAGGCTTGCCCACAAAAAACGCTCTGGCGTCATTTGCTGCACGAGACACGACATCGGTATCGGCCCTGGCTTGGCCTGGCCGAGACATTGCCTGAAACCGAGGAGGCCCCATGCGCGCATTGTTTGTGGACGACGAACTGGAATTTCTTGAGCTCATGCAAAAACGCCTTGCCCGGCGCGGGATGGAAGTGGTCACGGCCCCCGATGGGAAGAGCGCGTTGAGTATGGTGGAAGAAAACCTTGCTTCCGGTGGCGAACCGTTCAACATCGTTGTTATGGACGTGCGCATGCCCGGCATGGACGGCCTTGAAACCCTGCGGCATATGAAGCAGAAAGCCCCCGGCTTGCCCGTCATACTGCTTACGGGCCATGCCTGCATGGGGGTGGCGGTTGAAGGGCTTGACCTTGGCGCCTATGATTACATGCTCAAGCCTGTGTCCATCAGCGAGCTCATCATCAAGATGGAGGAAGCGGTTCGCTCCGCTGTGTAAAGATGGCGCTCCTCAAATATCTGCGACACTGGATAGGGCGGGAGCAACCTGGGGAACCTGCCCCGGAGGAACTGGCCCGAGAGGAAGAGCTGAAGGCGCGCCTGCGTGAGCGTTGCGCGCGCTTCCGGCGTCTGCTTTCTGCCAACAAGCGCGCCCTTGAAGCCATGAGCGAGGTGGAAGACCGCCTCAACGGCGCGAAACCTTTTGGCATGGACTATGTTCATGCTGTCAGCACAAGAGCTGTCACCGCTGTTTTTCAGATGGTGCGCGAACTGAACGCTCTTTCCGGCAATGCCTATGCCGGGCTGCTTGAGCCTTTTGGCCGTATCCGCACGCAGATGGAGCTTTTGCTGGAAGAACCCCCCCATCAGGATGGCCCCCTTATCCTGCATCTTGACCAGATAAGCCTGAGCGACCTCACCCTTGTGGGGGGCAAAATGGCCAACCTGGGCGAAGTCGCCGCCAACGCTGGCCTTTCTGTGCCAGACGGCTTTGCTGTCACCGTCAGCGCCTATTACCGCTTCATGGAATATAACGGCCTTCAGAGCGAACTGAACCGCCTCATCCAGGCCACAGACATGCAGAGCCTTGATGAGGTTTTCAGTCTGGCCGCTGCCCTGCAAAAGGCCGTGCTTACGGCTCCGCTGCCTCCCGAACTTGAAAGCGCCATCACCGAAGCCGTGGACATCATGCGCCACAAGGCGGGGCCCGGCCTTACGCTGGCCCTGCGCAGCAGCGCCGTGGGCGAAGATTCGCTTGGCGTCACTTTTGCGGGTCAGTATCGGTCGGAACTCAACGTGCCGCCCGAAGAAGCTTGCGAAGTTTGGAAAGAAATCATTGCCAGCAAATATGCGGTTACGGCCATGAGCTACCGCTATCATCACGGCATTCCTGACGATGCCGCGCCCATGTGCGTGGGGGTTTTGGCTATGGTTCCCGCCGCTGCTGGCGGCGTGGCCTACAGCCGTGATCCGGTGGCCGCCAGCCGTGGCCGTGAACAGATACTGCTCAATGCCGTGTCCGGTTTGCCGCAAGCCGTGGTGGACGGGGCAGTAACGCCCGACGTGTATATTTTTAGCCGGGCAATTCCCCCCAAGTTTATCCGTAAACAGCTGGCCGGGCCCGAGGGCACGCCCCCAAGCCTCACTGACAGCCAGGCTGCGGAACTGGCCAAGGTCGCCCTTGCGCTGGAGGGCTACTATACCGAACCGCAGGATGTGGAGTGGGCGCTTGACGCCGAAGACGGCCGCATTGTGGTTTTGCAAAGCCGCCCCCTGCACGCGGCAGATTCCGCCACGGAACAAAGCCATGCTGAATCGCAGCACATTGGAGAGCAGGGGGCCGAGGCTTTTGCTCTGGACGAACTGGCCTCCGACCTGCAGGTGCTTGCGGCAGGCGGCGTGGCCGTAAGCCCCGGAGTGGGCATCGGAACGGCCTTTGTGGCCCGTAAAGAAGCCGACATGCTCTCGTTTCCCAAGGGGGGCATCTTGGTGGTGGAGCGCGCCTTGCCCCGCTGGGCGCCCCTGTTGTCGCGGGCCTCGGGCCTTGTGAGTGAGGCCGGGGGCATGGCCGGGCATCTGGCCTCGGTGGCGCGTGAATACCGCTTGCCCGCGCTTTTCAGCCTGCCCGATGCTCGCCTTTTGCTCGACAATGCCGGTGAAGTTACGCTGGATGCGGCCCGTTGCGCGGTCTTTGCCGGGCGGCAACCGCAGCTTGTGTCCAGCGAGGCAGAACCGCCAAACCTCATGGCCGGAAGCCCCGTGCATCAGCGCCTTCAGGCCCTGAGCCAACTTATGGTTCCCCTCAATCTGCTGCAGCCGGATGCGCCGGAGTTTGCACCGGCGCACTGCCGCACCCTGCACGACATCACCCGTTTTTGCCATGAAAAATCCGTTCGCCTCATGTTTGAAGAGGAGGAAGCGGGCGTCAACAGGCGCATGGGCAAGCAATTGCGTGCCGGGGCCAAGCTGCAATACTGGATTGTGGACATGGGCGGCGGCTTCAAGCGTCGTGTGACCGGGCCGGTGGTGGATCTGGATCTTATTGCCAGCGCGCCCATGCTTGCCCTTTGGGATGGCATGGTGGCCGTGCCTTGGGCCGGGCCTCCGGCGGCCAGCGCTTCGGGATTCATGACGGTCATGCTTGAAAGCACCATGAAACCGGAACTGGAAAGTACGGCGCCCAATAGCATGGCTAACAAGAACTTTTTTATTATCTCGCATAACTACATGATATTGCAGGCCCGCTTCGGCTACCATTTCTGCACGGTAGAATCTCTGGCCGCCGAAGAAAGCCACGAAAATTTCGTGAGCTTCCAGTTCAAGGGCGGGGCGGCTGACCGCAAACGGCGGCAATTGCGCGCCCGCATGGTGGCAGACCTTCTGGAGCATCATGGCTTCAAGGCCGACGTGAAGGATGACTCGGTTTTTGCCGTTGCCGAAGGATACGACGCCACAGAAACCCTTATCCGCACCCGCCTGCTTGGCTATCTGCTCATTCACACGCGGCAGGTGGACATGATTATGCTGGATACAGAAAGGGCCATGGCCCTCAAAAACAAGATGGCCGCAGACATGGACAGCCTGCAAGACAAGCCGCTCATGGGTTGTTCGTGCTAAAATTGGTTTTTTGAAAATATTTGTGGGGGAGGGCCC
>CAZFCC010000019.1:0-36168 GCA_964517635.1 uncultured Desulfovibrio sp. | reverse complement strand
AAAAGGGGCTCCTCCCCCACGCCCCCACCCCCCCAAAACCTTTATTTGTGTTTCAGTAACACGGCATGAAGGTGCACGGACAGTAGGCATGAATGCAAAAGGCCGCCCCTAGGGGCGGCCTTTTGCTATTGCAGCCTCGCCCCATGCGGGGGGAGGTATCAGGATTGGGTGGACAGCATTACCGGCTTGGCAGTACTGCGGGCTAGATTTGCTGCCGGCTAGATAGCAATATGGGGCAGACAGCAATCTCGGACAGGCAGTAGTGCCGGGCGGGCAGCAATCTTGCACAGGCAGCAATCTCGGGCGGGCAGCAGTGCCGGGCAGGCATAGCTGCCGGGCATTAATGCGAGATGATGCTGGCAAGAAAGTCTTTGGCGCGCTGGGTCTGCGGGCTGTCAAAGAACTGTTCTTTGGGCGTATCTTCAAGAATAAGCCCTTCTTCCATAAAGAGCACCCGGTGGGCAACTTTGCGGGCAAAGCCCATTTCGTGTGACACCACCATCATGGTCATGCCCTCATAGGCAAGCTCAACCATGACATCCAGCACTTCGTTAATCATTTCAGGGTCAAGAGCCGAGGTCGGTTCGTCAAAAAGCATGGCCACAGGATCCATGCACAGGGCGCGCGCAATGGCCACGCGCTGCTGCTGGCCGCCGGAAAGCTGGGCAGGATGCTTTTCTGTGTGCTGGTCAAGGCCCACGCGGTGCAAAAGGGTAAGGGCCTTTTCTCTGGCTTCTTCGCGATTTCTTTTGAGCACTTTTTCCTGGGCCAAAATCAGGTTGTTAATGATGTTCAGGTGCGGAAAAAGCTCAAAATGCTGAAAAACCATGCCCACGCGGCTGCGCAGCGCCGCAAGATTTGTGCTTTTGCTGGTGACTTCGGTTCCGTTGACGAAGATCTGTCCGCTCTGCACAGGCTCAAGGCCGTTGACAGTCTTGATCAGGGTGGATTTGCCCGAACCGGAAGGCCCGCACACTATCACCACCTCGCCTTTGTGGATGCTGGTTGTGCAGTTGCGCAGCACGTTGAAATCGCCGTACCACTTGGATACGTTGTTCAGCACGATCATTGCTTCTTGGGTAGGTATATTCATAGCTTGAGTCTCTTTTTTACCACGGTTACGGCCAGGGAAACGCAGAAGCAGACCACAAAATAGCCGGCGCCCGCAAAGAGCACCATTTCTATTTCATAGCCGGTGGTCTTGCCAATGTTGGTGGCGGTGCGGAAAAAGTCCGCAAGGCCAATGATGTACACAAGGGCCGTGTCCTGAAACAAAATCACGCCCTGAGTGAGCAGCAGGGGCGTCATAACGCGAAAAGCCTGCGGCAAAATGACATAGATAAGCGTTTGCGACTTGGTCATGCCAAGGGCAAGGGCCGCGTAGTTTTGCCCCCTGGAAACGCTGTTCATGCCCGCCCGGATGATTTCAGAATAATAGGCGGCCTCAAAAGCGGTAAAGGCCACCATGGCGGAAACAAGGCGAATATCGGTCAGGGGAGACAGGTTGAGAAATTTGCTTAAAAATTGCGGTACGATAAGATAGAACCACAGCAAGACCATAACCAGGGGGATGGAGCGAAAGCAGTTAACATAGGCCGCCGCAAGCCAGCGCAAAGGCGCATAGATGGAGATGCGGGCCACGGCCAGCAGCGTGCCGAGCACCATGCCCAAAATGACGGACGTGATCGTTATCTTGAGCGTTACCAGAATGCCTTTTTCCAGCAGTGGCAGGCTTTGTTCAATAATGCTCCAGTCAAAATCAAGCATTTTTGCCTCCCATGCCGGTGGAGGGCAAGCGCATTTTCTTTTCAAGCATCCTCATGGCCCGCATGACAATAAAGTTCAAAAGCACATAGGCCAGCGTAACCGCAATAAAGGATTCATAGGCAAAGCCAGAAAACTCAAGCAGGCGGTTGGCCTGTGAGGTCAGCTCCACAAGGCCTATGGTAGAAGCCACGGCCGTGTTTTTGACCATATTGAGCATTTCAGAGGTCAAGGGCGGCGTGATGATGCGGTAGGCATTGGGCAGCAGCACATGAACATAGGTTTGCGGCAGGGTAAGGCCCAGCGCAAGCCCGGCGTAGCGCTGCCCGCGCGACAGGGCCAAAATGCCCGAGCGCACCTGCTCGCATACGCGCGCGCCCGTAAACAGGCCCAGCGCGCAGGTAGAAAGAATGAAAAACTGGGCATTGGGGTTCAGCTCTGACTTGAACCACACGCTGGTTTCGCGGGGTAAAAGGTCGGGCGCGGCCAGATACCAGATGAAAAACTGGACAATGAGCGGAATGTTACGAAAAATGGCGACATAGGTGGCGCCCACAGTCCGCAGGGCCTTGCTGGGCAAGGTGCGCAGAATTCCAAAGAATGAGCCTACAATGAAGGCCACAATCCAGGCACAGAGAAAAAGAGCCGCAGTGGTCAGAAAACCGTCTACCAGCCAATTAAGGTAGGTGACGTTTCCGAACGGCGCTTGCTCAAAGAATATGCCCCAGTTCCAGTTAGCCTGCATCGGAAAATTCCATCCATAAAGGTAATGCGTGTTTCATGTTGCCTCGTAGCGCGGGCTGGTCTGACGGCGAAGCGCCAGCGAGTAGTGTTCTGCTGGCGCTTCGCATTTCAAAGCAGAAACGGTTAGTTCAGGGCCTTGTCGTTGGGGGCCTTGAAAAGGGTCTTCATTTCGTCGGACATGTCAAAGTTCATGTTCATGCCCTTGGGGGGGATGGGCTGCTTGAACCAGCGGGTGTAAGACTTTTCAGCTTCACCGTTGAGTTGCAGTTCGGCAATGGCATCGTCTGCCAGCTTTTTAAAGGGGGCATCGCCCTTGCGCACCATGCAGCCGTAGGCTTCAAAGCTTTGCGGAGTTCCAACGATAACCCATTCGGCGGGCTTTTTGGCCTTGGCGCGTTCGCCGGCCAGCAGGGCGTCGTCAATGAAAAAGGCAACGGCGCGGCCCGATTCCACAGTGCGGAAAGAATCGCCGTGATCCTTGGTGCTGATGATGCTGATGCCGAGTTTTTTCTCGTCGTTCATTTTATTCAGCAGCATTTCCGAGGTGGTTCCGGCGGTAACGGCAACATTTTTGCCCTTGAGGTCGTCAAAGTCCTTGATGCCCGAATCTTTGTGGGTCAGCAGGCGGGTGCCCACAATGAAGAGGGTATTGGAAAAATCGACTTGCTGCTGACGATCAACGTTGTTGGTGGTAGAGCCGCATTCAAAGTCGTAGGTGCCGTTTTGGAGCAGGGGGATACGGTTTTGCGACGTAATGGGCACATAACGCACTTTCAGGTTGGGCATGTTAAGCTGCTTTTTTACAGCTTCAACAATCTTGTTGGAGTAGTCTTGCGAGTAACCAATGATGTTCTGTTGCAGGTCATAGTAGGAAAATGGCACGGAAGATTCCCGATGCCCCATAGTGATAACGCCGGTTTCTTTGATTTTCTTCAGCGTTCCGGTCAGCTCTTCAGCCTGCGGAGCTGTGTGCGCCGCGGTAAGAAGAAGCAGGGCCGCCAAGGCGGACAAAAGGGTTTTCTTCAGGCTCATGGTTTCCTCCTAAAAAGTGGCATTGCTTGAGAGCAACAGTATGGATTTGCTTCGATAAACGTCCCCAAAAATCCCTTGCGGGAAAAGTTGTTGCCGTGAAAGCTTGTAACGGTCAGCCCGGCGGTATGCGCAAAGCGCAGGCGGGTTTTGCCCATGCAGGCTCTCGCCTGCGCGGCTGGCGCCTGCAAAAAAGAGAATACGCCCCTACAGCGCGCTGATGGAGCAGCGTGTTGCCTGGCATTCCTTGTGGTCTGACTGTTTGCGCGGGGGGTGTTGCCTGGCTGATAACGTCAGGACAGACAAAGTGTTATGATGAAAACACGCGGAAGTTATCGCCCCCGTATAACCTGATTAGTTTTATAGATAATGAACGCCTTGTCAACAAATTATGAAAATATTGTTAGAACTATCTGTGTTTATTCAATATTGCAGAGTTGCGAGTGGTGCATTTGCCGTTTCCGCTCTGGCCCTGGCCTTCAATTTGTTTCTCGCGCGCTTGCGGGGCAGGCATTGTGTGCAGTCAGTTACTTTTTACACCACTGTTTTCTTTGCATTTTGTGGCGCATGCGCTGTTTGTGCAGTTGTTTTTCGTGAGCTTGTTTACTGTGTGCCTTTGTGTTTTGTGCGTGTATGCAGGTCACACAAGTTGATACGTGTCCGGCTGGTTGTGCTCGTTGTGTTCTGTGCGCGTGCAGGTCAGATGTTGAGGTTGAGTCCTGCCAGGACGTTCATATTGCCATTGGAATAATTGCCAAAATACGAGCTGGCGTTGCCGGATCCGGCCCACCATGAGGCCACGGACTCGATCTGTATGCGCTTGCGCATTTCTGAAGGCGAGGTTTGCATGGCCTTGCGGGCATCATCAAGGCCGGAGAGGGCCTCTATCTGCTGATATTGTTTCACCAGGCCGGGATTGTCGCTGAAAAATTTCTGTATCTTGGCCGTGTCTGCGCTGTCGCTGACCACAGTAACGCTGCCGTCGGCGTTGACCTGAAGCATAAATTGCACGTCAGGCGCTATGGCGAGGTCGCGCAAGCCTTTGGCGATGGTTCCGCCCAGATCGCTTTTATCAAGAACCGCCTGTATGTCACCAAGCTCGCCGTTGTTAATGGCCGCCTTAACGTTGCCTGTGGGGCCCAGTCTGAGGCTGGCAGCGGAAGCATCAATGCCCTGTTTTTTCAGATGTCCGGCCAGGTTTTCTGCCAGACCGGTGTTTTCTGCCAGCCAGCTGTTGATCTGTTCAGCCTGTTCGTGTTCGCCGCTGACAATCAGCTTGCCTTCACTGTCGAGCACAAAGCTCATGGGTGAGGTGAGGTCAACCCCCATGTCCACAAGGGCCCAGCGCAACTTGGCGCTTTGCTCGCTATTGGCGTCAAGGGCGGTCTGTATGTTGGTCTGCGCTGTGTTGATGGTTTTGAGCTTGCCGGTATCGCTCAACTTCATGCTCACCGTGCTTTGTTCGGCAAGGCCCGATGTGGCCAGGCTTGAGCGCACCTCCATACCGAGCGAGGGATTGGCGTCCAGCCATGCCTGGGCATTTTTCTGGTCTGTGGCGTTGGGACTTGCCGCGCTCAGGCTGCCGTCCACATTGAGGGTAAGGGTGATGTTCTCTGGTGAACTGACGCCCATAGCGGCGAAACCGCTTTTGACGCTATCGTTGAATGAGGACAGTAACTGCTCACGATACTTGCCTATCTGGCTGAATGTCACCCGGCTGTCGGCGGCAAGGCCCATGGAATCCATAGCATATTTGGTCAGTTCGACCATGCTGGAGACCTGACTGGTCATGGATGTTTCGGGGCTGAAAAGCTTGTTCAGGGAATTGGACGTGCTGCCGGAGGAATTGCCCGTGCTTTTCAACTGCTGGCCCTGCCACTGCAACATGGCGGTGTTATAGCTGCTGATACTGGATATGCTCATGAATCCTCCCGGCAAAAATTGCGTTGAAAATATCTGCTCCTGGTTTTATGCAAAATATGATCCATGGATTGTGATCTTTATTTTTTCCTTGTTCGTCAGCGTGTTATTGTGTCCTCATGCGAAAAAATACTCATGAAATCCGCATCTCCCGAGATAGACAGGCCATACAAAATAGGCTAGAGAGCGAACATGGCACTACACTCGTCCACGCTCGAAACCGTTGAATTCGATGACCCCGCCCTGGCTAATCAGCTTTTTGGGCCGCACAATGCGCACCTGGATTTGCTGGCTGTGGCCAGCGGCGCGCATGTCTCCAGCCGGGGAGCCAGTATTTTTATCGAGAGCCCTGACGAGCATGTGCGGCAGGTCTTGTGCAATGTTTTTGTGCAGTTGTATGAGCTGCTTGGCAGCGGAACGGTGTTGAGCCAGCAGGATATTACGCGGGCGTATGACATGCTCCGGGCTGATCCCGGGCTGAATCTGGCCCAGATTTTTCGCGATGCGGTTTTTGTAAACACGCCCCGCAAGACGGTGACCGCCCGCAACGTGTCGCAGCGCAACTATCTTGATCTTTTGCGGCGTCATGAGCTGGTATTTGCCGTGGGGCCGGCTGGCACGGGCAAGACCTATCTGGCTGTGGCCATGGCTCTTTCCATGTTTCAACAGCACAAGGTCAAGCGCATCGTGCTCACGCGCCCGGCTGTGGAAGCCGGGGAGCGGCTTGGATTTTTGCCAGGCGATCTGGCGGACAAGGTAAATCCGTATCTTCGGCCCCTGTATGACGCTCTTCATGATATGATGCCGCAGCCCAAGGTGGCCTCCATGCTGGAGGTCGGCTCCATAGAGGTGGCCCCTCTTGCCTTTATGCGCGGGCGTACTCTGAACGATGCGTTCATTATTCTGGATGAGGCCCAGAATACCACTCGGGAACAGATGAAGATGTTTCTTACCCGCATGGGTTTTGGTTCGCGCATGGTGGTCACGGGCGACACCACCCAGATCGACCTGCCGATTCAACCCGGCGGCCAGCGGCCGCGTTCGGGCCTCATTCATGCTCTGAATATTCTTCCCCAAGTGCCAGGCCTTGCCGTACACCGCTTCAGCAAAGCGGACGTTGTGCGCCATCCTCTGGTGGGAGCCATAGTAAACGCTTATGATAACGCAGAAAAAGACGGCCAGGCCAGCTAGCTTTCTGGCTCTTGTTCAGGCGCTGCGGGCGCGGCATCACTGTGGATGGGGGCTTGCGGCCCTCATTCTTAGCCTTTTGGCTCTTTCGCTTCTGGCGGGAGCCAATTTTGAGGTTGTGCCCAGGGTCTACGTGGCCGGGCAGGTGGCGGATACGGACGTTATTGCCGACCGCGATCTGCTGGTGGAAGATACTCAGGCCACCAAGGCCCGACGCAAGCAGGTGCAGTTTCTTCAGCCGCCGGTTTACGATCTGAGCCTTGAGCCGTATGTGGCTTTTCAGAACCGCATTGTGGAAGTTCTGCGCAGCATCAATAACGGCGTGGACTACAGGACACAGTCAGGCCCCCTGCAACGGCTGGCCGATGAGCTGACGCCGCCCGTTGCTGATGAGGTTTTGCCCGAACTGGCACAGCATGAAGTTCAGGAATACCTGCTGAAAACCCTGTTGCCCAGCATTCGTGAACACATGGCCGAAGGCCTTGTGGGCGACATCCGCTCCGCGCGGGTGGGCCGCAGCGGCATTATCATACGCAATCTTGACAATAACACGGAAATGCTGCGTCCGGAGATTTCCAACCTACCGGATGTGCAGTCTTTTCTAGCAGAAATTTCTTCTGTTATCCGTCAGGTTCCTACCTTGAACCCGCAGTCTCGCAGGGCCATCAACATTCTGCTTTCCGCTACCATGCCCGCATCGCTCACGCTTAACCGCGAGACCACGCAAAAGCGCAGCAACGCCGTCATGGGCATGGTGGAACCCGTTTATTATCAGATTCTCAAGGGCGAACTGCTGCTGCGCAAGGGCGAGCGCGTGAGCCGCGAGCAGCAGATAAAGCTGCAAACGCTGTATAAATCCGCTTCAGATCCCATGCACTGGTGCGCGGCCGCAGGAACATTTCTTTGTGCCCTGCTGCTGGCCGTGGGTTTTTTTGTGGCCCCCAGCGGCAAGCCCGGAACCCCCTTGCGCTGCAAGGATATGCTGCTCATTTCTCTGGTGTTGCTGCTCTTCAGCGTCGGGGCCAAGATAGTCTATGTGCTTGGGCTGCGCATGGACAGTGTGACATTTCTTAAAACGCTCAGTCTGGGCTTTCCCGTGGCCGGGGCCGTGGGGCTGGTGGCCATGGTTTTTGCGGCCAGGCGCTACTGCACCATGGGCCTTTTACTGTCGTTTTTTACCATGCTCATGTTTCAGGAGGGGTTTAATTACTTCCTGTACCAGTTCCTGGGCGGCATGCTGGCCACATGGCTTGTGACCAATGCTCAAAGTCGCCAGGATGTGGTGTGGAGCGTCATTCCCCTGACCATAGGGCAGTCGCTTATCTGGCTGGGCACGGCCCTGCTTGTGCAGACCGCCCCGGCGGAACTGCCCATGCAGCTTGCGGCTGTGGCCATTAACAGCCTTTTGTCGCTTATTCTGCTTTTTGCCGTGAGCCCGGTGCTGGAGATCAGCTTTGGCTACAGCACGCGCTTTCGCCTGATGGAGCTCATGAGCCTTGAGCAGCCGCTCATGCAGGAGCTTATGGTTACGGTTCCCGGAACCTACCACCATTCGCTGGTGGTCTCCAATATGGTGGAAGCGGGCGCTAAAGCCATCGGGGCCAACAGCCTGTTGTGCAAAGTGGCCGCTTTGTATCATGACGTGGGCAAGCTGTCTTATCCTGAATATTTCATTGAAAACCAGTTTGGCGGCCCCAACAAGCACGACAAGCTCGCGCCATCCATGAGCGCGCTTATTTTGCTGTCGCACGTCAAAAAGGGGACGGAACTGGCCGAACGCTACAAGCTCGGACAGGATATTGCGGACATTATCAGCCAGCATCACGGCACTCGGATTATCCGCTTCTTTTACCAGAAAGCCATTACCATGGGCGAAAAGCCCAGAGAGTCTGACTACAGTTATGTGGGGCCGCGCCCGCAAACCAAGGAAGCCGCCATTCTCATGCTGGCCGACTCGGTGGAGGCCTCCAGCCGTACTTTGAGCGATCCTACGCCAGCCCGCATCAAGAGCCATATTGACACCATTATCAAGGGCATCTTTTCAGAGGGGCAGTTGGATGAGTCTGAGTTGACCTTTAAGGATCTGCACTATCTCAGCAAGAATTTTCAGCGCATCCTGACGGGCATTTTTCATCAGCGCATAGCCTATCCTGACGCCAAAATACGTGATGTGGCCAAGGCGGCGGGCAGGCCCGAAGGCCGGGTAGAGGGCAAGGCCCTGCCGCCCGGCGCGGCCCCGGCAGGCCCGGCAAGCCCGGCAAACCAGGCAGGCCAGACAGGTTCGCTAAGTCAGGCAAGCCAGGCAGGCCAGACAGGTTCGCCAAGTCAGGCAAACCAGGCAGGCCCGGCAAACCAGGCAGGTTCGCCAAGCCAGGCGCGGCAACAGGCCCGGTCTGGCGCGAACGGCGCGGACAGCGCCGCCAAGTAATGACATGAGTGTGCGTGTTTTTCGCCGTTATGCGGCCGGGTGCGCGCGCGCGCCGCTGCACTGGCGCCAAATGCGCGCCGCCTTGCGGGCCATGCTGGCTGTGTCGATAGCGCCGGGCCAGGCGCAGAGCCCTGACTGCGTGGAACTGTATTTGCTGGACGATGCGTCGGTGGCAAAGGCCAATGCCGCGCATCTTGGCTGCACGGGGCCGACCAATATTCTTTCTTTTCCAGGCGGGGGCGGATTTTTCGGCGTTCCCGGCGTTCCCGGCGTTCCCGGCGCTCCCAATGTGCCCGGCGTTCCCGGTGCTCTGCTGCTTTCTCTGGATACGCTCCAACGAGAGTGTCTGCTCTACGGGCAGGATCCGGCCGAGCACCTTGTGCGGCTTTTGGCTCACGGCATGGGCCATCTGCGGGGTCTGGATCACGGGCCGGCAATGGACGCGCTTTGTGAGCGCCATATGGAGGCTGCCTGGGCTGCCCTGTGCGACGAAGAAGGGTGTGGGGCTAGCTAGAGCATTTTACCTTTGAAAAAATTTACATGCGCTAACGCTGCACGGGAGTGCAACGCGCCGCAACGCGACGTAGATTCTGCCGGGATCGCATTTTTCAGCAGAATGACAACTTTAAAGTGTATATTTTCAACGTTGATCCGCTCCAGAGCCTTTCACACTTGAAATGCTCAACAAGGATTTGTCTCCAAATCCTTGTTGCCAAATGATTGTAGGGCGGCTTTGCCAACGGTTAAGCAATCATTTGAGGCGTTAATTGCTCTAGAGAAATGTTGCCTTCTGTGCGGGGCTATCCTTGTTCTGCCAGGGCCAGGCAGTGCAGGTCGCGCAGCTTTTTGGCAGAAAGTTTTCCCTTGTCGTGCCAGTCTTCGGGCAGTTTCACAGCAAGCAAAACGTCCAGATGGGCCAGGGCAATGGCGCTTACGGCGCTGCCCCGATCCGCATCGACCAGCCGCCAGAAAGATCGGTCAAAGCCTGCCGCGTGAACGCACCAGAGCAGATCGCGCTTGGTTCCGGGCCGCAGATCCGTATATATGCCGCCTTTCATGTGTTCGGCGGCGGCCAGCGCACCAGCCTTGGCCAGGCGCGCGGGCATGCGCAAGCGGCGGGCCAGGCCCGCGGCCAGGGCGATGCCCCGTTTTTCATGGCCGTAATGGTGCGGCAGCAAGGCGGCATCTGTCTTGATTTTGCCGAGATCATGACAAAGGGCCATCCAGGCAGCCTCAGGATCCCCGGCTACAAGATCCATAATGCGCAGGCTGTGCCCCAGAACTGAATTGCTGTGCCAGCGCCGAGGCCCGGCGGGTATGGTGGCGGCGCTTGCCAGCTCTGAGAACCAAGGGTTCAGGGCCTGACCCTGAGCCAGCACCCGGAAAAAGCGAGCCGGGGCCGGTGCTGCCAGGGCCTTGCGGGTTTCGCGGCCCACACGTTCGGCGGGCAGGGCGGCCAGTGCTTGGGCGGGCAGGGCGCGCATCTGCTCAAAAGCGCTCCTGTCAATGCGCCAATGGGGCCATGCCGCGGCAAAGCGCGCCAGCCGGAATATTCGCGTGGGATCCGCCGCAAAAGCCGTGGGCGAGGCGGGGCGCAATATGCGCTGGCGCAGATCCTCAAGGGCTTGCGGGTGCATGTGCAGCTTGCCCTCGCTGTCCAGCGCCAGGGCATTGATGGTAAGGTCGCGGGCGGCAAGGTCTGTTTCGATGCTGCCGCCGCGCAGGGGCATGCATTCCCTGCCGCGCCACAGGCAAACACGCACGCTTTTGCCCACGCGGTATGCGCCCGGGTGGCGGGCCAGAAAGTTTTCCATGCTGCCGCTAAAGGCGAAATCCAGTTCTGCGGGCGTGTGCCCGCGCAGCATGTCGCGCACAGCGCCGCCAACGAGGTAGAGTTTCATGGCTGAATTATGCCATAGCCAGACATGTGAGGGAAGCGCCAACCCTGCTGCGCCGCTGCTTTTTCGTCAGCCGTGGATCTGGCGCTTCGGCCAGCTGGCGTCCTGTCTTGATACGGCCATGCATATGGCGGGAGCCGGGCGTCTGGCCCCTTGGGACAGTGTGCAGTGTGTTGCGCAAACAGCGGGGCGGGGGCAATTGCGCCGCACGTGGCATTCGCCGCCGGGCAATGTATATGCGGCTTTGCGCCTGCCTCTGGAAGCGCCCTTTGACGGCTCGGCGGCGGCTCCGGCGGCGGCTTTTTTGCTGGCAGGCAGTCTGCGCCAGCTTGGCTGGCCCGTATTGCTCAAATGGCCCAACGATATTGTGCTGGAAGACAGCGCCGGGCAGCCCCACAAGCTGGCGGGCATTCTGCTTGAAGAGCGCGGGGGTGTGCTGCTGGCGGGCATGGGCATTAATGTGGCTTTTGCGCCGTCTGCTGCGGCCTTGCGGGCCGGAGCGGCCATGGAGGCTACCTGCCTTGAACGTCCCCCCGGGGGAGCAGGGGGGGGGTATATTTCTACAACTGAAGCCATATGGCAACAGCTTGTAAAGAGAATGTATTCGGCATATACTAACTGCCACTCTTTTTCCAGGCAGTGGAAAAACCACGCCGATGATATTTTGCTCTGGCGTGGAAAAAATGTGGAACTGCGCGACGATGAACGTGTTGTTCGCGGTTGGCTGGCGGGTCTTAGTCCGGCAGGCGGTCTTTGTCTTAACCATAACGGGCGGTTTGAGGAATTTTTCAGCGGGAGCCTTCTGCTTACCGGCAGAGCAGCAGTAAAGGGTTAAAGGTCATGGCCAACAAGACATTCTCGGAAGTTCAGGATTTTCTGAAGGGCAAGGTAATACTGGTTGCCAACCGGGGCATTCCGGCCCGGCGAATTTGCCGTTCCATTCGCGAGCGATTTGATGCCGTAGCGGCCATGACAGCGACTGATGTGGACAAAACCGCCCCCGCGGCCTCCACAGCTCAGGAGCTGGTTTTGCTTGGTGCGGATCCCCGCGCCTATCTTGATATTGATAATGTCATCGCCAAGGCCAAGCAGCGCGGCGTGGTGGGCATCCACCCCGGCTGGGGATTTGCCTCCGAAGACACGCGCTTTCCCGCTCGATGCAAAGAAGCGGGCATCACCTTTATCGGCGCCACGGCCGAGGCCATGAATCTGCTCGGCAACAAGGTGCAGGCGCGTGAAGTGGCTCGCAAGCTGGGCATTCCTGTTGTGCCCGGTTCTGACGGCGCGGTGGATATTGCCACAGCCAGGCAGCTTATCAATGAAATAGGCCTGCCCATCATGCTCAAGGCCGAGGGCGGCGGCGGCGGACGCGGTATTTTTGCCATTCATAACGAAGCCGAGCTGGAAGACGCCTTTTTCAAGGCTTCCACCATGGCCCAGGCGTCTTTTGGCAATCCGCGCCTTTTTGTGGAAAAATTTCTTGCCGATGTGCGCCACATTGAAATTCAGGTCATTGCCGACATGTATGGCAATGTCTTTGCTTTTGACGAACGCGACTGCACCGTGCAGCGCAACCATCAGAAACTTATCGAAATCACGCCTTCTCCCTGGTCGGGGCTGACCCGCAACCTGCGCGAGCGGCTCAAGGACTATTCCCGCCGTCTGGTGCGCGCTGTGGGCTATCACAGCCTTGCCACGGTGGAGTTTCTGGTCATGCCTGACGGCACGCCGTATCTTATCGAAGTCAACACCCGCTTGCAGGTGGAACACGGCATCACCGAATGCCGTTACGGCATCGACCTTGTGGAAGAGCAGATCGCCGTGGCCTTTGGCGCGGAGCTGCGCTACCGCGAAGAAAACCTGCGGCCCTCCTATTGCGCCATGCAGGTGCGCATCAACTGCGAAAATCCGCAAGACAACTTTGCGCCCAACTCGGGCCTGATCTCGCGCTATGTCTCGCCCGGCGGCCCCGGTGTGCGACTGGACTCGAACATCAGCGCCGGCTACGAATTCCCCGCCAACTACGACTCGGCTGGGGCTTTGCTCATCTCCTATGCTCATGACTGGGAAAAGACCCTGGGCATTATGGAGCGCGCGCTCAGCGAATATGTCATCGGCGGCATCAAGACGACCATTCCGTTCTACCGTCAGGTCATAAAGAATCCCCTGTTTCGTCAGGGTAATATCAATACCAATTTCATTACCGACCACCCGGAGCTTATGGTCTATACAGACCTGGCCCCGGAAGGCGAGCGCCTTTCCAAGCTGGTGGCCGAAATATCCGCCAAGGGCTACAATCCTCACGTCCAGCTTGGTCAATACCGTTCCGACACCACGCCCTGTCTCGGCCCCTTCGAGCCGGTGCTGCCTGCCATTCCGTCCAGCCTGCGGCGGCAGCCTTCGCCCTATCCGCAGGGCGACCGCTTGGCCACGCTGGATTATATCCGCGATTCGGGGCGCGTGCATTTTACAGACACCACGCCGCGCGACTTCACCCAGTCCAACTCGGGCAACCGTTTTCGTCTGGCCGAAGACCGGCTCATCGGCCCGTATCTGGACAATATTGGTTATTTCTCCATAGAAAACGGCGGCGGAGCGCATTTTCATGTGGCCATGATGGCCAACATGACCTATCCCTTCACCGAGGCCAAGGAATGGAACCGCTTTGCGCCCAAAACCATGAAGCAGTTGCTGGTGCGTTCTACCAACGTGTTGGGCTACACACCGCAACCGCGTAATCTCATGCGCAAAACTGGCGAAATGATTTGCGAGCATTACCAGGTCATTCGCTGCTTCGACTTTTTGAACCATGTGGAAAACATGCGGCCCATCGCTGAAGTGGTCATGGATCGCAAAGACATCATCTTTGAGCCCGCCATTTCCCTTTCCTGGGCCAAGGGTTTTGACGTGCCGCACTATCTGGGCGTCACCGAAGCCATGCTGCGCATGGTGTCCGATGTTATGGGGGTAGACCCCAAGGCGGCATCGCGGCACATGATTCTGGGCCTCAAGGACATGGCCGGCGTTTGCCCGCCGCGTTTCATGACCGAGCTTGTTACGGCCATCCGCAAGGCCTGGCCCGAGCTCGTGCTCCATTATCACCGCCATTACACCGACGGTCTTTTTGTGCCCTCCTGCGGTGCGGCCGCCAAGGCCGGTGCGCATATTATTGATGCCGGGCTGGGTTCGGCCGTGCGCTCTTACGGCCAGGGCGACGTCCTGTCCACCATGGCCTATATTGAGGACGAGCTGGGCCTCCAGTGCAATCTGGACAAAAACGCCATCCGTTCCGCAAACTTTGTCTGCAAGCAGATCATGCCTTATTACGACCGCTACTGCGCGCCGTATTTCCAGGGTATCGACTATGACGTGACCCTGCACGGCATGCCCGGCGGGGCCACCTCTTCCTCACAGGAAGGGGCCATGAAGCAGGGCTACATTCATCTTTTACCCTACATGCTTAAGTTCCTTGAGGGTACACGCCAGATTGTGCGCTATCACGACGTTACCCCCGGTTCGCAGATCACCTGGAACACGGCATTCCTGGCTGTGACTGGTGCGTGGAAGCGCGGCGGCGAGGAAGAAGTGCGCTATCTGCTTCAGGTGCTTTCTGAGGTAACGCGCACCCCCGAAGATGAGCTTTCGCAAGAGATGCGCAAGGCTCGCCTGAATATCTACCGCGACTGCAATGATGCCTTCCGCAATCTTTTGTTGGGCAAATTTGGTAGACTGCCCCTGGGCTTTCCCGCTGACTGGGTGTACACAAGCGCCTTTGGGGCGGAATGGAAAAACGCCATTGCCAGCCGTACCGAGGTTTCGCCCCTTGAAGCCCTGCCGGATCTCAACCTGGCGGCAGAAGAAAAGGCCTGCACAGACATTCTCAAGCGTGCACCCAATGCGGAAGAATTTGTGCTCTATCTTAATCACCCGGCCGATGCCCTCAAGACCATACAGTTCAAGGCAAGATTCGGCGATCCCAACAATTTGCCCCTGCACGTATGGTTTGAAGGCCTCAAGGCCGGGCAGGATCTGTACTTTAACGACAGCAGCGGCAAGCCGCACCACCTGCTTTTGCTGAGCATATCGTCGCCCGACGAGGCGGGGATATCCATCTGTCGTTATGTGTTGGACTCTGAATTCATGAGCTACGAGGTGCAGGTGCGTCAGCCTGTGGGCACGGCCGCCAAGGGCGCGCTCATGGCCGATTCCGCCAATCCGTATCATGTGGCGGCGCCCAGCAACGGCGACCTGTGGGTCATGTATGTACATCCCGGCGATGTGGTCAAAGCCGGTGAAGAACTGTTTAACGTGTCCATCATGAAGCAGGAAAAGGCTGTGCTCGCTCCTGTGGACGGCATGGTCAAGCGCGTGCTGAAAACTGCTGATTTCAAGGAAAGCAAGCAGATGGTTTCTGTGCGCGAAGGCGAGCTTATTGTGGAACTGGGGCCTGTGCCGCGCATATGCGCCAACGAGGCGTGCGGGCAGCCCATTCCGCTGGAAAACATCTCATTCTGTCCTCATTGCGGCTCGAGGGTGAGTTAGCCGCAAAGGTTCCGCATTTTGCGGCCTCGTCTGCGCTGCCCGGTTATGGGTGGCATTGGGGCGAAGGCTGCTGCATCCACAAAGCCCGTCAGCCCCGAGAGGTTGGCGGGCTGGGTGCAGGTGCAAGCGGGCCGTATTGTGCGGCTTGTAAGCTCCAAACCGGCCAGCATCGGGAGATGCGGGAACTTGTGGACAGTTTTTTGATGCCGATATACAATTTTAAAGATTGCAATGCTTCTGTTTCCCAAACCGGAGGAAGACATGGGTAAGAGTACCGCCGCCAAACCTGCGCAAAACAAAGCCAAGGGACATGCGCCCGAAGCAGTCCAGAAAAATCTGGTGCTTAACGGCGCTGACATTGTGCAGATTGGACCCGAAGCGGAATTGCTTGTTGGTGGTAAGAATTATAACACGGCTTTAATCAGCCAGATCGAAGGTATTCAGGCGCCGTATTTTCGTGCCATATCTTCTTTGGCTTTTCACCAGCTTCTGGATGAAACCAAGGTCAACGGGCGCGTTGTGCGCAGCGTTGTAGACCGCGAATACGGTCGCATCGACTGGAACGACCCGGAAATCAACCAGGATCCGGATTTTCTGCAAAAGTTCGTGCGCCAACTGGGCCGCCAGATCCATCAGGCCGCCAAGGCTGAAGGGGAACAGTCACATACCAAGCTGCGTACCTTTATCAATAATATCGTGGAAGGTTTTGCCACCTCCCCCGAAGGCATTGACCAGTTGCGCAAGCGTTCTGTCATAGTGCAGGCCGCCATACTTTCGGTGGAAGTTCCCGCTGCGGTTTGCGAAGCCGTGCGCGGAGCCTATCGTGAAATCTGTCGTGACAATGCCGATGACATGACCCCCGTGGCCGTGCGTTCTTCTGCCGCCGGTGAAGACTCGCGCAAAAAGGCTTTTGCCGGTCTTCAGGATACCTATCTGAACATGGTGGGTGAAGACAGGGTTGTGGAAGCCTATCATTGGGACTGCTCCTCGGCCTATAACCTGCGCTCCATGACCTATCGCCGCGAGGCCATTCTGGACGCGCTGGCCAAGGCTGAAGAAACCGGTGATGAGTCCATTGCCGAAAACGCCAAGGAAGAGTGGGCCATTGAGCACACCTCCCTTTCCGTCTGCATGATGCAGATGATCAATCCGGTGATTTCCGGCACGGCATTTTCCGCTGATACAGCCACAGGCTGCCGGGGCACAGCCCGCAGGGAGCTTGTAAGCATTGATGCCAGCTATGGCCTTGGTGAGGCTGTGGTGGGCGGCAAGGTTACCCCCGACAAGCTTTATGTCTTCCAGCGCGATGACGGCGGTGAAGTGGTCATCCGTCAGATGGGCTGCAAGGACATGAAGATCGTCTATGACGAAAGGGGCGGAACCAAAGAAGTTGACGTGCCCGAGCTTGAGGCGCTGCGCTGGGCGCTTTCGCTGAGCCAGGCCGAACGCGTGGCCCAGGGTGTGCGCGCCGTGAGCAAGGCTTACGACGGCATGATTATGGACACGGAATTCTGTATTGACGCCAACGACAAGCTCTGGTTTGTGCAGGCCCGGCCCGAAACCCGCTGGAACGAAGACCTGGAGCAGCATCCGACCACCATTTTCATGCGCCGCCGCGAGGTGGACGCCAAGGCCGCTGATGAGGCCGAGGTGCTGGTGGAAGGTAACGGCGCTTCGCGTGGAGCCGGACACGGCACTGTGCGCTTTTTGCGTTCGGCTCTGGAGCTGAACAAGATATTCAAGGGTGATGTGCTCGCTGCCGAGCGTACCGACCCCGACATGGTTCCCGGCATGCGCGTGGCCTCGGCCATTATGGCCGATGTGGGCGGCGATACGAGCCATGCGGCCATTACCTCGCGTGAGCTGGGCATTGCTGCGGTTATCGGCATTCAGCGCTTGGATGTGCTGCGCGCGCTGGACGGCGCGGAAGTGACCGTTGACGGCACGCGCGGGCGCGTGTACCGCGGCCTGCTGCCCCTGCATGAGGTCGGCGGCGAAATGGACGTGGCCAAGCTGCCCCCCACCAAGACCAAGGTGGGCCTTGTGCTTGCCGACGTGGGCCAGGCGCTCTTTCTCTCGCGTCTGCGCGATTTTGATCAGTTTGAAGTGGGCCTTTTGCGCGCCGAGTTCATGCTGGGCAATATCAGCATTCACCCGCAGGCCCTCGAAGCTTTTGACAAGGGCGAGCTTGAAGGTGTCGTGCATACCAAGCTGAAAGAGCTTGAAGACCGCCTTTCCAAGGTGTTGCGCGAGCAAATGGCCGCAGGCCTTATCGTATTCAATATCAACCTGCGCGAATATGTGGGCGAGGTCACTGGCCTTTCCGCCGAACTGGCCACTCTGGTTGATACGGGCAAGAACCTTACCGCCGAAGATGTGCTTTTGCAGCATCGCAAGATGCGCGAACTGGATCACAAGATCGACCAGCATATGGAAATGGCCTCGCGCCGTATTGAGGTGCTCAAAACCTCGCCTGATCTGGGGGATCATGTACGCATCATTATGGGCTACGATGATGAACTTGCCCTGCAAAACAATAATGACCCCGAAGCCGGCAAGCGCATTGCCGAGATTGAGGCCAGCGTTGAAGCGCATGTGAAACGCATCGAAGACCTGCCCGCTGTCAAGCGCCTGATGGAAAGCATTGCCCATCTGCGTGAAGAAGTGGGGCTGCGTACTGGCTTCAAGAAAGAAATGGACGATGTGCGCAATCTGCCGGAAAAAATTCGCGGCATGATCAAGGCGCGCGGCTTCCGCACCGGCAAGGAGCACTATGTGCAAACCCTTGCCCAGAACCTGGCCCTGTTTGCCATGGCCTTCTACGGCAAGCCCATTACCTATCGCACCACAGACTTCAAGAGCAACGAATACCGCAACCTGCTTGGCGGCAACCTCTTCGAACATTTCGAAGACAACCCCATGCTTGGCTACCGCGGCGTGTCGCGTAATATCCATGACTGGGAAATCGAAGCCTTCAAGCTGGCCCGTGGCGTTTACGGCGGTTCCAACCTGCGCATGATGCTGCCCTTTGTGCGCACACTGGAAGAAGCCCGCTCCATGCGCAGCTACCTTGAGCAGGTGCACAAGCTCAAGAGCGGTCATGATGGCCTGAAGATCATCCTCATGTCGGAACTGCCTTCAAATGCCATCCTGGCCAAGCAGTTCATCACCGAATTCGATGGTTTCTCCATCGGTTCCAACGATATGACGCAGATGGTGCTTGCCACTGACCGCGACAACTCGCGCCTTGCACACATCTATGACGAAGAAGATCCCGCCGTGGTCTGGGCCATTCTGGTGAGTATATTCACCGGCCTGAAGTACGGCAAAAAGGTGGGCTTCTGCGGTCAGGGCGTGTCCAACAGCCTTATTCTGCGGGGTCTTGTGGCCATTGCGGGCATTACGTCCGCCTCGGTTGTGCCCGACACCTATTATCAGACCGTATTCGACATCGCCGCGGTGGAGGCCGAGAACATCCCCTCTTCCGATCTGGGCAAATGGCTCGGCCAGCAGCACCACAAGCGCTTGGCTGAACTTATGGAAAAGACCGGCTACGGCCATATCCTCAAGAAATACAAGGATCCCCAGGATATTCAGGAATGGTATGAAGGTGAATTGCAGCGCCGCCATGAGCAGTTCCGCGAGCACCTCGATACGCCCAAGGAAGACTTCTATCGCGCAGAGCTTCAGAGCTTCCGGGCGACCTTCCACAAGCCTGTGATCTATGCCACCTGGAACTGGGACGATACGGTGCTGGACTCCCTGCACCATGCCGGTTTCGCGAACTTCGAAGAACAGGCCAAGGCCCTCGCTGCCGCTCGCCTGTTGAACGATTAGAGCATTGTCACGTTGAAATGCTTGGTGGGGAGTTGGCGTTTGAAATGCTTGGTGGGGGAGGGCCCCTTTTGAAAAAGGGGCTCCTCCCCCACGCCCCCACCCCCCAAAACTTTTATCTTTGTTTCAGCTTGCTACAGGAATTCTCTTGACCAAAGGGAGAGCGTAAGCAAGGCCTTACAGGCATAACACTGGCTCAAAGGTAATCTGCTTTGGCCATAAAGAATTGCAAGGCCCAACAGCCTGACAGTAAAGCAGCCCGAAACCCCCAAGGTTTCGGGCTGTTTTACTGTTTTGTCCGCTGTGGAGTAAGCACTGCACCCGGTTTTAGGGCGTGAGGCGTGGCGTGTGGGCGAGTAAAGGCGTGGGTGGGCGTTGGCGTGAAAGGGGGTAAGGCATGGGCGTGAGGCGTGGCGCGTGAGTGGCTAAAGGCGTGGGGGAGTTGCGCTTGAGTGGCTAAGGGCGTGAGGGCGCATGCGTCATTACAGTCGCTCTCCAACAAAGCAGTAAAAAGCTACTCTGCTCTAGTTCACATAAAGATAAAGGCTGTGCAGCAGGTACTCTTCGTTGTGGGCCGCGGCCAGGGCCAGCAGCTTGCGCTTGATGCGGGGCAGGGGCGCAAGGTCGTTGCTCAGCAGCTCAAAGTCGCTGAGCATACGGGCGGAATCTTTGGCCGGAGCATTCCTGCTTACATGGCCCCACACATGCTCAGCGGCGTTTCTGGCCTTGCCCGGTTCGAGGTTGCAGGCAAGCGCCTCTTCAAGCAGGTTGTAAAAATCTAGAGCCGCCGGATTTTCGCTTTTGAGCAGCTGGCGTATGGCCGAGTACGCGCCGGGGCTGCGCTCAAGCACAAGATATTTATAGCGCGCCCATTCTTCTGTGAGCCTGATGCGCGGCAGGCCCGGCCGGGTCAGATTTGCACACTTGATGGCCGAAAGGTTTTTGTCTTTGACTTCCAGCATCACATCAAGCTCGCGTTCCGCAAACAGGTCATGCAGTTGCACAAAAGGATGCATAGCAATGCTGAGGGAGTGCATGCCCGGCTTTCCGCCCGCCAATTGCTGCGAATAATGAATTTTCTGGCGTCCGCTGTGCGCATTCCAGGTCGCGCCTGCGCGGTCAAGCCAGTGTTGCATGTCGCCATGGGCGGGCGGATTGAGCTCGTGATGAAAAATATCAAAAATAGCAGGCAGTTCAAAATCATGACAGACAGCCAGAACGTCCTCTATGGTGTAGATGCGTTCGTCATTTTCCAGGGCCAGTCTGTTCAGGATATGTGGAGCCAAGGCTTTGAGATTGCTTCGCAGGCGTTGCAGCGCCCCTTGCCTGTCGCCATAGCCACCGCCCAGGTGCAAGATTATGCGGCACTCGGGCCCGGCGTGAAGGGCATCAAGAAAGGCCGCATGGTACGCCAGATCGGCCACAGCCTTACGCACCACATCCTGATGCGGAGAGTTGAGCACAGTGTACTGGCCAGGGTGCATGGAAAGGCGCACGCCGCTCTGGCGCGCAAGGGTGGCCAGGTCTTCAAGCTCCGGGCGCAGTTCGCTTTGCCAGTCAAAATGCACCGCCTCATGCGAAGCAAGGGGAATAATATCGGAGCTGACACGCATGAGCGCAAGAGACTGCCTTTGGCAGTAGCGCAGCATGGTTTTCAGCGCGTCAAGGTTGTGTCGGCTGACGGCCAGGAGGTTGTCACGGTTTGCCCGTGACAAGGTGAGGCCGCTTTGCGCAGCCCCGGGCAGGCCAATAGTTTTGCAGGCAAAGCCATAACGTATCATGGCATGCTCCTGTTGTGAAAAAGCCCCCGCTTTCGCGGGGGCTTTGCTTTATGAGAACGTTGGGATGCAGTGACCGGCCTTAGTACATGCCGCCCATGCCGCCCATACCACCCATGCCGCCCATGTCAGGCATGCCGGCATCTTTCTTGGCTTCGGGCTTTTCAGCAATGGCGCATTCGGTGGTCAGCAGCAGGGAAGCCACGGAAGCGGCGTTCTGCAGGGCAGTGCGGGTCACCTTCTTGGGGTCGATGACGCCAGCCTTGATCAGGTCTTCGTATTCGCCGGTGGCGGCGTTGAAACCGAAGCCGTCTTTGCCTTCGCGCACTTTTTCAACCACGATGGAGCCTTCAAAGCCAGCATTGAGGGCAATCTGGCGCAGGGGCTCTTCGATGGCGCGGCGGATGATGTTCACGCCAGCCAGTTCGTCGTCGTCAGCGGGCTTGATATCGCAAAGCACCTTGGCCACGCGGATAAGAGCCGTGCCGCCGCCAGGCACAATGCCTTCTTCCACGGCAGCGCGGGTGGCATTAAGGGCGTCTTCAACGCGGTCTTTCTTTTCTTTCATTTCCACTTCAGTGGCAGCGCCCACATGCACCACAGCTACGCCGCCCACCAGCTTGGCAAGGCGTTCCTGCAGCTTTTCGCGGTCGTATTCGGAGGTGCTGTCTTCGATCTGGGCACGGATCTGCTTCACGCGGGCCTTGATGTCTTCGCCCTTGCCAGCGCCGTCCACCACGGTGGTGTTTTCCTTGTCGATCACGATACGCTTGGCGGTACCGAGTTCGGCCAGGCTCATGTTTTCAAGCTTGGAACCGGTGTCATCAGAGGCCACCTGGCCGCCGGTGAGCACAGCGATGTCCTGCAGCATGGCCTTGCGGCGATCGCCAAAGCCGGGGGCCTTGACAGCCACAACCTGAAGGGCGCCGCGCAGCTTGTTGACCACCAGGGTGGCCAGGGCTTCGCCTTCCACATCTTCAGCGATGATCATGAGCGGACGGTTCACCTTGGCAACCTGCTCAAGCACGGGCAGCATGTCTTTCATGCTGGAGATTTTCTTTTCCGTGCACAGGATGTAGGGATTGTCCATTTCGCAGACCATCTTTTCAGGATTGGTCACGAAATAGGGCGACAGATAGCCGCGGTCAAAGCGCATGCCTTCCACCACGTCCATGGTGGTTTCGAGGCCCTTGGCTTCTTCAACAGTGATGACGCCTTCCTTGCCCACTTTGGACATGGCTTCGGCAATGATGTTGCCGATGGTGGTGTCAGAGTTGGCGGAAATGGTGCCGATCTGGGCAATTTCCTTCTGGTCGCGGGTGGGCTTGGCAAGGTTGGCCAGTTCGCCAATCAGGCCGTCAACAGCCTTGTCGATGCCGCGCTTGATGGCCATGGGGTTGCGGCCAGCAGCCACAAGCTTGACGCCTTCGCGGTAAATGGCCTGAGCCAGAATGGTGGCGGTGGTGGTACCGTCGCCAGCGGCGTCAGAAGTTTTGGAGGCCACTTCTTTGACGAGCTGGGCACCCATGTTTTCGAACTTGTCGGTCAGTTCGATTTCCTTGGCAACAGTCACACCGTCTTTGGTGATGACGGGAGCGCCGAAGGACTTTTCAATGGCCACGTTACGACCCTTGGGGCCAAGGGTGACCTTAACGGCGTTGGCGAGCTTATCAACACCGCGAGAAAGTTTTTCGCGGGCTTTAACGTCAAAAAAGATTTCTTTAGCAGACATTGGGACATTTCCTCCTAGTGGTAATTCGGCAAAGGTGGGAGCTAGTCGATGATGGCGAGGATATCTTCTTCGCGCATGACCAGATGGTCAACGCCGTCGAGCTTCACCTCGGTTCCGGCGTACTTGTTGAACAGCACTTCGTCGCCGGCTTTCACAGCCAGGGCAGTGCGCTCGCCATTATCCCCTACCTTGCCGGGACCCACAGCAACAACCTCACCCTTGGAAGGCTTTTCTTTAGCCGTATCAGGGATATACAGGCCGCCAGCGGTCTTTTCTTCGGTTTCAAGGCGTTTGACCAGAACACGGTCGTTAAGGGGTTTCAGCTTCATGACGTCAGATCCTCCCGGAAATGTTATTATTGTCCCGTGGGACACGGCAATGGACGCGGTACGGCGTCTGCGCCGAAAATATTGCGCGTACAGGCCGTAGCGAACGCTCGGTTCAGCCGGCCCCGCACCGGCATAGAGATAAGACATGCTGGCGGGTTGAAAAGGGGGGAACAAGGAATTTTTTTAATTTTTTTTCTAAACACGTAAAATAACAATTGTTTTTACATGAACAGAAAAAGGCCGTACCTCGGCGCCTTCCTCATCACCCCTGCGCTGGAGCACGGGCTCTCCTTGCGGCGCAAGCTTTTCACAGCTGTTATGAACATAGTATCATACGGTATTGGCGGTGAAAGTAAAGCCTGTGTGGGGTGGACGCCTGAGCGGCGGGGGGATGGCGCGCTACGCCGGGGGATGCGCCTGTGCGGCGGGCGGGTTGCGCTACGCTGTGACACACTGCGCGGCGGGCTGGTTGCGCTACGCTGTGACACACTGCGCGGCGGGCTGGTTGCGCTACGCTGTGACACACTGCACGGCGGGGAATTTAGCGCATGCGCAGCGATGGAGAGGGAAAGAGCTTGTCCTTTGGGATGAGACTTTTTCGGCCCTGCGGGCATGAGGGCTGTTTTTATAATTAGTTTTGGCCGCCTGCGCAGCGGGCGGCGAGGGGGCCTGTTAGGGGCTGCCGCCCCTCCGAGGCCCCCTCTGCACTCCCCCCGGACGACCCCGCTGGGCCTTCCATATTCCATCAGTCCTCAAAAAACCTTCAGCTCTCACTTCGGTCAGCCCTCTTGGGCTTTACAACTTCCGCCAGACTGCGAGGGCTGCGCGTCTTTTGCTCCGGGAGCTTCCCTCCCTACGCTCGGGTGATCTCCCTGCGCGCCGCGCAATGCCATCAACGAACTTGCCTTTGGTCGGTCGCTGCCAAGTCGGCGATCTGCAGGCCATCCGGGGCAATTGCATGGGCGGGTTACCTTTGATCTGCCGCTGGCCACACCGGGCAGTAAGCAGTCCGACGCAATGCCATCAACGAACCTGCCTTTGGTCGGTCGCTGCCCAAGTCGGCGGTCTGCAGGCCATCCGGGGCAATTGCATGGGCGGGCTACCTTTGGTCGATCGCAGCCTACACCGGGGGCAGCATCTCATCTGCGCAGCATCAATACTGAACGGGGCTTTTGGTCTGGTGATACTTTCGGCGACAAGGGGGTGGATCCTTACGCGTGCCATCAATGGCCGGAGCTTCGGAGCAGGAGATTTTCTGTAGTAGCCTAAAAAGTAAAAGTTTTAGGGGGTGGGGGTGTGGGGGAGGGGCCCTTTTTCAAAAGGGCCCCTCCCCCACAAAGCATTCCAAACACCAATAACTCTAAAGGGTTCAGGCGCTGGCTTCGTCTACGAGAAACACTATGGAATAATAGGGAATCCCGCTATGCAGCGAAAGCCCGATCTGGCAGGTGCGGCTGGATGAATAGCCCACTTCGCAGGTGCTCACCTGCATGCGCAGGCTTTTAAGGGCGGCCTCGTTCAGTTCGGGGTGTGTAAAGCCCCTGTCGCCCGCCCAGCCGCAGCAATTGACGCCTTCGGGCATAATGACATGTTCAACGCACATTTTTGCCAGTTTTTCCAGCTTGCCCTCAAGGCCCATTTTGCGCACCGAGCAGGTGGCGTGCAAGGCCACGGTTTTGGGCAGCTTGGTAAACTTGAGGCAGCCATCCATTTTTTCAAGAATGAATTCAATGGGCTCCATAAGCGTAAGGGCCGGATCCAGGGTCTGCTTCATGTGCAAGAGGCAGGGGCTGGTTTCGCAAAGAATGGGGTACTGCCCGTTATTGCTGGCCTCTCTGAGGGCTGCTTCCAGCTCCTTTTCTTTTTTATGCGCAGCGTCGCTGAGTCCTTTGCTGGCAAAGGCCATGCCGCAGCAGAGCTTGTCGAGATCCTTGGGCAGGATGACATCGTAACCGCCCTTGAGCAGCACGCTGATAACGGCTTCGGGCTCTGTGCGGCGGTCGGTATGTTCCTGGCCGGGGCCCATATTGCGCGCGATGCAACTGGGAAAATAGACCACCCGCCTGGGGTTGGCGCTGTGGCTTTCGGGTATGCGCACCTTGCTGCCGCCCTTGGGCATGTCCTTGTTCCACATGGGGGCCTTGTTGAAGGTGATGCAGCGCAGCAGCCTTGAGCCGTTTTCCATAAAGCTTGTGCCAAGGGCGCGGTGCAGTTTGTCAACGCTGTTAAGCGCCAGCGACATGGCCTTGCAGGTTCCGGCAAAATGGTCAGCAATGCTGCCCGCGACCTTTTGGCTGCATTTGCCCGCATCTTCCTGGCGCAGGCTCTTGATGAAGACGCCCGTATCCACACCGGCGGGGCAGCGGGGGCGGCACAGGCTGTCGGTGGCGCAGGTGGCCTTGCCCATGTATTCGTACTGCTTTTCGAGCTTTTTAAGTTCGCTGCTGTTGGGTGCGGTTTCACGCAGGCGGCATATTTCGCGATAGGCCGTAATGCGCTGGCGCGGCGTGAGGGTCAGCTCGCGCGACGGGCATACGGATTCGCAGAAGCCGCATTCCATACACTTGTCCGCCAGTTCATGGGCCGGGTGCAGGGGCTTGAGGTGTTTGATATGGCCCTTGGGGTCGTCGTTCATGAGCACGCCGGGATTGAGAATGCCCTTGGGATCCAGCAGTTCCTTGATGGACTTCATGATGGAATACGCGGCTGCGCCCCATTCCATTTCCACAAAGGGGGCCACGTTGCGGCCGGTTCCGTGCTCTGCCTTGAGGGAGCCGTCGTATTTTTCAGTGATGAGCTTGCAAAAGTCGTCCATAAAGGCCGCGTAGCGCGCCACTTCGGCGGGGGCGCCAAAGTCCTGCCAGAAGACGAAGTGCAGGTTGCCGTCGCGCGCGTGGCCGAAGAGGGGGGCCACGGTGTAGCCATGGCGGATAAAGAGGGCTTGCAGGTCTGTGGCGGCTTCGCCCAGGCGCTCCAGGGGAAAGGCCACGTCTTCGATAACGATGGACGTGCCCACGGGGCGCATGCCGCCCACCGAAGCCAGAATGCCCTTGCGTATCAACCAGAGCTTGTTGAATTCTTCAGGTTTGTCAGTAAATTCGTGGGGTCGCACAAATTTGACGTCTTTGAACGCCGTATTGATGGTGGCAATGTTTTTGTTCAGTTCATCCTGAGTGGAAGCGCGGGTTTCTACAAGCAGGGAGCAGACGCTGTCGTCCAGGGTATCCAGCCCTTCGGGCAGGCCGGGGGTTCCTTCCACCGAGCGCAGGGACGCCCTGTCCATCAGTTCGGCCGAAGATACGGGCAGGGTGGCCACGGCCGAAGCCAGGTCACAGGCGTCTTTGACCGTGGGCAGCAGCATGAGGGCCGATGCCTTGAAGGGGGCTTCTTCCACCGTGCGGTAGGTTACTTCAGCGATAAAGCCCAGCGTGCCTTCGGAGCCGACCATGAGGTGCTGGAGAATTTCGTAAGGGTCTTCGTAGTCCACCAGGGCGTTGATGCTGTAGCCCGTGGTGTTCTTAATTTTGAATTTGCGGCGTATGCGGTCGGCCAGGCTGGTGTCGGCCATGATGCGATTGCGCAGTTGGCTCAAACCTTCGAGGATATGCCCGTGAGTTCTGGCGAAAGACGCGCGGCTTTTGGCATCGGCCGTGTCCAGCAGGGTTCCGTCCGACATGACCATGCGGGTAGAGAGCACGGTTTTGTAGGAGTTGTCGGCTGTGCCGCAGCACATGCCGCTGGCATTGTTGGCAAAGATGCCGCCGATAAAACAGCTGTCGATGGAGGCCGGATCCGGGCCGATTTTTTTGCCAAATTCGGCAAGAATCTTGTTGGCCCCGGAGCCGATGATGCCGGGCTGAAGGGTGATTTTTTTCGCCCCTTCGCCTACGCGCCAGTTTTTCCAGCCCTGGCCGATGCGCACCAGCACAGAATCCGTCACGGCCTGGCCGGAAAGGCTGGTTCCCGCCGCGCGGAAGGTCACGGCTACATTAAGGCGGTCGGCCACGCCCATAAGCTGTATGACTTCTGCCTCATCCAGAACGTCCACCACCAGCTGGGGGGTCAGGCGGTAAACGCTTGCGTCTGTGCCGTAGGCAAGAAGGCGCAAGGGGTCGGTGTATATGCGATTTTTGGGTATGAAATCCAGAATTGTGTCATAAAATTCTTTATAAGGTGCTGTGAGCATTATGGATCCTCCAGGGCAGGGTATGCCTGCGATGAGTTTCAGAGATTCGCATACAGGGTATCTATTGTTAATAGAAACTGCCAGCGAAAAGTGCCGCGAAAAAAAGCTTAAATGCCATGAAACATATGGGTATTTGCGCTGGCTTTGGGTCAGGAATTTGCCAGTTTGGCAGCAATTTCGGAAATGGGAACAGAGTAATTTTACTTCGAAGTCTTGTCGGTTGCGCGGGCAGGCTCCCGTTGTGAGGGGGCAAGCTCAGCTTCAGACTTTGAACGCAGCAGGCTGCTGGTGTTTCAAGCGTTGTGACGCAGGTTTTAGCATGAGTGAACTTTGAAAGAGCGTTATGCCCAAAGGTGGCTACTTTGGGCGCCTTCAGATCAAGAGAATTCTTGTAAAGCTGAAACAAAATAAAAGTTTTAGGGGGTGGGGTTGTGGGGGAGGGGCCCTTTTACAAAAGGGCCCCTCCCCCACAACGCCTTTCTACGCTAACAATTCCCCCACAAAGCCTTTCCAACGCTTATCTCTCCCACAAAGTATTTTATTCGCGCAACACGCTAGATTTTTTCTATTTTCACGGCGCAGGCTTTGTATTCTGCAGTTTTGGTAATGGGATCCATGGCGGTGTTGGTAAGCCAGTTAGCGTTGCTTTCGCGAAAGTGAAAGGCCATCCACACCATGCCGCGCGGCATGTCGTCGGTAACTTTGGCTTGCACTGTCACCGAACCCCGGCGCGAAGACACGCGGATATTGTCGCCATTGTTTATGCCCAACCGGGCAGCATCGGTCGTGCAAATATCTGCCGTGTCATGCCCCATAAGGCTGTTGAGGCCTTTGCTGCGGCCTGTTTGTGTGCGTGTGTGGTAGTGGTAAAGGCGCCTGCCAGAACTGAGCACAAAGGGATATTCTTGATCGGCCACCTCGGCGGCCGGCGTCCAGTTTACAGGCACAAAAAGCCCCTTGCCGCGCGCGAAGGCTCCATCCTTGTGCAGCACGGGGCTGCCGGGATGTTCGGCGTGTGAGCAGGGCCATTGCAGGCCATCGTCTTCAATGCGGCTGTAGCGGATGCCGTGAAAGATTTCAGCCAGGGGTGATATTTCGTTATCCCACAGGTCTTTGGCGGAGTTTGCCTGCCAGTGGTGGCCGAAGCGGGCTGCCAGATCCTTGAAAATGCGCCAATCTTCCCGGGCATTGCCCGGGGGCGGGCTTGCGGCGCGCACGCGGCTGACGCGGCGTTCGCTGTTGGTGAATGTGCCGTCTTTTTCGCCCCATGCGGCGGCGGGCAGGATTACATGAGCGAATCTGCTTGTTTCATTGGGAAAAATATCCTGAACCACCAGAAATTCCGCAGCGGCAAGGCAGCTTTCCACATGGCTGATGTTGGGTTCGGTATTGGCGAGGTTTTCGCCAAATACGTACATTGCCTTGATTTTTTTTGATTTAAGCCCTTCCAGCATGTCGGGCAGCATGATGCCCGGTTCTGTTGGCAGGGCAACGCCCCAAAAGCGCTCAAGGTGTTCTCTGGCTGCCGGGTCTGCCACTTTGCCATAGCCGGGATAGGTGTCGGGCAAGGCGCCCATGTCGCACGAGCCTTGCACGTTATTTTGCCCGCGCAGGGGGTTTACCCCGCCCAGGGCTTGCCCCACATTGCCCAGGAGCATTTGCAGCGCGGCACAGGCCAGCACGTTGTTAACGCCGCTGGTGTGCTCGGTAATGCCAAGAGTGTAGGCCAGCATTGCGGGCTTGACCGAGGCCAGGGCGCGTGCGGTCTGTCTGATGGTTTCCGCGTCTATGCCGCATATGGGGGCCGCGCTTTCGGGCGAGCAGGTTGCCACATTGTGGCGCAGCTCTTCAAATCCCAAAGTGTGCTGCGCTACAGAGTGCTTGTCATACAAGTCTTCTTTAATGAGCACGTGCATGATGGCGTTGAGCAGCGCAATATCCGACCCCACCCGCAATTGCAGATGACTTTCCGCTTCTTTGGCGATGCCAGTGCGGCGCGGGTCGGCGACAATAAGGCGGCAGCCCTTACGCACGGCCTGTTTCACAAAGGCTCCGGCCACGGGATGGGCCTCGGTGATATTGGAGCCGATGAGAAAAATCATTTTTGCCTCGCCCATGTGGGCAAAGCTGTTGGTCATGGCCCCGGAACCGAACGATGTGGCCAGACCGGCCACGGTGGGGGCGTGTCAAGTTCGCGCGCAGTGATCGATATTATTGGTCTTGAACGCCACGCGAAAGAGTTTTTGCATCTGGTAGTTGTCTTCATTGATACTGCGGGCGCAGGCCACGCCTGCTACAGAGTCGGGGCCGTGTTTTTCAATGGCATTGGAAAACTTGGACACTATGAGATGCAGGGCTTCATTCCAGGAGGCGGTTTTGAAAGAACCGTCTCTCTGGCGGATGAGAGGCTCGGTGAGCCGGTCTTCACTGTAGATAAAGTCATAGCCAAAGCGGCCCTTGACGCACAGGCTGCCCTTGTTGGGCAGGGCGCTTTCAACGCCGTTGACCTCAATAATGCGGCCGTTCCTGACAGACAGCTTCAACTGGCAGCCCACGCCGCAGTAGGGGCATGTTGTGCGCACGCTGTCTATTTTGTCTTCGGGGCTGGCGAGGCCATAGGATTTTTTGGCGGTGAGCGCGCCGGTGGGGCATGCCTGCACACATTCGCCGCAGTGGGTGCAGCGTTGGTAGTCCACGAACGGCCACCAGGAGTCTTTTTCGGCCCGGCGGCCGAACTGCGGCGGAATGGCATCGTTGACCTGCACGGCGGAGCAAACAGAGGCGCAGCGCCCGCACTGCACACAACGGCTGAAGTCGCGCGTGATCATCGGGTGATCATTATCCAGAGGGAAATTGTCGGGCTCGGGCAGCAGATCCTTGACCGGCACACCACACTTTATAACCAGCGCCTGAAGACGGCATGTGCCTTCGGCGGGGCAGGGATGCTCGCGGTGGGGCATGGCGGCAGCGGCTTTTTGATAGGGCGGCCAGGTATCAGCGGGCAGCTTGCGCAAAAAGCAGTCGTGGCGGCCTTCGGCCACCAGCATGGCGAGGATGCTTTTACGCGCGGTCAGCACGCGGGGGGATTCGGTTTCTATGACCATGCCGTCTTCAGCGGGAGAAGAACAGGCTGGCAGAAGGCGGTCATGCCCGCGAACTTCAACCGAGCAGATGCGGCAGACCTTGCCGTGGCCCGTTTTGGGCAGCCAGCACAGCGTTGGGATGACGATGCCGAGCGCTGTGGCAACGTCAAGAATGGTCTGCCCTGGCTGAAAAGTAGCCTCTCTTCCGTTGATGCTAACAGACGGCATACAATCTCCCGTTCCGCTTGGCAGAAGGTTTTCGTGTGGCTTGACCCTGTATGGGCCTTGAATTTAGCGGGCGGCGGCCCTGTTTTCAGTGCGCCAGTGCGCCAGTGCGCCAGTGCGCCAACCGCGCCAGCCGTGTTTGTCGCGCCAATTGTGGCGCTTACGGCAGCAACATCATGCCCCAGCGCAGCTTGGGCGGGCAATAACAGTCGTTAGGCGCTGGTCAGACATTGTATATACGGCATCAGGTGGCCGCCATAACAAGCCGCAGGCAGCGCAGGCAGCGGGACGATTCGCGCACGGCCTCCCATTCCAGCGGGTCAGTCTCTACTTCTGTAAAATCTCGCAGGCGCTCACGCACGGGGAGGGCATGAATGGGCATGGGCGGCGTTGGGTCTTCCAGGGGCGTTTTTTCCGCAGCCAGCATGTTTATCTGCATGAGCATGTGTTCCAATTTTTCTTTGGGCGAAGGGCCTTGTGTTGTGCCGTTCAGGTGGGCGGCTATGTGGGTGGCCGCGCGCCTGCCCGCCGCCAGGGCGGCTATGAGCGAGCTTGGCCCGGTTACGCAGTCACCACCGCCGAAAATGCGGGGCAGGGCGCTGACCTCGCCGGTAATCTCGTGGGCATCCAGGGTGCGATACTTGTTCAGCGCGCCGCCCTTGCCTTTGAGAATAAGCTCAAGAGCCACCTTTTGGCCGATGGCGTAAACAATGGCGTCGCACGGTATTTCAAAAATTGCCCCTTCCACAGGAACGGGACGGCGCCTGCCCGAGGCATCGGCAGCGCCCAGTTCCATTTTCTGGCAGACAAGACCGCTGACGCGCCCGTCCGTGCTTTCAATGCGCAGGGGTGCCGCCAGAAAGGTAAAACGCGCGCCTTCTTCTCTGGTTTCGGCCACTTCGACCGGGTCGGCGGGCATTTCTTCTTCGGTGCGGCGGTAGACCACGTTCACTTCTTTAAAACCGTGGCGCAAGCCCGTGCGCGCGCAGTCCATGGCCACGTTGCCGCCGCCCACAACCACAAGGCGAGTGCCGCTTACGGGCCGCCTGCCCAGCGTGGCCTCATGCAGATAATGAATGCCGCTGAGATAGCCCAGAGGGCAGCTTTCTTCGCCTTCACAGCGCATGCCCGGCGCGTGGGGCGCGCCCGTGGCAATAAAGACGGCCTCAAAACCTTCATCGTGCAGTTCGTCCAGGGTCATATGGCGGCCGATTTCAATGCCATTGCGAATTTTTCCCCCGCCGGCAACAGCCACGCTGACCTCGCGCGCCAGCACAGAGGGCGGCAATCGAAAATCGGGGATGCCGAATTTCGCCATGCCGCCGCAAACTTCATGTCGGTCAAAAATGGTGGGTGCAAGGCCAAGTTGTGCAAGGTAATAGGCGCAGGACAAACCCGCGGGGCCGCCGCCAATGATAGCGACCTTTTTGGCGTTTTTCGGCAGGCTTTGCGGCTGGGGAAGCGGATTGCGCCGTGCGTTGTGGTCGTGCAGAAAGCGCTTGAGATTGCGTATGGCCACTGGCGCGCCCTTGAGGCCACGCTTGCAGGCTGCTTCGCAGGGGCGCTCGCATACCCGGCCGATGGTTCCGGGCATGGGGCAGGTGCGCATGACTTGTTCAAGGCCTTTGCCAAAGCGGCGAAAGCGAATTTCTTCAATATAGTCAGGGATATCAACATGCCCAGGACAGGCATTGATGCAGGGGGCGGTGACAAGGCTGCTATAGGTGGCGCGCGCCGTTTTTCTGGCTTGCAGCAGATGCGGGGCTTGGGCCAGCACGTCCAGCAGGGGCTGCGGCGAGGTCTGACCGATGTCGCAGCGGGCGCTGTCATACACGAGGTCGGCCAGTTCCCGCAGGTATTGGCGGTCGTCTGGCTGGCTTTTGCCCTCGCAAAGCGCGTCAAGGCGTTGGGCTATGCGTTTCAAGCCGCTGCGGCAAGGAAAGCATTGTCCGCAGGATTCGGCAGCCGCGGCCGCGTAATAGGCGCGCAGCATGTCGAGCACGTCAACGGTCTCATCGCTGACGATCAGGCCGCCCCAGCCCATAAGAGCCCGTAACTCTTCGCTGTTTTTTTGCCCTCTCCACGTATCCATTGCAGGCATGGCTGCCTCCCACGTGCTTTACGCTCAGTATACGGCTGTCGCATGGTAGCGCATTGGCGGGCATATGCAAACCTGTTCTGCTGGGTAGGCTATTGGAGTAGCAAAGGCCTGTTTCGCTCCAGGTTCATTGAAAAGTGCCGCCTGTGCCGAAACGGGCCTTCAGCGCCATTGCGCGAAAAAAACATAAAGGTTTTAGGGCGTGAAGGCGTGAGGGAGGAACCCTTTTGCAAAAGGCCCCTCCCCCACAAAGCATTTTATATGTAATTGGCTCTACATCTAGAACGAAGGCATGATGCCCTTGCCCACCAGTTCTTTTTCAATATAGGCCTTGACCTCGGGCGACTGAACGGCCTTCATGAGGGCCTTGGTCTTGGGGCTGGCCTTGTCGGCTTCGCGCACCACAACAATATTGGCATACGGAGACTCGCTGTCTTCCAGCACAAGGGCGTCGCGGGCGGGCACAAGGCCAGCCTCGCCAGCGAAGTTGGTATTGATAACGGCGGCGGCCACATCTTCCAGGGTGCGGGGCAGCTGGGCGGCATCCAGTTCATGAATCTTGAGATTCAGCGGATTTTCGATGACGTCAGCCACAGTAACGAGCGCGCCGGGCTTGACCTTGATGATGCCGTTGGCTTCGAGCAGGCGCAGGGCGCGGGCTTCGTTGGTGGGATCATTGGGCACAGCAATGGCGCTGCCCTTTTTGAGATCCGACAGTTTCTTAATTTTTTTGGAATACACGCCCAGCGGTTCGATATGCACCTTGCCAACAGAAGTGAGGCCCAGGTTTTTTTCCTTGTTCATATTGTCAAGGTAGGGCGTATGCTGGAAAAAGTTGGCATAGAGCTGGCCATTGGCCAGGGCCATGTTGGGCTGCACGTAGTCGGTGAATTCCTTGATGACCAGGTTGTAGCCATCCTTGGCCAGCAGGGGCTTGGCCACAAGCATGATGTCTTTGTGCGGGAAGGGCGTGACGCCGATGACGATGTCTTCGGCGGCAAAAGAGGGAGCGGCCATAGCCAGAATCATGACCAGGGACAAAAGCAGACGTTTCATGATGGCTCCTTGCTTGGGTAAGACTGTGCCGGTTGAAGAGGGAAAGCCCGGAGCGCGTGCAGCGGGCCTTTAGAGCAGATTAACTTTGAAAATATACATTTTCAAAGTTGTCATTCTGCCGAAAAGTGCGATTTTCGGCAGAATCTACGCCGCGTTGCGGCGCGCTGCACACCTGTGCAGCTTTAGAGCATTTAAACCTTTTCAAAGTTGAAATGCTCTAAAGCAAGTGACGTGTGAAATGCTCTATCGCAGAATCTTGTACAAAAAGTTGCAGATGCCCTGGATAAGCAGCACCAGCACGCACAGGATGATAACGGAATAGACCATGATATCAACCTGAAAGCGGTTATAGCCATATTTGACGGCCAGGTCGCCCAAGCCGCCGCCGCCCACTGTGCCCGCCATGGCGGAATAGCCAAGCAGGGTGATGGCGATGACAGCGATATTGAGCACGATGGAGGGCAGAGCCTCGGGAAAGAGCACCCGGAAAATAATCTGGGTATTGCTGGCCCCGAACGAACGCGCCGCTTCGATAACGCCCCTGTCCACCTCAAGAAAACAGGTTTCAATAAGGCGCGCCACAAAAGGCGCCGCCGCAATGGTAAGGGGGACGATGGCCGCCGCGCTGCCGATGGAGGTTCCCACCACCATGCGCGTAAAGGGTATGATGGCGATCAGCAGAATAATGAACGGAAACGAGCGCAGAAGGTTCACCACAAAGTCCACAACCCGATACACCGGGCGGTGGGGGCTCAGGCCGATGGGGTTGGTCACAATCATCAAAATGGCCAGGATAAAGCCGATAAGCAGAGAAAAAAAGGTCGAGATCAGCACCATCTGCACGGTTTCCCAGGTGGCCATGAGAATTTCCGGCATTTTGTCCTGCAGGCGTTCCCACAAGGGGTTCATGTCCTGGGCCAGTTGGGCAAGGGCGCTCAATTGTTCACTCATGATCGGCATCCGTAGCTTGTTGCGAAGGGTATTCCAGTATTTCCCAGTACAGGCGCTGTTCCTTCAGGTAGCGTAGCACGGCGTCGATATTCTGGTCTTGTACATTGATGATAAGAAAGCCAAAAACATCGTCGAGATAGCGTTCTAGCTTGCCGCCCACAATGGAAAAATCAATGCCCAGTGTTCTGGCCATCTGGGTGATGACGCTTTGCTGCGAAATATCGCGCGGGAACATGAGGCGTATATTGGTTCCGCCGGGGATAAGCGTATACTCGTTTTCCACCATGGCCTGCATATCTTTGGTGGGCGAAAGAAAGAGGTCTTCTGTCTTGCCCAGAGCCACGGTTTTGCCGCCATCAAGCAAGAGCAGGCTGTGGCAGAGGCGTTTGACCACCTCCATCTGATGCGTGACCATAATAATGGTCAGGTTCAGCCGCTTGTTGATGTCTTCAAGCAAGTCAAGAATGGACGAGGTGGTTTTGGGGTCAAGGGCAGATGTGGCTTCGTCGCAAAGCAGGATGCTGGGGTTCAGGGCCAGGGCGCGGGCAATGCCCACACGCTGCTTCTGGCCGCCGCTCAGGCTCTGCACCCTTTGCCGGGCCTTGTCGGTAAGGCCAACCAGCTCAAGCAGCTCCATAACGCGCTTTTCGCGTTCGGGCCTGTGCCAGAGCTGTAGCGGAAAGGCCACGTTGTCAAAAACGTTTTTGCGGGCCATCAGGTTGAAATTCTGAAAGATCATGCCCATCTTGCATTGCAGCTGGCGCAGATGGTGCGGATCGAGCGAGGCAACCTCAACGTCCATAACTCTGACATTGCCGCTGTCGTAAGGCTCAAGGCCGTTGAGGCAACGCAGAAGCGTGGACTTTCCGGCCCCGGAATGCCCGACAATCCCGAATATTTCGCCCCGGCGCACATGCATGTTGATGTCCTGCAAAACAACATGGCTGCCGAAACTTTTGCAAAGCTGGTTTACCTGAATCATGCGCTTGGTACCTGAGTCTGTTGATATAATCTGGCAAGGATGCGTTATTTGCAGCGAAAAGTAAAGAACGCTTCGGCTGAAAAGCACTACGTGCTGGATGTGATGCGGCACAGCCGTGGGTTGCGGTACGCTGTGACTCACTGCGTGGCGGGGAGATTGCGCGGCGCGCTGGATGGAATGAGGAGGGGAAAGAGTTTGTCCTTTGGGGTGAGATTTTTTCGGCCCTGCGGGCACGTGGGATTTTTCTTTGTTTTTTTGTTTTGGCCGCCTGCGCGGCGGGAGAAGAAGGGCTTGTCCTTCGAGAAGGGGAATGTGCGCCCTGCAGGCATGAGGGCTGTTTTTATAATTAGTTTTGGCCGCCTGCGCAGCGGGCGGCGAGGGGGCCTGTTAGGGGCTGCCGC
>CAZFCC010000018.1:0-44843 GCA_964517635.1 uncultured Desulfovibrio sp. | reverse complement strand
CGCAGCCCCATAACCGGCCCCGCCTTGCCGCGCGCCGCGTAGGCGGCCCTAATAAAAATTAAAGGACAAGCCCCCGTGCCCGCAGGGCCGAAAAAATCCCGTCCCAAGGGACAAGCCCTTCCCCCGCCGTCCGCCGCGCAGGCGTCTACCCCAGCCGGAAGGCGCATTCCGCCGCGTAGGCGGCCGCTCGCCGCCCGTTGCGCAGACGCACCCTCGCCGGTCAGGCGCTCCCCCTCGCCGGAAGGCGAACCCCCAAATAACCTTACAGACGTTCCACGACAGCATCACCCATGGCTACGCAACCGAGCAACTCTTTGCCAGGCTCCATAATATCGGCAGTGCGAAAACCATCAGCCAGGGCCGTTCGCACGGCCTTTTCAATCTGGTCTGCTTCCTGGCCCATATCAAAGGCCAGACGCAGCATCATGGCGGCTGAGAGGATGGTCGCCAGGGGGTTGGCTATGTCCTGCCCAGCGATATCCGGGGCAGATCCGTGTATGGGCTCAAACAGGCCCGGCCCTTGAGCCCCGGTGGAGGCCGATGGCAGCATGCCCAAAGAACCGGTGATAACCGAAGCCTCGTCCGACAGGATGTCGCCAAAAATATTGCCCGTCAGAATCACATCAAACTGCGAGGGGTCGCGCACAAGCTGCATGGCGGCATTGTCCACATACATATGGCTCAATTCCACATCGGCGTATTCCCGGTGAACTTCCATCACAACTTCTTTCCAGAGGCGCGAGCATTCCAGCACATTGCTCTTTTCTACCGAGCACACTTTGCGTTGGCGCTTGCGGGCCGTTTCAAAGGCAATCACGGCAATACGGCGGATTTCTTCTTCATTATACAGCATGGTATTGTAGCCGGTGCGCAAACCATCGCGCATTTCAATGCCGCGCGGCTCCCCAAAGTACACGTCGCCCGTCAGTTCGCGCACCACCATAAGGTCAAGCCCTTTGGCCGCAATATCGGCCCGCAGCAGGCAGGCGCCCGCAAGCTCGGGCAAGAGCATGGCCGGGCGCAGGTTGGCAAACAGGCCAAGCTCTTTGCGTATGCGCAGCAGGCCTTTTTCAGGGCGCAAATCCGGGCTCATGTTGTCCCATTTGGGGCCACCCACCGCGCCAAGGAAGACGGCATCAGAACTCCGGCACAGCGCGACTGTGGCCGCAGGCAAAGGATCGCCCGCAGCGTCAATGGCCGCGCCGCCGATAAGGGCCGTTTCAAAAACAAATTGATGGCCAAACTTTTCAGCCGTGGCTTCCAGCACCTTGACGCCCTGGGCTATGATTTCCGGGCCGATACCGTCGCCGGGCAACAGGCAGATAGTCTTTTTCATGAAACATCCTTGCATATATTTATCATCCCACCGGGAAAGCCCACCATTTCTGCCAAGGGCTTTCTCTCAATAACTCATCTCGCGTTAAGGCGCTTTTCGCAGCCAGTTGAACAAAAGAATTATTGAGCGACAATCCCTGGGAAAAGTTGTCACGAGATGAATTTCCTTTTATATTCTGAAGAACGAACCTTGCATGCCGGGAGTGTGCTCTTCTGATACTAGACCGGAATAAAAGGAAAAGTTCAACACAGAAATAGCAGGAACGGCGCTCGTGACCACATTGTCTAGGCGAGCCTTTCTTTTACGTAGCCCACCAGTCCCCCCTTGGCCAAAATGGCAGACATGGATGCGGGCAACGGCGGGCAGGTGATTTCAGCGCCGTTGGTCAGGTTGCGGATGGCGCCGGTGGTGGCGTCAATTTCCAGCGCATCCCCATCGTTGATCTTGTCCACCTCATCGCCCACTTCCATAAGCAACAGGCCCATATTAAAGGCATTGCGGTAAAAAATGCGCGCAAAGCTGTGGCCAATAACTACGGGCATGCCCGCGCCAAGAATGGCTATGGGGGCATGCTCGCGCGATGAGCCACAACCAAAGTTGCGCCCGGCCACCATGATGTCGCCAGCGGCCACGCGGCTTGCCCAGTCGGGTTCAAGACCGGACATGCAGTTTTCGCCGAGCTTTTGCGCATCGGTGGTTACAAGAAAACGCGCGGGAATAATGGCATCCGTATCAATATGTTCGCCCACTTTGTGGGCTTTACCTTTATAATTCATGGTCATGATCCTTCTTGCTTGCGCGGCATGGCTTGTGCTGATTTGCTATTTATTTTCCGGCAAGATGCATCCTGTTGTTCGCAATCTGCCCGTCGGCGGCCCGATGGTGATGCGGCAGCAGCCCAATGGTGATGCGGCGGCGGCCTGATAGTGCTCCGGTAGCGGCCCGGCGCTGGCATCTGCCTGACGCCAGCCCCTGATTACAGCCACCTGATTACAGCTACCTGATTACAGCCGCTTGGCTACAGCCGCCTGCTTTTACAGCTGGCCCGGCCCGGCCACATGGCCGGTGATAGCCGAAGCAGCCGCCACCAGTGGACTGGCCAGATACACTTCGGAATTCAAGCTGCCCATGCGCCCCCTGAAGTTGCGGTTGGTGGTCGCCACAGCGCGCTCGCCGTCACCCAAAATGCCCATATGTCCGCCCAGGCAGGGCCCGCAGGTGCACGGCCCCACAATGCAGCCAGCCTCCATAAAGACCTCGATAAGCCCCTCACGCAGGCACTGCTTCCACACCGTGGGCGTGGAGGGCAGCACGATGCAGCGCACGTTTTTATCCACCCTGCGGCCGCGCAACACCTCGGCGGCATCGCGCATGTCGCTGATGCGCCCGTTGGTGCAGGAACCGATAACAACCTGCTGTATGGCCGTATCGCGCACTTCAGAAACAGGCTTCACATTGGACGGCAAATGCGGGCAGGCCACCACAGGCTCCTTGCCCGTCACATCCATATTTACCACGCGCTCATAGACGGCCCCAGTATCAGCGGCCATGTTTTCCAACACGCCGGGGCGCTTGTGTTCGGCGCAATAGGCGCGGGTCTTGGCGTCAACGGCAAAAAGCCCAACCTTGCCCCCGGCCTCAATGGCCATATTGGCCATGCTCAAGCGCCCCTCAACAGAAAGATCGTCCACCACGGATCCGCCGAATTCCAAAGCCTTGTAGAGCGCGCCGTCAACGCCAATGGCGCCGATAAGCATGAGCATCAAATCCTTGCCACGCAGCCATTTGGGCATATGGCCGCTGATATTGACGCGAATGGTGGGCGGCACTTTAAGCCAGGTTTCGCCCAGGGCCATGCCCGCCGCCACGTCTGTGGATCCCATGCCGGTGGCAAAAGCGCCGATGCCGCCATAGGTGCAGGTGTGGCTGTCTGCGCCGATGACAAGGTCGCCGGGGCCAACCAGCCCCTGTTCCGGCAGCAGGGTGTGCTCCACCCCGCAATCGCCGCCCTCAAAATAGTGCACAATGCCCTGCTCCTGGGCAAAGCGGCGGCTGATAAGCACCTGATTGGCCGAATCAATATCTTTTTGCGGCGTAAAATGATCCATCACAAGGGCGATCTTTGTGCGGTCGAAAACCTTTTTCGCGCCCATGCCGTAAAAAGACTTGATGGCCAGAGGCCCGGTAATGTCGTTGGCAAGCACCATAGACACACGGCACTGAACGATCTGGCCGTCCTGTTCCACTGTATCGTCTGTATGGGCTTGCAATATTTTTTGCGCAAGCGTCTGAGCCATGATCTGTTCTCCTTTGAAGCTTGAACCGCCCCTCTGGGGAATGCACCGCAGGATTGCCCTTGCATAAATCCCCGCTGCGCATGCCGCGCAAAAGGAAATCTGCCGTATCCTGGCATTGCGGCCAGCGCCGCGAGGTTCCGTTAACACCGGCATGCGGCCGGTCGCCTGGTCAGAAAAAATGCCTGGGGCATTTGGCACTTGAAATGCTCTACAAAAATTTGGAGACAAATTCTTGTGCCAAATTCTTGCGGCAAATCCTTGCGGCCAAATGATTGCAAGGCGGCTTTGCCGACCCTTAAAGAATCATTTGCAGCGCTACCGGGTCTAGTCGTCGTGCTGGCAATGCAAGCGCGGCCCTTCCTCTTCTTTCTTGGCGAGGTGGTTCAGGGCATTGACATAGGCGCGGGCGCTGGCCACAAAAATATCGGGGTGCGTTCCCCGGCCCACAGCGCTGTATTCCCCATCGCGCAGGCGCACGGTCACTTCGCCCAAGGCATCTGTGCCGCCGGTGATGGCATTGATGGCATACTGCTCAAGCTCGGCCTCACGCCCCACCATGTCGGCAATGACGTTAAAGAGCGCATCCACCGGGCCAACGCCAAAGCCCGCCCCGCTGCTTTCCTTGCCGTCCACATCCATGATAACCGCGGCAGTGGGCGGCACGCCCCCGGCATCCGAACTTTGCACGCTCACATGGCGCAGACGGAAACGGTCGGGCGTGCGGTATATTTCTTCCTGCACAAGGGCCATAAGATCATCATCATGCAAGGTTTTCTTGCGGTCTGCCAGCTGTTTTACAGCCTCAAAAAGCAGGTTGATCTGCTCGTCGTCAAGCTTGTAGCCCATAACTTCAAACTTGTTGCGCACGGCATTGCGGCCCGAATGCTTGCCGATAACAAGGTTGCTCTCGGTGCGGCCTACGGACTGCGGCGTCATTATTTCGTAGGTTTCACGGTTTTTGAGCATGCCGTCCTGATGGATTCCCGACTCATGCGCAAAAGCGTTGGCCCCCACAATGGCCTTATTGTTGGGTATGGGCTGGCCGATGGTCATCGAAAGCAGACGGCACGAAGGATAGAGCTGCTCCGTGACGATATTGTGCTCCAGGCCAAAATAGTCCTGACGCACGCGCAGGTTCATGACAACCTCTTCCAAAGAGGCATTGCCCGCGCGCTCGCCGATGCCGTTGAGCGTCACCTCAGCCTGGCGCACCCCCACCTTGAAGGCCGCCAGCGTGTTGGCAACGCCAAGGCCCAGGTCGTTATGACAGTGCACGCTGAAGATGGCCTTGTGGCTGTTGGGCGTATGGCTGATAACATGGTCTATGAGGGCCGCGTATTCTGCGGGCTGGGCGTAGCCCACGGTGTCGGGCAGGTTGACTGTGGTGGCCCCGGCCTTGATGACGGCCTCCACCACGCGGCAGAGAAATTCCGGCTCGGAGCGTGAAAAATCCTCGCAGGAAAATTCCACGTTGTCCGTATACATGGCACAACGCTTCACGCCCTCTACGGCCATTTTGAGCACGTCTTCGGGGTCTTTGCGCAATTTGTGGCGCATATGCAAGGGTGAAGTGGAAAGAAAGATATGAATACGGGGATTGCGCGCAGCCTTGATGGCCTCCCAGCAGCGGTCGATGTCGCTGGCTACGCAACGGGCGAGGCCTGCGACCTGAATGTCTCCGGCCTGAGCGGCAATGCGCTGCACAGATTCGAAGTCGCCCATGCTGGAAGCGGGAAAGCCGGCTTCCATAATATCCACGCCAAGCACCTCAAGCTGATGTGCAAGGCGCAGTTTTTCCTGCAAATTCATGGTGGCGCCGGGCGATTGCTCGCCATCGCGCAAGGTAGTGTCGAAGAAATATACACGATTATTCATGAGAGACTCCTCTGGGTATGACAAGTGATGTATCTTGCATAACGGCCACCGGCAGGGCGGCGGTTCCAGGGAGGGAGGCATTCCGCCCAAAGGGCGGCGAGCCGTTACGCAACCTTAATCGCTCTGAGGCGATAGGGCGCGTAGTAGCTGACGGTCGCGGCGGGGAAGAATAACGAAGGTGTAAACGAGACCACCGGCGATATACACGGCGCAGAGCACAAAGCCCATGACGCGCGGGAAAGACACCACAGTGGCAAGAATGAGCAAGAAAGCAAGCATGGTGCGCACGGGGTGCGCGCGCAAAAAGTCGTATTCCTTAAAGGAAAAATAACGCACCCGGCTGACCATCAGCGTCCCCACGCCCAAGGCCAACAAAAGGGCCACATACGGCGTAACGGGCTGCAACACTTTGGGAAAAAGCGCAGCAAAGAACACGAAAGTCACGATGGTGCAGCCGCCAGCAGGAATGGGCAGGCCAATAAAAAAGCGCTTGCCCGCGGCAGCAGTGCTGACGTTGAAGCGCGCAAGGCGCAAGGCACCGCAGGCGGCATAAATAAAGGCTGCGGCAATGCCCACACGGTCAAAGGTCTGCAATTGCCATTGCCAGAGCAGCATGGCCGGGGCAAGGCCAAAGGCCACGAGGTCGGAAAGCGAGTCGTACTGTACACCAAACTCACTGGCCGTATTGGTCATACGGGCCACTTTGCCGTCGAGCCCGTCCATAACAGCGGAAAGCAGAATGGCCATGCAGGCGCTTTCAAAGCGCCCCTGCGCTGCCCAGACCATAGACAAAAAGCCAAGGAACATGCTCAACGTCGTGATCATGTTCGGCAGGAGGTATACTCCCTTGCGCGGCTTTTTTGCTTCTGTGGTCATGCTTCACCGGTATGGCCCGAAGGCCGTTATAACGCTTAAAAAGGCTAGTCTTGCTTTGCGCGGGCAACAACACATTGCCCAGCAAAAACCTGCTGCCCCAACTGCGCAGCCGCAACATATCCTTCAGGCAAATAAAGGTCAACACGTGAACCAAAACGGATCATGCCATACTTCTGCCCGCGCTCAAGGGCGTCGCCCACATCCGTGCGGCAGACAATGCGCCGGGCAATAAGCCCCGCAATCTGCACCATGCTCCACGTTTTTCCGTCGGCATCGCGCAGGCTGTAGGCGCAGCGCTCGTTGTGGGTAGCGGCCTTGTCAAAGGCGGCATTAACAAACGCGCCGGGAAAATAGCGGATGTCTTCCACCGTTCCGGCCACGGGCGAGCGGTTTACATGCACGCTGAACACATTCATGAAAATGCTGATGCACAGGCGCTTTTCGCCGCTGAACGGGTCGGCTTTTTCTTCGATTCGAATAATTTTTCCATCGGCCGGGCTGATGGCAAGGCCTTCACCCTGAGGGGTCACCCGCTCGGGATCGCGGAAAAAATGCATGCTGAACCAGCACAGGCCCAGAAACACAAGGGCCAGAGGCCACCATCCAAGGGCGGCAAAAACCAGGGCCGAAAATCCGGTAAGGCCGATGCAGGGCCATCCTTCGGGGGTAATACCGCAATGGGCGGGACGCATGGCAGCTCCTGTACGTAATGCGCGGCAAGGCCGCGCTGTTGCGCAATCAATGCAGCACCATAGACCGATGTTATCCGCATGGCAAGCGGAAGTAACAACAAAGGCAGGATCCCGCGCCGCATGCATGTCGCAACATGGCAGGCATTTTTATCTTGAAATGCCTGCGGAGGCGAAGGCAGCCGCCCGCCGCTGCCCGCCCGCAATCTGCCGCTTCCCGGCCGCCATCTGCCGCTGCCCGGCCGCCATCTGCCGCTGCCCCCACAAAACATGTCAGCGCAAGGCCCCTTGCCGTATGGCGCTGCCGGGACTATACTAGAGCACATGAGCAGCACGTTCACCCGCCGCTTTCCGGTTCGAGCCGCCCTATGCAGTCTTGCTCTGGCATGCCTGCTGGCTGGCTGCGGCCCCAAAGACATCGGCGCGGGAAGCTCCAGCGACAGCCTTGCAACAGCGCAGGGGGTGTCCCCCGAAGACCATCTGCGTTACCCCATCATGGGTTCCAGCCGAACACAGCAGCGGCTCTACATACAAAACAGGCCCGACGTCATGGCCAACACGCAACAATGGCGCTTGCAGCAGTTTCGGCGCGCCAACGGTCTTGACCACGACCAAAACCCGGAACACCCGGAATACAGGGCCGTTCCCAAACACCGCAGCCCTTTCAAGCAATAAGCTATGGATCCCATTACACATGCCGCCAGCGGCGCTGTAGCCATGCTGGCTATGCCGGGCCGCCCCGCAAGCCCATGGGCCGTGCCGCTGGCCGCCCTAGCGGCGGCTTCGCCCGATATAGATGTCATCTTTTGCCACAGCCCGTTGCAATTCCTTTTGCTGCACCGGGGCATTACCCATTCACTGGCTGCGGCCCCGCTCATGGGGCTGCTGCTGGCTTTGTTGTCGCGGCCCTTATGGAAAGCGCAAGCGCAGGCCCACTGGAGCTTTGCCAAAGTCTGGCTGTTTATGGTCTGCATGGTGCTGTTGCATATCTGGCTGGATATCATCACCACTTACGGAACCATGATCTATCTGCCCTTTTCCCATGAGAGGGTTCGCCTTAATGCGGTCTTTATCGTTGACCTGCTGCTGACCCTGCCCCTGCTCTGGGCCATCTTGCGCTGGCGCGCCCGGCGCGGCCTCATGCGACTGGCCCTGGCTTGGGTTCTTGTATACCCGGCCCTGTGCATCGGGCTCAACGCCTGGCACACGGCACAGACAGAACAGCGCCTGATAAGCGAAGGCCGCAACGCAAGCCAGATTGTGGTCTTGCCCGACGGCTTCGCCCCCCTGTTCTGGCGCACCCTGTATCAAGAAGACGGCCCCCAGGGGCGCACTGTCTACAGCCAGGGGCTTGATGCCCTGGGCCGCCCCCACCATGCCCCCACTCCCCACAAGGCCGCACCGCCGGAACTTGTGGCCGAGTTGAGCCGCCAATCCGTTGCCGCAGATGCCTTTTTTGACTTTACCCTGCTGCCTGTCATGAGCCAGTTGCCCGCCCAAGACATGCCGCCCGGCGCGGCCGGATTTCTTGGCGCGGCCGGTGTTGAGGGCGCTGCCGGTGTTGATGGCGTTACTAGTGCTGTCGGTGCTACTGGTGCTGTTGCTGCTGATGGCGTTACTAGTGCTACTGGTACTGCTCGTGCTGCCCATGCGCTTTCCGCAAGCCAAGGGCGCGTCACCTACATGCTTTTTCATGATCTGCGCTTCGGCAGCAGCCTCGCGCTGGTGCGCGCCGCCATGCGCAGCCGCCCCAACGCAGATGTTCCCTTTCGTTACATGGCGGAATTGAAAATGCCCGCCGTGGAAAACGACGACCCGCCAGAAACGGAAGCGCTTGCCAAAGCGCGCCTTCTGCGGGAGCGCCTGCGCTTTTCCGACAGCGGTAAGGATTCACACTGGCAATCCCCCCGGCCCCCCGCTGCACCCGATTTTCTGGACTGGCTGGTCGGCCTGCGCTGAGGCTGCCGCGCCGGGCGGTCGCCATCGCCCACACACGAAATAACAGTGCCAACGAGGTATGTATGAACAGCAGTTTTTCGCATCTGGACGGGCAGGGCAATGTGACCATGGTGGACGTTGGAAGCAAGGAGGCTACAGAACGTGTGGCCATTGCTGAAGCAGTGGTGGAGTTGCGCCCCGCTACCCTTGAACTTTTGCGCAAAGCGGCCCTGCCCAAGGGCGACGTGCTCACCTGCGCCAAAATCGGCGGCATCATGGCGGCCAAGCGCGTGGGCGAGCTTATCCCCCTGTGCCACCCGCTGAGCCTCACCTATGCCGACATCCGCTTTACCGTGAGCGAAACGCCGCCGCGCATACACATCGTGGCCGAAGCCCGCACCGTGGGCAATACCGGCGTGGAAATGGAAGCCATCGTGGCCGCACAAACCGCTGCTGCGGTGATTTATGACATGTGCAAGGCTGTGCAGCGCGATATCATCATCAGCCGGGTGCGCCTGTTGCACAAGCGCGGCGGCAAAAGCGGCGAGTTCAACGCCCCCCTTATGGAAGAATAATGCTGCCTCACATTGACCCTGTTGCCCTCAGCATTGGCAGTCTGCAGTTGCGCTGGTATGGACTCATGTATCTGGCGGGTTTTGGCCTGGGCTGGTGGCTGGGCCGCTGGCGCGCGTCGCGGCCCGGTTCGGGCTGGCGCCCCGCCGATGTGGACGACCTGCTGACCTGCGTCATGATTGGCATTATCCTGGGCGGGCGCCTGGGCTATGTGCTGTTTTATGATCTGCCCGTGTACTTTTCGGATCCCATGGAAATCCTGCGCATCTGGAATGGTGGCATGTCTTTTCACGGGGGCTTGCTTGGTGTGCTTGCCGCTTTCTGGTACTTCGCCCGCACACGGCAACGCTCTTTTCTGGATATTTCAGACTTTGTGGCCCCGCTCATTCCCCAGGGCCTCTTTTTCGGGCGCCTGGGCAACTATATCAACAGCGAGCTGTGGGGCAAGGTCACCGACGGCCCCTGGGGCGTGGTCTTTCCCGGTGCGGGCCCGCTGCCGCGCCACCCAAGCCAGCTTTACGAAGCCCTGCTGGAAGGGCTGGTTCTCTTTGCCCTGGTATGGATATATTCGCTCAAACCACGCAAGCGGGGGGCCGTTTCCGGCCTGTTTGCCCTTGGCTACGGCGTGTTCCGCTTTGTCGTTGAATTTGTGCGCGTGCCCGATGCCCAGCTCGGCTACCTTGCTTTCGGCTGGCTCACCATGGGACAGGTGCTCTGCCTTCCCCTCATGGCTGTCGGCCTGTGGCTGCTCTGCCGCCATGCGGCCATCAGCCAGTTCGAGATTCATGTGGTGCTAGACCGGCCCGATCCTAAAAATTCGGGCAGCCACAACAATAAAAAACGTAAGCAAAAATAATAGTATTAGGCAGGAATACACAGGGCGTTTGAAATACTTTGTGGGGGAGGGGCCCTTTTGTAAAAGGGCCCCTCCCCCACACCCCCACCCCCCTAAAACTTTTATTTCTGGCTCAATAGAGTACAGGAGCTCTCCTGATCTGAGGAGGCCGGAAACAAAGCCCTTCGAGCATGAGTCTGTCGAAAAAGGCAAGCTGCACCAGATAGTTGGCCGCAAAATCCGTTTGTGCGCAGCCAACGTCCCCACGGGCCGCGCAGAGCACGGCAGGACGCGGGATGCATCATGCCAGCAAGGCAGCTGCAGGCAAGATTACACCACGGCCGACGGGGCAGGTTGCATTACGGCACGGTCGACGGGGCAGGTTGCATCGTGGCCGCAAGGAAGCGGACAGCATCCCTTGATAAGGCCACATCAAGCGAGGCCCACGGTTTTTACCTCCGCCGTCTGCCCGTGTGACCGTCAACAGCCGCACAGTTGACACCAGCCCGCTTTTTTGTGAAGCTGACTGCCGTTTATCCTAATCATTTTTTACGGAGATCACATGGCTAAAGAAGGTTCCATTGAAGTTGACGGCGTAGTGCAGGAAGCCCTGCCCAACGCCATGTTCCGCGTGGAGCTGGAAAACGGTCACGAAGTGCTGGCCCATATTTCCGGCAAAATGCGCAAATTCTACATCCGCATCCTGCCCGGCGACCGTGTAAAGGTTGAGCTTTCCCCCTACGACCTTACCCGCGGGCGCATCACCTACCGCATGAAGTAGCAGCGGGCGCGGCGGCTTTTCTATAGCCACTGCTGTGGCCGAACCGCCCCTGGCCGCGCCCCCTCTTCTCTTTTCAGCCGCCCGGCTGTTTCTTCACGCCCGCTACGAAAGCCCCATCCAGGCAAGCGCGCCCACACATAATAAGGCCCACAAGCCCGCTACCACGTCGTCAATCATGATGCCGTAGCCGCGGGGCAGCCAGTTTTCCGAGGCCTTGACCGGCCAGGGTTTGGCAATATCAAAAATTCGAAATGCCACAAAAGCTGCCAGAATCATAAAAAAACTCGGATCCGAAAAAGGCAGCAGCACCAGCCACACCCCGACCAGCTCGTCAATGACGACCTCACCAGGGTCTTCGCGACCCAACAGTTGCTCCGCGCGCGTAGCGGCCATGGCTCCCAGAAAAAAGAGCGCCAAAAGCAGCCCCGCCCGCAGCCAGATATTCAGGGGCAAAAAAAGGTAGGGAGCCAGCAAACAAGCCATGGCCGTGCCCCAGGTTCCTGGGGCCTTGGGATCCAAACCGGCCACGCCAAGACGGCAAAAATACAGAACCAACTGATCTTTCAGGCGCATTTTTTCTCCGGACAGGTTGTAAGCCCGCACCATGCGTTGTCAGGCCGCACCATGCGGCAAAAACCATCAAAAGCGGCGGCTAAAGCATGTTCAGCCCAAGCAACATGCCGATGCACCATGCCGATGGCCGAAGCAACATGCCGAAGCACGATGCCGAAGCACGATGCCCAGCGCGCTCCTCCAAAAAAACGCTCACACACGCAGTCTAGCCATTTTGCACACACAGGGCCACAATGAAAATACGCGCAAAGTCATGAAAAACAGACACAACGCTTGCGCTTTCGTTCTGTCGCTCATACCCTTTGCACGCATTATTGCCTAAAAAACAGCTTTACCGTATAGGCAGAATATGGACAAAAACCGCAGCGAACTTTTTGGCCGTTTCAGCTACGATGACAGCCTGACCTATGAGACTTTGCTGGCTGTGGAAGAAAACCTTACCGCAGACCTCACGGCCCTGCTGGTGCGGGCCGACGCCACGCACCTGGACTTTACCCCTCTGGGCGACACGCTTATGTTCCAGTGCGCTTTTGAGGCACACAAGCTTTATGTTTACCGAAAAATAGCCATGGAAGCCGCCGCATTACTGCCCGAAGGCGTGCGGGGGCAGATGTTGTGTCTGGACAAGGATCTAAATTCCCTGCATATATACTGGCTGCGCGCAGGACAATGGCAAGAAGAGGAACGCTCCGTTCCCCTTGAGCCGCCGCCGGGCCTCAGGGTTTGGCGCGTCGGCGCAGCCGCGCCCGCACAAGGCGAGGAAAAGGCGGAATAAATCCGCACTTGTCCCGCACGTTACGAAAAGCCCCGCTGCGGGGCTTCCAGTTGCGTACGCGCCCGGATGGTGGAATCGGTAGACACAAGGGACTTAAAATCCCTGGCCGTTAAGGTGTGCGGGTTCAAGTCCCGCTCCGGGTACCAAGTAAATCAAGCCTGTTACGCTTATCCTAAGGATTTTTAGAACACAGGCTTTATACTAGCAGCATTTTTCTTATTGCAAATTGTACACTTATTTGCTGCAGCTCAATTTCATCGACAAATTTTAGCCTATCGAAAAGAAAAAACGCCCCTTATGGGGCGTTTTGCTATTTTTCCAGGATAACTCTGAATTAATCTAGCTTCTATACTTTTCTGCCAGTCCGCAGAACCTGCTCTATTTCTCTAAACGGCTCTGCCATATCCAGAAATACCACATTCCATCACTTCGTATGCGGGGTTTCGGCCCTGGTTTTATGCTGTGCTAAGCACGCGGCATAGCGACATGCCCACCAAGGGTAGACAAAAAAAAGCCCCCAGCATGTCTATGCCAGGGGCTTTATTCATCAATTTGTGTCGAGCTTACCAGCGGCGAGCGGCGGGCTTTTTGGGCTCGGCCTTGTTCACGCGCAGGTTACGGCCGTCAACTTCCTTGCCGTCAAGGGCAGCAATGGCGTTGGCGGCATCGTCGTCAGCCATTTCAACAAAACCAAAGCCACGAGCGCGGCCGGTTTCGCGGTCAGAAATCAGGTTGACGGAAATAACTTCGCCGTAAGCGCTGAACAGGGATTCAACGCCTTCCTGGGTGGCAGACCAAGAAAGATTACCGACATAAATAGAAGTAGCCATAATAGACTCCATGGGGGTTACGGGGGAGGTAGACTTTCTGCTTCAAGCCTTACCCATGTAAAGTCTCTGGCGAAAAATTTACTATACCCAATCAGTGATGCGTGAACATAGGGACGGGACGGCGAGTTGTCAATAATTATTATTTAATCAAATTAGTAATCATTTCACAAAAAACCTTGTTGTCATATTTTTGTCTGTCAGAACAGCAGGATAGCGAACTGGTTACTGTGAAATTTTTTTCGCATCGTACGGATGTGCTGTGTCGAAATCATTGTCATACATGCCCCAATCCTATGCCGGGCACGACCGTTTCAGGCACGGTCATGCCGCAAAAGCCCGTTTTTTTTGTTGTGGAGATGCGGGGAGGCGCGACGAGAGCAGCTTTTTTATGTCAGCCTTCTGCCCGAAAGGCTGCACCACCACCACCGCAGATCAGGCGAATTGCCGCCACATGCTGCGCTAAAAATAAAGGTTTTAGGGGGTGGGGGCGTGGGGGAGGGGCCCTTTTGCAAAAGGGCCCCTCCCCCACAAAGCATTTCAAACTCTCATTGCCACGAGCCCACACACAAAACATTTCAAACTCGCACTGCCACGAGCCCCTCCCCCACAACATTTTTCAGGTGCTGTCAGCTCTTGGCCTGGCCCGGCGCGATCTTAGCCTTGGCCCGGCGCCCTCTGTTTTTCCTGTCCCGCACAGGGGCAGCCTGCGGCCACCGGCAGCACATGCATAGCATCTCCGGGGCGCACAAGGCCGCCCTGCAACACCCTGGCAAACACACCCTGCCGGGGCATGATGCAATCGCCCATGGTGTGATATATCTGGCAGTGGTTATGACACTCCTTGCCTATCTGCGAAACTTCCAGAAGAACGTCGTTGCAAGACAGGCGCGTGCCAATGGGCAGGGCCGCGAAGTCGATGCCGTCCACCACAAGGTTTTCGCCAAAGCAACCGTGAGTCACCATGGCCCCACGGGCCTTGAATGCCTCAATGGCCTGCCAGGAAAGAAGGCTTACTTGCCGATGCCACTTTCCGGCGTGGGCGTCGCCCTCAATGCCATGCTCCACCACAAGCGTGGCTGAGGAAGCTATCTTTTTGGCTGTGCCTTTTTTAGCGCTGGTACAAATGGCTTTAATAATACCCATAGTATTTTCCTATGTTTAATTGACACACCCCTCGCAGGCCGAGCAGGTTCCGCCCGCTCACCGCCGCCAGCGCGGCCATGGTAGCGGCCTGCCCGCCATGGGGCACATGCTCCCCGGCGGCGTTTTCCTGACCAAAATACCGGTTATCCAACGTTTCCGCAATGCACCGAGCTAAAAAACTGCGTGCAATCATGGCGCATTGTGCTCCAGCAGCCTCTAAAAAGTGCTGCTCACCGGCACAACGGCACATCCGCCACGCTGCCCTGCGCTCCGCCATGCCTGCGCCCATGCGCATAAGCACAAGGCCACACACTGCGGCACTTACGGCCAACAAGCCTGTTATGCCGACCTTTACGAGCACCCTTCCATATATAAGGCCCAAAAACAGTCGGTCAGCCCCCGCTTTAAAAAACGAACTTCTTGAGTAAATCAAAGAAAATGCAGGAAGACGCAAAAAAATCTTGACGAGCCAGACGCGAATCGATATATAACCCCTTGCCTCATGTAGGAGCGTAGCTCAGGTGGCTAGAGCACTTCCTTGACACGGAAGGGGTCAACAGTTCAAGTCTGTTCGTTCCTACCAAAATAAAACTTTGGGGATGGTTCCCCTTGACGGCGGAAGGCCTTGGCCCCGCCCATAGCACAGGCTGCCGCAAGGTGGCCGAATGACCGGTATCGGCGCAGTGGGGAGGTTTACCTCCCCATTTTGTTTTGGCTTTTTTGTCTGGCCGGGCAGCGCCTCCGGCGACGCAAGGAGATTGTCATGGAAGTCCGTGTGGAAGGGCAAATGGTAGAGGGCCTGGCTGGCGACAGCGTGGCCGCCATACTCCAGAAAGCCTTGAGCGGCAAAAAGTTCAAGGCCGTTGTGGCCGCCCGCGCCCTTGACAGCGCGGAAGAACTGCTTGACCTTTCCTCTCCGGTTCCCGCCGGTTGCACCGGCCTGGAGCCTGTGTACGCCGACTCGCCCGAGGGCCTGCAGATACTGCGCCACTCCACCGCACACGTTATGGCGGCGGCCGTGAAGCAGCTTTTCCCCAAGACCCGTGTTACCATCGGGCCGTCCATCGAATCTGGCTTTTACTACGACTTTGACGTGGAAAAGCCCTTTTCCAGCGAAGATTTTCCCGCCATTGAAGCGGAAATGCAGCGCATTGCCAATGCGCGCGAGCCCTTTACCCGCGAAGTGCTCTCCAAGGCCGAGGCCGTGGAACGTTTCAAGGCTATGGGCGAAGACTATAAAGTCGAAATTATTGAAGGCATTGATGCGGACACCGTGTCGGTCTATACGTGCAGCGGCTTCGCCGACCTGTGCCGTGGGCCGCATATACCGCATACGGGCTTTGCCAAAGCCGCCAAGCTCATGAGCGTTGCCGGGGCCTACTGGCGCGGCGACGAAAAAAATCGTATGCTGTCCCGGATTTACGGCACAGCCTTTGCCGACGAAAAAGCTCTTGCCGCTTACCTGAAGCAGATGGAAGAAGCCAAACGCCGCGACCACCGCAAGCTGGGCCGGGAACTTTCGCTCTTTACCTTCAAGGAAGACGTGGCCCCCGGCATGGTGTTCTGGCTGCCCAAGGGCATGCTCGCGCGCACCATTCTCGAAGACTTCTGGCGCAAAGAGCACCTCAAGCGCAGCTATGATCTGGTGCAGGGGCCGCAGCTTCTGCGCGTTGAAACATGGCAGAAGTCCGGCCATTACGACCATTACCGCGAAAACATGTACTTTACGCATATTGAGGAAGACGCCTACGGCGTCAAGCCCATGAACTGCATATCGCACATGCTTATTTACGGAAATGAGCTGCACAGCTACCGCGACCTGCCGCAGCGCTATTTTGAGCTTGGCGTGGTGCACCGCCACGAAAAAAGCGGCGTGCTCCACGGTCTTTTGCGTGTGCGCCAGTTCACCCAGGACGATGCCCACATCATCTGCGCGCCGGAACAGCTCGAAGGCGAGATTCTTGAGGTCATCCACCTTATCCGCGACCTTATGAATCTCTTCGGCTTTGAATACAAGGTGGCCGTATCCACCCGGCCCGAAAGCAGCATCGGCACGGACGAAGCGTGGGAAATGGCCACCAGCGCCCTTATACAGGCTGTGGAAAAAGCCGGCCTGCCCTATACGATCAATGAGGGCGACGGCGCTTTTTACGGCCCCAAAATCGACGTGCGCCTGCTGGACTGCATCGGCCGCGAATGGCAGTGTTCCACCATTCAGGTGGACTTTACCCTGCCCGAACGTTTTGATCTTACCTATGTGGGGCAAGACGGCGAACGCCACCGCCCTGTCATGGTGCACCGCGCCATCATGGGTTCACTTGAACGCTTCATCGGCATTCTTGTAGAAAACTTCGCCGGGGCTTTGCCCACCTGGCTTGCGCCAGAGCAGGCCCGCTTGCTTACGGTCACCGAGGCAGGAGACGAAGCCGTTGGCAGCATGCTTGAAGAGTTCAAGGCTCTGGGCATCCGTGCCCATGCCGACACGCGCAATGAAAAACTGGGTTTCAAGGTGCGTGAGGCTCAATTGGCCAAGGTTCCATACATTCTTGTTGTGGGAGAAAAGGAAGTGCAGGCGGGCGGCGCCAATGTGCGCCTGCGCAATGGAGATAATCTGGGGCTTAAGTCTGTGGCAGAAATCGCCGCGCTTATTCGCGCAGACGCCGAAGAGCCTTTCAAAAAAGGAGGGATGCGCTATAGCTTCGCCTAACATGAGATTCCGCCGCGACATGCCGCAGGACAGCGTGCGTCGCAACGAAACAATCCGCGCCCGTGAAGTGCGCGTGATCGCTGCCGATGGCGAGCAGCTTGGTATTTTGCAACGTAATGAGGCCATTGCCCTGGCAAAAGAAGCGGGCCTGGACCTTGTCGAAGTTTCTTCCAACTCGGAACCGCCTGTTTGCCGCATTATGGACTACGGCAAATTCAAGTACGAGCAGCAGAAGAAAAAGCAAGAAGCCAAAAAACACCAGACTGTGGTGCAGATCAAGGAAATCAAGGTTCGCCCCAAAACGGACGACCACGATTACGAAACCAAGGTTCGCCACATCCGTCGTTTTCTTGAAGACGGCGACCGCTGTAAAATTACGGTATTCTTCAGGGGCCGCGAAATTGTGCATAAAGATCGCGGCATGTCCATTCTGGAGCGTGTGGTGCAAGACCTGGCCGATATTGCCAAGGTTGATCAAGAGCCCCGCGCCGAAGGCCGCACCCTGCAAATGATGCTGGTTCCCAAAAAGTAACCGGCTTCACACGGCAAAAACATCGGAGCAGCCGGGCTTGAGAATGCCTGTTCTCAAGGCCTGCATGCGTTCCATTCCGGCGCTGAAAGGGCGAACAGCCTTGGTTTGAGGCCCGCGAAAAACGCTTGCTCACATATCGCGGGAACAATTTTGCACTGAAGTTGTTCCAGCTCTTGCGCCTTATGGCGCTTTGGGGCATTATGCCCTTCCCCTGGCGCGTCTACCGACCTGCCGGGTATATGTTTTCGTAAGGAGTACGCCATGCCCAAGATCAAAACCCGGCGTTCCGCCGCCAAGCGTTTTTCGCAGACTGGCAGCGGCAAGTTCAAGCGTCGTCGCCAGAACCTGCGCCACATTCTCACCAAAAAGGCCGCCAGCCGCAAAATGCGCCTGGGTCAGTCCACCCTCGTGGATCAAGCCAACGAAAAGGCCGTGCGCCGCATGCTGCCCAACGGCTAAAGCTGTCAGCGCCTCCAGTGATTGCCCAACGGTCGGCTACGCCGCCCCGCAATCATGGAGCAGCAAGGATTTGTCTTCAAATTCTTGCAGGGCAATTCACCTGTGAACTGCCCCAGGGCCCTGCCACGGCCTGCCTGTCGGGAAAATCGGGTTCCTTTGTGAACCTTGCGCGGCGCTGTTTTTGCCAGTCCGCGCGGGCATTGGACTTGTAAGGGCCACAGTGTCTCCGGCATGCAGATCCAGAGCAGATGAACGTTGAGAATATATATTCTCAAAAGTTACAGTGCTCCAAAGCAGCGGCCCAGGCCCATGGCCTGAAACATTCAAGACGCGCAAGCGTCGCGGCAAGTGCGGAGCCGTAACAGACGTTCAATCCGTACCCCTCGTCGAGGGTCATGATACTTTACACCCCCCAACGGGCATTCCTCCGCCTGGTTGGGAGAAGGAGGTTACACCATGCGTGTCAAGAGAGGTCTTTCCGGTCATCGTCGTCACAAAAAATATTTGACCGCTGCCAAAGGTTTTCGCGGCGGCCGCAGCCGTCTGTACCGCACTGCTCGCGAAGCTGTCGAACGCTCGCTGCAGTACGCCTACGTAGGCCGCAAGCTGCGCAAGCGCGACTTCCGCACCCTGTGGATCCTGCGCATCAACGCTGGCGCCCGTGTGAGCGGTCTTTCTTACAGCCGCTTCATGCACGGCCTCAAGCTTGCCGGCATTGAACTGAACCGCAAGATTCTTGCCGACCTGGCCGTCTACAAAAAAGACGACTTCGCCAAGATCGTTGACATGGCCAAGGCTGCCCTGGGCAAATAACCCCGGGCTGGCGCTCCCCGCGCCGGAGCTGGCCTCCAGGCCGCGCTGGCTCGCACATGTAACGTGCGGCGGGTTGGCTTGCGGGAGCAGGGCCATACGTGCTATAAGGGCGTGGGCGGTGCACATGCGCTGCCCACGCCCTGCTTTTTGAGGCACACAAAATTCAACGTCATCGCCGCGCAAGCGGTATCGGGAATCCGTATGGATCTGATTTCTGCACTGGAAGGCCTGGTCCCTGAGCTTGAAAAAGGCCTGGATCAGGCTTCTTCATTGGAAGGGCTTGAAGCCCTGCGGGTGGATTTTCTTGGCCGCAAGGGCAGAATCGCCCAGATCATGAGCCGCCTTCCTTCCCTCGCCCCGGAACAGCGCCCCGCCGTGGGGCAAACTGCCAACAGTGTCAAAGAACGCTGCAATGCCCTGTTTGAATCCCGCAAGGCTTCGCTCGAAGCCGGGCGAGAGGCCGAAGCCCTCAAGCGCTTCGACCCCTCGGTTCCCGGACGCGCGCCGTGGAGCGGAACCCTGCACCCCACCACCCTGGTGACGGAAGAAATCTGCCAGATTTTTCAAGGACTCGGCTTTGACGTGGCCTCTGGCCCCGAAGTTGAGCTGGATTACTATAATTTCGAAGCCCTCAACATGCCGCCCGAACACCCCGCCCGCGACATGCAGGACACGCTCTATATCACCGACAAGGTGCTCATGCGCACCCACACCTCGCCCGTGCAGGCCCGCACCATGCTGCACCGCAAGCCCCCGCTTGCCGTTGTGGTTCCGGGCAAGGTTTATCGGCGCGATAGCGACCTTACCCACACCCCCATGTTTCACCAGATCGAAGGCCTGATGGTCGGCCAGGGCATTACCATGGCCCACCTGCGCGGCACGCTCACGGCCTTTGTTCGCGCCACATTCGGCAACGACACCCGCGTGCGCTTTCGGCCGAGCTTTTTTCCCTTTACCGAGCCTTCGGCCGAGGTGGACATGAGCTGCTGCATGTGCGGCGGCCAGGGCCATATTAACGATACTCCCTGCCGCGTGTGTAAAACCACGGGTTGGGTTGAAATTCTCGGTTGCGGCATGGTGGATCCGGCAGTGTTTGAAGCCGTTGGCTATGATTCTGATGTCAGCGGTTTTGCTTTTGGCATGGGCGTTGAGCGGGTAACCATGCTCAAATACGGCATTGGCGACCTGCGCATGTTCTTTGAGAACGACATGCGTTTTCTGGGCCAGTTCGCCCGCTAAGGCAAAGCCATGTTGCGTTGTGCCCGTCGCCCCCGCCTCTTCCGCGCCGCCTTTAGCATGCTACGTCATGCCCTTGCCTGCGCGGTGACGGCAGCCTTGGTGCTAGCCCCGGCGCATTGGCCCCTGACGGACGGCAGCTTTCTCACCGGCGCAAAAGTCGGCGGCATTGCCCAGGCCAAGTCGGCCTTCAGCCCGCGCAATTCGGGTCTGGAGCCACCTGGCGGGCCAAAGCCCATGGAGGGGCTGCCCGGCAAGGACGTAAGCCGCACTGCCGATGGCGGCATGGGTTATACCGATGCCTACGGCAATACTATTACCGAGTCGCAGCCGGAAGAAAAGTCGACCAAGCGGCGGCCACGGACAGGAGCATACGGCCACAAGCCCATGCACGAGCATGACCGCCCCTTGCCCGACCCTGCAAAGGTTGACGAGACTCCGGCCTGGAATTTTAACTGAGGCCTGCGGCGCGTGGGCTGCTTATGTTCGCAGCCCTGTTTTATATTGAACACCACTACCAATGACGCCCAACGCGGCGGCCCAAGGCCCCGCGCAAACAGGACATGCTATGCTGCTCTCACTTTCATGGCTGCGTGAATTTACGCCTTACGAAGGCACGGCCGAAGCTCTGGGCGACCGCCTGACCATGCTCGGCCTGGAGCTGGAAGACATCCGCCGTCCCTTCGACGCCATCAGCTCCATCGTGGTGGGCCTGGTGGTCGCCTGCGAAGACCATCCTCAGTCCGACCACCTGCATGTCTGCAAAGTAGACGCAGGCCAGGGCGAACTGCTGGACATCGTCTGCGGCGCGCCCAACGTGGCCGAAGGCCAAAAAGTGCCCGTGGCCCTTGTGGGCACGACCATGCCTGACGGCATGGTCATCAAAAAGGCCAAGCTGCGCGGCTCTCCATCTTTCGGCATGATCTGCTCCGAGCGCGAACTGGGCCTGACCGAAGACCATAGCGGCATCATGGTGCTGCCCGACAGTTTTGTGGTGGGCAAAACGCTGGTTGACCAGCTTGTGCTTGACCGCGAAGTGCTCGATATTTCCATTACGCCCAACAGGGCCGACTGCCTTTCCGTTCTGGGTCTCGCCCGCGAAACCGCGCTGGCCTTCAGCCTGCCGCTGAACATCCCGGGCCTGCCCCTCCTGGTGGACGAAAATGCGCCGCAACGCCTCGTCCCCATTGCCATTGAGGATCCCGACCTTTGCAGCCTCTATTCCGGCAGGGTCATCACTGGCGCAAAAATCGGCCCCTCCCCCATGAGCGTGCGGCACCGCCTGCATGCCATGGGCGTGCGCCCCATTTCCAATATTGTGGACGTGACCAACTACATCCTGCTTGAATACGGCCAGCCCCTGCATTCCTTTGACCTCGACAAGCTCGAAGGCGGACGCATTGTGGTCAGCCGCGCCCAGGATGGCGAAAAAATCACCACCCTTGACGGGCAGGAACGCATCCTCAACCCCCAGGATCTGTGCATCCGCGATGCCTCGCGCCCCGTGGCTCTGGCAGGCGTTATGGGTGGCCTCAATACGGAAATCACCGAAGAAAGCAGCACTGTTTTTCTTGAAAGCGCCGTTTTTCTGCCTGCGGCCATTCGTAAAACCTCGCGCCGCCTGGGGCTTTCGTCCGAATCTTCCTATCGCTTTGAACGCGGCATAGATCAGCAGCGCACCATATGGGCGCTGGATCGCGCCTGCGCCATGATGGCTGCCCTGAGCGGCGGCACGGTGCAACCGGGCCTTTCCGTGTCCGAACCGCGCCCCTTCAAGCCGGCCAGCATCGACTTTCGCCCGGCCCGGGCCAACGCCCTGCTGGGTGTCACGCTTACGCCCGAATTTGACCAGACCGTGCTTACCGGCATGGGCTGCACGGTGGACGCTTCCACCGACGTGTGGCGCGTGGGGCAGCCTTCCTGGCGGCCCGACCTTACCCGCGAGGCCGACCTTATCGAAGAAGTGGGCCGTGTACACGGGCTGGACACCATTGCCCCCGAGCTGCCCCCCGTCTGCCGCGACCTTGACTATGCAGGCGAACCGGAATCGCGCTTTGCCTTCTGGATGCGCCTCAAGCACTGGGGCGCGGGCCTTGGCCTTAACGAAGCCGTCAACTACAGCTTTGTGGGCCACAAGGATCTGGATCATCTGGGCCTGCCCCGCCAGGGCCGTATCTCCATCATGAATCCCCTTTCGGCTGAACAAGACGCCCTGCGCACGGCGCTGGCCCCCGGCCTGCTGCACGACCTGCGCAACAACCTGTCCCAGGGCGCCCAGGGCCTGCGCTTTTTCGAGCTTGCCCACACCTTTGAGGCCGATGCCGATTCTGAAACAACGGCCCGCGAAACCGGCATGCTGGGCGTGCTGCTCTATGGCGCGCGCTTTGACACGGCCTGGCCCCATGCCGAAGGCGACATGGACTACACAGACCTCAAGGGCATTGTGGAAAACCTTATGCGTTTTCTGCATCTGCCGGCCCCGGCCTGCACCCTTGCCCAGGAGCATCCTTTCTTGTTGCCCTGCGTTGAGCTTGCCATTGATGGCCGCGCCGTAGGCGTCATGGGCCGGGTCAAACCCGCCATGGCCGATGAGTTTCATGCCCGCAAAGACGTGTGGCTGGCCGAACTGAACCTGGAAATTCTGCGCGAACTGCACGATGCGGCCCAGGTGCGCTTCCGGCCGCTGCCCGTGTATCCGCCAGTGCGCCGCGACATTACGGTCATGGCCGGGCCGGGCTTAAGTGTAGGCGCGGTCACGTCGCACGTGCGCGGCCTTGCCCTGCCCCTGCTGGAAGACCTTGTGCTCGTCGACTGCTTTGAACCCAAGGCCGCCGAAGGCCAGGAGGCCGTGCGCAACCTCACCTTCCGCCTGACCTTCCGCCATGCGGAGCGCACCCTCAAGGATGCTGAAGTGGACAAGGAACGGGAAAAAGTGGCACAGTCGCTGGTAACGGCTCTGGGAGTAAAGGTCTAGAGCTGGCGACCTTTGATAAAGATACTTTCTCAAAGGTTAAGGCCTGACAGGAAAACAGTTCTGAAATTACGCCGCCCGCCGGAGCATGGAGCGCCATGCTTCCGGCGCTTGGCGCTTGCATGCAGTATGACGGCATGATGCCGCGCGAGGGCGTCAGGGGGCCCCATGTCGGATCACAGCGAAGAAAAAAACTACCGTATCGGTGAAGTGGCGGAAATGCTCAACCTCAAAACCCATGTGCTGCGCTTCTGGGAAACGGAATTTCCCCAGTTGGCCCCTCTGCGCACGGGCAAAGGGCAACGCCTCTATACCGATGACCATATCGGTCTTTTGCGCCGCATACAGCAATTGCTGCATGAACAGGGCATGACCATTGAGGGCGCGCGCCGCGTGCTGTACGGCAGCGCCGTGCTGGACGAAAGCCTGCCCGAACGCGTGGCCGCGGTGCCGGATCCGGATTTCATGCGCATGCTCCAGCGCGAGTTGACGGCGGTGCGCCGTTTGCTCAGCGGCCAATAGCGCCATACACGGTGAAAGATAGGTTACAGCAAAGGGACGCGGGGAAGCGCCCCCTTTGCGCAAGCCGGGCAGTCAAGCACTGCTCACGGCAAAGCCCCAAAGCCCTTCCCCATAAAACAAAACAGAACGGCTCTCATGATTCTATCACCCTCGCTACTTTCCGCCGATTTTTCCCGTCTGGCCGAAGAGTTGCAAGCTCTTGAAGCCGCCGGGATTACCTGGCTGCACCTTGATGTGATGGACGGGGCCTTTGTACCCAACATCACCTTTGGTCCCCCGCTGATCAAGGCCCTGAGGCCCGGCAGCGGACTTTTTTTTGACGTGCATCTCATGGTGGAAAACCCCGCCCGCTATATCCGGGATTTCAAGGATGCGGGGGCCGACATGCTCGTTATTCATACCGAGGCCGACCGCCACCCCCAGCGCACGCTTTCCGCCATCCGCGAAATGGGTTGTCGGGCGGGCGTGGCGCTGAACCCCGGCACCGACCTTGGCTCCATACGCTGGCTTGTCAATGATCTGGACATGCTGCTTATCATGAGCGTCAATCCCGGTTTTTCCGGCCAGGCCTTCATCCCCGCCACCTTTGATAAAATCCGCAGCGCCCGCCGCCTGCTGGATGAATGTGGCGGCCACGACGTGCTCATTCAGGTGGACGGCGGCGTATGCCCCGAAAATACGGCCCAACTGGTAGACGCCGGGGCCGACGCCCTGGTTTCTGGCTCGGCCTTTTTCGGCCACAAACCCTACGATGCCCGCCTGGCCGCTTTCATGAAGCCTCTGGCTGGCCGCGCGCAGCGCCCCGCGCTGCAAAAAGCCACCCAGCGACAAACCTTTGCCCTTACCCATCCCAAGCAAAAATAGAGGAATGATCATGCCCACCCGCAGACAGTGCGCCAACGCCATCCGCGCCCTTGCCATGGACGCTATTGAAAAAGCCCGCTCCGGCCACCCCGGCGCGCCCCTCGGCATGGCCGATATGGCCGAAGCCCTCTGGCGACACGGTTTCAGGCATAATCCTGCCAATCCCCTGTGGTTCAACCGCGACCGCTTTGTGCTCTCCAACGGGCATGCGTCCATGCTGCTCTACGCCCTGCTGCACCTCACAGGCTACGACATCCCCATGGAAGAAATACGCAATTTCCGCCAATGGGGGGCGAAAACCGCCGGGCATCCCGAATATGAGCCGCATCTGGGCATTGAAATGACCACAGGCCCCCTGGGACAGGGCATTGCCTCTGCCGTGGGCATGGCCCTGGCCGAAAGCATGCTGGCCGCGCAGTTCAACACCCCCGAGCACAAGGTCGTAGACCACCACACCTATGTTTTTGTGGGCGACGGCTGCCTGATGGAAGGCGTGTCGCACGAAGCCTGCTCCCTTGCGGGCACATGGGGCCTCGGCAAGCTCATCGCCATGTATGACTCCAACGGCATTTCCATTGACGGCAAGATCGACGGCTGGTTCAACGAAGACGTGGCCGCCCGCTACCGCGCCTACAACTGGCAGGTCATCGGCCCCGTTGACGGCCACGACGCCGCCGCTCTGGACAAGGCCCTGGCCGAAGCAAAGGCCGATACAAGCCGCCCCAGCCTCATCATCTGCCACACCCACATCGGTTTCGCCTCGCCCAAGGTCGACTCGGCCTCCAGCCACGGCTCCCCCCTGGGTGAAGACGGCGTTGCCGCCACGCGCGATGCCCTTGGCTGGCACGAACCGCCCTTTACCATTCCGCAGGATATTTACAGCGCCTGGAATGCCCGCGTGGCCGGGAAATCTCTGGAAACAGCGTGGGACACCCTTTTTTCCGCCTATGCCCAGGCCCATCCTGAAAAGGCCGCCGAACTGACCCGGCGCATGCGCGGTGAACTGCCCGCAGACTGGGCCGACATCGCCCGCAACGCCGTTGCCGAAGCCGTCAGCCAGGGCGCCAATACCGCCACCCGCGTGGCCTCCAAAACAACCCTGGAATACCTTGTGCCGCGCCTGCCCGAGCTGGCGGGCGGCTCTGCCGATCTTACGGGCTCTGTGGGCACGCTCACAGGCTCGTCAGTGCATATGGATATACAGAGCCACACCGGCAACTATATTTCCTACGGCGTGCGCGAATTCGGCATGAGCGCCATCATGAACGGCCTGGCCCTGCACGGCGGCTTCATTCCCTATGCCGGAACCTTCCTTGCCTTTGCCGATCAGGCCAAAAATGCCCTGCGTCTGGCCGCCATCATGGGCATCCGCGTCATCTGGGTGCTGACCCACGACTCCATCGGCGTGGGCGAAGACGGCCCCACTCACCAGCCCGTGGAACAACTGGGCATGCTGCGCCTTATGCCCGGCTTCAACCTCTGGCGGCCCTGCGACACGGTGGAAACCGCCGTGGCCTGGGCCTGCGCCCTGGAAGACGCCCACACGCCCTCGGGCCTCTCCCTTTCGCGCCAGACTCTGCCCTTCTGCCCCCGCAGCGAGGAACAGGTGGCGGCCATTGCCCGTGGCGGCTATGTGTTGCGCGATTGCCAGGGAACCCCCGAAATCATCATCATGGCCACCGGCTCCGAGGTTGGGCTGGCGCTCGACGCCGCCGAACAACTCGCCGCCGACGGCCACAAGGCGCGCGTTGTCTCCATGCCCTGCACCGAAGTATTTGACGCCCAGAGCGCCGAATACAAAGAAAGCGTGCTGCCTTGCGCCGTGCGCGCGCGGCTGGCTATCGAAGCCTCCGCTTCCGACTGGTGGCGTAAATATGTGGGCATTGACGGCGCCGTCATCGGCATGGAAGGCTTTGGGGCCTCGGCTCCGGGCAAGGTTATCTTTGAGCGCCTGGGCTTTAGCGTCGCCAATACGCTGGAAAAAGCCCGCGCCCTTATGGCCCAAAAACGCTGATCATACTTGCGCGCGGGCGCTTCTTCGGAGGCGCCCGCGCGTTTGCGCACATGAGCCCGGCATGCCGCTGGCGTAAGCGCTTGCCTGACCGTTACGCACCAAAGGATTTCCATAAAATGCTTGCGGGGCACGCATTTCTTGTACCGATGCCATGCTCTGCCTTGCAAGGCCCGCTTGGGCATTTGCTGTCGATCAAACTCACGCTGCAAGTCCAACAAAGAGGAGAGCGTCATGCCCATAACAAAAATGCAGGATCTTGATCTTGGCGGAAAAACGGTTGTCATCCGCGAAGACCTCAATGTGCCCATGAAGGACGGAACCATCACCAACGACAAGCGCATACGCGCCGCCCTGCCCACCATCCGGCTGGCGCTGGAAAAAGGCGCTGGCGTTATTGTGCTGTCGCATCTAGGCCGCCCCACCGAAGGGCAGTATGACGAGCAATTTTCTCTCGCCCCCGTGGTCGAGCGCCTGGCCCAGTTACTCGACCAGCCCGTGACCCTGGCAAAAACTCTGGACGAGGCCAATGCGGCCCCGGGGCAGGTCACCCTGCTGGAAAACGTGCGCTTTTTGCCCGGCGAAAAAAAGAATGACCCCGAGCTGGCGGCCAAACTTGCCAGCCTTGGCCAGGTCTATGTGATGGACGCCTTTGGCGCGGCCCACCGCGCCCATGCCTCCACCGAAGGGGCTGTGCGCGCCGCTGCTGTGGCCTGCGCCGGGCCCCTGCTGCAGGCCGAACTGGAAGCCTTTGCCAAGGTGCTCGATAATCCCGCCAGGCCCGTGGTGGCCATTGTGGGCGGGGCCAAGGTGTCTACCAAGTTGGCCCTGCTGGAAAACCTGCTGGAAAAAGTGGACGTGCTCATTGTAGGCGGCGGCATAGCCAACACCTTTCTGGCCGCGGCCGGATATATGGTGGGCAAATCGCTGTATGAAGAAGACCTGCTGCCCGACGCTCAAAAAATCATGGCGCTGGCCAAGAACCTCAACAAGGAACTGCCCCTGCCCGTGGACGTGATCACCGCCGAAGAACTGGCCCCCCGCCAGCAAACCATGCTCCATGCCGTGGGCGATGTGCCTGGCGACCAGATGATCCTTGATATTGGCCCCGAAACGCTGACCCTGTATGAAAAACTCCTCTCCAAAGCGGCCACGGTGGTCTGGAACGGCCCGGTGGGCGCGTTTGAAATTGAACCCTTTGGCGACGGAACCAAGACTCTCGCCGATTACTTGGGCGATTCCAAAGCTTTTGTGGTTGTGGGCGGCGGCGACAGCGTGGCTGCCGTTGAAAAATACGGCCTGGCCGACCGCATGGGATACATATCCACCGGCGGCGGCGCGGCGCTGGAACTGCTTGAAGGCAAAAAATTGCCTTCCGTAGCTGCCCTGGAAGACCGCGCGTAAGCAACCCTTAAAAAGCATTCTGCATAAAAAGTATTCCATGAAAAACTATTCTATGAAAAAGCATTCTTTCCTAAGCGTTTTGCTCCTGCTGCCCCTGTGGATCTGCTGCCTGCTGGCAACACCCGCAGCCCAGGCGCAGGAACTGTGGGATGACGATACCGAAACCTCCGCCGCAGCCTCGCAGCAAGGCCGCTGGGGCTTTAATACCGGCATAGGCGCATCGCTGCGCACGTCGGAATACAAGGGCATCGACTCGCTGGGCTCGCCCCTGCCGCTGCTGGGCTACGAGGGCAACTTGCTGTACCTGCGCGGACTGAGCGGCGGTGTGCACGTTTTCAAAAATCGCTACCACGAGTTCAACGTCCAGCTCTCCTACCTGCCGCAGCATTTTTATGCGTCCTGGAGCGACAATGACAGGATGAAACGCCTGGATGACCGCTATTCCTCGCTCATGGCCGGCCTGAACTATACCCTGCGCTCCCGCTACGGTCTGGCCTCGGCTACCCTGTCCACAGATGTGCTCGGCGTCAATAACGGCGTCACGGCCGATGTGTCCTATTCCTACCCGCTGCGGTTCGAAAACATTATTGTCATGCCCTCGGTGGGCATGCAGTGGACTGACAGCAACTATAACGACTATTACTACAGCGTCAGCTCCAGCGAATCACGCAAAAGCGGCCTCAAAGAATACAGCCCGGAAAGCGCCTTCTCGCCCTATGCCGGGCTGACCGTGCGCATGGCCCTAACCGATAGCTGGAGCGTGCTTGTTAACGGCAAAGCCCTCTTCCTGGGCAGCGAAGTCACCGACAGCCCCATGGTAGAACGCAGCACCACATACTCGTTCAATGCAGGGCTTTTGTACGCTTTTTAGTGTAATAAGACTTTGAAATGCTTTGTGGGGGAGGGCCCCTTTTGGAAAAGGGTCGCCTCCCCCACACCCCCACCCCCTAAAACTTTTATCTGTAGTGCTGCCTGTGACAGGAGTCTTCCCGACCTTGGACGAGAGTTTTCCATGTGCTGCTTGTAAATAATTTTGCTCCAAGAATAAAAAACGGCCCCGCTTCCATCAAAGAAGCGGGGCCGTTTGCATAAGCATAACCACATGGGGCCAAAAAACGGAAATTCATACAGCCGGGCGCACCAGGAAGATCACTCAACCAGTGACCACATGGGGCCAAAAAGCGGAAATTCATACAGGTTGACGCAGCCGGCCGAAACCAAGCCACAACTGCAGCGCGGCAAAGCCGCCGCAGGGTCGCGGCCGGGCAAGTGAATCCCTACAGCATATTGAATAAAAATAAAGATTTTGGGGGGTGGGGGTGTGGGGGAGGAGCCCCTTTTGCAAAAGGGGCCCTCCCCCACAAATTCCTTCCCCCACAAATTCTCACACCTATAAAATTCTCTAGCCCCCCAAATACGCTTCCCGCACACTGGCATTGTTCAGCAGGCTCTGGGCTTTGTCTTCCATTACCACATTGCCCACTTCCAGCACATAGCCGCGTGAAGCCAGCTTGAGGGCCGCGCGGGCATTTTGTTCCACCAGCAGCACGGTGACCCCGCGTTTGTTGATGGCCCGCACGGTTTCAAAGATGGAGCGCACCAAGAGCGGCGCCAGCCCCAGCGAGGGTTCATCCAGCAGCAAGAGGCGCGGTTCGGCCATGAGGGCGCGGCCAATGGCCAGCATCTGCTGTTCGCCGCCCGAAAGCGTGCCTGCCAGCTGGTTTTTGCGTTCAAGCAGGCGCGGGAAAAGGTCGAATATCCATTCAAGGGTGCGTTCGCTGCGGTCTTTGTCTTCTATGCAAAAGGCGCCCAGGCGCAGATTTTCGAGCACGCTCATGACGCCAAAAACGCGCCGCCCTTCGGGCGATTGCGCAATGCCGAGGCCCACAACCTTGTGGCTCGGTAGCTTCAGGAGGTTTTGCCCTTCAAAAAGAATCTCGCCCGCAGTGGGTCGCACAAGCCCGCTGATAGACAGCAGGGTGGTGCTTTTGCCAGCGCCATTAGCCCCGAGGATGGTGACGATCTCGCCCTCTTCCACCCGCAGGTTGATGCCGTGCAGCACTTCAACGCTGCCGTAGCTCACCCGTATGTCAGAAAGTTGCAAAAGGCACATGACTTACCACTTCTCGTCTTCTACACCCAGGTAGGCTTCCACCACGGCCGGATTCCGGCGCACGGCTTCTGGCTCGCCCTGGGCTATCATGGTGCCGTGTTCCAGCACCACCAGTTTTTCACAAATTTTCATGACCAGCCGCATGTCATGCTCGATGAGCAGCACTGTTATGCCCCTGTCGCGGATGGCCGCGATAGTGTCTACAAGAGCCACGGTTTCCTGCTCGTTCATGCCCCCGGCGGGCTCGTCCAGAATGAGCAGGCGCGGATCCGACGCCAGAGCGCGGGCGATTTCAAGCAAGCGCTGGTTGCCGTAGGAAAGGGCCCCGGCGGCCTCGGCGTGGCTGTCGGCCAGGCCAACAAAGCGCAGTTCTTCCATGCCGCGCGCCACGGCGGCGCGTTCTTCACGCTGCTGCCAGGGCAGGTGCAGCATGCACGACAGCATGCCCGACTTCATGCGGCAATGCCGCCCGGCAAGCACGTTTTCCAGCACGGAAAGCTTGCCGAAAAGCCGTATACTCTGAAAGGTGCGGGCAATGCCAAGCTCCACCACGCGGTGGGGCCTCAGCCCGGCAATGGGCTCGCCGTCAAAAAAGATACGGCCCTTTTCAGGCGTATAGTTGCCGGTAATGCAGTTGAATACTGTGGTCTTGCCCGCCCCGTTGGGCCCGATAAGGCCCACAACGCTGCCCGCGTCAACGCTGAAGGTAAGGTCGTTAACAGCCACAAGACCGCCGAAAATCTTGGTCATTTCCTGTAGGCGCAAAAGGCTCATGCGGGCCTCCCGCTGGCGGCCCCGCTGCCGTTGCCACCTGCGGCCTTGTGCGGGGTGTTTTCTTGGTCAAGGGAGTCCACGTGGTAGCGGCGGCGGCGCGGGGGCAGAAGGCCCTGGGGCCGCCAGACCATCATGACCATCATGGCCAGACCAAAAATGAGCATGCGCGCATTGGAAAATTCCCGCAGCAGTTCCGGCAGGCCGATAAACAGAAAAGCGCTGATAAGCACGCCTATCTGGCTGCCGCCCGAAAGAATGACCACGGCGAAAATAATGACAGACTCCATAAAGCTGAACGATTCCGGCGAAATGGTAGTCATCTTGGCCGCATACAAAGTGCCTGCCATGCCCGCCCAAAACGCCCCGAGCACAAAGGCCATGAGCTTGTAGTGGGTCACGTTGATGCCGCAGCCTTCTGCGGCCACGTCATCTTCTTTGATGTAGTTGAGGGCGCGGCCAAAGCGCGAATGCCACAGGCCGTAAAAAAGCAGCAGACTCGCGGCCACCATGCCCCAAACCAGATAGTAGAACTGGATGCCCTTGACTATCTTGAAGCCGAACAGGTTGGGGCGGCTGATGCCGAAGATGCCGTTGGCGCCGCCGGTCAGGCCGAAAACATCGTTGATAAGGGCAATGCGCACAATTTCCACAATGCCTATGGTCACGATAAGCAGATAGTCGCCGCGCAGATGAATGATGGGCCGTGCCACCAGCAGGGCAAACAGGGCGGCGGCGGCTCCGGCCACGGGCATAGTCCATAAGATGGGCCACTGGCAGAGGGTATTCAATATGGCGGTGGTATATGCGCCCACGGCAAAAAAGGCCGCGTGGCCCATGTGAAAAATGCCCGCCTGGCCAAGAATCACGTTGAGCGAAAGCGACAACAGGGCATACAGGCCAATGCTTACGCACACGTCAGTCCAGTAGGCGTTGCTGATCAGCGGCAACACACAGATAACCGCCGCCAGAGCGACCCGGGCGGCAATGCGAAGAGGCTCTGCTTTCATAGCTTGTCCGCCGTGCGTTCGCCCAGAATGCCGGTGGGACGGATGATAAGAATAAGAATGAGCACAAAGAAGGCGATGGCGTCTTTCCAGGCAATGGCTATGTAGCCGGCGGCCAGCGCTTCGATAACGCCGAGCAAAAGCCCGCCAATCATAGCGCCGGGAATATTGCCGATGCCGCCCAGAATAGCCGCAGTAAAGGCTTTAAGGCCGTAGCTCCAGCCCATGGTAAAGTCTATCTGCCCGTAGTAAATGCCCACCATAAGCCCAGCGGCGCCGCCAAGGCCCGGCCCGATAAGAAAAACCAGGCCGATAATGCGATCCACGTTGATGCCCATAAGCTGGGCCGCGCCGGGATCGATGGCTACCGCGCGGATGGCCGCGCCGGTGCGCGAACGCTGGATAAAGGCCCAGAGCCCGAGCATAAGAACCACGCTGGCCGCGATGACCAGAAGGCGCACGCCGGGAACGGCCAGGCCAAAAAGATGCACGGTAAAGTCGGGCCGCAGATAGTCGGGGTAAACGTAAAAGCGCGCGCCATAGATGAGCATGACGGCGTTTTGAAAAAATATGGAGGCCCCGAGAGCCGAAACCACGGCAGAAAGACGGCCCGCATTGCGCAAGGGCCGATAGGCCGTGCGCTCGAGCAAAAAGCCGATAATGGCCACAAGCAGGGCCACCATGACAAAAACGGCCAGCACGGCCACCACGGGATTGAGCATGCCCGAAAGATTGCAACTGACCAGCAGCGTCAGTCCAAGGTAGGCCCCAATGGTAAACAGGTCACCGTGCGCGAAGTTGATGAGCTTCAGCACGCCGTAGACCATAGTATAGCCCAGGGCCACCAGGGCGTAGATGCCCCCCACGGCAAGGCCGTTCAAAAGCTGTTGTAAAAACTGTTCCATAAAGCGTTATACCCTTGCCACATTGCGGCGGCGTAAAAAAACGCACGCCCCGCCGTGGGCGGGAGGCTGCGCCCCGCCGCCGGAGCCGTATACGGCGGCTCCCATTTACCGGCCCGGGGCCGGAACCGGAATGCTCCGGTTCCGGCTGCCACGGCCAAAGTTGCTGAGTATGCGCGTACCGTTTGCGGCGCGCGGATATGCGGCGGCAAGGCCGCCAGACCGCGCCGGGGCGCGGAGCACACTGTACGGCCTGTTTACTTGGGCTGCAAGACAAATACGCCCTTATTGTTGACCATATACGTGCGGTAGAACTCGCCCACGCGGTCGCCCTTGGCGTCAAAGCCCAGGCTGCCGGAAAGACCCGGCATATCCTTGAGATTCTTGAGCCATGCGGCTACGGCTTCGGGCTTGTCGTTGCCAGCGGCCAAAGCGGCTTCGACAACCTTGAAGGCATCGCCCGCCAGCACGGCCCACACGGAAACAGGCACGGTCTTGTACTTGGCCTTGAACGATTCAAGGAAAGACCGGGCTTCAGCGGTGTCCATATCCTGCGGCAGGGGCGGGCTGATAAAGAAATAGCCTTCGGCCGCCTCGTTGCCCGCAATTTTCACCAGATCCTGGTGATTGGCGGCATCGCCGCCCATCATGGGAACAGCCCAGCCCATTTCCTTTTTCTGGCGCAACAGCATACCCGTTTCAGGGTAGTAGCCAGTAAAGAACACAAGGTCGGGCCCGGCAGTCTTGAGTTTGGTCAAAATAGCCGTGTAATCGCGCTCTCCGGGGGTAAGAGCGTCATAAAAAATTACGTTTACGCCGTCTTTTTTCAAAATGGCCCTGGTTTCTTCGGCCAGGCCTTTGGCGTAAGAAGAGTTGTCATGCAATATGGCCACGGCCTTGTAACCGCCCTTGATAACGGCATCGGCCGCCGCGCGGCCCTGAGCGTCGTCACGCGGGCAGGTGCGGAAAAAGAGCGGCAGGCCCTTTTCCGTCAGGCGCACGCTGGTGGAGCCCGTGCCGATCTGCACAAGACCCGCTTCGTCCAGAATATTCTGGCTGGCTTCGGTTACGGCCGAACCGTAGGTGCCGATAACAGCCACCACACCGGCCGAGGCGAGTTTTTGCGCGGCAAGGGCCGCGGTGCGCGGATCGCCCGCGTCGTCTTCCACCACAATTTTGATCTGGCGGCCATTGATGCCGCCCTTGGCATTGGTCTCGTCAGCCAGCAGGCTGACGATGTTTTTCATGTCCTGACCTTCAGACGCCCATTTGCCCGTCAGCGGGCACATAAGACCGATCTTGATGTCACCGGCCAGAGCCGTCATCGGCACCAGCAGGGCAAGGGCCAGCGCCCCAAGCAAACGACCAAGTGCTTTCATAAAAAATCCCCCGTCCGGTATGCGGTGATGATAGTAACAAACTAGCATACCCCAATTTCGCGCAAAGAAAAAGCCCAAGTTTTGTCGCCACAAATTCGGCGGCAGGCGTAGCCTGCCGCATATCGCCCAACGACATTTTTTGCCCGTGTGTGCCCCCCTGGCCCCGCTGAGCGCCACATGGCGCTCGGACGTTGCATGCTAAAGATATGCACTCCCCATCAACAGCAATTCTTCGAGATGCATTCCCCTTGATGCATTATAGGGAGCGAACTTTTCATGCACGGCGCACCTTGCACTATACTCGACCGGAATAGAAGGAGAAATTTACTACAAAAACACTTAAAAACTCGCTCCTTACGACACTGCCAAACTGAGCCTTCATTTTATGCCACATTACAACAACGTTATTGCCATGCCGTAAAACTCGACAGGCAAACAAATTTGCTATAAACTGCTATTCAGACAAACAGGAAAAGAGTTGCTTTTCCTGTTATGTGGCGCATGCCACGGCCATGCATCATGCTGATGTTTTCAGCTGGGCGTTCCGTTTGGGCATCCAACATGCCGGACTACCGGTGTACAGCCGCCTTCTTGATGTCCCGCCCTGCGCGGCCGCCGCGCCGGTTCGCCCTTCCAGCAGTCTTAATATAGGCCCGCTGCGATCTCGCTTCCCCTCTCTCGCCTCACGCAGCGTCATTCCCGCACACCCGTATCGCAGGGAGGATATATGCGGTTCAGCTTTGACAAGGCTGCCTGCCAGAATACCCGAAGAGCGTTGCGCAAGGAGTGGTTGCTTACCAATGGCCTTGGCGATTATGCCAGCAGCACCATACTGTGTTGTAATACGCGCAAATACCACGGCCTGCTTACTGTCAATACGCCCTATGGCCGCCATGTGCTGCTCTCTGCGCTTGAAGAATCCATCTTGGGCGGAGGCCGGGAATTTCCGCTTTCCACGCGCCAACACCCCGACACGCTCTACCCGCGCGGGCATGCTTATCTGGAGGGTTTCCAGCTGGATCAGTGGCCCAAATGCGCCTATCGCCTGGGCGATGTGCACCTGCGCCGCGAGATGCTACTTGTGCCGGGGCAGAGCCGCCTTGCCATACGCTGGCGCATACGCGGCCCAGCCCAGATGCCCGACCTGACCCTGCGCCTGCGCCCGCTGCTGGCCTTCCGCAGCTTTCACAAACTCACCCATGCCAACGCCCACTTGTCTCCGGCCACCACCCCTCTGCCCGATGGTTTCAGCATCTGCCCTTATGAGGGCCTGCCTTCCCTGTATATCCAGTGCCATAGCCACGCGGGGCATAGCTTCACGCCGCAGCCGGACTGGTGCTATAACGTCGAATACCTTGAAGAACGCGAACGCGGCTTCGACTATAGCGAAGACCTTTTTATACCCGGCACGCTCGATGTGCCCCTGCCGCCCCTGTCCGGCGGCGATGTCTACGTATACCTAACGGCCGCAACCACCGCCTGCCATGAAGACATGCGCCAACTGTGGAAAGACGCCGAACACGCCCGCGACCAGGCCCGCAAAAGCGGCGGCGGCCTGACCGGGCATCTGGCGCGCGTCGGGCAGCAGTTCTGCATCACGTCTCCGGCGGGTCGGCCCGAGATTCTTGCGGGCTACCCCTGGTTTGATGCTTGGGGCCGCGACACGCTCATCAGCCTGCCCGGCCTGACTGTGCATGCGGACAGAACAGATTTCGGCCTGCGCGTTTTGGCCGATATGGGCGCCCATGTTCAAGACGGCCTTATTCCCAACATGTTTTCCCCCGTGGGCGACCATGCTTACAACTCTGTAGACGCAGCCCTGTGGTATGCCTTTGCCTTGCAAAGCTGCCTTGAGGTTCATGCGGAGCACCTCGCCTGGTTGCGCGAACACGCCTGGCAGGCGCTCAAAGCCGTTATTGCCGGTTACCGCGCGGGAGAAGGCAGGGCCAGGCGGCTGGACATACACGTGGATGCCGCGGGTCTCTTGCATGCGGGCAACGCCCACAGCCAGCTCACCTGGATGGACGCCAACGTGGACGGCCACCCCGTAACGCCAAGGCACGGTTGCCCGGTGGAAATCAACGCCCTGTGGTACAATACTCTGGCTTTTGCTGACCAGCTTGCCGCCCGCTTCGGCGAGGCCCCCCTTACCGGCCATGAGGCCCTGCGCCGCATGAGCGCGGCATTTTTGCAGCGTTTCTGGGTTCCTTACGGCGGCGGCTATCTCGGCGATGTGTGGCGCGACGGCCGGCTTGATACTGCCGTGCGGCCCAACCAGATTTTCGCCGTGTCCCTGCCGCAGTCCATACTGACCGAAGACTGTCAGGCCCAGGTTGTGGAATGCGTGCGCAACAAGCTGCTCACGCCCTATGGCCTGCGCACCCTGGCCCCGGATGATCCCCACTACAAGGGGCGCTACGATGGCGGCTCGGCCGAGCGCGATGGCACCTACCATCAGGGAACGGTCTGGCCCTGGCTTTTGGGCCATTATGGTGATGCCCTGCTGCGCACGGCATGGGATGTGGACGGCGCGGTCATGGCCCTGCTGGACACCCTCACGCCGCTCTACTGCGACCATTTGGCACAGGCCGGGCTCGCCAGCATATCTGAAATCTTTGACGGTTCACCGCCTTATAAGCCCAATGGCTGCATAGCGCAGGCATGGAGCGTGGCCGAATGCCTGCGCCTGTTGCTGCGCCTGCAAAAAGCCGCACCCGCCGTGTATCAACGCTGGCACAAACTGGCGGCCCATCGCATGAGCCACCCCGTCATGGGGGATACGGCGGGCATCTGCCGCATCAGCATGGCCTCGGGCGGCTGCACAAAAACACAAGCGCAAGTGGCAGAAAACGTACCAACGGCAAACAAGGGAACAGGCCGGAAGTCTTGACCGGAGCGGAGGAAGAAAAACACTTGCGGCAGCCCCAAACAGCGGCTGCCGAACTTGGCGGTTGGGCCGCCATGAGGGAGAATCCATGCGAGTTCTTATGTTCGGCTGGGAATTTCCCCCCCACATCAGCGGTGGTCTGGGCACAGCCTGCTTTGGCATGACCCAGGCCCTAGCCCGCAAAGGGGCGGAAATCATCTTTGTGCTGCCCCGCATCGATAATGACGTGGAGCAAGAGGGCTTTCTGCGCTTGCGTCCGGCTTCGGGCACACCCATTACCGAAGATCTGGCCCGGCGCATGGAAGAGACGCAGCATGAGCACGAGGCAGCATGGGCAAAGGGCGTGCGTTGCATGCCGATTGACAGCCCCCTGATGCCCTACCTGACGCCCTATGAATATATCCGCGCCCTGGGCCGCTCCGCCCCATGCGCCGCCGGGCCTGTCGCCGAGCCTGCCGCCGAGCCTGCCGCCCCCCCCATCCCGCTTGCGCCCGCGGCTTCAGAAGCCCGAGGCCCGCGCCGAAAAACCTTTACCTACAGCCTGCACGGCGGCTACGGCCCCGACCTCATGCGCGAAGTCCTGCGTTACGGCCGCCTGGCCGCAGCCCTGGCCGCCCGAGAAAATTTTGATGTTATCCACGCCCACGACTGGATGACCTATCCTGCGGGCATGCTGGCAAAAAGCCTTACGGGCAAGCCCCTGGTTGTGCACATTCACGCGACGGAATTCGACCGCAGCGGCGATAATATCAACAAGCAGGTGGCGGATGTGGAGCGCGCGGGCATGATGGCCGCCGACGCCGTGGTGGCTGTCAGCCGCCTGACCCGCAAAACCGTTATTGAGCGTTACGGCATCCCGCCGGAAAAGGTGCTGGTGGTGCACAATGCCGTGGCCCGTCACGAGGCGCGACGGCGCTATCCTGTTCCCCCGCGCATCCGGCATGAAAAGCGCGTGCTCTTTCTGGGCCGTGTAACCTTTCAAAAAGGGCCTGAATATTTCATGGAAGCGGCGCGCCTTGTGCTGCAAAAAATTCCTGAAACCCGCTTTTTCATGGCTGGCAGTGGCGACATGCTGCCCCGGCTCATCCGCCGGGCGGGCCAGTTGCGCATGGGCAGCCGCTTTCACTTCGCGGGCTTTTTGCGCGGCGAAGAGGTAGACCGCATCTTCGCCCTGAGCGATCTGTACGTTATGCCATCGGTTTCCGAACCATTTGGCATCACGCCGCTTGAAGCCATGCTCTATGACGTGCCCGTGCTGCTTTCGCGCCAGTCCGGCGTATCGGAAGTGTTGCAACACGCCCTCAAGGCCGATTTTTGGGACACCCGCGACATGGCCGACAAAATCTGCGCCGTATTGCGCTACCCCTGCCTTGCCACCGAACTGGTGAAAAACTGTCGTGAAGAAATGAAGTCCATCCGCTGGGAAAACGCCGCCGACCAGTTGTTGGTCATTTACCGCAACGTCCAGGGAGGTCACTGATGCCAGCCCTCTGCCTTTGCTACGAAGTTCATGAGCCCTACCAGCTCCGACGTTATACTGTCTTTGATATGGGCCAGAACTCCATTTATGAAGACGACGATCATAACTGCGAAGCCCTCTTGCGCGCGGCCCGCCTGTGTTACCTGCCCGCCAACGAGCTCATGCTCAAGCTCATCCGCCGCTATGAGGGGGCCTTTCGCCTGTCCTTTTCCATTTCTGGCGTGGCTCTTGACCTTTTCGAGCAATATACCCCTGAAGTTCTGGAGAGTTTCACGGCACTGGCCCGCACGGGCTGCGTGGAATTTGTGGCCGAAACCGCGCCCCATTCGCTGGCCTTTCTCTATTCACGGCAGGATTTTGACCGTCAGGTGCGGGAGCAGGCCGACCGCCTCGAACATCTCTTCGGCGTAAAACCGGCCACGTTCAAGAATACCGAATGCGTTTACAATAACGATCTTGCCGCTGCCGTGGCCGAACACGGCTTCAAGGCCGTGCTGGCCGAAGGGGCCGACCATGTGCTCGGCTGGCGCAGCGCCAACTATCTTTACCGCCCGACCGGCGCGCCAAAGCTGGCCCTGCTGTTACGCAATGTGGGCCTTTCCGGCGATGTGGCCCTGCGCTTTTCAGACCGCAACTGGCCCGCATGGCCCCTCAGGGCCGAAACATTTGCCGCATGGTGTCACGGTCTTGAAGGATCGGCAGACATAGTAAATATCTTTAATGACTATCATATTTTCGGCCTTCGCCACGAAAAGGAATCGGGCATTTTTGACTTTATGGAGGCCCTGCCCGCTGCCCTGCTGGCCCACGAAGAATACAGCTTCACCACCCCCGCCCTGGCCGCCAAAAGCCTCAAGCCCGTGGGCGAGGTGGACGTGCCGCAATTCATGTCCTGGGAAGACGAGGGCCGCGACCTCACAGCCTGGCTTGGCAACGACATGCAAAAAGACGCCATACACGCGCTCTACGCGCTCGGCGCCAGAGTGTCCGCCTGCGGCGGCTCCCTGCGCCACGACTTTGACCGGCTTCAGACCGCCGATCACTTTCGCCATATGTCTACCAAGTGGTTTTCCAACGAAGCCCCCGACAGGCCCAGCCCCTTTGCCAGCCCCTATGACGCCTATATCACGTATATGAACGTGCTTGCCGACTTTGAGCTGCGCGTCAAGGCGGACGAAAGCGCGCGGGCAGCAACGGGCAAAAGTGCAGATACTATTCCTGCTCCCCCTGCAAAACCTGCGGGCAAAGCCAAAACCGGCACTGCCACAGCAGCGAGCAAAACCAAGGCCAGCTCGAGCACAGCAACGGGCAAAGCCAAGAGCGGCAGTGCGGCAGCAGCGCCCAAGGCCAAAGCTGGCGCTGCCACAACGGGCAAAGCCGTAACAAAAGATAAAAAATCCGCCGTCAGCAATGCTGACAGCCCCGCGCCCCGGCGCGGCGGCAAAACCCCTGCCCAAAAGCAGGGCGCCAGCCCCAAAGACACGCAGACAGCAGGCAATGAAAAAGCCGGAACCAGCCGTGCAAACCCTGAAAAAAAGCCCGCCACACAGCGTAAAAACCCCAAAAACGCATGACAAGGCCGCGCAACACGGCTTCATGACCTTCATGACAAGGAGATGGCATGATTTTTAACTCATCCCTGGTAACACTTTTTGAAGTAAGCTGGGAGGTTTGCAACAAGGTGGGGGGCATCCACTCTGTTGTCACCAGCAAGGCCCTCCAGGCCATGGAGCATTTTGGCGAAGATTATTTTCTTCTGGGGCCGGCCCTCAAGAACAATCCCGGTTTTGAAGAAACTGACGAGCATGGCTGGGATTCGCTGCGCATGGGCCTCGCCACACGCGACCTCAAATGCCACCTGGGCCGGTGGAACATACCCGGTCGGCCCAAGGTCATACTGGTAGAATTCGACAAGCGCTATTCCAGCAATCAAGTGCTGTTTGAAATGTGGAAAAAATACGGGGTAGACTCGCTTTCCGGCAGCTGGGACTATATTGAACCGGTCATGTTTGCCACGGCCTGCGGCGAGGTTATCGCCGCCATTCACGAAAGCCGGGTGGAGCCCATGCAGGGGCGCAGCGTGGCGCTGTTTCACGAATGGATGTGCGGCGCGGGCCTGCTCACAGTAAAAAAGCTCACCCCCGGCGTGGGCACGGTCTTCACCACCCACGCCACCACCCTGGGCCGCGCCATGGCCGGTACAGGACGCGACATTTACACCAACATGCGCAACATTAACCCGGCCAACGAGGCCGCCGCCCTCAACATCACAGCCAAATGGTCGCTGGAAAGCATCGCCGCCCGCGAAGCAGACGCCTTCACCACCGTCAGCCCCATCACGGGCGAAGAGTCCACAGTATTCCTGGGCCGCCAGCCCGACGTTATCACCACCAACGGCATCGATCTGCGCGTCATACCGGACTATACCGATGACCGCGAGGCCCCCAAGGCCACACGCGCCAAAATCATGAGCGCTGCGCAGCGTTTCTTGCGCGGCCCCCTGCCGGAAAGCACACGCATTTTGACCATTTCCGGCCGATATGAAATGCACAACAAGGGCGTGGATATTTTTCTTGAAGCCCTGGCCCGCGCCGACCGCAACCTTTCCGGCACAAACACGTCCATTCTGGCCCTGTGCCTAGTCATGGGCGGGCATACGGGCATCAACCCCGCAGCTGTTTCCGGAAATCCGGAAGATACCGATAACGGCATGCCCTTTATCTGCACCCACCACACGTGGAACGCCCCGCAAGACCCCATCATCAACACCTGCCGCCGGCTGGGGCTCGACAACCGCCCGGAAAGGCACGTCAAGGTCATCTTTGTGCCCGCCATGCTCGACGGGCACGATGGTTTTTTTGACATTCCCTATGAAGAAATACTGGCCGCCAGTGATTTGGGCTTTTTCCCCTCATGGTACGAACCGTGGGGCTATACGCCGCAAGAAAGCGCGGCCTGGGCCGTGCCCACCCTTACCACCGACCTTTCGGGCTTCGGCATGTGGGCGCGGGAACAGATGAAAGAAGAAAGCATCGAGCGCACGGGCATCTGCGTTATGCCAAGGCGCGGCATGAGCTTCAGCCAGAGCGTTGACCGGCTGCATGAAAAAATACTCAGAGGCGTCGCCGGCTCGACGGACGAACTGCGCACCTGGCGCGGTCATGCCCGCGATCTGGCTGAAAAAACCTCCTGGAGCTATTTTTTCAGCAACTATATCACCGCCTTTGAGATTGCTCTTGCCAAGTCTGACGCGCGCATTGACCACGACCCTGGTCATGGAGTGCTCACGCGGGTGCTTACGGCTTCGTGCTCGGCCACGCCCTTTTTGCGGCCCATCATGGCCGTTGCCGAAATTCCCCACGGGCTTTCGCGCCTGCGCGAATTGACCCAGAACCTCTGGTGGAGCTGGCACGACCTGGCCAAGGCCCTGTTTATGGCGTTGAACCCCTCATTGTGGGAGGCATGCCGCAACCCGCTGAAAATGCTGGAAGAGGTCTGGCCCGCTCGGCTTAAAGAGCTTACCGCCAATGAAGACTACATGGATATGTATCACACTGTTATGGAAAGGTTCGACGCCTATATGGCCGAGCCCATCCGCTCCCTCAGTGTGGACGTGACGCCCGAACACCCCATTGTGTATTTTTCCACAGAATACGGACTCAACGAATCTGTTCCCATATATTCCGGCGGCCTTGGCGTGCTTTCCGGCGACCACCTCAAATCCGCCTCGGATATGGCCCTGCCCCTGGTGGGCATTGGCCTGCTCTACAAAAGCGGCTACTTCATGCAGGAAATCGACTCCTCCGGTCGCCAGGTGGCGCAGTACCCGGTGAACAACTTCGACCAGATGCCCATAAAGCAGGTGCATGATGCCCAGGGGCAGCCCGTATATATACAGATCGAGCTGCCGGGCCGCATCCTTTACGCCAGGGTATGGCGGCTTCAGGTAGGCCGCATCAACCTTTATCTCATGGATACGGACACCAGCCGCAATACCGACGAAGACCGGCGCATCACTGACCGCCTGTACGAAGCCAACCGCGAAACCCGTTTGTTGCAGGAAATCCTGCTTGGTCAGGGCGGTATGCGCCTTTTGCGCACTCTCGGCATTATCCCCGGCGCTTATCACATGAACGAAGGCCATTCGGCCTTTATGGCCCTTGAGCGCGTGCGCGACTGCATGACTCAGGGCATGAGCTATGACGAGGCCATGGTGCGTGTGCGCTCCAACACGCTGTTTACCACCCACACTCCCGTGCCTGCGGGCAACGAATCCTTCTCGCTGGAGCTTATGGAGCGCTATTTCAGCGGCATGGCAAAAAACCTTGATCTTTCCTGGCAGCAGTTCGTGCAGCTTGGGCAGATCGAAGGCGGCGACAGCCATGCATTTGAAATGACGGTGCTGGCCTTGCGGCTTTCGTGCTGGGCCAATGGCGTCAGCCGCCTCCACGGCGTGGTTTCGCGCCACATGTGGAACAATCTGTGGAAGGGCCTGCCCACAGCCGAAACACCCATTGGCCATGTGACCAACGGCATACACACACCGTCCTATGTGGGCAGCTGGATGCACGAACTGTTGCATAAATATCTTGGCGCGGACTGGCTACAGGCGCAGCCCGGTTCTCCCGTGTGGGAAAAGATCGACGAAATCCCCGATGAAGCCTTCTGGGCAGCGCGGCAGCAACAAAAAGAAGCTCTGCTCGACCCCCTGCGCAAGCGCATTCCCGTTTTTGCGCAACGATTCAAGCTGGATCCCGCCACCAGAAAGAGCATGGAAGCCCTGCTGCGGCCCGAAACCCTCATTATCGGCTTTGCCCGGCGTTTCGCGCCCTACAAGCGGGCCACCCTGCTCTTTGCCGACCCCGACCGCCTGGCCCGCATACTCAACAATCCTCAAAGGCCCGTGGTCATTGTTTTTTCGGGTAAAGCACACCCAGCAGACGAAGCGGGCATCAACCTTATTCAAGAAGTTCTGCGCATGTGTCAGGACGAACGCTTTCTCGGGCGCATCTTCTTTCTGGAAAACTACAGCCTGTCGGTTTCGCGCATCATGTCTCAGGGCTGCGATGTCTGGCTTAACACGCCCCGCCGCCCACACGAGGCCTCTGGCACAAGCGGCATGAAGCTGCCCGTCAACGGCGGCGTTAACCTGAGCGTTTCTGACGGCTGGTGGTGCGAAGGTTATAACAGGCAGAACGGGTGGACTATCGGCCCGGTGGTCACCACCGAACTGCCCAGCAATGAACAAAATGACTATGCAGACGCCGAGGCCCTGTACAATCTGCTGGAAAACGCCGTGGTGCCGCTCTACTTTGACCGCCCCCAGGGCGATCTGCCCACCCAGTGGATAGCCATGGCCAAGCGGTCATTCAAGAGCCTTACGGCCATGTACAGCAGCAACCGCATGCTCAACGATTATATACGCCAGTATTACCTGCGGGGCGCACGACGCCGCAACATGCTGGCCGAAAATGACTGGTCGGCCTGCCGCCGGCTGGCTGCCTGGAAAAAAGACCTCCCCGCCCGCTTCGGCACGGTCAAGGTGGAAGAGCTTTTCATCAGCGGCGTGGAAAACAATGTCATGGTTTGCGGCGAACCGGTGAGTGTACGCCTGCACATGCATATCGGCGAAATGCAGCCAGAAGAAATCCTCGTGCAACTTGTCATTGGCCGCGCCCTGGTCAATGGCAACTTTATCGACAAGCCCGAGATCCTGCGCCTCGAGCAGCGCGCAGCCGACCACAACGGCGAAAACGGAAACGGCATGAACTATGCCGCCACCTACATCCCCGCTCACAGCGGGCAATACCGTTACGGTGTGCGGATAGTACCCTACCACAAATACCTGGCGACACCGCTTGAGACAGGGCTTGTGCTGTGGGCTTGATGCTTGCGCCTTGGTAAGTGGCTGCGCCGTAATGAGCGTGTCTTGACAGTTATGGGCATGTATTCTTGAGATACTTGGTGCTTGTTTGTGGTTGAAGGTGAGATCGTGTTGTAAAACCGAATGAGAACAGAGAGGCCGCCCAGGAGGCGGCCTCTTTTGATAAAGCGTGAGGCTTTTACGAGGGGGATTGCGCCTTCCGGCGAGGAGACGCCTGCTGGCGGGGGTAGGCGCCAGTACGGCGGCAGCGAGGAAAGGGCTTGCCCTTTGGGATGAGGAATGTGTGCCCTGCGGGCACGGGGGATTTTTCTTTGTTCTTCACTTGGGCCGCCTGCGCGGCGGGCGGCAAGGCGGGGCCGGTTATGGGGCTGCGCCCCCTT
>CAZFCC010000017.1:0-45517 GCA_964517635.1 uncultured Desulfovibrio sp. | reverse complement strand
CTTCGGCACACCGATAGTCATACCCTGAAACTTCATTATAAGGCTCCTTGAAGGTTAATGGTGCTCCGCGAAATTTTTTTGATGAACAAAATCAGAACGACACTTGGCAGGCCGCTGCCCAAGAAAAGCAAGACATATGCCAAGACAGCCCATCAATATAATTTCTTTATAATTTCTTTTATTTCAGAATGTTAAAAATCATTCATGGCGATTTTGCGCCCGCTTCCGCCTTCATGGGATGCACTACAGCATCGTTTTGAAAAAAACATCTCAAGGCGAACCGAAAGTGGTTTACCCTTGCTGTCAAAGCAGGCAGCACAATGGCCGCCATGACGCTGCCTGCTGTTTGCCAAAGCTGTTCATTGGGCGTAGTGAGCATTTTCATGCCCGCACATATTGTTTTTATTGTCCTGTTTGCCGCCCTGCTTCACGCGTTATGGAACATCATAGTCAAAGGCGGAGAAAACAAACTCTTTGAAACAGGCCTTAACGCCCTTGGGGCCGGGCTTGGCGCACTATGTATTGTACCGTTCTTGCCGCCTCTTGACACGGCCTGCCTGCCGTATCTTGGCATGGCCTGCATCTGCCATTTCACGTATTACATCTGTATTGCAGAAGCCTATAACAAGGTTGATCTCACATTCGGCTACACCATCATGCGCGGCACAGCCCCGCTACTGACGTCGCTGGCCATGCTTTTTTTTGGCGAATCCCTGAGCCTCGGCGCCTGGTGCGGTGTGCTCACGCTATGTTGCGGCGTGTTTTGCCTTGCCAGAGACAATGCGCGGCGCGGCGCGGACAGGAGCGCCATTTTCATTTCACTGCGCACCTCTTTTGTCATCATGGGCTACACTTTGGCAGATGGCCTGGGCGCGCAGCAAAGCGGCAACGCCGTGGGCTATGCCTGCTGGATTTTTGTGCTCAACATCATACCGCTGCATGTTTTCATCTTGCGGCGGCACGGCATGACCTACCTGCATTACGTGCGCAAGAGGGCCGCAATCGGCCTTTTGGGCGGGCTGGCGGGCCTTGGCTCGTATGGCATCGCCATATGGGCCATGACCATAGCGCCCATTGCCATGGTGGCGGCGCTGCGCGAAACCTCGGTTATTTTCGGCATGCTACTGGCCGTGATTCTGCTGCATGAAAAATTTACGGTTTGGCGGGGAATCGCCGTGGTTCTGGTCGCCTGCGGGGCCATGCTTATGAAGCTGGCTTGAAACGCGGATCAGAAGCGCGGATCGGAAGCGAGAATCTGACAAGAGTTTGCGCCAAAAGTTTTCGGCGGCGGCTTGCGGAGGTTGCTTGTGACGGTTGCTTGCGGCGGCTTGCGGCGGCTTGCGGAGGTTGCTTATGACGATTGCTTGCGGCGGCTTGCAGCAGCTGGCCCAGCCGCGCCCCTGCCGGAGCAATGGCTGCTTGCCCCTACGGTCAAAAAACCAAAGCCCCGCCCGGTACTACCGGACGGGGCTTTGGTTTTGCACAACAGGACAAACTTGGCGAAGCATAGGTGCCAGGCGGGCTTTCTGGGTGCGCCCGCCTGACACCCCGGGGGTTGTCACAGGAGGAGGGTGTGGACAATCCAATCCGCGGTCAGCCCCTGCCTGGAAGGCTGGCCGGCTACGCCATTAGTGGGAGCACCTTACTAATGGCAAGAGCCGTGCCAGAAATTACAAACCCAATAAAACGTGATAGTTGCTTGATATTTTTAAAAATCCCTTTGTGCTTCCATTCTCAACATGTGGCAAATTTACTCACTAAAAGGGGGGCGGTGAGTAAAACTTACTCACCTTGTCGGGTCTGGCATCTGCCCATTGAACTGCCCCTCCCGCTCGCGCCCGCAAGGGCTCGTGCAGGCAAAAGCCGTTTTACACCAGGGCAGGAAAACGCAGCACCAGCCAGACCACCACAGGCGCAATGGCGGCAGTAATAATGCCAGCCAGAATAAGCGCCAGCCCGCCCATGGCCCCCTGCTCTTCCCCTTCCTGCAAGGCCGCTGCCGTACCCTGCGCGTGGGATACCGTGCCAAGCGACAGGCCCCGCGCAAAAGGATCGGTCACACCCGCAAGATTCAGCGTCCAGCCGCCGATGAGCGAACCAAGGGTTCCCGTGGCCACCACAAAGGCCGCCGTCAGAGATGGAATACCCCCGTAAAGCCCAGCAACCTCAATGGCAAAGGGTATGGAAACGCTCTTGGGCATCATGGAAATGACCACTTCCTGGGGCAAGCCGCCAAGCCTGGTGATCAGGCCCGCAGAAAACATGGCCACAAAGGCCCCGGCGCACACGCTGCCCGTAATGGCGAGGGCATAGCGCAAAAGCACCTGCCGATAACGATACAAGGGCAAAGCCAGGGCCACGGTGGCCGGGCCGATGAACACGGCCATGATTTTCGCTGCCGGTTCGTATACGGCATAGGAAAAATCACAGAGCAGCAGCACCGTGATGATAATGGCCGCGCCAAGGGCCACAATATTGATCAGGGGGTGCTTGTAACGCAGGGAAAGAGTGCGCACCGCCATATAGGCCAGCAGCGTGCCCAAAATGCAAAGAATTGTGCTTATGCTTATATAGTGCTGCATGACGCCGCCTCCTTCTCCTTCTTGCGCGCCCGACGGCGCAAGGCCCTGCCCAAAAGCCCCACGGTCAGCAGGGGCAAAACGGCGCTCACTACAATGGCTATCAGCAAAATCCAGCCATAATCATAAAAAACGCCGCCCCATTGCATCAGGCCCACAGCCACAGGCACAAAGAAAAAAACCATATGCTTGAGCAAAAAATTGGCTGCCGTGCTTATGTGGTCTTCTTTAACAATGCCTGTAAGCAAAAGAAGAAAAAGCACAATAATGCCAAGGACATTACCGGGCATGGGCAGACCAGTAGCGCCTACCAGCCAATTTGATGCCAAAAACAGGGCCATGAGAAAGGCCATCTGCCACAAAAATTTCCAAATTACTTTCATTCTTCATCCCACCACATTTGAGCCGTCGCACGAACAATTTCGGTGCTTGCCATTTGTTAAAGACTATATAATGGTTAAATTGTTCATGGCAACTGAATAATAATAACAAAGGTATTCAATTTTGGTGATCATATGGAGATGACAGACCTGCGAACTTTTGTGAGCCTGATGGAAGCAGGCAGCATCACGGCTGCGGCCAAGGCGCTGAACCGGGTTCCTTCGGGCGTGACCATGCGCATTCTTCAGCTGGAAGAAAGCCTGGGCGTGCAGCTTTTTTTGCGCGAAAAAAAGCGCCTTTACCCCACAGATAAGGCGCAAACCCTGTATCAGGATGCCCTCAAGATACTGGCCCTGGTCGAAGAGGCGGAAAACCGCGTGCGGGGCATGGCCCCCGGGGGCAAATTCCGCATCGGCGCGCTGGAAAGTGCGGCGGCGGCGCGGCTGCCCGAGGTGCTGGCGCGGCTGCACGCCGGGTATCCGCAAATAGAGCTGGAGCTGGTCACCGGCACAAGCCGCTCGTTATACAAGGATGTTCTTGAAAACAGGCTGGATGCGGTTTTTGTGGTGGACATGCCCGAAGACGACCGGCTGGAGCGTATGGACGCCTTTGCTGAAGAGCTGGTGGTCATCGCCCCTGAAAGACACAGCCCCATCCGCTGCCCAGACGACATCGGCCCAAAAACCCTGCTGGCCTTTCAGGGCGGCTGCACTTACCAGAACCGCCTTGTCAGCTGGTTTCGCGCCCACGGGCGGGAGCCGGAGCGCATTGTCGAGCTGGCTTCGTACCATGCCATTGTGGGGGGAGTTATTGCGGGCATGGGCGTGGGCGCTGTGCCAGACTCGGTGCTGCACCTGTGCCGCTCTGACGGCATCCTTTCCGTACACCGGCTGGATCATCCCCTCTGTCATGCCACCACAGAGCTGATCTGGCGCAAGGGTATGCTTTCGGCCAATATGGCGGCCCTGCGAGAGTGTCTGCACAGTACGGCGGATGATCCGGAGAGGATTCCGGCTGCGTTGGCGGCTTCCGATAACAGATGAAAACCACAGCAAAGGTTTTGGGGGGTGGGGGCGTGGGGGAGGCAACCCTTTTGCAAAAGGGGCCCTCCCCCACAGAGCATTTCAGGCCTAAACAACCCCCAAGCTAAGCGCCCTGACCGTGCATGGCCTGCCGCACCTCAGCCACACGAGCCGCAATATCCGGCGCGCCCACCAGCTCAGAAACAAGGCAGCAACAGCGCGCGCCATGGCGGGCCACGTCAGCGATATTATGGGCCTTGATGCCGCCTATGGCCACAAAAGGCATGGCAATATTGGCGGCAACCCAGTCCAGATAGGCAAAACCCACGGGAGCCACCACGTCTTCCTTGGTCTGCGTGGCAAAGATGGGGCCCACCCCCAGATAGTCCGCGCCCAGGGCCCGCGCGGCCAGCGCCTGCTCCGGCTCATGGGTGGAAAGGCCGATGATCATGTCTGGCCCCACAAGCCTGCGCACTTCGGGCACGGGTAGATCCTCTTGCCCCACGTGCACGCCGTCAGCCTCCACAAGCATGGCAATATCCACATGATCGTTGACGATAAAGCAGGCCCCCGCCTCACGGGTCAGACGGCGCAGCAGGCGGCATTCTTCAAGCATTTCACCGCCCTTAAGATTTTTCTCGCGATACTGCAAAAGGCGCACGCCCGCCCCCATCAGGGCCGAGGCCACTTCTTCGAGAGAACGGCCCAGCGAAAGACGCGCATCTGTAATGGCATAAATATCCGTTTCACCGGGAAGAATTCTGGGCATTGGCTGCTTCCTTATTTTTTTATGGCCGCAATGGCACGGCGCAGGCAACTTTGCACAAAGCGCGCGGGATGAAAAGACGTGTGAGACAGGCTCTGCGGCAGCTCAAAACCTCGGGCGTCGAAGTCGCCGGGGTGCAACAACGGAAAAACCACTTCCGAACCCGCTGCGGCGCTGCCCAAAGCCTTGCGCCGCGCCAGCGCAGCGCCCAGGGGAACGTCCTGCGGCGTCAGGCCAAAAACCGCATACAGCGCCTCATCCAGCGCCACGGCCGAAGGGCTGGCCCCCATCAGCTTGAGCACAAAGGGCTCGCCCTTGGACGGCCCCGTCCTGTGCATGGCAACACCGCCATCGGCCAGGGCGGCCACCGGCGGCAGAGCAGCCCAGAGCGCGGCCAGGCAATCGGCAAAACAGACGGGGTCACGCCCCTCGCGGGCATGGGCCACAGCCTTGTGCAGCCCGCTTACGCAGCCAAAACAGTTCTTGACCGCCAGTGTGATCAGCATCTGGCTGTGCGCCTTGACCCTTGGCAGGGAAAGAATGAAATCGCACTCATGCACAGCGCCAGAAACCTGAAACAACGGCCTTTTGCGACCGCCCTTGCCGCCTTGCAAGGCTGGCGGCAAGTCCACATCCAGCTTGACAGGCACGGGCTTGTCCAGCTCGAGCACGGCAAGCCCCAGAGGCCGCAAGGCGCTTTCAAGGCCAATGGCGCGGGCCACGGCCCCGGCTCGCCCGAAACCCGGCGAATCGGCCACGGCCATCTGCGCCCCATGGTCACGCAACCAGCGGCAAGCTGCGGCCACAACACCGGGCGAGGTGCAGGCCAGCGACTTGCTCATGAGCAGGTTGGGCTTCACAAGCACCGTGGTTCCGGGCTTGAGAGAATGAAACTGCGCTATGTGTGCGGCATCCAGCACATCGCCGACCAGCCGGTCAAGGGATCGGCGGTCATAGCCTTCGCAGCGAGCCAGAGCCACGGGCATTGTGCCAGCGGAGAAAGATTGGTTTTCCATAGGGCGAATATGCCGCTGGGCGCCGACCTTGTCCAGCCCCGACACAGTGTTTGCCCACCCTGCCGCTGGCTGCTGATCAGGCCTATTTACAGGCGTTTGTTCACGTGCTTTGCCCGCAGCACCCGGCGGCGGCTCTTTTCAAAGTCCAGCTCTTGGCGTATGTATTGGGGAGGGCCCAGTGCGCCTTGCCAAACGGGTTACCATGCCCTTATTCATGCCGGCAAACGACAACTCTTTTTCTGATCGATATACCGACTCCCCAGTCTCTTGAGGCCATATATGCGACATATCTTGCGCTTTTCAAGCCTTTTTGTACTGATCCTGTGCTGCGTTTTTGCCACAACTCACGCCTTGGCCGCTGACACGGCAGCCACCACGCCAGAAAACACCGCCGCCAGCCGCGATGCCGCAGCGCCGTCAAGCGCGACCCCCGCAGAAGCAGCCGTCGCTCTGCCCGCCAATGCGAGCGCCAATAGCGCCGCTGCCAGCGCTGCCGGCGCTGCTGCTGTCAGCCCCGCTGCACCCGCAGCCTCCAATATTCCCAGTGCCGCGGTTCCTGCCGCTGCCAACGGCCCGACCGCCGCAACGGGGCAAAGCACGCCCCAAAGCCAGGAAACCAAACCCGCCACAAGCGCGGCCCCCCTGCCGGCAACTCAGCAGGCCAGCCCCGCTGCTTCCGCGACCCCGGCCGCCACCGGCAGCGAACCTGCCGCCACGGCCCCACGCCCGGAAACAGGCGAAAAAAAGGACGCCCCAAAGCCCAAGGTCGAAAAAAAGGCAAGCCCCAAGCCCAAAACGGAAAAGAAAGAAAATGCCGCGCCCAAGGCGGATAAAAAAGATGCCAAGCCTGCCGTTGCCGACAAGAAAGAAACTCCGGCCAACCAGGAAGACGAAGCCGCTGCGCCACAGGACGAAGAAGAAAAAAGCAGTGGGCTGCACGACCCCTGGGCCATGGTCTGGAGCAGCCAGCACAGCATGCTTGAAGAGGTCAACGACAAAGCCGTTGCCATGAGCGACACCTTTGCCGACCGCGCCCTCAACGTCAGCGAAAAGGTACAGCCTTTTGTGGACGAGGCCCGCCGCCTTCTGGTGCTGAGCAATACCTATAAGAACGCGCCCAACGCCATGGAGGCCGTCAGCCGCCGCCTTACCGTGACCATTACAGAAGTGCGCAAGATACTGTCGCCCATGATGGACGCCCGCAGCGAGGCCCAGGGCCTGCTTGAGCGCATCAGCTATCTGGCCGACAGCCTGCCCGAAGACCTGCACGACGAGCGCCTCAGTGCGGAAATGCAGGAATACATTCAGGCTCTGGCCATGACCCGCCTGCGCCTCACCGCAGTGCTGGCACAGTACGACACAGCGCTTGCGCCCTCGCTGGCCCTGCTCAACCGGCTGGAAAAAACACGCGAAGAAATCAATTCGGAACTGCCCGCCCTGTGGAAAGACTATTATCTGCAAAAGCCCGTGCCTTGGCTCAGCGCTGGGGCCTGGGCCGATTTCCCCAAACAGATGACCTATTCCTACCAAGGGCTGTTGCTGCGTATTCCTGTTGAAGTGCCCGTTACCCTCGAAAACTGGGGCACTGCCGGTTTGCGCTTTTTCATGTGCCTGCTTTTTTCAGGTATTATCACCGTGATGTTGTCGCGCCGCTGGCTTAACGATAATTCGCCGCCCACAGTGCGCCACATTTTTCATGTGAGCCTGCCCTGGCTTTGCCTGGGGCTGGCCCTTCTCGGCAGCTCCATTTCTGCCACGGGAGAATTTTTTCGCCTATTTCTGGCCCTGGGCAACCTGAGCCTCATCGTGGCGCAGATCAATCTGGCCTGGGACTTGCGGCGACTCAAATACCCGGAAGTGCAGATAGACCGCTCGCCTTTCTGGCATCTTATCCCGCTGACCCTGTGCGCTTACGTTCTTCTGTATCTGCCGCTGCTCCGCCCGCTTGTGCTGGTCATCTGGATGGGCCTGCTCATAGCAGACATCCTGCGGCAGCGCCGCCGCAAAGAACAGGATCTTGGCCCCATGCATCTGGAAAGTTCGGTGCTTGAAACCGAACCCATCGTGCTCTGGTTAAGCCTGATCATGACGCTTTTTGGCCTGCATCTATACAGCATGGTGTTGTATCTCTGCTTTGTCTCCTGCTCTCTGGCCCTGCAACTTTCGCTGGGCGGCATGAGCTTCGTGACCACTGTCAGCGAAAAGCTGCCCAAGGAAGGTGTGCGGGCGGCGCTGGCGCATACGGCCGTAGCCCTGGCAGCCCCCGTTGTGCTGGTGGTGGCCTTTGTGGGCGTGACTCAATGGGTGGGAACCCTGCCCGGCGGTCTGCCCCTGCTGCATTACTATATCCTGCGCGGGGTCAACGTGGGGGCTACGCAGTTCAACGTGCTGCACCTGCTCATGATTGTCAGCGCCTTTTACATTACACGCACAGCCGTGGCCATGGGCTCGCGCTTTCTTGGGCGCTTGCCCAAGCAGGGCCTGCAAATAGACGCCACGCTCATTCCGCCCATACAAACGGCCTTTTCTTATGCCCTGTGGTGCTTTTTCGGTCTTTTCGTCCTCAAGGCCCTGGGCATGGAGCTGAGCAACCTGGCCATGGTCGCTGGCGGTCTTTCCGTGGGTATCGGTTTTGGCATGCAGACCATCGTCAACAACTTCCTTTCCGGCCTCATCCTTATCTTCAGCCGCACCTTGCAGGCCGGAGACGTTGTTGAAGTGGGCGGAACCCAGGGCCGTGTGCGCAAGATCAGCGTGCGTGCCACCATGGTGGAAACGTTCGACAATGCCCTTATCATCGTGCCCAACTCGGAATTTGTGGCAAGCCGCCTCATCAACTGGACGCGCAACAGCCGCACCGTGCGCCGCGAAATCAATGTCGGCGTGGCCTATGGCAGCGATACGGCCGCTGTCATGCGCATTCTGCTGGCAACGGCCAACGCCAACAGCAATGTGCTCAAATATCCCCCGCCCGGTGTAACCTTTGAGGATTTTGGGGCCAGCACCCTTGATTTCTGCCTGCGTTTCTGGGTACGTGACTATGACGTGGGCGGCTCCACAGCCTCGGCCATTCGCCTTGAAATAGAAAAAGAGCTTCGCAACCAGCGCATTGAAGTGGCTTTTCCGCAATTGGACATCCATATCAAGGATATGCCGCCCCGCATGAAAAGCGCGCCGCCGCCTTCAGAACAGCGTCCGCCACGTAAGTTCACCCGGCGGCCCCGGCGCAGGCTTGAGACACCGGGCGGCAAAAATGGCGCGAAAAATACCACAAGCGCGCCCGGAACTGTTGACCCAAAGCACGCAGACAACGCGGACGACCCAGACGATGCGGGTCGCGCAGGTCAAGCAGGCGGCGCAGATCGCTCGCGCAACAGTGGAACAAAAGTATAATAGATGCCCGCACCCCGCAGCCATGCGTAGCCGCAATCTGACGGGGCAGCATAAAGGCCGCAACCAAACAAAGGCACAAGGAGAACACATGATCTATCGCGCCGATGCACTGGAAGGGTTTGAAAAAGAAATGTTCGGTGGCCCCGGAACCACCAAGTTTACCAAGATCGTCAATGAAGACGGCCTGGCCGGAAAAGGTCGACTGTTCAACCGGGTGAATCTCAAGCCCGGTTGCGCCATCGGCAGCCACAAGCACAGCGGAGAACTTGAAATCTATTATGTGCTCAGCGGGCAGGGAACCTATAATGACAACGGCACAGAGGTGCTGGTCAAAGCCGGTGAAGTGACTGTCTGTAACGACGGCGAAGTTCACGGCATCCTTAACACCGGCACTGAAGATTTGGAGATGATCGCCCTTATCTTGTTTACCAAATAAGGCGCGGAACATTTGTCATAGCCCGCAGCTGCGTCTGGGCACGGCACATGCAAGGCGCAGCGGGCCGCCGCAAGATCTGCGGGCAGACGACAACGGTTTTTTATGGCAGAGGGCGGAGCCGCAAGGTTCCGCCCTCTGCTTTTATGTATGGGGCGAGGATGCGATTGCCGGCGAGGGCTGCGCGCCCTCTGCTTCGAGAGCCTCCCTCGCTTGCGGAGCATAAGCCCATCCTTTGCCCCCTCCTTGCCCGAAAGCTCCAAGCGCCCCTGCATGAAGAACAATAGCCCTTTCCATTCCTCCGCATCACACAACTCCACCCGCACCGCCGTGCACCGCAGTCCTCCCCCAGACGGCCACTCCAGGACGGAACAGCATGGCACGCGTGCTATAAAACACTATACTTTCAGTATATAATTTTAAAAAACAAATGTTATTGACATATGTCAGAAAATGGCCATACTTTATTAATGACATATGTCAATAATAAACGCCTCGCGCAGGGCGTCATTCAGAACATAAGGAGGTTCATATGCCTTACAATGACCATACAGGCCCTGAAGGCATGGGCCCGCGCACCGGCCGCGAACGCGGCATGTGCGGCAAAAGCGGTATGAAGGGAAATATGGATCAGACCGATGCCGGCATGCGGCGCGGCATGCGCCACGGAGCCTGCCAGGGGCAGAACATGCCCGGCATGGGGGCAGCGCAGGAGCCCGGCCAAGGGCAAGGGCAAACGAGGGTGCAAGGCCAGCCCGGCATGGGCCAAGCCGGTCAAGACCAGGGCCGGGGCCAAGGTCAAGGTCAAGGTCGGGGTCAAGGTCGGGGCCAAGGTCGGGGCCAAGGTCGGGGTATGTGCCGCGGCAAAAGCCTGCGTCACAGCCTCGGCCAGGAGCAAAGCATGCCCGCCTGCGCCTTTGATGGCCCCACAGGCAATTAGGAGCATGCTGGTTTAAAAAACCAGCCCAACCTTTCCAACACAAGGGCCGCTCCCAAAGGGGCGGCCTTGATATACAGTGAGATAGCCATGCCAAGACCAAAAAAGTGGCGTAACGTTTGCTCGATGCCCCAAAACACCTGCTTCGGCCCCCTGCCTGGATATTCTCCAGCCCTGGGCGGCTACGGCGCCCCTGAAAACCAGGTCGGCTACGGCGCCCCTGAAAACCAGGTCGGCTGCGGCGCCCCTGAAAACCAGGCTGGTTGCGGCACCCCTGAAAACCAGGTCGGCTGCGGCGCGCCGGCTGGCCAAACCCAAGGAGCTGATGCAGCATTGCCCTGCGGGACGGATGCAGAAATGCAGCACAGGCCGGGACGCGGCCGGGGGCAGGGCCAGGGCCAGGGTCAGAGTCAGGGCCAGGGGGGGCAAAGTCGGGGCGGACAAGGTGGTCAAGGTGGTCAAGGCCGGGGCGGCCACCACAGGGGGCAGGGCATGCACGGCTCACGCGCAGCCGCTGAAGACCTTGTTGTCATGACCGTAGACCAGTATGAAACCTTGCGGCTCATTGACCTTGAAGGCATGACCCAAGAGGCTTGCGCCGAAAACATGCACGTCGCCCGCACCACCGTGCAGAGCATTTATGCCGAAGCACGCAAGAAACTGGCCGATGCGCTGGTCAACGGCAAAATGTTGCGCATTGAAGGCGGCGAATACAGGCTTTGCAGCGGGCATGGCGCGCGCTGCGGCGGGGGCGGCTGCCAGCGTGGCGGAAATCGGTAGCCGGGCGGCACCACAGGCCCCCGACACCGTGGCTGGATGCCTGCAATAAAAATCCGCAGCGAAAAATCAGCAGTGAAAAATCAGCAGTGAAAAATCAACGGCGAAAAACCAGTGCCAGCCCGGCCAACACAAGGCCAAAGCCCAAAAGCCGCCGCCAGCCAAAAGGCGTTACCGGCACGCCGAACCAGCCGTAGTTGTCTATGATGGCCGCCATAAGCAAGTTACCAAAAATCATGGCCATGGCCGTAGTCAGCACGCCGATGCGCGGCACGGCAATAATGGTATTGAGCACCATGATTGCTCCGAAAATGCCGCCGATCCATTGCCACGACGGCGTTTCCGCCAGCCGCATAAGTTGCCCGCGCCCGAAAAAAAGCACCGCCAGCCCGAGAAAGAGCGTGCCGGCGGCAAAGGACACAAAGCTGCTTTCCAAAGCCCCCACGGTACGGCTCAAGGCGGCATTGATGGGCGACTGCATGGCCACAAGGCATCCGCCAAAAAGCATAAGCGCTATATACAGCATACGTTCCTCCAGCAATACATCGGCAGCACGCGCGCCCGGCGACAGTTTTTACCACGACGCCACGACGGCAATGGCACTATCCCCACCCATAACGTAAGCACCACCACTACTGCAATGGCACCATGCCCAGCCATAACGGAAGCACCACTACTACAGCTCAGTGGTGTGACAATATATTGTCACCCTCCCTCAAATCGACAGTGCTGGAGTTGGCCAACAGCAGCAAGCGGATGAGAGGGAGGGTGAACAAACTAATGGAATACTACACCTAGACGGCAAAAAGCCCCTGGGGCAGCGAGCCGAAAACAGCTTCATAGCGCTGGCGGAACAGCGCCGGAGTGATGCCATGTTCCTGAGTTCCCAGTTTTTCAAGGGCAAAACTGGCGCTCACCGAGCCGAGCTTGGCGGCTTCGGGCATATCAAGGCCGCTGACCAGCCCCTTGATAAGGCCTGCGCGGTGAGCATCGCCCGCGCCGGTGGGGTCTTGCACCTTTTCAACGGGCACGGGCGCAATGCGCACATTTTCGCCTCGATTACCGCGCACCTGCGCGCCTTCCGCGCCAAGAGTGGTCACAAGCCAGCGCGTGCTGGCGGCGATTTCGTCTTCGCTTTTGCCCGTGGCCTTGCAGATCATGTTCAGTTCATAGTCGTTGGTAATGCAGGCCAGGGAGCCTTCAACTGCGTCAATCAGCTCTTGGGCCGTGAGCACAGGCAGCTGCTGGCCGGGGTCAAAAATATAAGGAACACCCTTTTCACGATAAAAACGGGGCAGGCGGCGCATATCTTCCAGATTGCCGGGGGATACGATGGCGATATCCTTTGCCGGGTCAAGCGCGGGAAAATCATACAGCGATGGCAGGCTCATGGCCCCGGGGTAAAAACCCGTAATCTGGTTGCTGTTCAGGTCTGTGGTGATGTAACACAGGGCCGTAAACACCTCATCATCGCGGCGAATACCGTCCAGCGGCAGCCCGTGGGTGGCGAGGGTTTGCGCGTAAGAATCAAAATCGCGCCCCGCGGCGGCCACAATGACGGGCTTTTCTTCCAGCAGAGCGAGCGAATAGGCAATATTGCCCGCGCAGCCGCCCCGGCGCTCGTCCATGCCGTCCACCATAAAGCTCACATTGATCATGTGCAGCTTGTCCATAAGGATATGATCCTGAAAATTGCCGGGGAAGGTCATTATGCGGTCAAAGGCCAGAGAGCCGGAAACATAGATGGACATGGGTTCCTCTCGTTATGGGGTAGGCGATGTAGGTATCGCTGCGCTCAGGGGACGGCGCCAGCGGATTCTATGTAGCGCAAAAGCCCGTAAGGGCAAATAATTATGTTAAAATCACCACGATGGGGCAAAGTCAAACCGAGGGCGGGCGGCTGTTTTCCCTGATCCAGCGCAGATAGGGCTCATGCCCGGCCTCTATGGCCAAGGCCACAATACAAGGAACTTCATAGCTGTGCATGCTTTTCACGGCCGCCTCAAAGGCGGGCAGCGCCTCGCGGCTTACCTGGGCCAGTAGCAGGCATTCCGCCGCGTCATGCACCTGCCCGCGCCAGCGATAAATGGAGCGCGCACCGGGCAAAATGTTTACTCCGGCGGCGAGATTCCGCTCTACCAGCATGCGGGCAAGGTCAAGGGCAAGCTCTTCATGAGGCGCAGTAACATAGACCAGATAGGACATGAGTTCTCCCGTGCAGCATGTCTTTGCGAGGCAGCTTATACCCAAACACGCAAAAAACAAAGAGCCACAAAGCCCGCCCGCCACGGCTTGCAGGCTGTCGACGCCTGTGGCATAGGACGGACATGAGCGTGAGAAAATCCCGCCCGGCACGGGCGCAAAAAGTTCTGGCTGCCCTGCGCGCCCGTTACCCCGCCCCCCAAACCCACCTGGATGCCGAAACAGCATGGCAGCTGCTGGTGGCCACGGTGCTGGCGGCCCAATGTACGGACGCGCGGGTCAATACGGTTACGCCAGAGCTGTTCCGCCGCTGGCCCGGCCCCGCCGACCTCATGGGCGTACCGGTGGGGGAACTGGAGGCCGTCATACATTCCACAGGTTTTTACCGCAGCAAGGCCAAAAACCTGTTGGGGGCCGCTGCCCGCGTTTGCGAGGTATACGGCGGTCGGATTCCCGACAGCCTTGAAGAGCTCATCACCCTGCCCGGTGTGGCGCGCAAAACAGCCAACGTGGTCTTGTTCGGCGCTTTCGGCATCAATGAGGGCCTGGCGGTAGATACTCACGTCAAGCGCATCAGCTACAGGCTCGGGCTGACCGAATCAACAGACCCCGTTGTGATCGAGCGCGACCTTATGGCCCTTTTTCCCCGTGCGGAATGGGGCGATGTGAACCACCGCATGGTCTGGTTCGGGCGCGATGTCTGCGAAGCGCGCAAACCACAGTGCGGCCAGTGCGAAATGGCTGACTTCTGCCCCAGGCTGGAACCGCCCAAAACACCGCGGCAGCCAAGGCGCGCGGCGCTAGCCTGAGCCCCGGACGCACAACGACGCAACAGCGGCCAGTCATCAGGCCAATAATCAGGCCAGCGCATGGGGCCAGCGCAGCAGAACCAGTAACATCAGGGCCAGCTCCAACCAAGGGCACGCCCGCAAAGATATTTCGACAGTGTAAAGAGAAAAAGTGGTGAAAAACCAGATGACCGCACCGCTGCCGCTCTAAGAAAAAAACAATTCCGGCCGATGAGAGCCATATGACCTCACGACCACAGCCGGGCGATGTTTCACGCCCGCACACAAGCCCTGCCGAGCGCCCTGCGCCAGCAGACAGGATGGTAGCCATGTCGCAGAACAGCATGCTCAACGTCAACAACAATGAACTAGAAATCATTGAATTTCTTATAGACGAAAAGCAGCCGGACGGCAGCGCCTACAGCGGGCATTACGGCATCAACGTAGCCAAGGTGCTCGAGATCATCCGCCTGCCCAACATCACCAGCGTCCCCAGCAAGTGTGATCCTTCGGTGCTCGGCACATTCAACCTGCGGGGCAAGGTTTTGCCCATTCTCAACCTGGCCACATGGCTCGGCAAGGAAATGGTCACCGAAGAAAACACCAAGGTCATTGTCACCGAATTCAGCGGTGTGCAGGCGGCCTTTCTGGTTTCGTCCGTGACAAGCATCCACCGCATGACCTGGGATCGCATCGAGCCGCCGAACCAATACGTGCAGAACTATTCGCGCGACAGTATTACCGGGGTGTTGCGCATTCAGGATCGCGTGCTCTTTATCCTAGATATGGAAAAAATTCTCGCCAGCCTGGACAGCACCCTGGACATGTCGCAAATCACAGTCGACACCACGCCCGTAGAAGGCGCGGGGCAGTTTCACCTGCTCGTGGCCGACGACTCCAATTCCTTGCGCCACATTATCAAGTCTTCGCTGCAAAAATCCGGCTTTCGGGTCACGGCCGTGGCCAGCGGCCGCGAAGCCTGGGATTATCTGCAAACAGCCCGCAACGAGGCTCAGTCACAGAACAAGGAACTTACCGATATGGTGCATCTGGTCATTTCAGATATTGAAATGCCCGAAATGGACGGCCATATGCTCACGGCCAAAATACGCGATACTCCGGGCCTCAGCACCCTGCCGGTGATCCTCTTTTCTTCCCTCATCACTGACGCCCTGTACGCCAAAGGGGTCAAGGTCGGGGCCGACAAGCAGGTGTCCAAACCGGATCTGCCCGGCCTGAGCAAGATCATACGCGAGCTTATTGCCGAAAAACTGAACAAATAGGCGGCTGCGTAACGGCAGCAAGCGGCTTATACCGCCAAATCCACAGGTCGGCGGCGCAAACAGGCTTATACATGGCCGCCAAGCCTGTGGCCGGGAGAGCGGCGCCCACCCCTTGCACGACGGCCTGACTCGCGCTGCCCACTCGCACCACGTGCACGCACGACTGCGCCACGTGCGCGCGCCGGGGCAGCGGCGCTGACAGCGTCAGCTTTTACAGGCCGCTTCGCTCGCCCCCAACACTGACCTGCAAGCAATAGCGCACGACATATTCCTCGGCACAAGGGCACAATATATAGCTGGCCATGTCATAACCGTAGAGATTGCCACTGATTTCCCAGCCCTGCCGCGCTACGGAGTCCATCATTTTTCCGACGGCCTGCTCGTGGCTTTCCGAATGCCCTTTGTGATACAGGCGTGCATAAAGTCCCGCCGGGCGTCTGTGCAGGCTCTCCGCCCCGATTTCACGCGAAAAGCCGCAAAAAAAGCAATCCGCCGTATAGGATCGGGCCGCGACCTGCTCCTGCTGCATCAGAAAGCCCAGCGGCATGGGCGCTGTCAGCCCGCGGCTCTCAAAACGCTCCACCAGACCGACAAATATGGCAATCCAGCCCTCATCCGTGGCCTGCTCTTCCGGTGTAACGGGCATGGCGCTCAAAGACTCTTGGCCCATTTCCACCAGCTCAAGACTGTCGTAGCGGGCATTCATGGCCTCATGGGCCAGCGCCATGTTGGCCTCCAGCATCTTTTGCCGCGCCAGCAGGCGCATCCTTTCTTGCCGTAAAAAACGCCTTCTTTCTTCCAGATGCTGCAACAGGGCGCGCGGATCCGGCTCAAGTATGTGGCCGCGTATGTCTTTCAGTGAAATGCCCACGTCCTTGAACATGCGAATCATGTCAAATTCATAAAACTGCTCCGCCCCATATCTGCGGTAGCCCTTTTCTGTGACATAGCGTGGCTTGAGCAGCCCTTGACGGTCATAAAACAACAGGGTGTCCTTTTTTATCCCACAAAGCCTGGCGAACTGACCCGAGCTTAAGTATTTCATATTTTCTCCTTGACTCTGGAGCTGCTCCATACTTTATGCTGGCTGATAGCATTATGAATAGCAAGAAAATCATCATGCCAGAGCTTCAAGAAGAAACCATGTTCGGCCATAAAAACCTTTCCTCGCCCCACGAGGGCTCTGGGCCTTGCGGCGCTGGCCTGCCGTTTTTTCTTCGTCCGGCTGTCAGAACAGCGCAGCCGCCGAAGGGCAGCCCGCAGCGTTGCGACAGCAGATCCTCCCACGGTAAGCTCGCAATGGATTGCGGGGGATGACTAACATGCGGGCCGTAAAAGCCGCCCGCGCTACACCATGTGACCAGAGTATGAACGACACCATCCAAAATAGCCCCTCCCCTGACCACGGCGGCCAAGCGCCCCAAGCGCCCCAGATGCCCAAAAAATCCGGGCCTTCACGCTCTGTACGCAGGCGCATACTGCTGGCAGTCATGATCGCCTACCTACCCATTGCCGTGGACTTTACCATTCTGCACATCGCCATCCCCTCCCTGACGCTGGGCCTCCACGCCACAGGCACGGAAATCTTGTGGATTATCGACATTTATCCGCTGATCATGGCCAGCTTGCTCGTTCCCATGGGCACACTGGGAGACAGCGTTGGGCCGCGCAAGCTGCTCCTGACGGGCTTGGCCATTTTTCTGGTCGCATCGCTGGCCGCCGCCTTTGCGCCAACGGCCGCAGCCCTTATCGGGGCGCGGGCGGCCCTGGCCATAGGCGCGGCCATGATCGTGCCCAGCGTGCTGGCGACCATACGCCTGACTTTTGACGACTGGAAAGAACGCGCCATGGCGCTGGGCATATGGGGCACAGTCAGCTCCGTGGGTGCGGCTGCCGGGCCTCTGGCGGGCGGACTGTTGCTGGAGCATTTCTGGTGGGGTTCTGTTTTTCTGATCAACGTGCCGCTTGTTCTGGCCGTACTGCCCCTGGCCGCAGCACTGTTGCCCAAGCGGCGCAAGGCGGCCCGCAATGCCTGGCCCATGGGGCAGGCGCTGGTGCTGGCCGCTGGTCTTTTGGCCACGGTGTATGCCATAAAAACCGCCTTCAAAGTCGGCAGCCCCCTGCTGCAAAGCGCCCTTGTCTTTATTGTTGGCCTGAGCCTGCTGGTCGGCTTCATTCGCAAGCAGATCACGGCGCAAAACCCCATGCTCGATCTCAACCTCACCAAGCTGCCCGCCATCCGCATTGGCCTGGTTATCGCCCTGGTAGTTTCGGGCGCTCTTGCGGGTGTGGAACTTACCATAGCCCAGGAATTACAGTTTGTTATGGGCAATACGCCGCTACAGGCGGGCATATTCATGATGCCCATCATGATCGCCTCCGCAGTGGGCGGGCCGCTGGCGGGCAAGCTCACGGCAGCAGCCGGCTTGCGCAGCGTGTGCGTGCTCTCTTTGCTCATGGCGGCAGCCAGCCTTGCGGGGCTGGGGCTGACAAACTTTCATGAGGCCGGCCTTTTTGTTGCCGCCTGCATGGCAGGCTTGGGCCTGTCCCTCAGCATTGGCCTTACCGCGTCTTCCATTGCCATCATGGGCAGCGTGCCACCAGAAAAAGGCGGCGCTGCCGGGGGCATAGAAGCCCTGGGCTATGACCTGGGCGCAGGCCTTGGCATTACAGCCTTTGGCGTTTTGCTGTCCACATTGTACAGAAGCGCCCTGCGCCTGCCCGACAGCCTGCGGGCCGACCTGCCCCGCGCTGCCGTGGAGTCCATCAGCGACACCATGGTCGCCGCGGAACTGGCGGGCGGCCCCAAGGGCGAGAGCATTGCCCAAGCGGCACGGCTGGCCTTTTCTGCAGCCCACAGCACAGTATTGCTCACCGCCGCGTTGCTGGTGGCCCTGCTGGCGGCTTGGGTTTTTCACGGCCTGCGCCATCAGACACTCAAAAGCATGACGGAACGTTCAAAGTCCACGGCATCGCGCACGTAGGCAGTTGGCGGTTAAAAGGTGTAGAAAATCTTTTGTGGGGGAGGGCCCCTTTTGCAAAAGGGGCCCTCCCCCACACCCCCACCCCCCAAAACCTTTATCTTTGTTTCAGTCTGCCACGGGGATTCTCCTGACCTGAAGCGAGGGGGGGGATAAAAGCCGCCTGTCAGATAAAACACGGCCCCAGGGGGGGGCCAGAAGCCCTGCCTACGGGCCAAGCACGCCCTCAAAGATCGGGCCAGAAGCCGCGTAAATCAGATAAAACCCGATCTCAAAAGGGCGGCCAGAGCCGCGCATGCCTGAAATGCCCGACAATGATCTGTCTCCACATCCTTATGGATAAATGACTGTAGCGCGCCTTTGCCGACCGTTAGGCCGTCCTTTGATGCCTTGATTGCTATAACCAGGCAATTTGGCAATCATTTTGCATACTCTTGCCCATGGACGTGTTCGGATATAACCAGGCCGAGGTTTTGAGCCTCATGCTGACCATGATGCGGGTAAGTATCGTCATGTTCATGCTGCCCGTGTTTTCCACCAACAACATTCCCATGCAGGTCAAAGCCGCGGTAACCCTTGTATTTACGCTGGGTATCTGGCCGCACCTGGCCCTGCCGGGCAGCCTCATGCCCGCTCACCCCTTTGATCTTGTGCTCATGATTCTGGGCGAAGCCGTGTTGGGTCTTGTGCTGGGCATGGCCGTCAATTTTCTGTTCATGGGTATTCAGGCCGGGGGGGAGCTGCTGGGCTTTCAGATGGGCTTTACCATGATCAACTTTGCTGACCCGCTCACAGGAAACCAGACCGGCATCACGGCGTTTTTCCTCTGGATGGTGTCGCTGCTGACCTTTCTGGCCCTGGACGGGCATCTGTACATGATCAAGGGTTTTGCGGCGTCGTTCAAAATCGTGCCGCCAGGGGCGCTGTTCATCGGCCCCACCATCCTGTGGCAGATCCTGCATCTGGCCTCGCAAATGTTTGTGCTGGCCCTGCAAATCGCCGCTCCGGTCATGGTGGCGCTTTTTATGGTCGAGGTGGCGCTGGGCCTTGTGGCCCGCACCTCGCCCCAGATACATATTATGGAATTCGGCTTTCCGGCCAAGATCGGCGTGGGATTTTTCTTTGTGGGCCTCTTGCTGGTCGTCATGGCCGACCATGTGGAAACCTTCATTCTGGGGCTGGACGGCCTGTTCATCAACCTGCTGCGCTCCATGAGCACGCTGTATCAGTAGCCTCTATTATTTGCGGCAATACAGACATGGAAAAACGGCCCCCATAGGCGCGTCGTTACTAGAGCAAATTCACTTTGAGAATATACATTTTCAAAATTGAAATGCTCTATGGTTGTTTTTCTGCCCTTTCATTGATCTCTCCTTGCACGCACTCTTCCGGCCACGGCGAAAGCCTTGTCCCGGTTTTCAGCCTGCAATTCCGGCACCAGACATAAGGCACAAAGGGGCCGCCCGCATGCGGGCGGCCCCTTTCTGCCTTATAAAAACCTGCAAAACTGTTGCTGACCGTCAGGGGCTGTCTTCAAATCCTTGTCGCCAAATGATTGCAGAACGGCTTTGCCGACCATTAAGCAATCATGGGAAAGTGAATATGCTCCAGAAGCTGTTTCTACTTCGCCGCCTTTTCCAGGCGCGCCAGGGTTTCTTCCTTACCCAGAAAGGCCATGATTTCATTAAGATGCGAGCCGCCCATAAAGCCCATAAGGGCCGTGCGCAGGGGCGAACCGATTTCTTTGAACTTGAGACCATTATCCGCCACATGGGCATTAAGGGCAGCTTCAAGGCTTTCTGCCGTAAAGGGTTCGCAGGCAGAAAATACCGGAGCCAGGGCCGTCAGGTGGGCCTTGCCCGCTTCTGTCAGGTGTTTGGCCGCGTCCTTTTCGGTGTATTCAAGCTCGGCCGCAGTAACCAACAAGGGCCGAAAGCTTTCGGCCAGGGCCTTGAGGTTATTGGCGCGTTCGCGGAACATGGCGCACAAAGGCTCCAGGCGCTCCAGCGGCAGGCTGCCAAGGCCCGCCTGCTCCACAAAGGGCGCGGTGAGCGCGGCCAGCTCCGCCAGAGGCATCTCACGCATAAAGTGGGCATTGCACCAATCCAGCTTGGCCGGGTCAAAGGCTGCGGCCGCCGGATTGAGGCTGGAGCCGTCAAAATATTCCACCAGCTCCGCCGGGGTGAACAGCTCCTGATTACCGTGTGACCAGCCCAGGCGCACAAGGTAGTTCACAAGGGCCTGGGGCAGAAGGCCGTCCTGCTGATATTCAATAACCGCGCGCGCGCCGTGGCGCTTGGAAAGCTTCTGGCGGTCAGGGCCAAGAATCATCGGCACATGGCCGAAGCGCGGCACGGGCAGGCCCAGAGCCTCATAAATGAGGATCTGGCGCGGTGTATTGGACACATGGTCATCACCACGGATGACGTGGCTTATGCCCATGTCGTGATCGTCCACCACCACGGCCATATTATAGGTGGGCATGCCGTCTGCGCGGCGGATGACCATATCGTCCAGCTCGCCCACGTCCACGGCGATCTTGCCCTTGACCAGGTCGTCAAAAATAACCTTGCCCGACAGCGGCGCCTTGAGCCGCACGCAATGCCCCTCGCCCGGCCCCAGATCGCGACTGCGGCAGCAGCCGTTATAGCGCGGTTTGAGGCCCTTGGCGCGGGCTTCTTCGCGCATGGCTTCCACAGCTTCGGGGGTGCAGGAGCACCAGTAGGCGTGGCCATTTGCCAACAGCTTGTCCACATAGGTGTTGTAGAGGTCGGTACGCTGCGTCTGATAGGTCAGCTCGCCATCCCAGTCCAGACCGAGCCAGCGCATGGAGGCCAGGATGGAATCGGTATACTCCTGCTTGGAGCGCAAAAGGTCAGTGTCTTCTATGCGCAGATGAAAGCGACCGTTAAAATGACGGGCCAAAAGCCAGCAAAAAATAGCTGTGCGCGCACCGCCTATATGCAGGTGTCCTGTGGGGCTTGGGGCGAATCGTGTAACCACTTGCGTCATGTTGTCATCCTTGGAGCAGATTGCTTTTGATTTTATCTGAAAGAAGTTTTGGGCCGCGCGCGTTGCGGCGCGAAAATAACGAGGACAATGCGGGCATCAACGACGCGAACATCAACAACGCGGGTACCAGCAGCGCGGGCACCATGCCAATGTCGACATCACAGCGACGCGAACATCAACAACGCGGGTACCAGCAGCGCGGGCACCATGCCAATGTCGACATTACAACGACGCGAACATCAACAACGCGGACACCAGCAGCGCCTACCTCATGCGGCTGCAGGCATCATACCACCCTTTCCTCGCAGGACTTGGCAAGCCCCTTGAGCGTAAGCGTAAGCTCGCGCACGTCAACAGGTTTTGTCAGGTGGGCGTTCATGCCTGCCTGCAGGCTGCGCTCCGCATCGCCCCGCATGGCATAGGCCGTCATGGCAATAATGGGCACTGTGGCCGCTTCGGGCCGGGTGTCGGCCCTGATGGCGCGCGTGGCGGTGTAACCGTCCATCACGGGCATCTGCACGTCCATAAGAATAAGGTCGATATCGCCAGCGTGGGTGCGCCACGTTTCCAGCGCCTCCTGCCCATTGCTCACGGCCGTGCATTGCACGCCCATGCCACTGAGCAGCACTTCCATTATCTCGCGGTTTATATCGCCGTCTTCAGCCATGAGCACGCGCAAGCCCCGCAAACAGCTGGACGACTCTTCCGGGCCCCCCCCTGTCATGTCAGCCGCAAAAACATCATCACGCCCCACGCCAAAGGGCAACTCTACCCGAAATACGCTGCCTTTGCCCGGCGTGCTTTGCACATCAATGTGGCCGCCCATCAATTCGACCAGACGGCGACACAGGGCAAGGCCAAGGCCAGTGCCGCCGAAGCGGCGCGTAATGGACGTATCGGCCTGAGAAAACGGCGTAAAAATACGTTCCTGCTCTTCCTGGCTCATGCCTATGCCTTCGTCGCTCACAAGGCAGGCCAGGGTAATGTTCTGCCCCTCGCGCTGCAAAAGCTGTAAGTCCAGGTGCACCACGCCGCGCTCTGAAAATTTGATGGCATTGCCGCCCAGATTCAGCAAAATTTGCCGCAGGCGTAAGGCGTCACCCACCAGGGTTTTGGGAATAGCGGGGTCAATATGGCTTGCAAGCACACAGTGCTTGTGCTGCGTGCGCGGGCGCAATAGGGCAAGCACCGCTTCCATCTCATTGAGCGGCTGAAACGGCAGCGTCTCCAAATCCATATGGTTGGCTTCGATTTTGGAAAAGTCCAGAAGGTCATTGATAATATCCAGCAAGGATTCGCAGGTGGAATGTATTTTTTCCACATAATCCCGCTGCTGCGGGCCGAGATCTGTATTGAGCACCAAATGGGCCATGCCCATGATGCCATTCATGGGCGTGCGTATTTCGTGGCTCATGTTGGCAAGAAAGATACTTTTGGCCGCATTGGCGGCTTCGGCGCTTTCCTTGGCCTCGCGCAGCATGCATTCGTGCTGGCGCTGCTTGGTCACATCATGCACGTAGCCGGTGATGCGGGGTTGTTTTAACGTGCCCACCACCTCATAAGACATAACAAACCAGCACAGCCCGCGCAAAGGATGGGTAACGCGCAGATCCACATGCTCCTGAAAGCCCAGGGCCCAGCCTTCAGCCCGACAAAGGTTACGCCAGCGGTGGCGGTCTTCGGGCAATATGGCTTTTTCCACAGCCTCAAGCTGCTCTGCCACATCCGCACTTTCGTCCAGGCCAAACTGATCGTAAAAAACGTCGTTGCACGAAAATTCCGGCTTGCCGTGTTTGCAGCCCAACTCGAACACGCCGAGCCAGCCCAGGCGGCAAGCCAGCGAAAGCCGCGAGGTGCTCTCGCGCAGGGCATTTTGCGCCGCATGCAGCTCGCTGATGTCCTGATGAAAACCGGCAACACGTAAAACTGGATCATCGGCAGAAGACACGCGCCTGCCGCCGCAGCGCACGTGCATGGGCCCCTGGGTGGGGTGGCAATAGGTATAACGTATTTCGCGCATGGCGGCGTTATCTTTAAATTCCACCAGGCTTTTCCGGATAAGCGGCACATCCCGACTTTCCACATGACAAAGCCAAAAGGCCGCGCATTCTTCAGGGGCGAGCCCTTCGGGCGCGCCCAGCAAGCTCCGCATGCCCTCATTGGCAAACATGGCGATTCTTTCCGTGCGCGTGTCATATGAAATAGTCCACAAGCCCACGCTGGCCGCGGCCATAGCGTCGCGCCCCCAGGAAAGATCCTCGTCAAAAATCCGCCGCGCCTCTAACACAATACTGCCTCCAAAGCTGCCGCGCAGGCTAGCGTTTTTACGCCCGCAAGACAATGCCGATCTGGAGTTAGGCAACCCTGGCATTGTTCTGGCTACGGCGTGGGCAGACACCCTCTACGGCGACGCAAGCGCTGTAAATCTGCGCAGTTAAACGCCAAAGAGAGCTTGCTGTGCGCGTTGAGAATGCCTATTCTCAACGGTCGTCTGCTCTGGAAGGGCTGGCCACTCCGGTTTGTTTTTCACAGCATAACGCTATACATCTAAAACTGCACTGACTTTGTTGTGCATTTGCCTCCCCGCGAGCTTGCGCGCCGCACGGCGGGGTGATAATTTTACGCATCGTCAGACATATCACACCGCGATGCCTTACGCGGCCGCAAACAAGGAAAACCCATGAACAACGCCACGGTTGTCATCAAATATGGCGGACACGCCATGGACAAGCCCGACCTATGTACAGCTTTTGCAACTGACCTGGCACAGCTTTCGGCCCAACATATGGGCTTTGTCGTTGTACACGGCGGCGGGCCGCAAATTTCCGCCCTGTTGCAACGCCTGAATATTGAAAGCCGCTTTGAAGACGGCCTGCGCGTTACGGATCAGCCCACCATGGAAGCGGTTGAAATGGTGCTGTGCGGTCAGGTGAACAAGGCCGTGGTGGCCTCTCTGGCTGCGCACGGCGTGCGCGCCGCCGGAATTTCCGGCCGGGACGGCAAGCTGCTGCGCGCGGCCATCAAAAATCCCGCCCTGGGTCTTGTGGGAGAAGTGGAAGCGGTGGATCCGGCCCTGCCCCGTTGCCTGCTTGAGGCGGGCTTTGTTCCCGTAGTGGCCCCGGTGGCTGGCGATGCAAACGGGCAGGCCCTGAACATCAACGCCGACACCGCCGCTGGCGCGCTGGCCGGGGCGCTGGAGGCGGACTATTTTGTGCTTATTTCCGATGTGCCGGGTGTGCTGGATGCCGAAGGCAGGCTCATCCCCGCCCTGACGCGCCAGGAAATAGAAAAACTGCGCGCTGAAGGTGTCATTACGGGCGGCATGATCCCCAAGGTGGAATCTTGCCTGCATGCTCTGGACTCGGGCTGCCGCCGCGCACTCATTCTGGACGGGCGCGCGCCTTCGAGCCTGCGGCGCTATCTGCTGGACGACGCCCCTCTGGGCACTGTGGTTGTGGCCTGAGGCCATTATCGCGGTAAAGCCCACCGGGCCTGAAACAACAAAGCCCCGCACGGCCTTGCGTTATCCGCTCTGCCGTGCGGGGCAAAAATTTTTCTGCATGGCCTTTCCGGCGGGCGACATGCTTCAGCGGCTGCTGTTTTGCGGTGGATTGAGCGTGCCCCCGCCTTCCACGAGCGCATTAAAATCCTGACAATGCATGGGCCGGGCATAAAAAAACCCCTGAGCCTGAATATTGCCAAGGCCAAGAAGAAAATTGCGCTGCGTGGCGTTTTCCACCCCTTCGCAGAGCACGTCCATATGCAGCGCGCTGGAAAGGCCCACAACACTGCTGATAATACTCTTGTTGGCCGAGGCTATTTCACCAGAACCAAGCAGGCTTCTGTCGATCTTGATGACATCGAAAGGCACTTCTTTAAGCACGGTAAGGCTCGAATAGCCCGCGCCAAAATCGTCAAGCCATATGCAATAGCCGTATTGCTTAAACTGGCGCACACTATCGCGTATTTCCGTAAGATTTTTCACAAAAACGTTTTCCGTGATCTCCAGGCCCACATGGTGCGGCTCAAGACCATGGGAGCAGACCAGGGCGTGAAATTCTTCGGCAAAGGCAGGATTTTTGAAATTTTCGCGTGAAATATTGACCGTTACGGGAACAAGCGGCCTGGCCGCGTCAAGGCGTTGCCGCAGGTAGCGGCACACCTGCTCGTAAACGAGAAAATCCAGGCTGGTGATGTCGCCCGACTCTTCAAGCAGGGGCACAAAGCTGGTCGGCATGATCTCCCTGCCGTCAGGGGTGCGCATTCGGGCCAGGGCCTCGGCCCCCACCACGGCGCCGGTGGCGATATCTACCTGCGGTTGCAACATAAAAGAGACGCCGCCGCATTCCAACGACTTGATCACGTCTTCATACAGGCTCTGTCGCCGCAGGCGGCGCACTTCCATGGCGTCGGTAAAAACGCCGCCGCGCGAGCGCAAGGTGGGCTTGAGCGCGCGCCGCGCCTGATCCGCGCGGCTCACGTGCAGGTGCAGGCTGGTGGGGATCTCCTCCACAAGGCAGACCCCGCCCACAAAGGCCAGATGGCTGCGCGGATAAAGCTTGCGCTTTTCCGCAAGAAAAAGCTCGCCCTTGGCCACAACTTTTCCGGCGGCAGCCTCAAGAGTCATGCCCGTGGGAACGGTAAACAGCATGGCAAACTGGTCGGCAAAAATACGGCTGCCGCACAGGTAACAATCCAGATGCCGCAAAAAAGCGGCAAAAGCCCGCAACATGCTGTTGCCCGCCTGCTCGCCATAAATACGGTTGAGCACCTGGAAACCCTGCATATCAGCATGCAAAACCGCAAAACGCCGTCCTTCCAGGTCAGCGCGCACAATGCGCAGGGCTTCTTGTAAAAATGATTCAAACTGCAAAAGCCACGTGGTGCGGTCATACTGCTCCATGCAGCCCAACAGACGGCGAATCCGGCAGCTTTCCCGACTTTTGAGATCCAGCTCCAAAGAAAAAGGTTCCGCGCCCTTATGGTCGGAAGATAGCGTATGCGCCCAGGCGCGGTCTTCCGCGTTATCCCCCAGAAGATGCATGCCTCCCCCTTTCTACGGCCTGGCGAGAAGATGCCACAACGGCATTCCCCTACAATTCTGGCCCGAAGGACGCTAGCATAGTAAAGTATTTTGTAAAGTGATTTCTATATGTTGTAGAAATGCGTATTAGTACCATTCTCCCCCGCAGCCGCCGCGCAGCGGGCACAACAGAGCCCAAACAGGGCAATATTAATCTTGTCCGCGGCGCACCCACCACTCTTTTTCCACCCGGCCATACCACCAGCGATTATGGTCTGTGCGCAGCACCACCTCCGCCAACTCCTGGGCAGCTGGGCTGCGCAGCCGCTTGACGGCGCTTTCAAGCCATTGGCCGGCAAAAGCGTTGCCCTTGTCCAGCTCCACCTTGAGATTGCAAATAAGGTCAAGCTGATCCGCATCATGGGCCAACATGGCTTCAGGGCTTGTGTTTTCTTCCAGCTCGTCCCAGAGGGGCAGCACGTCATCTTCAAGGCCCGTGCCTTCAACGCAGTCTTCCAGGGCGCGGCGGGGCTGGCATTGACCGTAGCGGTGATTCACATAGTTGAGGTCGCCGGTACGCGCCTCGGGCAGATCATGAAAAAGACAAAGAAACGTCACTCTTGCCGGATCAATGCCACTCATGCGGGCCAAAACGTAGCCCATAACGCTGACCCGATAGGAATGTTCGGCCACGTTTTCTTTGCCAGAACCAAGAAAGGCGAATCCCGTGCGCGGTGTATACCGCAACATGCCTACTTCATTTAAAAAATCTACCAGACGCTCCATTTTTGCCCCTTGGGGCATATCTTTTGAGGTCTGTCGGGTGTTCACATTTTTGGCCTGTGTATTGCTCATGCTGTTTCCGCTATGGTTTTGGCGGCCCAAGGGGGCATCGCTGAGGCGTGGCGCCAGCGCTTGCGCGCGCCGGGGGCCGAGGGCCGGGAGGCCGGGGGCCGGGAGGGCGCAGCAGCTTGCTGAAGGGCGCGGACTGCGCGCGGGGCCGAGCCGGAGAATCAGGACTGGCACCCCTGCATTACGTGGCTGCGCCTGCGGCTGTGGGCTGCGCGGGGGCCGGGGTCGGAGCCGGGGGCCGCGCTGCTTGTTGAAGGGCGCGGGCAAAGGCCCACAGGGCTTCACGCTGCTCTCGCGCTATTCAGGCTCGTACTTGCGCAATTTATTGTGCAGGGTGGCGCGGGTAATACCAAGGCGGCGCGCAGCTTCGCTCTTGTTGTCGCCGGTCTGGCGCAGGGTTTCTTCAATAACCCTGCGTTCCACCTCTTCCAGGGGCAGACCCGCCAGAGAGATGTCCGCTTCTACCGGGCGCTCTTCCAGAACAATGGTTTCAGACAGCGCCGAAGGCAGTTCCCGCGCGGTGATAAGGTCGCCATTACATAAAATAACGGCCCGCTCCACAGCATTTTCCAGTTCGCGCACATTGCCCGGCCAGGAATGCCGCAGCATGGTATCAAGCGCCTGAGCGGAAAATCCACGCACGGCCTTACGGTTACGGCTGGCAAAATTTTCCAGAAAATACGCCGCCAGCACAGGAATATCTTCCGCCCTTTCACGCAGGGGCGGCACTTCCACACAGATGACATTGAGGCGAAAAAACAGGTCTTCGCGAAAGCGCCTCTGAGCCACTTCCTGACGCAGGTCGCGGTTGGTGGCGGCCAACACGCGCACATCCACAGTCAGCGGCGTGTCGGAGCCCACGCGCTGCACTTCGCCCTGTTGCAGAGCGCGCAAGAGCTTGGCCTGAACCGAATGGGGCATCTCGCCCACTTCGTCCAGAAAAAGCGTGCCGCCATTGGCCTGGGCAAAGCGCCCCTCGCGACGGCGCTCGGCTCCGGTGAACGAGCCTTTTTCATGCCCGAAAAGTTCGGACTCCAGCAGGTTTTCGGCCAAAGCCGCGCAGTTGACCGTAATCAGGGGCTTGTCGGCGCGCAGGCTTTTGCTGTGCAGGGCGCGGGCCACCAGCTCCTTGCCCGTCCCCGATTCGCCAGTGATGAGCACCGTGGCCTCGGTGGGCGCTACGGTATCCACAATTTCCTGCATGGCCTGCATGGCCGCGCTGCGCCCGACAATGCCGGGGGTAGCCGCCGCGTGGCTCAACTGCCGACGCAGTTCGCGATTTTCAACGCCCAGGCACGAATGTTCGATGCTCTGCTGCAAGGCATTTTTCAGGCTTTCAAAGTCCAGAGGCTTGACCAGATAGTCATATGCTCCGAGGCGTAGCGCCTCTACGGCGGTTTCCACCGAAGAATATGCGGTCATAAGAATTACAGGCAACGCAGGGTTATACTCAAGAATCCCCTTGAGCGCGTGGATGCCGTTCATGCGCGCCATGCGCACATCGGTCAGCACAACGTCAAAGGCCTTTTCCCGCACACGGGCCACGGCCTCGTCGCCGTCGGCAACTTCATCCACCGTATAGCCCCACGAACCAAGCATGGTTCGCAGCATACCGCGGTGCGCGTCGTCATCGTCCACTACAAGAACATTGTTTCTCACGCTGACAATCCTCCTGACCGGCCAGATCGCGGCCATATGCCGCGCGCCCAGCCCCATGCGTCATACACGCTTTCTCTTTCTGCGCTCCACATCCGAGTTCGTTGGCGGAAGCACCGTCGGCAGCCAGATACGAAAGATTGTTTCGCCTTCCACGCCAGCTTGCGCCTGACGGGAGGTCGCGTTGATTTCGCCGTTATGGGCCTCCACTATCTTGTGAACCATGGCCAGCCCAAGACCGGTACCCTGCCCTTTGGTCGTGAAGTACGGGTCAAAGATATGCGCCAGATGGCGGGGAACAATCCCCACGCCCGTATCGCGCACCATAAGGCATATGCCTTTTTTACGCCATATCACAGCAAGGGTGAGCCGCCCGCCCGAAGGCATGGCGTCCAGCGCGTTAAGGCAAAGATTCAACACGGCCTGCCCCATACGTTCGGGATCCACCATGGCCAGAGGCACACCCTGGGCCACCCGGCATTCCACCTCAACACCGCGGGTTTCGGCATCCTGCCTGATAAGGCGCACCACATGCTCCACCACGCTTGCCAGGTTCCCTGGCCGGGGGCATACATCGCTTGGCCGGGAAAGACCAATAAGATCCATAATAACGCGATTGAGCCTGTCCACCTCATTAACCATCACATTGGCCGCAGCGCGGTCTTCGCTGCCTTCGGGAAAACGCTGGCCAAAATAGGTGGCGTAGCCCTTGATGGAACTTAAAGGATTGCGTATTTCGTGCGCCACGCCAGCGGCCAGATTGCCCACAGCGGCCAGCTTTTCCTTGCGGCGCACCTCGGCTTCAAGACGGCGCACCTCGACCTCGGCCTTGCGTTGCCGCTGGCGCGATTCCCGCGCCCGCTCGGCATAATACAACGCCAGCAAACAGGCCAGACCCACCAGAAGGGTTACGGAAGAAAGCATGGCCACATAGTCGCGGTTCTGGCTGCGCGTGATTTCAAAAGGCGAAATGTCCAGACCGAGAAAAATGATGGGCACGGGATAGCCCTGGGTCGCGCCAGCCATGCCGGGAGAAAACTGGCGATAGACCACAAAGGCCCGCTGCCCTTCCATATGCATGATGCCCCATTGAGCCAGTATGCCCGGGTTCATCTCACGCATCCGGGACTCGTTCATTTCCTGACCGTCGATCTCCAGCATCTCGCCAAGGCGCATGCGTTTGCTGTGCGCCACGATGGTGCCGTCGGGCATGGTCACGGAAACAAAAACAATACCGGGGCTTGTCGCCATTTCTTCCAGCAGCGCCTGCAAGCGCACGCCCGCCTCGCTGCGCATGCCGGAGCGCAGAATACTTTCAAAGGCAATGGTCAGGGCCGAGCCTTTTTCTGCCAGCAGCCGGGCCATGGCGGCCTCGCTGCGCTCAATGGAGATGTAGGCCAGCAGGCTGATCATGAGGGCCAGCACAAGAGCAGCACCGCTCATCAACAGCCCCAGAGGAGTGTGCGAAGCGCTTCGCACACTTTTCATGGAGGCGTAAAGCTCCAGTCCGCCCCAGCCCGGGGGGGGATCTTTCCGATTTTCACCGTCTGGTTCATTACGTACTGAAGTCATACTTACTTATAGCGTCATGCGCGCGCAGTGTCATCATGCTCGGGCCAAGGCCCATAAAAAAAGTTGCATGATCTTTGCAATTCCTTAAAATGTAATGCATGCGCCGCCACGATGGCGCTTCTGGCGAATCCGATCTGAATATACGGCGTCTGCCACGACTGATGCTACAAAAACAAGATCAGGAGCCACTTTGCCATGAGAACAAAGTTTTCCTTACTGTTCATTTTGTGCGGCATGCTCCTGCCCGCGCCTTCTTCTGCGCGAAACCAGCAGAAAGAAGCGCCCAAAGCCTCCACGACACACGCGGTCACAGACCCTTTGGACGTGCAGCTGGACTACCTGCCCCTGAGCCAGCGCATGGAGGCCCATATTATTGTGGCAGAATACCGCTCCAAGGTGCGAGATTTGCAACAACGCATTTGCACAAAGAAAAGCGAGCTTGAAGGTCTCAGCTATAACAGCACCACATTGCCCAACACCCTGGCCCGCCTTGGCTGCGAGCTCCAGACCCTGCGCGACGAACTACAAGACCTGCTCATACAAGCGGATCAACACATGCGGCGCGCATTGGGCATTCCCCTGGGAACGCTCGTCAGCAGAGGATGCAGCATGGAATTCACCCAACCAAAAAACACCATAAAAGGAACCCCTTAGCGTCTCTCAGCCTTCGAAACACAGCTCTCTTGCCCCATCGCTCTCTACACACCTGCCCTCCACCAGCCCACGCCTCCGGCCACCTTTGGCGCATGCCGCCACCCTCAGTCCACGACGCAATAACTGCATAAAAATCATACTTCTGACTAAAATTTATACACAGGTTTGATCTCTCTGTATAAAAAAAATACAGAGAAGCAATTCGTGCGCCCGATGAATTTTTTAAAATAAAACCTATAAATTAAGATAGTTATATGTAAAAAGCCCCGGGTTTCCTTCTTTGGCACAGGTATTGCTATTGCTAAAGTAAGGCTATGGAAATTGAATAGAAAAATGCAAAAACAAGTACTGATTCAAACAAGTCCGTATCCACAGTATAAAAATTTAATATAGTTCAAGTAGCGCATAGATCGGCTTCTAACTCCGGCATCTCACTAACCCTCGAGCCGGAAAGTACATAGATGAAGCGGCAGAAAAGCGCCAAAGATGTATAAACAACATTTCGGCTGAGCGCGACGCCGCCATGGAACTACAGAATTAAGAAACTGTTGCATCCAGACCACTAAAAAACCCCCTGTGGGGGGTTGAAAAGCAAAAGTTTCCGATCTGAACAAGCAGACGGAAAGCAGCAGAACCGAACAAAACGGCAATGCGTCGCCAACCCAGCCAACCCGCCGACGGGCGGTAAAAATATAAGTAAAAAACAATAAGCTTTCCGTATGGCCTCCGCCCCCATTGAGGACATCCGGATCCCCCCCCCCGAAAACCTCCTCCTTTGAACAAAAGAACCTCTAACCATCGGAACATCCTCCCTCTCTCGGCCGCCGGTTGCCCCCGGCGGCCGCCTCTATTTGTATCGTGGGCAAAGGGCTGCCTGTTCCGGGCATGAACCTGAAGACACTCTGCATACTGCCCAACACCCGGCCAACGCTGCCAGCGCCTGATCTCCAACACCTGTTCCCAAAAGCTGCCCCTCAAGGCCCAGCCCTCATGCCGCAGCCCTCAATGCCCAGCCCTCAATGCCCAGCCTTCAATGCCCAGCCTTCAATGCCCGCTTAATGCCTGCTTCCCCCCCCATGTTCGTCCTCCGAAGCCTCGCCCCCCAGGCATCACGCCAGGCATCACGCCAGGCATCACACCAGGCATCGCGCCAGCCAACACACCAGACAACACGCCAGACACAAGACGAAAAGCTCCCGTTCTTGAACGCGGGAGCTTTTCGCGGCGTACCGGCATGCCGCACAGCCGTCAGAGCAATTTCAAATGCACATTGCACCAAGAGACTGCAACAAGGATAAAGGTTTTAGGGGGTGGGGGCGTGGGGGAGGGGCCCTTTTGCAAAAGGGCCCCTCCCCCACAAAGGATTATTTAACAACAGCGCCAGAGCATTTAAACTTTTTCAAAGTTGAAATGCTCTAACCGAGCTTCATCTGTGCGATGAGGTTCTTGAGCGTGTGCGCTTGAGCGGCCAGGTCGGCCACAGCTTGGGAGGCCTCGGCCATGGCCATAGCGCTTTGCCGCGCCATCTCGTTAACGTGTACGATGCTCTGGTTGATTTCTTCACTGGCCACGGACTGTTCTTCGCTGGCAGCGGCAATGGCATTGACCTGATCCGAAGTGGCATCTACGGTGGCGACTATTTCCCGCAGAGCCTGGCCGGATTCGTTGGCGAAGTTTGTAGCCTGTGCGATCTGGTTTACGGCGTTGTCTGCCGACCCCATACTTTTTGCAGTGCTATTTTGTATGGCCTTGATGGCATCGCTGACATCGTGGGTGGAGGCCATGGTTTTTTCAGCCAACTTTCGCACTTCGTCGGCCACCACGGCAAAGCCCCTTCCGGCCTCACCGGCGCGGGCGGCTTCAATGGCCGCGTTGAGGGCCAGCAGGTTGGTCTGGTCTGCGATGTCTGAAATTACATTCATGATGCGCGTGATGCTTTGGGCATGGTCGCCAAGCTCGGCCATATCATTTTTAAGTTCTTCCGAAACCTGTCGCACTGCGTCGATACTGCGCACGGCCTGTTCCACAATCTGCGCGCCCACGTGGGCTTTTTCTTTGGTTTCCCGCGATGCTGAGGAGGCTGCGGCCGCATTTTGCGCCACTTCCTGCACTGTGGCATTCATTTCGTTCATGGCCGTCGCGGCCTCGGAAAGGCGTTGTGCCGATTCGGCGGCGCTGTGGTCAGACTGTTCGATCTGAGCTGAAAGCTGCGTCGACGCAGACGAAATAATACCTACAACGGATTCCAGTTGCCCCGCGGCGGCGAGCATGCCTTCCTGTCGGGCGTTTTCCGCCTGGCTGCGGGCCTGCTGGGCTTCACCCATGGCTTCTTCGGCTTCGGTTTTGGCCAATTCGGCCAGCCGGTTTTTTTCTTCACTATCGCTGAACAGGCTGCGCAACTTGCCCACCATTCCCTGAATGCCCTGGGAAAGGCCGCCTATTTCATCGCTGCGCCGGGCGGCCTGCGCCAGATCAGCTTCTTCCTGCATTGACGGATTGAAGTTTCCTCCGGCAACGGCCTGCACGTAATGTTCACCGGCCTTGATGGAGCGCGCGATACTGCGCGCCACAAATACGATAATGCAACCCACCACAAGAACGGCTATGCCGCCCATGAGCATATTTTCTTTCAGAAGATTTCGGGCTGGTTCCAGCAATTCATCCCTGTCGCCTACCATGACCACATGCCAGTTGCTTTCGGGCATATGGCGGTAATAGGCCACCATTTCCCTTCCGCCCTGATCGTAGGTTGAGCGTCCGTTACCGTTGCCCAAAGCCGCTCTCACGTGCGGCTGCATGCTGCTGTCAGCGCCGAGCTGCTTTTTGTCGGGATGCATGAGCACTCTGCCTTCGCTATCATACACCGCGCAATAGCCGTCTTTGCCGACCTTGATGGTATCGGTGGTTCCGGCGCTCAGGCGCGAAAGACTCATATAGGCGTAGAGCACACCCTGGGGTTTGCCGTCTTTCATGACTGGGGTTGTTACTATGGTAGCAAGATCGCCCGAATGGTTGGGCAGGTTTTCCATGCCCATATTTCCCTGAATCGCAGCATTTACAGACCGCCGCTCGCCCATGCCACGCCCCACAAGCTCCCTGGTGGTATGGACAACGACCTTGCCATCAAGATCAAGCAGGCCAGCCCCGTCCACAACGCCAAAGTGTTTTGTAAGATCATCAAGAACATTCTGCACGTCTGATCCGTAAGGTGCGGACGGGTCATAACCAACTTCCATGATGGACGAAGAGCCGCGGCGAAGCAGCGCATTTTTCACATGGTTGGATTCGGCGCTGGTCTTCATAAGGCCACGCGTCATTTGCTGCACAGTGGCAAGACCATGCACCTGCTTGTCGATAACCGTATTCAGTTCATGCGCGATCTGCTGTGTAAGCGATGTTTCCGCACGCCAGTAACTGAAAACGCAAACTGCGGTCAGCCCCAACATGGCCGGAACCAAAATATTGAGCATCATCTTGCTCATGATTCCCATTTTCATATTCAACCCCTTTGAACTCGTAAGTCCCATGGATTAGCAGCTAAAAGACAGCCTGTTCAGGCCTGAAAGAGATCAGCGGAAAAACAAGCGGAAAAACAAGCGGAGAAAGAAGCGGAGAAAGAGGAGGAGGCGGAGGAGGAAGAGCCGGAGGAGCAGATGGAGATAGAGGAGGAGATGGCGGTGCAAGTGTAGGTGAAGGTGAACGGGAGAGGAAAAAGCCCGGAGAGAAACACAAGGTGAATCAACAAACTGGTACAACCTTAAATGAACCTATATAGCGTTTCGGCTTTTATTGCAAAACTTATTATACCTTACGCCAAACTTTTTTAAAAATAACCGCACTGTTGCGGCCACCAAGCAAAAAGAACAATAGAAAAACTCTAGAAAGCGGGGTCAACATACGCACAAACCGATAAGGAGAGATGTAAATTGGGCCGAAAAAAGATCCTGAACAGAAACGTAAAAAAAACCGGCCACACACGCCCGGAAGCGCAAGACGGCCGGAATCGTAAAAGAGCCGGAACTGCCAAAACAGATGAGCAGCAGAGAACAAGGGCGGAAAGCCCGAACCAGATGTTCGTCAGGAAAGAATGATGCGCAAAAGAACGAAGATCAAAAAGCGCTGAGAGTCAAAAGAAGGCGAGGGTCAAAAGGCGGCGCAGGTCAAAAAGATGTTCTGACCGCAGGTGGCGTCAAAGCGCACGTTTTTTGGTTCAAGCCCCAGATCCGCCCAGGCAGGACGCAGCTCTCCCCGCGTTCCCCAGATATAGCCCTGACAGGACGGCGGCAAACGCAACTCTTGCAAAACAGGGGCAGACGACGCTCCGGATATTTTACCGCAAGCCCCGGCGGCTTCGGAAACACTGGCGGGCCCGGCGGCCTCGACAGCCCCGGCGGCCTCGACAGCCCCGGCGGCCTCGGCGGCTTCGGCGGCTTCCACTGCCCGGCGCACAGCGCGCAACAGAGCGCGCCCCATAACGCGACTGCCCAAAGACCTATCCACAGGCCCTGCCAGCACGGCTCCATCCAGAGCGGCTTCAGGGGCAAGCCCCATACGGATCACTGGCACATGGGCCTCCTGGGCCATAAGCCAGCCCTGCGCCAACAAGTCCAGCGTCATCTCAAGCGGCCACGGGGCATACGCCCCCTGCTGCCACATTCGCGCAAGGGCCGTGCCTTCGAGCACCAGACAGGGATAAAAACGCAGCATGTCAGCCCCGGCGCCCAGGGCCAATGGCACATCAGCCAGAAAATCGGCAGGGGCATGTCCCGGCATGCCCGGTAAAAGCTGCACCCCCAGCGCCAAGCCCGCGTCCTTTACAAGGGCGCAAGCGCGCAGGGCCGTGGCCCCGTCATAGCCGCGCAACGATGCGCTCAGCGCCCCATCAGCAAAACTCTGCACGCCCAATTCCACACAGCGGCAACCCGCCGCGCGCAGGCGTTCGAGCAACGGGGCCGTCACGCAATCGGGCCGCGTGGAACAGCGGAAAGCGTGTATCCAGCCCCGCTCACGCGCCAGAACGGCCAGGTCAAGGCAGGCGGCCTGATCGTCCTCGGGCATGGCGGTAAACGTGCCCCCATAAAAAGCCAGTTCCGCAGGGGGCAGACCAAGGGCATGGCGGCGCTCAAGGTTGCTCCGGGCCTCGCGCAGCAGGGCGTGCAGGGGCAAGGCGCCAGGCGGCGAAATATCAGCCGGCAGGGCAGCAGGCGGCGAAATATCAGCCGGCAGGGCAGCAGGCGGCGAAATATCGGACGGGCGGGCGTACAGGGGCTGGCCGCCGGGCGGCAGGGTGTCGGACGGCAGGGAGTTGGCCAGCATAGCGGCAGGCGGTCGTGCCTGGCCCGACGAAAGGGGTGGCAGTGGCGGAATGACGCGCCCTTTGGCTCTGCCGGGCGCAGCTTCTACCGGACATGCCACAGATACGGAACCCGTCTGCACATCCTGCGCACAAAAGACGCAACGCACCGGACAACCCCTGAAAGGAAGAAAGACCGGCACAAGCGCGCAGACCTGTGCCGGAGGCAAAAACCAGGGCAGGGTTAAAGAAAAAATTCGGGCAGATACCGTTTTCATATATACGTAATGCCTGTGAAGCCACGAGCGGCGCGCACTGTAGCCATTCTTTCGGCAAGAAGCCAATTTTTAAGAAAAATCTTGCTCTGCCCGTTAGTTGCGTGTATTTTACACAAAAGTTCCCTTCATGTGAAGTGAGCCTTTGTTGACCACTTGGCCATACTGTCAGAACAGCGGTTGTGACAGACATACCAGCACCACAATACGCGCCGGAGAACTCGCAATGAAGAAAACTCTGACTAAAGCGGATATCGTGGAGGCCATCTACGAAGAAACCGACAAAAACCGCGTTGACGTAAAAAACGTGGTTGAAAAACTGCTGGAAATCATGAAAACGGCCATTAAAAAAGACCGTGCTTTGCTGATCAGCGGTTTTGGCAAGTTTGAATGCTATGATAAGGCCTCACGCAAGGGGCGTAACCCCAAGACAGATGAAACCATTACCCTGCCCCCGCGCAAAGTTATGGTTTTTCGGCTGTCCCGGAAATTTCGCTCAGAACTGAACCCCTAGAGTTTTCTTTCATTTTGAAGTGCTTGCGTAACGACGAAACGTCTCTGCTGCCTTTGTCCATCACGAGCGAGGCATCTCTGTTGTCTTTGTTCGCGAGGTCGGGGCATCTCAGCCGCCTGCGTCGTCATGGCTGAAACATCGCTGCTGCCTTCGCCCGTAACTTCTTTGGTTGTCACGGGCGAAGCATCTTTGCGGGCGTCGGACACGGCTTCTTTGGCTGTCACGAACAGGCATCATTACTGTCTTTGTCCGTAACTTCCTTCGTCGTAACGGTCGGAGCATCTCTGCTGTCTTCGTCCGTAACCTTCTTCGTCGTAACGGTCGAAGCACGTTAGCAGTGCAAGCAGAAACTTGCTGTCTGTTTTCCCAGCCGCACCACGGCCAGGGAAAATTCTCGGCAAGCCGGAGACGACTTGCGCAGCTTGGTAGCGCGGATTTTCAAAAAGTCCGCGCGAAGCAGGAGCGTATGGACAACGCTCACCTGCCCTAGCCGCGCCGTAACGCCTGCGCCTTCTCGGCGGACATTCGCTGGGCACCGCACGAAGGCTCTCGCGTTTTTACCGGCCAGCCGTTGTAAGGGCAGCATTTGCCCAGTGTCTTTTAGCGCCCAGCATCTGCCGTAGCGGACGTTTGCTACCGTGGAGTTCCGGTATTTTTCGCCGGGAGCTTGCGGAGTCCGCATTTCAGGGGAGGCTGCGCATGCTCTTTAATTCCTATTCCTTTCTTTTTCTTTTTCTTCCTCTTTTACTGCTGTGCTGGCGACTGGCGTCCGGCTTTGGCGCCGCCCGGCTGGGCCTGGTTCTACTGCTCTTTTCCACCGTATTTTATGCCCTCTGGGGCCTGCCCTTCTTGCTGCTTCTGGCAGGCATACTGGTCATGAACTACGCCTTTGCGCTGGCTCTGGCCGCGCCGGAAGACGCAGTAGCCGCCCCCGGCACTGACGGCCCCCTCGCCGCCGAAAGCACCGCCCAAGGCCTTACAGAAACAGAAGGCCAAAACACAGGTCGCCCGCGCCAACGCCGGCTTCTAAACCCCGGCGCCCTCCAACGCCTGGGAACCTGGGCGCGCAGCCGCAAGGGCCTGCTGACCCTGGCCCTGATCCTCAACCTGCTGCCCCTGCTCTGGTTCAAATATTCCTGTTTTTTTGCTCAAAATCTGGCTCTGCTCGTGGGCGCGGAGTGGAACATCACCCCGCCGGGCCTGCCCCTTGGCATCTCCTTTTATACCTTTATACAGATCGCCTGGCTCGTGAGCGTATACCGGCGACAGGTGAGCCCTCAGGGCTTTTCGCGCCACGCACTTTTTTCGGCCTGCTTTCCCTACGTCATTTCCGGCCCCATCGTGCGCTATGAACAGATGGGCCCGCAGCTTGACGATCTTTCCGGCTCCACCTCCCAAGGGCTGGCCCAGGGTTTTACCCTTTTCACCATCGGGCTTGCCAAAAAAGTTCTGCTGGCCGACGGCCTTGCCGTATACGCCAATGCCGTATTCAATGCAGCGGAAAAAGCCTTTCCCGTCAGCGGGGCCGAAGCATGGCTGGGTTCTTTCTGTTACACCTTTCAGCTGTACTTCGACTTTTCCGGCTATACAGACATGGCCATCGGCCTTGGCCTCATGCTGGGCCTGCGGCTGCCGGAAAACTTTGATTCGCCCTACAAAGCCACCGGTATTGTTGATTTTTGGCGGCGCTGGCACATCACCTTGAGCTCCTGGCTGCGAGATTTTCTCTACATCCCCCTGGGCGGCAACCGCAAAGGCCGCCTCATGCAATATCGCAACCTCTTTCTGACCATGCTCATAGGCGGCGCCTGGCACGGAGCAGGCTGGACATTCATCATCTGGGGCGCGCTGCACGGGGCCATGCTGAGCATCAACCACTTTTTCCGCGCCTGCATCAAGGGCAGCCTGACAGAACGCGTCCTCGCGACTTTGCCCCTGCGTCTTTTCTTTATTTTCTTCACGTTCATGTGCATCAACCTGTGCTGGGTGGTCTTCCGCACAGTGAGCCTTGACGGGGCGATGACCATGTATGGGGCCATGTTTGCCGGGCCGTTCACGGCGCAAGCCGCCGGCTTTGCCGCAGACCATGCCGGTCTTTCCGCCATGGGCGCACTAGCCTCCACCTGGCTGCCCAACAATTATTTTCAGGGCTGGTTGCCCTTTGCCCTGCTTGGCATCAGCCTTGTGCTTGTGTGGGCCTTTCCCAACAGCCACGAAATGCTGCACGGCAGACGCGACGGCACACGCCCCCTGCTGGGCTGGCGGCCATCGGCGGTCTGGGCAACGGGCCTGGCCTGTCTGGCTTTCGTGACCCTGATAATGGTGTCGCGCAAGGCGACCTTCCTGTACTTTCAATTCTAGAGGGGCGGATACATCATGAGCAAAATTCTCACCGAAGCCGCCTATCTCCGCCGTTACTTTCGCGTATTGCTGCTTCTTGCCGTGGCGGCCTGCCTGCTGGTGCTGCCCTATACCATGTGGTGGCTCTATAAAAGCGGCGACGTGGCTGTGGAACGGGCCGTGGAAGATCAGGCCGCCGGGCGCTTTGCCATTTTCGGTTCTGGCGTTTCACAGGACTTTGTAGACTACAAGCTCCAGCTCTATGCCAAAGTCAAACCGGAAATCGCGGTCGTGGGCTCTTCCCGCGTCATGCAGTTCCGCTCGGCCTATTTCCGCAAGCCCTTCCTCAACATCGGCGGCACGGCGGGCAACCTTTCCGTTTTGCGCTCCACCATTGACGCCATGCTGGCCGAGCACAGGCCCGAGGCCCTCATCATCGGTCTGGACTTCTGGTGGTTCATCCCCCAGTGGCATCCCGACCCTTTCAAAGAGGAACCACCAACCAGCGGCTCCTATAACTACGGTCTGGAAAGCCTGAAAAAGCCCTGGGCATGGCTTCTGGAAGGCAAAATATCCATGCCCGACTTCATCGCCCCTGTGTTGCTGGAGTCTGCCGGGGGCTTTCGCGCCGGGCGCTACGGCATCATGGCGCAACAAACCGACGACGGCTTCGGGCCCGACGGCTCCTGGTACTATACCGCCGAAACCACAGGGCAAAAACGCCCCTTCGACTATCAGTTTGAAGACACCCTCTCCCAGGTGCGCCACGGCATCAAGGCCTTTGCCCACGCCCGGCCCATTGCGGGAAGCCGCGATCCCGGCGGCATAAGCTCCGACCATGTGGACGCCCTTGCTGAAATTTATTGCCGCCTCAAGGCACGGGGCATCGCCACCTTTGTCTTTATTTCGCCCTTGTCGGTCAAAGTGCTGGACGCCATACGCCAACGCGAGGCAGACTATCCCCACCTCTTCCATCTTAAAGAAGCCCTGCTGGCGCGCGGCATAGACGTAATCGACTTTACAGACCCGCGCACCTTCGGCTCAGGCGACTGCGAATTTGTTGACGGCTTCCACGGCGGCGAAGTAACCTATGCACGCATGCTGCGTGATATGGCCGACCGCTGGCCCGCCCTGCTGGCCTATGTGAACATGGAAAAAATCAACGCAGCTATCCGTGATTGGCGCGGCCACGCCCTGGTTTTTGATGCGCGCGTCACAGACAAGACAGAAACAGACTTTAACAACTTTAACTGCCCAAAACGCAAGCCCTAGAGTAGTTGGGCATTAAGCAGTTTGTGGGAAATGTTTTTTAAAGTCTTTGTGGGGGAGGCCCCCCAGATGGATTAGAGTTTTTAGTTTTGGAATGCTTTGTGGGGAGGGCCCCTTTTGCAAAAGGGCCCCTCCCCCACACCCCCACCCCCTAAAACCTTTATGCGTATTGCAATAGGCCGCCAGAATAGACCGGCCAAAACAGGCTGGGCAAAAGAAACAAGACAGAAAAGACAGAGAGCAAACGGAAAACTCTATGCGCCGGGACAAACGCCATACCATAGCGGCGCCCACAGGCTCCGCAACATACAAAAACAGCCCCCGCAAGGTCACCATGACCACCGTGCGGGGGCTTGACCCTGGTGGAATTTCTTTCTCTGCTCCCCACATTTTCAAGCCCTGCCCCATGCTCCGGCCTGCACCCTGCCCGAGCGCGCTGACCCAGAATTTGACCCGGTGCATGGCCCGGTGCATGACGCTGTGCATGGCGCTGTGCATGGCCCTTGCCGCCCTATCAATAGGCGAACCACGCCCGGCCCTGGCGGCTGCGGCCTCCATCCCTACGCCCACCTTTACTGAACCCAGGGTGCACGAGCCTGTTGTATCCGTTCCCACGGTCACCGTCCCCACGGTGCAGGCTCCGGTTGTTGAGGCGCCGCCGCTTCTGCCCGCTGGCGGACAGACAAAAACCGGTAACAACGGAAACAGTGTGAGAGCCGGGAGAACCGGGAGTGCCGGGAGAGACGGCTGGGCCGTACACGCCGCAAACGCCCGCGCCGCAAGCCCGCAGGCCCCAAGCCCGCAAGACGCTCAAAACCCCGCCCCCCAGGCATCTCCAACCCGCGAAATTATGGGTTTTCTCTTCGGCGGCCACACCGACATGCCTTTGGACAACGCGCCAGCCACGCCCCAAAACTCGGCAAGCCAGCCCTCAGGCCAGCCACAAGGCGCGAGTCCTTTTGGCGCAAGCTCGCATGGGGCAAGTTCGCATGGGGCAAGCCCTTCTGGCCCCAACGCTTCTGGCCCCAACGCTTCTGGCGCGAGTCCTTTTGGCGCAAGCCCTTTTGGCGCGCCCGCGCCCTCTGGTTCCGGCCCTATCCCTGTCCCGCCGCCCGTTCCCGTGCCGCCCCCCGCCCCCGTGCCCCCTGTGGCCCCTGCGCTGCTTCCGGTCATGCCCGGCCATGGCGCACCAGCAGGTGTTGTGGGCGAAATGCAACCACAATCTCCCGAAGCACAACTGCGCCAAAAACAGCAAAATGCAGAAAGAGAGCGCCAGCGACAAGAGAAACGCTCGGCCCCCCGGCCTGCCAAAAACTCCAAAAGCACCGGGCCAAAAGCTTCCCCCCCCGCGACCGAACGCGCCGCAACAAACGCCCCCGCGCCCCTGCCGCCCATAAAGGAAGAAAGTGCGCCCCCGGAAATGCCGGCTGCCCCAAAAGCAGAAAGCCCCTTTCCACCCGGCAGCCCCGAAGCACAAGCGCATGAGGCCTACCAGAAAGGCGATTTCGCCCAGGCACGAACCATCTGGCAGCACCTCGCCGATGGCGGCGATGGCCAGTCCATGAACAATCTGGGCGTGCTCTATGATCTTGGTTTGGGGGTAGAGCCTGACGAAGGCCGCGCCCTGCACTGGTTTGCCCAGTCCGCAGCTGCGGGACACCCCTCGGGCATGAGCAATTATGGCCGCATGCTGGAACAGGGCCGGGGCATTGAGCCCAACCCCCACGAGGCCGCGCGCTGGTTTGACATGGCGGCCCGGCAGGGGCAGGCAGAAGCTCAGTACAATCTGGGTCTTATGTATGAAAGCGGTTATGGCGTGTCGCAAGACTACAAGGCCGCCGCCGCGTGGTACAGCCGCGCCGCGGCGCAGCAGCAGATTGATGCGCTGGCCCGCTTGGGCCATCTCTACAGCACCGGGCAAGGAGTGGAAAAAAATCCGGCCCGGGCCACGCTTTTACTCTATGCGGCGGCCATGCGCGGTTCTATTCAGGCCATGAAACAACTGGAGGCCATGGCTGAAGCCTCTGGCGCGCGTCACGGGGCAGTGCTTTTCGGGCAAAGGCTGGATTCGGCCAACCGGGCGGCCATGCGCGACATCCTGACCAAGGCCGGCATGCGGCCTTCCCGGCAGGACGACGCCTATATCTGCGACCTGTATACCCCCGGCGCCCTCGTACCCGGCGCACGCCAGATGGCCCTTTGTTACGGCCCTGGCAGGCCCGCGCCCCTGGGCTTTGTGGAGCTGGAATATGCCGCGCCCAACAAAGACACGGTGCAAAGCATCATACATATGGTTAGTGAACGCTTCGGGCCGCCCTCGGCCGGCGAAGGCGACCATGAGCACATCTGGAATCTTGGCACGGTCATTGTGGCTACGCGCTACGATTCAGCGCAACAGACCGTGAGCCTTATGTATATGGTTCCCGCCATCTATCACCTTACCCGTCAGGATTAGAGCATTTCAACTTTAAAATTGTTTACATGCTCTAACGCTGCACAAGTGCGCGCGCAATGCGGCGTGGATTCTGCAGAAAATCGCATTTTCCGGCAGAATGACACCTTTGAAAATGTCTATTTTCAAAGGTGATCTGCTCTAAAACTTCGCGCAGAAGCATGGGCCTATTTCACAAAGGCTGTCAGCAGCCTGGCCACCAGAGGAGACAGGAGCACAATGGCGTAAATACGCACCAAATGGTACACCATCACCACTGGGGCTTCATTGTCCGCATCCCCTGCCAGAGCCACAATGGCATTAAAACCGCCCGGGCTGGTCGCAAGGTAAGCCCCCCCGGCGCTCATGCCGCCAAAGCGCATGCTCACCCAGGCGCAAAAAAGGCCCGCCAACAAAATGATGGCCGTGGACAACAGCATTATGGGCCAGGTAGAACGCATCACCGCCAACATGTCAGGGCTATACATATTCCCCACAATCACCCCCACACAGCCATAGACCACATAGCGTATCCAGTGCGGCATTACGGGCGTGCTCACAGAGCCGAGGGTTTTAAAAATGACCACGGCCAGCATGGCTCCGGTCATGGGCCCGCCGGGCAGATCAAAATACTCGAACACCAGCCCCCCCGCCAGACCCACCGCAAAAAGTACTATCAGCGTCATCATATATCCTTTCTTATGGTACCGGCCAGAAAAGTCCGACCGAACCGTTATTGCTGCACTCGGGCCAATTTGTGCCCTGTACGTCAATTCTTACGCCCATTGCCGCTACCCTTCAATGTTCCACAACGCAAAGGGACGCCCCCTTCTAAAAAAGAGAGCGCCCCCCGGCAAGGTATCTTTGTAATTAAGGCAGATTAAAGCAAATCCGCCCTACTTTTGCGCCATGGCTATGAGCTTGTCCATAGTGGCCGAAGCATCACCGAGCATCATGATAACGCCGGGGCTGCCGTACAGGGTATTATCCACCCCCGCATAGCCGGGCTTGTCGTCATAGTTACAAATGATAACGTTTTTAGCTTCCTCGACCCTGAGAATGGGCATGCCGTAAATGGGCGTGCCTTCAGCCGTATTGGCCGCCGGGTTCACCACGTCATTGGCCCCGATGACAATCACAAGGTCAGACTCGGCAAACATCGGGTTCACCGTGTCCATTTCCAGCAGGTTTTCGTAATCCACATTGGCTTCGGCCAGCAGCACGTTCATATGCCCCGGCATGCGCCCGGCCACAGGGTGGACGCCGTAACTCACCTTGGCACCCCTACTTTCCAGCAGGTCGGCAAGCTGCTTGACCTTGTGCTGGGCCTGGGCCAGAGCCATGCCATAACCAGGCACAATGACAACGCTTTTGGCGTCCTGCACAAGCTTTTCGGCCTGGGCTTCGCTGCTCTGGCCATGGCCGGAAGCAGCAGCATCTGCGGAATCTTCTGCGGCAACTGTGGAATCTGCGGCGACTGCGGCAGTAGAGGCGCCCGCACCCGCCGGACTTTCGCCCTGGGCATAGCTCACCAACTGGCCCACGGTTTGCGCCGCGTCGCCAGTCATGAGAATCACGCCCTCGCGCTCGTACAGCGGGTTGGGCACGCCCGCGTAGCCGGGCTTGTCGTCAAAGTTGCAGATAATGATGTTGCTGCTGTCCTCGGCCTTGAGAATGGGCATGCCGTAAATGGGCGTGCCTTCGGCCGTGTTGGCCGCCGGGTTCACCACGTCGTTGGCCCCGATGATGACCACAAGGTCGGACGCGGCAAACATCGGGTTCACCGTGTCCATTTCCAGCAGGTTTTCATAATCCACATTGGCTTCGGCCAGCAGCACGTTCATATGCCCCGGCATGCGCCCGGCCACGGGGTGGATGCCGTAGCTCACTGTAGCGCCCTTGCTTTCCAGCGTATCGGCAAGCAGTTTGACCTTGTGCTGGGCCTGGGCCAGGGCCATGCCGTAACCAGGTACAATGACAACGTTTTTGGCGTTTTGCACAAGCCTGGCGGCTTGCGCTTCCTTGCTGTCTGCGCTGGCGGCGGCCGGAGCGGCCTCGGCGGCAGCGC
>CAZFCC010000016.1:40718-45735 GCA_964517635.1 uncultured Desulfovibrio sp. | reverse complement strand
AGTTTTAGGGGGTGGGGGTGTGGGGGAGGAACCCTTTTTCAAAAGGGTTCCTCCCCCACAAAGCCTTTAAAACTCACCCACAAAGTCTTCTCAAAGCCAGCCTGGCCGCGGGTCAGGCTTTGGCAAAGTGTTTTTTCAAGGCCTCTACCAGAGCCGGAATGGTATATTCCTCGGGCTGGATGTGGCAGGGCAGGCCGTGAGCCGTCAGGGTATCGGCTGTAATGGGGCCGATGGCGGCGAGCTGCACCTCGGGATGAGCCTTGAGCACATCCGCCGGGATGAGTGAAATAAAGTTGTCCACTGTGGAGGACGAGCCAAAGGTCACGCAGTCCAGGCGGCCTTCCTTGATGCGTTCAAGCACTTCATCCTTGCGGTGGGCGGCGGCAATGGTTTCGTATGCCGAAATAACGTCCACCACAGCTCCGGCCTTGCGCAGTTCGTCGGGCAGCACTTCGCGGGCCTTGGCCGCGCGGGGCAGGAGAAAGCGCTTGCCCTTCACGTCGCCGCCTTCGCGGGCCAGCAGACCCTCAAGCACGCCTTCGGCCACGTAGCGGTCGGGGATAAAGTCCGGATTGATGCCGCGTTGTTCAAGGGCTTCGGCAGTGGCGGGGCCGATGGCGGCCACTTTGCAGCTGCCGATGGCGCGGCTGTCTTTCCCGGCCTGAGCCAGGCGCAGCCAGAAGTGGCGCACGCCGTTGACCGACGTAAAGATAATCCAGCGGTATTCGGCCAGGCGGTTCAGGGTGCCATCCAGTTCTGCGTAGTCGGCCATGGGGCTGATTTCAATGGTGGGGCACTGGATGACGTCGGCGCCCAGCTCGGTCAGGCTGGCAGCAAGGCCGCTGGCCTGCTCGCGGGCGCGGGTAACGACCACGCTGCGGCCCAGAAGCGGCTTTTGCTCAAACCAGTTGAGGGTCTTGTGCAGGCTGGCCACCTTGCCCACAAGAATCACCGAGGGATTGGTGAACTTGGCTTCAATGGCGGCGGTGGGCAACTGGGCCAGGGTAGACACAAGGCTGCGCTGGTGCGGGGTTGTGCCGCGATAGATGAGTGCTGCCGGAGTGTCGGGGGCCATGCCCGCGTCCAGCAGGTTGCGAGCGATGTCGGGCAGGTTTTTCATGCCCATGACAAAGACCAGGGTCGAAGCGCTGGCCGCAAGGGCGGGCCAGTTGTGTACGGATCCGGGCTTGTCCGGGTTTTCGTGGCCGGTGATGATGGTCACGGAAGAGGCGAAATCGCGGTGGGTCAGCGGAATGCCCGCATAGGCCGGGGCCGCGATGGTGCTTGAGATGCCGGGCACTTCTTCAAAGGGCACGCCCGCGGCCACCAGTTCTTCGGCTTCTTCGCCGCCGCGCCCGAAGATATAGGGGTCGCCGCCTTTCAGGCGGGCCACCACCTTGCCTTCTTTGGCTTTGCGCACGAGCAGGGCATTGATTTCGTTCTGGGGCAGGGCGTGGTTGCCCGCCACCTTGCCCACATAGATTTTTTCCGCAGCGGGGTTGGCGTGGCCCAGCAGGCTGTCATTGGCCAGGGCGTCGTATACCACCACATCGGCAGCGGCCAGGGCATCACGGCCCTTGAGGGTCAGCAGGCCCGGATCGCCGGGGCCTGCGCCAATAAGATACACCTTCATCATTACAGAACGCCTCCCCGGGCCAGTTCAAGCAGCGTGCGTGCGCCAAAGGCCGAAGGCCCCACGGGGCACAGGGGAGTGGGCTTGGCAACCCAGTCAACCCCGGCAATGTCCAGATGCGCCCAGCGCACGCCCTCCTGAATGAAGTGCTGCAAGAAAAGGGCGGCATTGATGGCCCCGCCTTCGCGCGGGCCCATGTGGCAGATGTCGGCCACTTCGCTTTTCAATTGTTCCACATAGGGCTTCCACAGGGGCAGGGCCCAGAAGTCTTCGCCGCAGGCGCCCCCGGCCGCGCGGATGCGCTCGGCAAGGTCGGTATCGTCGCTGAAGAGCCCGGCGATCTGTGTGCCAAGGGCCACGGCGCAGGCGCCCGTGAGGGTGGCAATGTCCACCAGGGCGGACGGCGTCCACGTTTTTTGGGCATAGGCCAGCGCGTCGCACAGGGCAAGGCGGCCTTCGGCATCGGTGTTTTGTATTTCCACGCTGTCACCGTTGACAGCGCGCACCACGTCGCCGGGGCGCATGGCCCGGCCGCCGGGCATGTTTTCGGCGCAAGCCAGCAGGCCGATGACGCGGCGGGGGGCATCTTCTTGAGCCAGCGCGGCCACGGTGGCCAGCACGGTGGCGGCCCCGGTCATGTCAGCTTTCATCTGATGCATGTTGGCGGCGGGCTTGAGGCTGATGCCGCCCGTATCAAAAGTGACGCCTTTGCCCACAAGAATGAGGGGCTTTTCCTGTTCATGCCCTTTGGGGGCGTGTTCCAGAATGATCAGGCGGGGCGGGCGGCCCGAGCCCTGGCCCACGGCCAGCAGGCAGCCCATGCCTTCTTTTTCAAGCTCGTGCTCGTCAAGAACGGTGCAGGTAAAGCCCTTTTCGCGGGCCAGTTCCTGAGCGCGCTCGGCCAGTTTTTCGGGATACAGCAGGTTGGGGGGCGTGTTGGCCAGATCGCGGGCAAGCATAACGGCCCAAGCGGCGTTCTCGCCCCTGCGGGCGGCGGCATGCGAGGCATCGGGAACTTCCTGTCCGTCAAAGCCCAGGGCCAGCCACTGCGGATCGGCGGGTTCGTCTTTCTCGGCCTTTTTCAGGGCCGCATAACGGTAAAGGGCCAGCAGGGCGGCGCACACGCATTCTTCCACCAGGCGCTCACGGCCACCGGGCAGGAGGGCCAGAGCAGGCTCGGGCAGGAGGATCGAGTCAATGCCTTTTTGGCGGCACAACTGCACGGCGGCGGCAATAGCCTTGCGAATGCCTGCAGTGTCTATTTTTTCGCGGGGGCCAAGGCCCACGGCCAGCACGCGGGGCACGGCCAGTTCGGGGTGGCCGTGCAGGAGGGCCAGTTCACCGGCCTTGCCCTTGAAGTCGCGCAGGGCGGGGGCTATGGCCAGCCAGGGGGCGGCCTTGTCCAGCTGGGGGCAAATTTCTGTAAGAACCTCGTCCTGGCAGACGGGGGCCAGCATGACCCCACCCTTCCAGTGTTCGGGGCCTAGATTTTGAAAGCGTATGTCCATGGGCTGCATTCTCCTCATATGTGCCGTGTATGCCGCAAAGATGCGGCTGACGGCTGACGGCCTGCCTTGATGCGGCGGCCTGTCCGGGTAGAGGAATATACGCTGCCGGGGGCTTTTTGCCAAGGGCGCGGGCTTGCCCCCGGCGCAAAGACGCCCGGTATTTTTATGCTCTGGGGCTGGTGCAAGGCATTTTTGCCTGTTGCGGGGCTGCGCGGGGCTTGTCAGGAGGGGCTTTGTGCGGGCATGGTGGGGCATGTTCCTTGCAAGAATGCCTTAGGGCGGCCTTGCGCCGCATTTTCGCGCCATTTTTCTGTCACTGGAAAAACGTATGCTCGTATATATACATGTTCCCTTCTGCAGCACGCGCTGCCGTTATTGCGCTTTTTATTCCAGCCCCTTGGGGCGTGGGGTAGACCCCGTATCGTCTCCTGTGGTGCGCGACTATGTAGACACTCTGTTTATGGAGCTTGCCCACTGGGGCGACCGGCTGGGCGGCAGCCCCGTGCAGACCGTGTTTTTTGGCGGCGGCACGCCAAGCCTGTTGCCCCCGCGCGTCATCGCGCTGGTTATGGAGCGCTTGGGGCGTTATTTTACCCTGGCGCCCAAGGCCGAGGTAACGCTTGAGGCCAACCCCGAATCCCTGCGGGGCGGACACCGCGTCGCCCAATACCTTGAGGCGGGCATCAACCGTCTTTCCATAGGCATCCAGACCCTTGACGAGAGCATGCTGCGCATGCTGGGCCGCCCGCACAAGGCGCAAGACAGCCTGCACGCGGCCTTTCTTGCGCGCGAGGCTGGCTGCGCCAATATCAACGTGGATCTCATGTGGGGGCTGCCGGGGCAGAGCGTGCGCCAGTGGCTGCAAACCCTCAAGGATGTGGTGCGCATGAGCCCGGATCACATCTCGGCCTATGGGCTGACCCTTGAGCCGGGCACGCCGCTGGAATTGGACGTGGAAGAAGGCCGCCTCATGCTGCCCCCAGAGCGCGACCAGAACATCATGTTTATGGAAGGCGCCGCCCTGCTTGAGCAGCACGGCTATCTGCACTACGAAATATCAAATTTTGCCCGCATGGGCTTTCAGTGCCGCCATAATATGGGCTACTGGGAAGGGGAGGACTACCTCGGCCTGGGGCCTTCGGCCACGTCTACCATCGGCGGCCGCCGCTGGACTAACCCGGCCAGTCAGAAAGCTTGGGACGCGCGCACCCGCGAGGGCAGCCTGGGGCAGGATGTGGAAGAGCTGACGCCGCAAACCCGTGTGCTGGAGCTGCTCATGCTGCGCTTGCGCACGGCGCGGGGGCTGCGGGTCAAGGCCTATCGGGAAATGACCGGCAGGGACTTTGTGCGCGACCACCAGCGGCTGGTGCAGGCCCTGCATGAAAACGGGCTTATCCGCATCCGCAACGGCTATCTGCGGCTGACGCGCAGCGGCATGCTGGTGTCCAATTCCATTTTGAGCAATCTTTTTGAACGCACGCGCGAAGTGTTGCGGCATGGGCTCGCGCCTGGAGCACGGCCCGAAGCCACGCCATCCGCTGGCGTGGGAAGCGGCAGCCTGGGCGAAGCCCTGCTGGCAGACGGCGGCGCGGCGCAGCTGGCGCCATTGGGACAAGCGAAGCAGGACGAAGATCAGGGGCCGGTGGAAGCGGTCATGGCTCCGGCCGGGGTGCTGGGCCAAAAGAGAAAACCGGCCCGCAAGGAACCGGAAATACGCGCTGTGCAGTGGCCCAGAGTGTGAACTTGGGAAGTTTGGTATGGAAATATTTTGTGGGGGAAGCGGCAGTACTTTAAAGCTATGAGTGGCTGGAGTGTTTTGTGGGGGAGGGGGGACAGCACTTTAAAGCTATGAGTGGCTGGAGTGTTTTGTGGGGGA
>CAZFCC010000016.1:0-40708 GCA_964517635.1 uncultured Desulfovibrio sp. | reverse complement strand
CCCCCCCCACGCCCCCACCCCTCAAAACTTTTACTCCTGTTGCAGTTTGTTACAGGAGTTTTTGTCATCTGAGGTGGGGATTCCGAAAGCAGAGGCTTCCGGCCAGAACGTTGCCGCAAATATGTAAAAGACTCGAAGAAATTTTGTGCCGACTTTTTTAGAGCATTTCAACTTTGAAAAAGTTTACATGGTCTCACGCTGCACGAGGGTGTCGTCACGAGATGAATTTCCTTGCGATATCGAGGAAAACGAACCTTTTGTGCAGGGAGTGTACTCTGATGGTACTCGACCGGAATAAAAGGAGAAGTTCGACGCAGAGATAGCAGAAAAGGCGCTCGTGACGACACGCTCTAGGATACTTTCAGCGGGGCGCGCAGATCGGCAAGAGCCAGCAGCTGTTCGAGCACGCCGGAATCCGCGGGCAAAAAGTCCAGCGCCGTGGCTTCATCGGGGCTGATCCAGCGCAGGTTCTGCCCCTCGGCGGGGCATGGTTCGCCGGAAAAATCTGTGACGTGAAAAAAATACAAGCGCACGTTGAGTTTGCGCTCGGCGTAGCAATGTTCCACGCACTGCCAGTAGCTGGCCTCACGCACGCCTATGCCCAGTTCTTCGGCCAACTCGCGCTTGAGCGCTTCTTCAGGGCTTTCAGCGCCTTCAAGTTTGCCGCCGGGAAATTCCCAGTAGCCTTCCATAACTTTGTTGGTGGGGCGTTGCGAGGTCAGAAAATGTCCGCCGCGCCAGATGATGCCCGCCGCCACGTCAATGGTTTGCATGTCGTCCATTCAGGATATTTTCCTTAACACCGTGAGCATAGTGGCTTTGAGGGCATCTGCTCGTAACGGCTCATGCCTTGTTTCGGCGTTTGGAGCGGTTACGTGTGAGATGCACTCATTTTTTGGTTGAGCCGTCTGCTCGGTGAGGTCTGCCCCGTAGTGGCAGGGCAGTTTTAACGTAAAATTACTTTAGAGCAGAGTACCTTTGATGCAGCTTAGGCCTGTCAGGTGCTCTTTTGCCCTCTTCGCCCTTGGGCCAGAAGAATTTTGGTAGCATATAGCCACAAAAATAAAGGTTTTGGGGGGTGGGGGTGTGGGGGAGGAGGCCCTTTTGCAAAAGGGGCCCTCCCCCACAAAGTCTTTCAATAATAAACCTTTCTACAATTATATATCTGTATTCCACCGTGCGCGCACGGCTTCCATGCGTTCGTCAAGGGCGGTCATTTCCTCAAAGATGTCTTCACCGCGCTTTTTGCAGACCTCAAAACTCTTCAGCAGCTCCGCCGCTTTTTCGTGGTCTGCGTAAACCTCGGGGTCGGCCAGCTGGGCTTCCACCGTGCCCTGTTTTTCCAGCACCGCCGTAAGTTCTTTTTCCAACGCGTCGTACTTGCTTTGCAGGGGTTTGATTTCTTTGTGCAGGGCGTTGCGTTTTTCGCCCTGTTCGCGTTTGAGGCGCTTCTGTTCCTCGCGCGAAAGGTTTTGCGCAAGAGCTTCCTGCGCCAGCGCGCTTGCCGCGCCCTGCCCGGTGGCTGCGCCGCCGGTTGCGCCCAGGGCCGATTGCCCGGCCCCCGCCATGCGGGCGCGGCGTTCGGCATCATAGGCGGCAAAATCCGAGAACACGGTCAGGCCGTTTTTGTCAAGCTCCCACGCTTCCGCGCCCACCTGCGAGAGCAGCCAGCGGTCGTGAGCCACCATAAGCAGGGTGCCTGTGAATTTTTGCAGGGCTGCTACCAGGGCTTCGCGGCTTTCAAGGTCAAGGTGGTTGGTGGGTTCGTCCAGCAGCAGAAAGTTGCAGCGTTTCAAAAACAGGCTCGCCAGCACAAGGCGGCTTTTTTCGCCGCCTGAAAGGCCGCTGACCTGGCGGTCAAAGTATTCCTGCCCCAGCATGAAGAGGCCGAGCACGCTCATAAGCTCTTCTTCTGTGGTGCGGGGGTCGGACAGGCGGCGTATTTCGCCAAGCACGGTGGTATCGCTGCGCAGGGTGTCCATCTGGTGCTGGGTGTAGTAGCCGAGGCGCACCTGAGACGAGGTGACCATATGGCCGCCGCAGCGTTCAAGGGTGCCGGCCAGCAATTTGAGCAGGGTGGACTTGCCGCAGCCGTTGTGGCCAACCAGGGCGATGCGCTGGCCGCGATACAGGGTGAAGTTCAGCGGCGGCCACATTTTTTTGCCGTCAGTGAAGTGAAAATCCAGATCGGCGGCAGAGAGCACAATTTTTTCAGAGTGCGGTGCTTCGGGCCAGCTGAAGTTCAGCTCTTTGCGCTTGGGCTCCGGCCGGTAGTCTTCCAGCTCTTTTTCAAGTTTTTTCGCCATTTTCTGGCGTGATCCGGCCTGACGGGCCTTGGTGGCCTTGGCGCGGAAGCGCTCCACAAAGGCCATTTTGCGGTCGAGCTCGTCCTTGAGGGCGCGGGCTTCGCGTTCGCGCTGGGCGTTGTACTCGTCCTGAAGGGTCAGAAACTGGGTATAGGTGGCCTTGCGAAAAACGGGGCGCGAAAGCCCGAGGTACAGCACATGCGTGCCCACTGTGTCCATAAAGCGGCGGTCGTGCGCCACAAAGACCAGCGCGCCCTTGAAGTCCAGCAAAAAGGACTCCAGCCATTCCACGGCTTCCATATCCAGATGGTTTGTGGGTTCGTCCAGCAGGAGCACGTCGGCCCCGGCGGTGAGCACGCGGGCCAGCTTGGCTCGTTCGCGCCAGCCGCCCGAGAGTTCGCGCAGGGTGCGGTGCCATTTGCGTTCGGCAAAGCCCAGGCCCGAAAGCACGGCCTTGGCCCTGTGCTCGGGATTATAACCGTAGCGCGCCTCAAGCTCGCTTTGCAGGTGCATAAGCTCGGTGAGCTGGGCTTCGTCTTCGTTGGCGGCGGCGTCTTCCCACTGGGCCCAAAAATCGCTCCAGTCGTGCAGCACATCCAGCACATAGGTGAGCAGGGGCGTGTTCAGGGCTTCTTCAGAAAGCTCCTGCTCCACATAGCCCATGCGGCAGCCTCGCGGCAGGATGACGCGGCCGCCGTCCGGGGCATCCACCCCGGCCAGCAGGCGCAAAAGCGTGGACTTGCCCGTACCGTTGGGCCCGCAGACGCACAGGCGCACGCCGGAATCTACCTCCAACGAAAAATTGCTGAAAATATCCCGGCCGCCAAATGACTTGGAAAGTTCCTGAATCGTTATCTTCACAACCAGCCCTCACGGCGGTAGCCTTCTATGGCTTCTTTCATTCCCGCCTCAAGGCTCATGCTGGGCGTGAAACCAAGTTCGTGGCGTATGCGGCAGCCGTTACACAGCCAGCCCGCCTGACGCGCTTCGCGGTATTTGTCCATATTCCAGTTGGGGGCGCGGCGCAGGCGGCCGCCAAAACGGGCGGGCAGCCGGGCCAGCAGGGCGTCGGCCACAATGCCGAAGGCCGAAGACAGCCCGGCCGTGAGCGCCATGACGGGCAGGGGCATGCGGATGATGCGCACCCGGCGCGCTTCGCGGTTAAGGGCTTTGTCTGCCGCAGCACTCATGGCGCGGCAAAAAGCGCTCATGGTGTATTCTTGCCCGTCATTGATGTGGTAGACGCCCTTTGCTTCGGGGCGGCAGGCGCAGATGACGGCCTGGCCCATATCGCGGGCATGGATGGCGCTGACGGGAAATTCCCGCCCATAGCCGGGGCTCACAGCCAGGCCGGATATGACGCCTTTGAACACGGGCAGCAGGCCCTTGTCGCCGGAGCCGTAGATGATGGGTGGGCGCAGGGTGACCAGGCGGTCGCCCAGGGCGCGGCCCAGAATCTGCTCGGTAAGCATTTTTGACCAGCCGTATGCAGAAACGGGGGCGGGCGGGGCGTCGTCTTCCACGCCAGGGGGCGTGGCGCTGGGGCCAGTGGCCGCAAGGCTCGACACCAGCACAAAACGCCGGATACCGCCGCTGGGGCCGCTGCCGCTGGTCGTGTCATTGGGGCCATTGGGGGCATTGGGGCCATGCGCACCGTCGGCGTCGCTCACGTTATTGGTGCGGCTTCCGTTGCGCGCGGCCATGTCGGCCTGCATGATGGCATCGGCCAGGCTGCGCGCGGCGCGAGCATTGGCGCGCAGATAGTCTTGCCAGCCCAGACCGAAAAGCAGGGCGGCCATGTGGATGACCATGTCTTGCCCCTCAAGGGCCTGAGCCAGGCCGCGCCCGCTGGCAAGGTCTGCTTCAACAACGGCCACGCCTTGAGGCAGGTGGGCGGTGCGCGAGCTTGAGCGCGTGAGACAGGTCACTTGCGCCCCGGCCTCAAGCAGCTGCGGCAACAGATGCCGCCCCACAAAGCCGGTTGCGCCTGTGAGCAGCACCCTGACGCCCGCCATGTGGGCGTTGTTGCTCGAAAAATCAGAAAATGTGTTCATGCCTGTACCGTGAGCCGCCGTGCTCATGCCCCGATTTCCCTGCGGTAAATGCGATAGCGTTTTGTGAGGCGGCCTGAAAAATCTTCAATAAGATCGTTGACGGCCACGTTGTCTTCAAGAACCCACGAGCCTTCAACCCACTGGAAATCCGGCTTCTGATGGGCTTTTTCCATCATATAATCCAGCAAAAGCAGGGGCAGGCCCATGAGCCGGAATTCTTCGCGGATGCCGAAAAGAATAATGCGGTAGCCGCCGCGTATTTCAGAGCGCGCCTGCCACCAGTGCCACGGCGCTGTAATCCCCAGCTTGCCGTTGAGCCGCCGCAGCAGGGGGGCCATGTCGGGCAGGGCCACCATGCCCGCCGCTGGTTTGCCGTTGTGGAAGAAGAGCACGAAAAAGTCCGTGTCCAGCACGGCCTTGAGTTCTTTGACGTGCTGTTCGGCCTCCGCGTCCGACAAGGGGGAGAAGCCCCAGTTCTGCGCCCACGACTCTTTGTACAAGGTGAACATGTCGCGGATGTCTTGGGTCAGCGTGGCCTTGCTGGAAGTGCGGCAGGTGAAATGCCCCTCTTTTTTGAGGCGGGCCACTTCTTCATGGAGCCATTCCGGCGGATTAAAGCTTTTTCTTTCCATAAGGTAGGCGAAAAGATCCTGTTCTTTACGCAAATGCCAGGTTTCCAACAGCTCGGCGTAATAGGGCGGGTTCCAGGGCATCATGACGGTGGGGGCAAGCTCAAAGCCGTCCACCAGCAGACCCCAGGTATAGTTTGAAGACGGGTTCATGGGCCCGCGCATAAAGGTCATGCCCCTGGCGGCCAACCAGTTTTTGGCGGTATCCAGCAGGGCGTGAGCAGCTTCGGGATCGTTTTCGCATTCAAAAAAGCCAAAGGCCCCGCAGGTTTCGCCAGCGTAGGCATTGTACTTTTCGTCCACAATGGCGGCTATGCGGCCCACGGGGCGCCCGTCGCGCAGGGCGAGAAAAAGCTCCCGGCGCGCGCTTTCCCAAAAGGGGTGCTTGCCCGGCGTGAGCAATTCCCGCTCTTGGCTTTTGATGGGCGGCGTCCACAGGGGGCTTTGGGCGTAAATGGCCCAGGGCAGTTCCACAAACTGGCCGAATTCCGCCTCAGACCTGGCTTTAATGATGGTAAGCGTCATGGATTAGTCCACTTGCAGGCTGCCGCGCAGCTCTTCCAGCGAGGTGATGCCCAGACGCTGGCAGGCCGCAGGCAACTGCTGCACAAGGTCAAAGGCGCAGTCTGGCCGCATGAAGCTTGCTGTGCCGACTTGAACGGCGTGTGCGCCAGCCAGGATGAATTCCAGAACGTCTTCCACACAAGAGATGCCGCCCACGCCAATGACGGGAATCTTGACCGCGCGGGCCACCTGCCACACGCAGCGCAGCGCCACGGGCTTGATGGCCGGGCCGGAAAGCCCGCCCACTATATTGGCCAGTGACGGGCGGCGGGTTTGCAGGTCTACGCCCATGCCCAGCAGGGTGTTGATGCAGGAAATGCTGTCGGCCCCGGCGTCTTCTGCTGCGCGCGCCATAACCGTAATGTCGGTGACGTTGGGCGAAAGCTTGACCATGATGTGCTTACCGGGGGCCGCGTGGCGCACGATGGCCGTGACCTGGGCGATCATGCTCGGATCCTGGCCAAAAGCCACGCCGCCTTCGCGCACGTTGGGGCAGGAGACGTTCACTTCCAGGGCGGCCACGCCTTCTTCATCATTAAGGCGGGCGGCCAGGCGGCCGAATTCTTCGGCAGATGATGCGTAAATATTTGCTATGACAGATGTTTCCTGCCAGGGCAGCAGGGGGAGTTTTTGCGTGCAAAATACTTCTACACCGTCATTTTGCAGCCCAACGGCATTGAGCATGCCAGAGACGGTTTCCACGATGCGCGGCATGGGATTGCCCTCGCGCGGTTCAAGGGAAAGGCCCTTGACCACCATGCCGCCAAGACTGGTTAGGTCGCCGTAGCTGGCGAATTCCACACCGTAGCCAAACGTGCCGGAAGCCGTAAGTATGGGATTTTTGAGGGCCAGATCGTGTGTTTGCCCGTTCAGCGTAACGGAAAGGTCCATACCGCATTCTCCAGTAACCACGCAGACCCGCCGGGGCGCACGTCATGCGCCGGGCGGGGGGTGGCAAGGTGTTTTGTGCCCGCCGGGGCGTGTTCCACTCTGCTGTTCTGTCCGCTGTCTTTGAGGCGGCGCAACGCTCTGGAAAATGCCGCATAACGGCGTGGCTTCCGGCGAATTGGCCGCAACTCGGCAGAGAACAGGATATGCCAAAGCGTGGATGCGCCCGGGGTCAGTGCAGGGCGCACGTTCCGGCCGTATAACGGCGCAACGGAGCAAAACAGCGTTGTGTTCTGCTCTGTGCGCTGTTTTCAGCGGATTATAGTTCGATCTGGTCTGACCAGAATACAGGGCCGTGGGTGCATGCTTGCACCTGGCTATTGCGCTTGGCGGCTACGGGCCAGGCATCTGTTGTTTTGGTCACGCAGCCAAGGCAGGCCCCCACGCCGCAGGCCATGCGGTTTTCGAGAGAAAGCTGGCAACGCACGCCCAGATCGGCGGCGAATTTTTGCACGGTGCGCATGAAGGGAGTGGGGCCGCAGGCCAGCACAAGCCCTTTTTGGTCGGCATATTCCGTCATGCGTTCCTGCATGGAAAATATAAAATTGTCCAGGTCGCCGGGCACGGTTTCGCGCAGGCTATCCAGGGGCACATGTTCATTGATGCTGTCGACGGGATAGCAGCTTATGGGCTCGCGATGGCCGAAAAGCAGGGTAACGTTCCAGGGCTTGGGGTGCTCGCTCACATAGCCCACAAAGGGCACAACACCCATACCCCCGGCCAGCAGCAGCGTGGGGGTATCTGGTTCGGTGACAAAACCGTTGCCCAGAGGCCCCCAGGCGCGCACTTTGTCGCCGGGGCGCAGTTCGGACATGCGTTTTGTGCCTTTACCCACAACCTGAAAAAAACAGATCATGTGCCGGGCGGTCATATGGCATATGCCAAGGGGCCGCGCCCAAGGGATTTCAAGCCCGAAAGATTGGGGACGGATCATAACAAACTGGCCAGGCCGCCATGTAGTCCATTCGGGGCGGGTAAGGCGCAGTGCGAAGAAGCGGCTTTCGTTGCCGGTTTGCCCAAAGGGCACAAGATCCAGGACACTCAGCTCGCATGAAGTTGGTTGCGACATACGCAGACTATAGGCGCACTTGGTCAACTGGTCAACTGGGTGCAGCCGGCTAAACGGGACAATTAAACCCCCTTTTTTAATGTGGCTTTTGCAGGGGCCCATAATGCTTGTGCCCAAAAGAACGTTATTGTATTTGCAGCGCATCAACACTGGCGTCGCGAGCGCCTTTTCTGGTGTTTTCTTCGTCGATTTCCTCCTTTTATTACACACAAGTATTTGTGAAGGTGCATGTGGCCCGTGCGCAAGGCGCGTTTGAGGCAGGCACAGCCAGAAGCAAGTGCAGCAATCAATATGTGGCCCGTGCGCGAGGCGCGCTTGAACTTGTCGGCCAGTTCGCTAAATGTGCTGGTGCATATCCCCTTGCGCAAGGCGCGCTTGCCTTGACCTGCCAAGGCCTGCATCTTTGGGCCGCATTGTCTGCAGCGGCCTGCCATTGCCGGAAAAATTCAACTTTTCAGGGTTCTACGCACGCGCTATACTGAGTGCAGGAGAATACTCATGAAGCAGATATATGCCTCCCGGCGTGAGCAGCTTCGTCGGGCCATGCGCAAGCGTGGGCTGGATGCGCTGCTTGTCAGCCAGGCCGCCAACCGTTTTTATCTTTCAGGCTTTGAACTGCACGACCCGCAGTATAACGAGAGCGCCGGGCGGCTGGTGATCACCGCCGAAGGCCGTGACTGGCTGGCTACAGACCCCCGCTATCGAGATGCTGCCGCCCGCCTGTGGGATGAGGAGCGCGTTTTTATCTATGGCGGTAACGCAGCCAAAGATATTTACAGGCTGCTGCGTGATTGCGGAAGCCGCATAGGCATTGAGGCGCAAGGCACAAGCCTGGCCTTTGCCCGTGATCTGGCGGCGGCCGGGCCAGCTTTGTACTGCGAAGCCGCCGATGGCCTGGTGGAGCGCTTGCGGCGCATCAAAGAACCTTGCGAAGTGGCGGCGCTGGAAAAATCTTTTGCGCTCAACCACAAGCTGCTGCAATGGGTTGAAGGTCAGCTTGAACCGGGGCGCAGCGAGAGCCAGGTAAGTTGGCTTATTGAAAAGTTTTTTCGTGAAAACGGCGCTTCGGAACTGGCCTTTGAGAATATTGTGGCTGTAGGCAAAAACGCTGCCCTGCCCCATGCCATACCGGGCGATGACCTTGTGACCGACAATTGCCCGGTGCTTGTGGATATTGGCTGCCGCGTGGACAACTACTGCTCGGATCAGACGCGCACCTTCTGGGTGGGGCAAGAACCCACCGACGATTTTCGACGCACCTATGACCTCGTGCGTCAGGCGCAGACCGCGGCCATTGAATCCATGCGCCCCGGTCAGGCGCTGCGCGATGCCTACGGCCATGCGCGAGCAGTGTTTGAAAAAGCCGGAACCGCCGATGCATTTACCCACGGGCTGGGGCACGGCGTGGGGCTTGAAACCCATGAGGCGCCAAGCCTTTCGCCGCGTGCCGAGGGGCTGCTTGAGCCGGGCATGGTGGTTACCGTGGAGCCGGGATTGTATTATCCCCAGTGGGGCGGGGTGCGGTGGGAGTACACCGTGTTGGTGGAAGAAGACGGAGTGCGGATTTTGTAGGGTGGCTAGGGAAGGGGAAGGGTTTGTTTTTTTCATTTAGTTTGGGCCGCCGCGTAGGCGGCCCAAACTAAATGAAAAAAACAAGCCCCCGTGCCCGCAGGGCACACATTCCCCATCCCAAAGGGCAAGACCTTTTTTTATTGCCCGCCGTGCAGGCGTCTACGCCCGCCGTGTAGGCGCCTACCCCCGCCGCGTAGGCGCCTACCCCGCGCGCCGCGCTATATTTTACGAACCTCTGTATACCAGGCGGCGGCTTCTTCCAGCAGTTTGCCCGTGCGGGCGGCCAGGGCCTGCGGATCTTTGAGGTAGCCATCCAGGAGCAGGCTGGCGTCAAACAGGCTTTGCGTCATCTCGGCCAGAACCCTGTCGCTGCTGTCGGCCTTGAACATGCGCAGCATGTTGCGCAGCAGGGGGTGGTCGCGGTTGACTTCCAGCACTTTAATCGGAAGGGAATCGTCCTTTTGCATGACCTTGAGCAGCTTTTCCATAGACGAGGAAAGGCCGCCGTCGGGCGAGACGAGCACAGCGGGGCTGTCGGCCAGGCGGTGCGAAACGCGCACCTCCGTTACCTTGTCGTCCAGCACTTCCTTCATGCGGGCCAGCAGGCCGTCAAAGCTGGAGCTGTCTTCATCCGAAAGGGGCGCAGCGGCCTCGCGGGCCGGACTTTCCTTGTCGGTGAAGTCTTTGAGGGCGTCATCAGCCGCGGTTTCTACAGATTTGAACTCCCACTCTTTATAGCGACCAAGGCCGTCCATGACAAATTCGTCAATGGGTTCAAAGAGGTAAAGAACTTCTATACCCTTCTGGCGGAAACGTTCCATGTGCGGGTTCAGGCGGGCGGCCTCGCGGTTGGGCGCGGCCACAAACCAGAAGGTTTTTTGGCCTTCGGGCGCGCGGGCCATGTATTCGTCCAGACTGGTCAGGGCTTCGGAATCAGCCAGATTAGAGGCGTTGAAACGCAGCAGGGCGGTGACCCGCTCGCGGTTGGCGAAATCGTGGTAGCCGAGCTTGAATACCTTGCCGTGTAGGCGCCAGAAGGCTGCGTATTTTTCCGCATCATTTTTCGCCAACTTTTCAAGGTGGGCGAGGGTCTGCTTGACAATGACCTGATTGATCTTGCGCAGCACCACGTTTTCCTGAAGTGTTTCGCGCGAGATGTTCAGGGGCAGGTCTTCTGTGTCGACAACGCCCTTGAGAAAGGCCAGATACTCGGGGATCAGCTCCTTATTGCGGTGCTGGATCAGCACGCGGCGGGCGTAAAGATCCAGCCCCCAGAAGTCGCGGTCTGCACCGAAGAAGTCTTGGGCATTGTCGGGAATGAAAAAGAGGGAGTTGAACTGCACGGGCGCGTCAACGGAAAAATGCAGCACATCCAGCGGGTCGTTGCTGTCATAGGTAAGGGCCTTATAAAAGGCCGCATACTGCTCTTGCGTAACGGAAAACTTGGGCTCGCGCCACAGGGCGGGCTGGGTGTTGACCTGTTCGCCCTCCACAAAGACAGGAAAAGGCACAAAGGCCGAATGCTTGCGGATAGCGGACTCTACGCGGAATTTTTCAAGAAATTCTGCGGCATCGTCCTTGAGCCATGCGGTGATGACTGTGCCGCGCTGGGGTTCTTCGCCTTCTGCCGGGGCCACGGTGTAGGTTCCAAGGCCGTCGCTGATCCAGGTGTTGGCGGTGCTGTCTTGGCCAAAAGCCGGCCGCGAGGTGACGCTGACTTTTTCAGCCACCATAAAGACCGAATAAAAGCCCACGCCAAAGCGGCCGATGATGTTGGCCGCATCGGCCTCGGCGCTGTGTTCTTCGTCTGTGGTGTCGGCCGCGCCGTTGGCGGGAGATGCCTTGGCGGCATTTTCGGCGGCGATATCGGCCAGAAATTGCTCGGAGCCGGATTTGGCGATGGTTCCCAGGTGCTCCGCCAGCTCATCGGCTGTCATGCCCAGGCCGGTATCGGCCAGGGTAATGGTTTTTGCTTCTTTATCAATTGAGATGCGTATTTCCAGCGGAAGATCGGACACGCGGGGGCTTTCGCCGCGATTGATGCGAAAGCGCAGTTTGTCCAGCGCGTCTGAAGCATTGGAAATAAGCTCACGCAAAAAAATTTCCCGATTGGTATAGAGGGAGTTGGTAAGGATGTGTAAAACCTTACGCACCTCAGCTCGAAATTGGCGGGGATTTCTATCTGCCTCGGCCATGACAAACCTCCTGAAAAGTGATATCCTTGTAGATAATACCGCTTTTTGATTTTTCAAGTGGTATTATGGTTGCGAAACACAAAATTGCAGCCCTGTGAAATCAGTTTTGTCATTGGACAAAAAAGTCCAAAAGGCAGAAAGTCACCTTTGGCAGTATGTTATGAATGTATCAGTATTCATAACCACTTGCCTTTCTTTATGGGAAATAGTAAATCGCTGTAAGGATATCCAAGGAGGGCCTAATGGACGTCGTAATGCTTTCGCGTCTGCAATTCGCTGTGGCCGTGTTTTTTCATTTTGTTTTTGTGCCCCTCACGCTGGGCCTCTCGGTAATTATTGCCTGGATGGAAACCCGCTATGTGCGAACCGGCGACGAATTCTGGAAAAAACAGGCGAAATTCTGGGGAAAACTTTTTGTCATCAACTTTACCTTGGGCGTGGTGACCGGCATTACGCTGGAATTCCAATTCGGAACCAACTGGTCAAGGTATTCTGAATATGTAGGCGACATTTTCGGGTCGCTGCTTGCCATCGAAGCTACGGTGGCCTTTTTTCTTGAGTCCACCTTTCTGGCAGTCTGGCACTTTGGCTGGAACCGAGTGGGCAAAAAAATGCACCTCGCCTCCATCTGGCTTGTGGCGCTCGCGGGCAACCTTTCCGCGCTCTGGATCATTCTCGCCAACGGCTTCATGCAGAACCCCGTGGGTTACTACATCAACGAGGCCAATAACCGCGCCGAACTTTCAAATTTTTATGATGTGGTTACCAACCCCTATGGCTGGGGCATGTTCGCGCACACCGTCATAGCCGCGTGGGCGCTCGGCGGTTTCTTTGTGTTGGGGGTTTCTGCCTGGCACTTGCTGCGCAAGAGCAATGTCGAGTTCTTCAGCCGCTCTTTCAAAATGGTGGCGCCCTTTACCCTGTTCTTTGTGCTGCTGCTGGCCCTTTCGGGCGACCAGCAGGGCAAGACTGTGGCCAAATACCAGCCTGCCAAGCTGGCCGCCATGGAAGCGCACTGGGAAACGCAGTCTGATGCGCCTTTTTATCTGCTGGTGTGGCCTGACCCGGAAAATGAAACAAATACGGTGGAGGCCCTCGGCATTCCCGGCCTGCTGAGCTGGATTGCCTTTGACGACGTGCATGCCGAGGTAAAAGGCCTCAAGGCTTTTGCCAAGGAAGACCGGCCCCCGGTATTGCCCGTATTTTTGACATTCCGCACCATGGTGGCGCTGGCGGGCATATTTCTGGTGCTTTCGGCTTGGGCCTGTTTGCAGCGCAAGAAGGAAAATCCCAATCCCTTGCTGCTCAGACTGCTGGTCTACAATATTCCCTTGCCGTATATCGGCCTTATGGTGGGCTGGGCCGTTACGGAAATTGGCCGTCAGCCCTGGATCGTCTATAATCTCATGCGCACCACAGATGCCGTTTCACCCGTACCGGCCGACAACGTGGTTATTTCGCTGATAGCCTTTATCTGCGTCTACTCGCTGCTGGGCATTCTGGACATTTATCTGCTGCGCAAATTTGCCATCAAGGGCCCGGACGCCCAGGAGGTGTAACCATGTTGGAAACTACCTGGTTTGTGCTGTGGGCATTGTTGTGGGCCATGTATTTTATTCTGGACGGTTTTGACCTGGGCATGGGCTCTTTGCTGCCATTCTTGGGCAAAAATGAAGAAGAACGCCGTATTATGTATAATGCCGCCGGGCCGTTCTGGGACGGTAACGAAGTGTGGCTTATCGCCGCCGGGGGCGTGACCTTTGCGGCTTTTCCCAAGGCGTATGCAGTCATGTTCAGCGCTCTGTACGCGCCGCTGCTGATGCTGCTCTTTGCCCTGATTTTTAGGGCCGTGTCTTTTGAGTTTCGCAGCAAGGTGGAGCACGAAGCCTGGCGCAGCCTGTGGGACTGCGTGCACTTTGTGTCCAACCTCGTGCCCTGCATTCTGCTGGGCGTGGCTTTTTCCAACCTGTTCATGGGCATACCCGTAGACGCCCAGCGCGTGTATCACGGCAACCTGCTCGCCTTGCTCAATGTCTACGGCTTGGCTGGCGGGGCGTTCTTTCTCTGCATGTTCGTTTTGCACGGCTCCCTGTGGCTGGCCATAAAAAGCCGGGGCGAACTGCAAATCCGCGCGGTGGCCACGGCCAGCTTTGTCTGGCCCATCATGCTCGTGCTGCTGGTGGCCTTTCTTATTCTTTCGGCGTTTTACACCAAGCTGTTTGATAACTATCTGGCCATGCCCGCGCTGCTGGTTCTGCCATTGGTGGCCCTTGCGGGCCTCATCGGCGCGCGCATCATGCTGCATGCGGGAAAATTGTGGCTGGCCTGGGGCTTCAGCGCCCTGTTCATCCTGGGCGTCACCTTCTTTGGCGTCATGGGCATGTATCCGGGCATGATCATTTCCTCCATTGACCCGGCGGCCACGGTTACAGCCTTTAACGGCTCCTCAAGCCAGCTTACACTCAAGATCATGCTGGGCGTGGCGCTTGTGATGGTTCCCATCATATTGCTGTACCAGTTCTGGATGTACCGGCTGTTTTCCGAGCCTGTGCTGCCCGAGGATCTGGACGACGAGCACGCGTATTAGGCACAAGCCAGAGGCCAGAGGCCAGGGGATAGTTGAAGTGTTTTGTGGGGGAGGGCCCCTTTTGAAAAAGGGGCTCCTCCCCCACGCCCCCACCCCCCAAAACTTTTATTCCTGTTCTGGCTCTTAGAGAAAGCCCCCTGACCTGCGGGCGGGGGAGCCAAAAGGCCAGAAACAGCGCCTTTGAACCACAGTTTTGCCTCAATGGTACTTGCTTTAGAGCGTGACCATGACGGAATATATGCAAAAGGCCGCGCCCAAGGGTGCGGCCTTTTGCATACTGCAGCAGATCCCGCATAAGCACAGCAGATCCCGCATAAGCACGGCAGATCCCGCATAAGCACGGCAGATCCGGCATAAGCACGGCAGATCCGGCTTGCGCATGGCATAGGGCGAGCGAAAACAGCAGGGGGAATACAATGAAGCGGACAAGAGCAGCGAAGAGTGGGCCGCAGAGTCATGCGCCCGCGCCCATGGCAGAGTGCGCACGCGGCAGCGGCTGCGGGGCTGAGCAGGGGGCGAGGCCTGCCCGCAATGCGAAAAACGTGAAGAGTGCCAGCCATGCACCTTTTTCGCCTGTTACGAGGGGCAAAGGTGGCGTGCGCGCGGTGTTTGTGCTCTGCCTTGTTCTTGCGGCTGGCCTGAGCGCCTGTGCGCCGCGTGAACAGCGGCCATTGACCTTTGAAGAGCAGCAGGATCTGGATGCCTACTACCAGTGCCGACGGGAAGCCTCGGATATGAACCCCGAATGGCGGGGCAACACCAGCTATGCCCCCTGGCGGGCCTATTTTGATATGTGCATGCGGCGTATGGGCGTGAGCAAAGAGGCTATGCGTCGCATGTGGCTTTAGAGCAGCAAGGACTATGGCAACGCGAAGATATAAAGCAGGTTAGCTATCGAAAATACTTGGCGGAGGTGAGGCAGGTTATTCTTGAGGCAGAGTCAGGCCCGGCAGTCACGACTTTTGGCCCCGCTGTCTTCTCGCCCGGTTTCGGGCCGGGAGCATTTCTGTAGTAGATTGGCAGAAGTAAAAGTTTTGGGGGGTGGGGGTGTGGGGGAGGCGACCCTTTTACAAAAGGGTTCCTCCCCCACAAAAAACTCTAAGCACTTCCGCCCTAAAGGGCCTTCCCCACAGCACACCCCATTACATAATATTCTAGTCGTCGCCCACTTTGAGGGCCGCCAGAAATGCCTCCTGCGGCAGTTCCACGTTGCCCATGCGCTTCATGCGCCGTTTGCCTTCTTTCTGCTTTTCCAGCAGTTTGCGTTTCCGGCTGATGTCGCCGCCGTAGCATTTGGCGGTCACGTCCTTGCGGAAGGCGGTGACAGTTTCGCGGGCGATGATCTTTTGGCCGATGGCGGCCTGAATGGCTACCTGGAAAAGCTGGCGCGGGATGGTGCGCTTGAGCTTGAGGGCCAGCCCACGGCCGTAGGTATAGGCGCGGTCGCGGTGCACGATGACGGCCAGGGCGTCAACGGGTTCGCTGTTGAGCATGATGTCAAGGCGCACCAGGTCAGAGGCGCGGTAGTCCAGCGGATGATAGTCCATTGAGGCATAGCCGCGCGTGGCGGACTTGAGCCTGTCGAAGAAATCGTAAACAATTTCGGCAAAGGGCAGTTCGTAGGTGACCACGACGCGGTTAGCGGCGAGGTAGTGCAGGTTTTTCTGCGTGCCGCGCTTTTCTTCGCAAAGCTTCATGACGTTGCCCACGTAGTCGTTGGGCACATGAATGTCCATGCTCACATAGGGCTCATAGAGGGTGTCGATCTTTGTGGGATCGGGCAAGTGGCTGGGGTTGTCGATTTCCAGCGTTTTGCCGTCATGTGTCACCACTTTATAGACCACGGAAGGCGCGGTGGCGATGAGGCCCACCTCAAATTCCCGTTCCAGGCGTTCCTGAATGATTTCCATGTGCAGAAGACCAAGAAAGCCGCAGCGGAAACCAAAGCCGAGAGCCTGCGAGGTTTCCGGCTCGTAAGAAAATGCGGCGTCGTTGAGCTGGAGTTTTTCCAGCGAAGCCTTGAGGTCTTCGTATTCATCGGATTCTGTGGGATAAAGCCCGCAGAAAACCATGGCCTTCACTTCTTTAAAGCCGGGAACCGCCGTGCTGGCGGGCCGATCGACGTGAGTGATGGTATCGCCCACGCGGGCATCGCCCAGCTCTTTGATAGACCCGCAGAGAAAGCCCACTTCGCCGGCTAAAAGTTCTTTGACGTCAGTGGGTTCGGGCGAAAAAACGCCCAGTCGCAGCACTTCATATTCTTTGCCTGTGCTCATGAGGCGCACGTTGTCGCCCTTGCGCACGCTGCCGTCCATAATGCGAAAAAGCACCACCACGCCCTGATAGCTGTCGTACCAGGAGTCAAAAATAAGGGCCTTGAGCGGAGCGGCCCGGTCACCTTTGGGGGCGGGAAGCTGGTGCACGATGGCTTCAAGCACAGCGTCTACGCCCATGCCCGTTTTAGCGGACACGGGGAGGGCCTGGGAGCAGTCAAGACCGATGCCTTCTTCAATTTCAGCCTTAACGCGCTCAACCTCGGCGCTGGGCAGGTCTATCTTGTTGAGCACGGGAATGACTTCATGGTCATGATCCAGCGCCAGATAGACGTTGGCCAGAGTCTGCGCTTCAACGCCCTGAGTGGCGTCAACCACCAAGAGCGCGCCTTCGCAGGCCGACAGCGAGCGGGAGACTTCATAGTTGAAGTCAACGTGGCCCGGGGTATCGATGAGGTTCAGTTCGTATATCTGGCCGTCGGCGGCAGTATAAGGAATGCGAACGGTCTGGGCTTTGATTGTAATGCCGCGTTCGCGTTCGAGATCCATTCTGTCAAGATATTGCTGGCGCGCCTCACGCTGGCTAACCACCTGGGTAAGCTCAAGAATGCGGTCGGCCAGGGTTGACTTGCCGTGGTCGATGTGGGCAATAATGCAAAAATTGCGTATATTTTCTTGCTTTACCATGTGTTTTCCTGCGTAAAATCTGGTTGCGTAGCTGCATTGTATAGCTAAAATTTGTCATGAAGTCCATGCAAAGACCAGCGGTTTCCCGGCGCGCTGGCTAGCCATGCACGGTGGCGAAGCAAGGCGCAGTGGCGTTGCGCGTTTTGCCTTTGTATAAGGGGCAGCGCCTGCTGGGGAATTTTACGCTACCGTACAAAAGGGTGTCACTGTTTTTATAGCCATGACTGGTATTTTGTTTTCCACATGCCGTGGCGCAGGGTATGGAACTGGCAAAGAAGTGGGTGCTGAAAGCAGGCGAAACAGGCGCTGGAGCTTGTTGTGGCGCAGTTGGCGGAAGCAGACTGTGGTGTAGCCGCTTGCGCAGAGCGCTGCGTGCCACCTGAGGTGGGGGGGAGTTGAAATAGGCGCTGTTGGGGGCTTGGTAAGCAGGCACTGGTGCGGGCTGTGTAAGCAGGCGCTGGTGCGGGCTGTGTAAGCAGGCACTGGTGCGGGTGCCTGAGAAAGTCTGGCTGCGGCGGGGCGAGGCCGCGTAGCACGGCGAAGAAAAAGACCGCGTGGCGCTTACGCAGCACGCGGTCTTTAGATACGGAACAATAGTGGTCAGCGCTGTTGTGATACTTGCAGGCGGATTAAAGCCCGGTGCAAGGCCGCTTCAGCGCGGGCTGCATCGATCTGCTCGGCATGGTCGGCAATGCGCTTTTCAGCGCGTTCTTTGGCGGCCATGGCTCTTGCGGTGTCTATATCCTGCGCCATTTCAGCAGATTCGGCCAGCACGGTGAGCACGTCGTTATTCACGTCGGCAAAGCCGCCGGATATGAAAACGTGCTCTTCCTTGCCAGCTGGCGTCTTATAGCGCAGACCACCAGTCTTGAGAGCGGAGAGCAGGGAGACGTGCTTGGGCAGCACGCCGAATTCGCCTTCAATTCCGGGGCAAACGGCCATTTCAACTTCGCCGCTCACCACAGTTTTGTCCGGCGTCACCACTTCCAGTTGCAGTGTGCCCATAGGTACTCCTTCGCTCCTGTATGCCAGCTATGGCTGTCATGCGGCTGTGCTGTGTGCTCAGCCGCATGACAGGCGTTGCGGGCAACGCTCTTAGTTTTCTTCCTGCAGCTTGCGCTGCTCGTACTTGGCCACGGCCTGTTCAATACCGCCCAGCATGTAGAAGTCGCCTTCGGACATGTGGTCATAGGCGCCGTCCAGGATGCCCTTGAAGCCCTTGATGGTGTCTTCAAGATTCACGTACTGGCCGGGAGTGCCGGTAAAGGTTTCGGCCACGTGGAAGGGCTGGGACAGGAAGCGCTGGATGCGGCGCGCGCGCGCCACGGTGAGCTTGTCTTCGTCCGACAGTTCGTCCATGCCGAGAATGGCGATGATATCCTGCAGTTCTTTGTACTTCTGGAGCACCATCTGCACGCGGCGGGCCACCATGTAGTGGTCTTCGCCCACGACGTCGGGGGCGAGAATGCGCGAGGTGGAGTCCAGGGGGTCAACCGCGGGATAGATGCCAAGTTCTGCAATCTGGCGCGAGAGCACGAGCGTGCCGTCCAAGTGCGAGAACGTGGTGGCCGGGGCCGGGTCAGTCAAGTCGTCAGCGGGCACGTAAACGGCCTGCACGGACGTGATGGAACCGGTGTTGGTAGAGGTAATGCGCTCCTGAAGCGAGCCAAGGTCCGTGCCAAGGGTGGGCTGATAGCCCACGGCCGAAGGCATGCGGCCCAGAAGGGCGGACACTTCGGAGCCTGCTTGGGTGAAACGGAAAATGTTGTCGATGAACAGCAGCACATCCTGGCCTTCCTGATCGCGGAAGTATTCCGCCATGGTCAGGCCGGACAGACCCACGCGCATACGCGCTCCCGGAGGCTCGTTCATCTGGCCATAGACAAGGGTGGCGCGTTCCAGAACGCCCGCATCCTTGAGTTCGTGATAAAGGTCGTTACCTTCACGGGTGCGTTCGCCCACGCCCGCGAAGACCGAGGAGCCGCCGTGCTGCTTGGCGATGTTGTTGATCATCTCCATCAGAATAACGGTCTTGCCCACGCCGGCGCCGCCGAAGAGGCCCATCTTGCCGCCCTTGGGAAAGGGCACAAGCAGGTCCACAACCTTGATGCCGGTTTCCAGCAGTTCGACCTTGGTGTTCTGGTCGGTAAAGGCCGGAGCCGGGCGGTGAATGGGATAGTACTTTTCAGCGTTGATGGGGCCCAGTTCGTCCACGGGGCGGCCAATAACGTTGAGGATACGGCCCACAGAGGGCTTGCCCACGGGCACCATGATGGGTTGACCGGTGTCAACCGCTTCCATGCCGCGCACCAGACCTTCGGTGGCGTCCATGGCGATGGTGCGAACAACGTTGTCGCCCAGGTGCTGTGCAACTTCACAGACCAGGTAGGGGGCGTCGGTGTTGTTCGGGTTGTTGATCTCCAGGGCAGTGAAGATATTCGGCAGGTTGCCGTCGCTGAACTCAACGTCCACGACAGCGCCGATAACCTGGACGATTTTACCGATGTTTTTGCTCATTAGTTGGCTCCTTAACCCTTCAGCGCTTCAGCGCCGCCGACGATGTCGATGAGTTCGCTGGTGATGGAAGCCTGCCGCGTCTTGTTATAGAGCAGGGTCAGCATGTTGATCATTTCGTTGCAGTTGCGCGTGGCGTTGTCCATGGCGGCCATACGGGCGGCATGTTCGCTGGCCGAAGTGTCCAGCATTCCACGGTAAACCTGCACCTTAACGTAGCGGGGCAGAAGCTCCGCCAACAGCTTTTCTTCCTGCGGTTCGTAAACGTATTCGCAGCGTGGTTCTCCGGCTTCTTCGACGATTTCTTCAGCCTCGGGCGTTTTCAGGGGCAGCAGACAGAGAGTGCGCGGGGGCTGTTGCCCCATGGACACAAACTCGCCGTACAGCAGCCACACTTCGTCGAGATCAAAGTTTTCGTAGCCGAAGATGACCTCCTGGGCCACGGAGCTTGCCAGGGCAAAGTCGATGCTGCCCATGCGGTCTGCATAGGCCTTGGCAATCTTGTAGCCGGCCGCCCTTACGGCGTCACGGCCCTTTTTGCCCATGCAGACAAAGCTCACTTCGAGGCCTTCCGCGGTTTTTTCCTTGGCGAGCTTCAGGGCAGTGGCAATGATATTGCCGTTGAAGCTGCCGCAGAGGCCGCGGTCGGATGTCACCAGCACAATGGCGCAATGCTTCTTTTCCTCATGCTCGGCCAGCAGGGGGTGGGCGTTGCCCTCCACCTTGCTCGACAGTTCGGCCAGCACATCGCGGTATTTAGCCGCGTACGGTCTGAAGCGCTCAATGCGGGCCTGAGCGCCGCGCAGCTTCGCCGAGGCCACCATGTTCATGGCCTTGGTGATCTGCTTGGTCTTACCGACCCCCACGATCTTCATTTTTACGTCTTTGAGTGAAGGCATGCTTTTCTCCCGGATATTGGGGGCCCCTAGGCCGTCCAGCCCTGCTTGAAGGCGGCAATAGCCTCGGTAAGCGCTTTTTCCACAGCCTCGTCAATGACTTTCTTTTCTTTAATGGCGTCCAATACGTCTTTCCTGGTGTCGCGCAGGAAGGTCAGCATGGCGGATTCAAAACGGCGGATGTCTTCCACCGGTACGTCGTCCATAAGCCCGCGCGTGGCGGCGTAGATGGAGGCGACCTGTTCATTGGAAGGCATGGGCTGGTACTGGGGCTGCTTGAGCAGTTCCACCAGGCGCGCGCCCCGGTCAAGTTTGGCCTTGGTTCCCTTGTCCAGATCCGAACCGAACTGGGCGAAAGCCGCCAGTTCGCGGTACTGGGCGAGGTCAAGGCGCATGGTGCCTGCTACCTGCTTCATGGCCTTGATCTGGGCCGCGCCACCCACGCGGGACACGGAAAGGCCCACGTTAATGGCCGGGCGCACACCGGCGTTGAAGAGGTTGGGTTCCAGGTACACCTGACCGTCGGTGATGGAGATCACGTTGGTGGGGATGTACGCGGACACGTCACCGGCCTGGGTTTCAATGATGGGCAGAGCCGTCATGGAACCAGCGCCCAGGCTGTCGTTCACCTTGGCCGCGCGTTCGAGCAGGCGCGAGTGCAGGTAGAAGACGTCGCCGGGGAAAGCTTCACGTCCCGGAGGACGACGGAGCAGCAGTGACATCTGGCGATAGGCCACGGCCTGTTTGGAAAGGTCATCGTAAATGATGAGGGCGTGCTTGCCGTTGTCGCGATAGAATTCCGCCATGGTGCAGCCGGTGTAGGCCGCAATGTACTGCAGCGGCGCAGGGTCGGACGCGGTGGCGGAGATGATGGTCGTGTACTCCAGCGCGCCGTGGCGACGCAGGGTATCGGCCACCAGAGCCACCGAGGACTTCTTCTGGCCGATGGCCACGTAGAAGCAGTGGATGTCCGTTTCTTTCTGCGCCAGGATGGCGTCAATACAAACAGCGGTCTTACCGGTTTGGCGGTCGCCAATGATAAGTTCGCGCTGTCCGCGACCGATAGGCGTCATGGCGTCAATGGCTTTCAGGCCCGTAGGCATGGGCTCATGCACGCTTTTACGCGCGATGATGCCGGGAGCCTTGATTTCCACGGGGCGCACTGCGGCAGCCTCGATGGGGCCCAAGCCGTCGATGGGCTCACCCAGAGGGTTGAGCACGCGGCCCATAACGCCGTCGCCAACAGGCACGGAGAAGATCTTGCCGGTACGCTTGACCGGGTCGCCTTCTTTAATGCCCACGTCCGAACCGAGCAGAGCGACACCTACGTTGTCCTCTTCGAGGTTGAGCACCATGCCCATGACGCCGCCGGGAAATTCCAGCAGTTCCATCGACATGGCGTTCTGCACACCGTAGACGCGGGCGATGCCGTCACCGACGTACAGTACGGTGCCGGTTTCGCTCATTTCTACGCGCTGCTCGTAGTTCTGGATTTGATCCTCAATGATCTTGCTTATCTCTTCCGCTTTGATCTGCATGTGCTATTCACCCCTCTTGAAAGTCTCCCGAAGGATACCCAATTGCGCGCGCAGACTTGCGTCCAGCACCCGGTCACCCATTTTGAGCACCATACCCCCTAGTATGTCCTTATCGACTGCAAAGGTAAGCTCAATGGCAGTGCCGGTGTTTTTTTCCAGCGTTTCTTTGAGCTTGGCCTTTTTATCGGCAGGAAGTTTCACTGCTGTGACGAGTTCGCCGCGGACAATGCCCTTGGCTTCGTCAAACAGTTTGCCATACCAGGCGGAAATTTCGCGCAGAAAGGCGAGCCTTTCTTTGTCTGCTAGCAAAAAGCAGAAGCTGCGCATCGTCTGGTCGGCCTTGAGCTTGCCCAGCAGTTTATCAAGAACCGCCTTTTTCTCTTCTACGCCGATCACAGGACTTTTCAGTGTCATGTCAAGTCCGGGCGCGGCGGCAAGCGCTTCGCCGAGAGCGGCAAGGCATTCGCCGCGCGAGCTCAAGGCTTCGTCCCCATCCTTTTTACCCAACGCAAAGATGGCGTTGGCGTACCTGCGTGCAACCACAGTGTCGATCAATGGAGCACCACCTTTTTAAGGGAGTTGGCGATAAGCTTGTCGTGGGCTTCGGCATTGAGCTTGCCGCTCAGAGCCTTTTCGGCGGCGTCCACGATTTCGTCGGCAATGACGGCGCGCACTTCAGCAAGCACAGCGCGGCCTTCATTTTCAGCGGTCATGCGCGCCTGCTCCACAATTTGCGCCGCCTGACGGTGCGCCTCTTCCACAATGCCCGCTTTCAGGCTTTCGGCCTGTTGGCGGCTTTCGGCCAGAATGGCTTCGCGCTCTTCGTTGAGACGGGCAATGCGCGACTCAACAGCGGCCATTTGTTCTTTGGCCCTGGCGCGGCGTTCTTCCAGGCTGTCCAGTGCTCCGCCGATGGTCTCGCGGCGATTCTTGAAGAAACGCTTGGCTAGTCCGCCAACAAAGTACCAGAGGATGCCTGCGAAGATCACGAAGTTGAGCACGCGCCAGCCGAAGTCGCCCCAGCGCGGTGCTTCATGCCCTTCGGAAGCGAGCGCTCCCAAAGGCATGAGAACAATCGCGACAAAGGCTAGAACGAGCGGCAGGATAAAACCCGCGTGTTTCCATTTGCTCAAAGCCCACCCCCTCTGTTCGATAATATACAATAGCGTAGACTGTGCCTAAAGAAACCGAATCGCCAAGAGCGTTCGGCAGGTACCGAAAAAGCGCGAGAAACTAACCCTTGAGGAGCTTGGCAGCCAGGCGAGAAGAGAAATCGCTCACCTGTTTACGCAGATCGTCAAGGGTGCTTGCGGCCTGGGCCCGCAGAGACTCGTGGGTTGCGGCAATAATGTCGCGGGCACTTTTCTGGGCTTCGCCCACAAGAACCTGCTGCTGCTCAAGGCCGGCGGCGCGCCCTTTTTCGCGGGTGAGCCCCGCATCCTGACGGGCGCGGGCCAGTTCGGCCTCGTAACCGGTCAGGCGCTCTGCCGCCTGATACTCAAAGGACTCGGCCTCTTCAGCCATGCCGTCCATGATGCCATTGCGCTTTTTGATAATATCGCGGATGGGGCGGATAAGGAGGATGTTGAGCACATAAATGGCGATCAGAAAGTTCACCAACTGAAAGGCCATCGTGATATTAAGGTCCAGCATGCCGCATCCTCCCGAATGATGACGGATTGAAGGAATGAAAAAAACATTAAGCCCTTGCAACATATCTGCTTGGGCATGTTCTGTCAAAGGGTATTGGTGACAAATTTCGCAAAGTCCCCAAGATTTTTTGAAATAACTATAAAAAACAGATATTTGAAAAGTGAGTAATTATGGGGCACTCGCCGTTTGGCGCGTATGAGCGGTGTGTAAAAGAGGGTCTTGAGGCTCAGATAAGGCCATGAAAAGCACCCGGAAAGGCGCTTTTCACCGTTTGGGCCAATGCCCGCTCATGAAAGAAAACACTTGCGGCAAATAGTGAAATGAATCAACCTGTTTGGTTAATCAGACAAGTATCCACTGCTCTTGGCTGAACCCTTCTGACTCAAGCCACTCAGCGGCCTCTTCCGCAGCCCCGTGCGCGGTGAGCGCGTTAAGCGCGCGGCAGGCGTGAGGGCCGGGCAGGGCTTGGCGCCCGCGCACCGGGATGCCGCCCACCACGTTGCCGATTTTTTTTGGATCAATATCAATATACGCTGCCGCGCGCACGCCCAGATGCCACAGGGGCTCGAGCCGTCTGCGCGCCATGCGCCCGCCGCCCACAACCCATACATAGGGATGAAAAGGGTTGTGCCGTTCAAGGTGTCGGGCCAGCCAGAGTGCGCGCAGCCTGTCGCAGGCATCGGCCGCGTAACGGCGGTCGGCCCTTGTGGCGCGGGTGGGGGCATCGTTCCAGGTGAGCAGTTCCTGCGGCAGCTTTTCCATGCGAGCTCCCTTGTGCAGCCAGCGCAGCCACAGCTCCCAGTCTTCCGCAAAGTGGCCGTTGGCGTAGGCTCCCCATTTCTCAACGGCGCTGCGCCGGAACATGACCGAAGGGTGGCAGACCGGAGTGTCTCTGAAACGACAACGGCTGATTTCTTCGTGGGAGAGCAGTCTGTTTTGCCAATCCACAAAATAGGCAAAGCCGTGGGCCAGATGGCGGTCACCACCAAAAGCCACCAGGCTGGCCGAAAGGTCGAGTTCTGGCTTGTTCCACAGATGGGCCGTTTGCAGGGCCAGACGGTGTGGATGAGCCATGTCGTCGGCGTCCATGCGAGCGATGAGGCTGCCGCGGGCTGCGGCCAACCCGGCATTGAGCGCTGCCACAATGCCTCCGTGCTCCAGGTGCAGAACCCGCAATCGCCCCTGCGCCTGAGCCGAGAGGCACAGGAGCCGCAACAGGGCGGACGTGTCGTCAGTGGAGCCATCGTCAACGACCAGTATTTCGAAGGTCGGCAGGGGAGCGTCCTTGGCGGGCCGCTGGGCAAAAAGACTTTGCAGGGCGGCTTCAAGGGTGTGAGCGGCATTGAAGGCGGGCAGCAGAACCGTGATCAGCGGTTGAGCCACGTGGGGAGCTGCCGGAAAAAAGCTATTCACACGGGGGCTCTTCGTCCGGTGCGAGACAGGGTCGGGCATTGTCGCTGCTGTTGGGCGCGACAGGGGGGCCTTGCTGGCGCAGCATGCCCGGCTTGCCCAGTTCGTTTGGCGTTTCCGCCCCGCTCGTCGTACCTGCCCCGCTCGGCGTACCTGCCCCGCTCGGGGTTTCCGCCACGCTTGCCGTACCCTGTTCGTCTGGCCCGCGCAGTAAGGCCATGGCCGCTTCGCAAATGTGGGCGGGCGAAAGTTTTGCATCCAGTCTGTAGTGGGCGGCCTCTTCGTAAAGGGGGAGGCGCTCCCGCAGAACCTGCGTGATCTCTTCCTTGATGTCGGCTCCGGTGAGCGAAGGTCTTTGGGTTGCCAGAGGGTTGCCAGCCAGGCGCGCGGCCAGTGCTTCGGCCGAGGCCGAGAGATAGAATACCCGGCCTTGTTGGCGCATAAAGGCGCGATTTTGTACGTCAAGCACCATGCCTCCGCCGGTGGCGATAACGGCCCCTGCAGCCTGATGTAGCTTGACCACGGCCCGCAGGGTATCGCTTTCGCGGTGGCGAAAGCCCGGCCAGCCTTCACCGGCGACAATTTGGGCCACGGTGCGGCCTGCATGTTGTTGGAGGTATTGATCGGTATCCACAAAGGGCAGGCCAAGCTGCCGCGCCAGAGCGCGCCCCACTGTGGTTTTGCCGCAGGCTCTGGGCCCTACGAGAAAGATTAGCGGCATGGATTTTCCTGGTGGCTGTGCGCAGGGCGCAGTGAGAAAAAATGTTCACCATTGGTTTGGCGGTTCTGGAGCGCGCTTTGGCGCGACGCCACGTGCGCCCTGGCGCTGTTCACGTGTGAGATATGCCCCGCGACAGCTCCTGAATAATTCTTTTGCCCAATAATTACACAAAAGTGGAGCCTGGCTCCAGGCGAATACCATAAAGGCTCATTCCTTCGGCCAAAACTCCACCTGTGCGTATTCGTAAGCCCAAAATTTTTTAAGAGACAGCCCTAGTAAACAACGCTGTACGACATGACCTCGGGCCGGTGGAAGAAAAACTCCACCCGTCGGTTCATGGCGCGGCTCTGTTCGTCGATGCCGGGTTTGAGCGGGCGAGTGTCACCATAGCTGACGGCTCGCATGCGTGTTGCCTTGACGCCGCGTTGCGCCAGATAGTTAACCATGGCGGCGGCGCGAGCGCCCGAAAGCTCCCAGGCAGAGGCAAAGGGCGGGGCCGCTTCGATGGAATCCGCGTGGCCGCGCACCACCAGATACAAATTGTATTCTTCCATCAGTTTGAGCACGGACGAAAGCACTTTGTCGCCCTCGGGCAGCAATTCAACGCTGCCGGGCTTGAACATGATGTCGGAATTGACCCGCAGCTGCACACCCACATCGTCGGCGCTGATGCCCGAAGCACTCTGCGGCACAGAGTCGGCCATGAGCATCTGCTTGATTTTTTGGGCGATGGCATAGTGGGATTTTTCCACTTCGCTGATCTTGATGTCGCGCGTGTCGATTTTGTCAGTATTTTGGATAAAGGGATTGTTGGAGACGGGCGATGTGGAGCTGGAGTCAAAGTTGCGGTCGCCGCTGAAATAAGCGGCAAGGCCCGCCCGAGTTTCAGGTGGAACCATGCTGAGAACCCAGAGCAGAAGAAAGAAGGCCATCATGGCCGTAACAAAGTCGGCGTAAGCGACTTTCCATGCGCCGCCCATAAAGCAGACTCCTCAGGTTTATGCCGTAGCCGGTGCGGGCTGCCGGGGCTGCCGCGCTGTGAACTCTGCCTTGCGGCAGGGGCGGCCTGCCCGGTTCAGGGGGCTGCCGGAAAAGCTCCGGTTCGGTACGCGCTGCATCCCCTGTGTGCCAACACTATATACCAATTCTTTGGCGGAATAAAGGTTCGCCGTTGTGGTGCAGCTTGTTGTGGCGCAGCCTATTCGCTGCGGCCTTTTTGGAGCATGGTGCGGGTTTTTCGCCGTCTTTGGGCGTTCCCGCATCTTCCTTTTCTCTTTGCCGGATGGAAAGGAAAAGTACCGCGCTCGTGCAGCTGTTGCGGCCTGCCCTTAGGGGGGCAGGATAGTCGGAAATGCCCGAGCCACAGGGGCTTTGCGCGCTCTAGGGCGTGAACATGCAGCTGTCCATGCTGCGAGCCTTGCTGCGAACCATGCCGCGAGCCATGGGCAGGCAGCCGGAATGTATGAGCTTTGCTAACCGCTCTTGAGCTTGTCTTCCATTTCCGCAAAACTGGGGCGGAAAGGATAGGGGATGGCCCTGCGCCCGTATTCAACAGCAATAAGGGGGGTGGAACCGCGAATGGCGGCAGCCACGGCCTCTTTGACAGAGTGATAGTAAAAATGTTCTTCGGCCACGTAGTTTTCAAGTTTGGAGCCCATGGGGCCAAACAGGCCGTAGCAGCAAAGAATACCGAAGAATGTACCCACAAGGGCCGCCCCGATGTAGTGGCCGAGCACTTCCGGCGGCTCGTTGATTTTGCCCATGGCAAGCACCACGCCAAGCACGCAGGCCACGATACCCATGCCAGGCAACGATTCGGCCATATGCGATACGGCATGCGCGGGCAGAATGCCTTCTTCGCGCATGGTGGTAATGTCCACATCCATCAGGCTGTCAATGTCTGCGGGGTCGCCGGTGGTCAGGTAGACCCGCAGGGTGTCGCCAATGAAGTTGACGATCTTGGTGTCTTTGGAAATATTGGGATATTTGCTGAAAATGGGGCTTGATTCGGGTTTTTCCACATCACTTTCAATGCTGATGACGCCTTCTCGGTGCATCTTGGAAAAAAGCGCATAAAGCAGGGCCAGTGTCTCCAGGTAGCGCCCCTTGCTTGAACCGGGATCCGCAAAGAGGTGCTTGAGGCTTTTGAGAATAAGCCCAAAGGTATACTTGGTCTGCGAGCCAAAAAAAGCTCCCAGGCCGCAACCAAGAATAATAATAAATTCCGCAGGCTGGAAAAGTATCGCCCATTCACCCTGGGCCATGGTGTAGCCCGTGAACACCGAACCCGCGACAATGGCCAGACCAATTAATAAATACATAGTGCCGCCTGTAGGCTCAATTCATCCTGTTCATTTTTTCACCTGTCGCCCCGGTTCAAGCCGTCATTCCGGGACAAACCATAGCTCTGAAAGCTGCCTCAGGCCGCGCTGCAGACCGAGAGTTTTGCTCGGTGGACATGCGGGCTGCCCCGCAGGCAACCCTGCAACGCCGCAAGACGTTCTTGCGCATACTGGCCGTAAATTGGCCTTCATGACTTCTTAACGCCCGCCTGAGCAAAAGCTTTAGCCTGTCAGGCAGAAAAGACAAATCTTGCCGGACGAAAAATCACCGTGCCGCTTGTGAAGCTTGCATGGCAACGTCCGCCGCATGTGCCAGAGCGGATAGGCCTTTTGCCGCAGCGCCTGCGCGCCGAGTAAAAGGGCTTATCCACACCTGTTTAGATGCTCCATTTTGCCGCAGCGCCTGCGCGCAGGGTAAAAGGCGACAATTCTTTTTCGCAGCAAATTCTCATTAGAGTACCCTAGACCAGCTTGGGCCGCAAGACCATATGGAATGCAATATCCTTATTCTGATCCTGCTGCGCTTCTGATCTTGCTGCACTTTTGGCCTTACTGCGCTTTTGGCTTGCGCGGCTATTCTGCCCCTGTTGGCTTCAGGCCTTGTTATGAACAGCCCGCACCTTGCCGCTTTTTCTCGGGCGGGCTGTTCGGTCTTTGGGGAATGCGGTTCCAGACAGGCAATGGAGAAGATCAGCGCCCAAAAAGACCTCGTATGAGTCCTCCGGGGCTGCGCGTTTCGTCTCGGCGCTGCGGAGTGTTTGTGCTGTCTTTTTTGCTTTTACCCTGCAAAATGTCGGGCAGCTTGCTGGCCGCGTCCAGCGCAAAGCGCGGATCCGCAGCGTAGGAGATATTGTCGAACGGCCCGCGAATGACGAGGGGTATGGTCATGCCCAGTGTTTCCACGCTGACCGTGGCGTCCAGATATTGACGCGGCAGGTTGATATTGGCCCGCCCCCGCGCATTGAGGCCCTGCGCGCTGGCGCTGACAGGGTTGGCGTTTATTTCGCCGGCCCGCGCCGTAAAGGGGGCGCGCACAAGGTCGAAGGTGTCGGGGAGGCGCCCCTGGAAACCGGGAATGTTCAGGGGCAGCGTGGGCATGGATTCCATGCGCATCTGGCGGATTTCGAGCAGGCCTTTGCCCGAAAGGCTGCTTTGCAGGGCTGTGGCGTTTTTTCCGGCCATGCTCAGGTCTACCTCAAGCTGGGCCGTGCCGCTGAGGGGGCGTCCTTTGCCGAGGCTTTCCAGCAGGTTGCCGAGGTTCACATCCGAGGCAGTGCCAGCAACCGCATAGGCGGGGCTGGCCGCGTCAGTCAGCCTGGCGCTTCCTGTGGCGCGCACTTTGCCACCGCTGCCAAGAGTGCCGTTGAGAGCGGTGACGGTATAGTTGCCCCGCAGGCCCTGCGCCGCCAGCTGTATGTCACGGAACTGAAATTTATCCTTGCTCAGGCCTGCGAGGGCCAGGCGGATATTGATGTCCGGCATGGGGCTTTTGCCCGGTTCGTCGCGTTCTTTGCTCTTGGCCGCCTTTTCGTTGGCGGATGCAGCCCCTGTTTTGCTGGCTTTTTCGGGGCCAGCGGGCAGGGGAAGGTAGTTATCCAGATTAATGGGGCTGATCTGGGCATCAACCGTTATGGACAGGGGCGCGCCCGGCTCAAGCCCTAGGCGGAACTGGCCGCTCAGAGTGACATCATCGACACGGGCATGGATGTCTGAAAGATTGAGGCTGTTGGTGCCGTAGGCCAGCCGGGCCTTGAGGTTAAGTTCGTCTGCGACGCCTTGCGGCAGGGGTTTGAGGCTCAATCCGGCCAGGGCAGCAAGCTTGCGGGGGGAGCCGTCTATTTCGGCATTGCCGGTAAAGGCGGGAGGGGCGAATGTGCCTTCGCCTTGAAGGCCCAGGCGCGCCTGAGGCGTGGTCAGCCAGCCCTTGTCCACGCGCATGCGCATGTTGCTCAAGTCCAGGTTGCCTTCCATATTGAGTTGCAGGGGGCCGGCTTCTTTGGGCAAGGGGCCGGAAAGCGGATTGAAGGTCAGGGATGCCTGGCGCAGTGCGAGGCCGGGCGGTGCATAACGCAACTTGGCCGACAGGGCCAGGTTGCCCGAGATGTGCCCGGTTGTGCCCGGTGCGTCGCCAAGGGCGATGGTAAAGTCGCACTTGGCGGTGGTTTCCTGGCCTGGGCGCAAATTTTCCGCAGAAAGGTTCAGGTCGTTGATCGAGATGTTCTGCCCATGCGCGTCAGTATAGCTCAAAGACCCCTGGCGTATGACCAGGCGTTTGAGCTCAACGGGCGGCGCGGCGTTGGGCTTAACGCTTTTGTCGGGCCCGGCGTTGGGCGCGGAGTCTGTCACGCTGTTTGGCGCGGCCTTTTGGCTGTTCGTAGGGGGCTTTTTTTCAGCTAGTGCCACATCTGCCGGTTTTTTCTGGTCGTTGGCGCCATGCGCGTTTTGGCGAACCGTGACCGAAGGATTGTCCAACCGCATTTCGCGCAAGACCACTGTGCCGGTCAGCAGGGGCATGAGCTCGAGCTCGGCCATGCCGCCCTTGACGGTAACCACAAGGGAGTCGTCCTGTGTGGGCTGGCCCCAGCGGGCCTGGCCAAAGCTGATGCCGGGCGGAAAAAAGGATATTTGGGGTGAACTATCAAACACAAGGGGCTTGCCTGTGGCCTCGGCTGTGGCGTCGGCGATTTGCCGGATGACGAAGTCCGTGTCCATCCGGCTGAGTATGACGACCAGAGCAGCCGCGGCTGCAAGCAAGATGCCCGTGATCCAGAGCAGCAAGCGTTTCATAGGGACTATCTCCAGAGTATTCCGGCCCGCCGCGCATGCCCGGGCTTGCCGCGCATGCCGCCCCGTGCTGTTTCGCAGAGGGTCGGGGGCGTGACCGCTCTTTTTATTCTTCTCACCTTTATACGTAATGGGCAGCCTCTGCGCAAGTTTGTTCCTGGCAGCGTCCACGGGCCCATGCCGCAGCTTGCCCGGAATGTTTCTTGGGCGTATGAAAGGCCATGTCTTTTTTGCATTCTCCACATCTGACCGGGCCTGCGGCCTCCGGCACACCGCCGTCGGTGCGTTCCGTATCGGGGCCAGACGGTCTGCCCCCGGCCCTCATGTTGCAAGGAACCTGCTCCAATGCGGGCAAAAGCCTGCTCACGGCGGCCCTGTGCCGTCTTTTGGCCCGGCGTGGGCTGCGGGTAGTGCCTTTCAAAGCACAGAACATGGCCCTCAATTCTTTTGTGACCCATGACGGCAAAGAGATGGGCCGCGCTCAGGCCCTTCAGGCCGTAGCCTGCGGCCTGCCCGCTGACGTGCGCATGAATCCGGTATTGCTTAAACCCACGTCCCACACCGGATCGCAGGTTATTGTGCTGGGCGAGCCTGTGGGGCAGATGCGCGTGGGGGCCTACCTGCGCTACAAGCCCGAGGCGTGGAAGGCCGTGCGCCGCGCCTACCGCAGCCTTGCGGCCGAGGCCGACGTGGTGGTGCTTGAGGGCGCGGGCAGCCCGGCGGAGATCAACCTCAAGGCCCACGACATCGTTAATATGCGCATGGCCCATTACGCCCGGGCGCATGTGGCCCTGGTGGCGGATATTGACAGGGGCGGGGCTTTTGCGGCCCTGGCGGGAACCATGGCTTTGCTGACTCGCGCGGAAAGGGCGCGGGTGGCGGGTTTTATTCTTAACAAATTTCGCGGCGACCCGAGCCTGCTGGATCCGGCCCTGCACATGCTCACCCGGCGCACGGGCAAGCCTTTTTGGGGCGTTGTGCCCATGCTGGAAAACCTGCGCCTGCCCGAAGAGGATTCCGTTAGCTTCAAGCTGGGGATTACGCCCGGCCTGACCATGGGCGGCGGGACGGATATGGCGGGCATGGCGGGCATGGCGGGCATGGCGGGCATGCCGACCGCAGGCGGCAGGGCGTTTTCAAGCGCAGGCCTGCTGGACGTGCTTGTGCCCGATCTGCCGCACATCAGCAATGCCACAGACCTTGACGCCCTGCGCCAGGAACCCGGCCTGCGGCTGCGCATTGTGCGCCGGGCCGAAGACTGGGGCCAGCCCCATGCCGTGATCCTGCCCGGCAGCCGTAATACAGCTGCGGACTTACGCTTTTTGCGGTCTACGGGCCTGGCGGACGCCATCATCGGCTTTGCCCGCACCGCCGTGGAGCGCCAGCGGGGCGTTTTAACCGGCATATGCGGCGGGCTGCAAATGCTCGGCCGCGTTATCGCCGACCCCCTTGGCCTTGAAGAGGGCGGCGAAGAGCCGGGCCTTGACCTGTTGCCGCTGGCAACCCGGCTGGAAGCGGAAAAGCAGCTGCTTCGCGTCAGCGGGCGGGCCTGTCCGTGCCTGATTTCAGGCCTGCCGTGTGAAAAAACAGCCTGTGACGACGGGGCCTTGCTTGCCGCGCAGGCGGTGGCCGGATACGAGATCCACCATGGCCGCACGCTCCCCCTTGCCAGCCAGGATGCGAAAACGGGCGGGCCCGGCCTGCGCGTGGTCATGGCCGATACGGCGGGCCGTGCCCTGGGCTGGGGGCTGTGCGATGCTTCGGGCCGGGCGCGGGTATGGGGCAGCTATCTGCACGGGCTTTTTGATGCGGATGCCTTCAGGCACGCATTTTTGGCAGGGCTACGGCAAGACGCTGGCCTGCCGCCCCTTGTGGGCACGTCGTACAGCCTTGGGCCGGAGCTGGATCGTCTGGCTGACACTGTGGAAGAGTCTCTTGACATGCAAACCATTTACGGCTTGCTTGGTCTGTGTTAGTGTTCATTCCCAAGTAATCGCCTGCTGCAAAAAGCCCTTCCTTTCAGCGCAGCACAGGCGGTCGGGCGTGCCGCTCCGCGCATGGCCCCATAAGCCGGACGCTCTGCCCCGAACAACGGAGCAGCGTTTTTGAGCGTTAACAGAGCATTTTCACTTTGCAGTTTGTGCTTAACGGCGAAGCGCCTCCGCTGTTTTCGCCGGTAACTTCCTTCGTCGTAATGGTCGAAGCAAGTTTTCCTTGCAGGCAGAGCGCGGCTGTCTGTTCCCCTGACCCGCGTTGCGGCCAAGGGAGTACCCGGCTTGCCGGGAACGTTTCGCGCAGCTTTGTGCGCGGTTTTTTGGAAAATCCGCGCAGAGCAGTGAAAAGTTTTTGATCGTAAACTGCTCCAGTTGCAGGCCCGGCGGCTTCGGCACTCTTTTCGAGTCCTGCGCGCCGGAACAGGCCATCTGCTCCTCACCACCCTGGAATCGCACTGCCGTTGCGCCCGCAGCCTGACTTGCGGGCCGCCCGGATACGGGAAAATAAGGCATGAGTATACGAGCGCTTATAAAAACTTCCAATGTGGCGCAATTGTGTCTGGTTCTTCTGCTCAGCCTGTGCACGGGTTGGCTTGGCCGCAGTTTGTACGAAATCAACGGCCTTTTGCAGAATTACCATCGCCTCGAAAGCCTGCTGGCAGAAATAGGCGGCGCTTCGCGCGAAAATTACCGTGCGGCCCTTGATTATCTCACCACAGGCGACACCTTTCATCTCGAACGCTGGCGGCATCTGTTGCGGGTGGAGCGCGGCGAAGCCCCCCGTGCCGCCGCGGCCCAGGTCGAACCCGGAGAGCGCCGTTCGCTGCCTTCGCTGGTCGACGGCCTGGAGATGACCGGCCCCGTGCGGGCCCAGGTGCAGTCCATTTTAGCTCAGCTTGTTCTACTTGAATCCATGACAGAAACCGCAGTGCGCAGCTCCCTTAAAGGGGGAACTGCGGCGAGCGCGGCTCAGGCCCGGCAAGACAGGCAGGACGCCCTGTCATGGGCGCAAGACAACGGCCTGGCCCGTATTCCCGACTCCATAGCCGAAGCTGCGCGCAGCCTGGGCGACAAGCAGCGCGCCGAATTTCTGGCCCGCCTTGGCGAGCGCGAGGTTCCGTTACGCTGGACGCTTGTGGCGGCCTTGCTCGCGTTGACGCTGCTTGCCGGCAGCGTGCTGGGCAATACCTATATTTTTCAGAACCGTATCGCCAACCCGTTGGACAGGGTAAGCCGGTATGCCGAAAGCGTGGCCGCCGGGCTGGATCCCTTGCCCCTGCGCCTGCGGCACAGAGACGAGCTGGCGGTCATGTTTGCTTCTTTGCAGCGCATGAAAGGCACGCTCTATTCGCGCATTCGTGAGCTCAGAGAGGCGGAGCAGCGCGCGCGCAGAAGTCGTCAACAGGCGGTGCTGGCCCGGTCGCAGGCGCTTTCTTCGCTGGAGCTGGCCCAGCGGGCCTCGCATGTGCAGGATGACTTCCTGCGTCGCATCAGCCATGAAATACGCACGCCGCTCAATGCCATTATCGGCATGAGCTATCTGAGCCTGCAAACAGAGCTCAACAGCGTGCAGCGGAATTATCTGGCGCAGATCAACAAGTCTGGCAGCGTACTGCTGGATATGGTCAACCGTATTCTGGATTTTTCCAGCGCCAGTGAGGGCTCCATCCGCATGGAGCGTAAGGTCTTTGCTGTGGCAGACCTTATGGATCTGCTGCGGCAAAGCGTGGCGGGGCTGGCCCTTGAAAAGGGTCTGCGCCTCAATTTTGCGCTGGACGCTTCCATCCCCCCCCTTGTGGCCGGCGATGAGCGCCATCTGGAAGAAGTGTTGCGCATTCTGTTGGACAATGCCGTCAAATATACCACCAGCGGCAGTGTGGATTTCCATATCCTGCCCTCGGGCGAGCCGTCCGTGCGCAAGGGAGCCATACGGCTGCTCTTTGTGGTTTCGGATACCGGGCCGGGCCTGGGCGAAGATCAGTGGAAAAAACTTTTCGAGCCTTTTACTCTTGGTGATGAGTCCATGACGCGCGCGTTCAGCGGCCTGGGGCTGGGGCTTGCCCTGGCGCGGCAGCTGGTCAACCTTATGGGCGGCGAGCTGAAAGTGGGTAGCGCGCCGGGGCAGGGCAGCCATTTTTCTTTTTCTGTAGACGTGGTTCTGCCGGAAGTTTCCGAAGGATCTGCCTGCGAGGACACAACAACGGGGCTGGCGCAGGCCCTGCCTGGCTTGACCGCGCGGCCTGTTTCCCCTGCCTTGTCCGGCCAGTCCGGGGCCGGGGTAGGCGGCGAGACAGCGGCCGGAAGCTGCCTGTGTATGCCGTCTACGGCGCGGGCCGTGCTTGTGGTGGAAGATAACGAGATCAACGCGCAGATTGCGCGCGAGCTGCTTGAGCAGGGCGGCCTTGAGGTTATTCTGGCCGCCAACGGGCAAGAGGCGCTGGACTTGCTGGACAATCCCGCTTCTCCGCAACTGGGCCTTGTGCTTATGGATGTGCAGATGCCCGTTATGGACGGGCTTGAGGCCACGCGGCGCATCCGGGCCAGGGGTTTGAGCCCTGTGGATCTGCCGGTGGTGGCCATGACCGCCCACACAGACATGGCTTCGCGAATGGAAGGCAAGGGCGTGGGCATGAATGACTATCTTACCAAGCCCGTGAACCCTGAAGCCCTGTACGCCACGCTGGAAAAATGGCTGGTGGGCGGCCTTGTGCGCAATCCTGTCAGGCCGGTTCACGAAGAAGACGCCCCGGTGGAACTGGCCCAAAGCGACCGGCAGAACGCGCATGGCCCCGTGGCCGGGAGCATGCCCGCCTTTATACCGTCGATGGCTGCGCCAGCAGCGGAACAGAACGTTTCCATTGTCAACGTGCAGTCCGGCCTTGCCACAGTGGGCGACAATAAAAAGCTGTATTTTGAGCTTCTTCAGCGTTTTGTTGACCATTATGGCGACAGCCCCGCCCGCTTGCGCAAGATGCTGGAGGGCGGCAACCTCAAAGGGGCCGCGCGCATGGCCCATACGGTCAAGGGGGTAGCCGCCAACCTGGGCGTGGAGCGCATTTGCGAACTAACCCGCGCGCTGGAAGAGTCTTTGCCCCATGATTTGCCGGAGCACGCTGTTCTCGAGTCTTTTGCGGCGGAAATGGAGCGGGTGCTTGCTTATGTGCGGAGCATGGGGCGGTGTGACTGCCCTACGGCCATTGGGCCCGGCGAGCTGGCAGAAGAGCACCGCACGGACTTGCTCGCCTTGCTGGACGACCTGCCCCGCCGCATGGAAACGGATTGGGGCGCAGTGGAAGGCTCCATAGAAAAATTTTACCTGCTGACCAATGGCACTCCCTACGCCGAGGCCATGGCCGCCATATTGACTGCGGTCAAGGATTTTGATCAGGGCGGCGCTGGTTGCCTTGCCGACAGCTTGCACGACTGCCTGTTGCGCGAGCCCGCCCCTGAAGCGTAAGACAACTTGAGCCGCTGCCGTCAGGCCGCCGCCGAGCCGCAGCCACTCGGCAGATCCGGGCACTGATGCACAGGGGCGCAGCCGCTCCGCAGATCCGGGCGCTGATGCACCGGGCCGTCGCTGCGCAGCAGATGTCAGCGGCCGTATGCCACGGCGTGTCCCTTTTGGCCGACGCGGTATTGCCGATAAGGATAACAGGTTTTTTATCCGCCATTGATGGAGGTAAAGGCATGAGCACTATGACACCGGAAACAGTTCATCTTGGACACCCGGATGCAGACGAACACGAAGGCGACAGGCTGCAGCTTGTCACATTTCGTATGGGCGAAGAAGAATTCGGGGTTGATATTCTTTCCGTTCAGGAAATTATCCGCCCCATGCAGATAACCATGGTTCCACACGCGGCGCGCTTTATCGAGGGCGTTATCAACCTGCGCGGCAAGGTTATTCCTGTGGTCAACATGCGTGTTCGTTTTAATATGCCCCCTATGGAGCATAATGCCGAAACGCGCATTGTGGTTATGGAATTCAACCAGAAAATCGTGGGCTTTCTGGTGGACGGCGTTTCAGAGGTGCTGCGCATCCCCGCCTCCACGGTGGAGCCTGCCCCGCCTGTTGTGTGCGGCATAGGTTCGGAGTACGTCCGGGGGGTGGGAAAGCTTGACGACCGCCTGCTCATTCTGCTTGACCTCGACACATTATTGAGCGACATGAACGCCGAAGCGGGCTAGGGCGCGTTGCGCCCACGATTCGCCTGTTTTCCGGGCGCTTGCGGCAAAACAGCCAGAAACCTGTATGCAGTTGCATACAGGTTCGCAAGGCGAATATGCTGTGGCCGGTGAAGAGGGGGCATGGTTGTCCGGTAAGCACCGTGTCTCGCAGGCCCTCTGTTTCTGGAAGCCTGCCCGCGCAGGTTTTGTAAAAAATGTTTTTTGCCTGTGAAAAGCCGGGGCCGCAGCGCTTCCGGCCCGCAGGCGTAGTGCGCCGCGCCGCAGGTCTTGGGCCGTTGGGCCCGGTGGGCCCATGCCCGCGCAGCAGGAGGCTGTCATGTCCATGCGTCTTTCCCGTTCCATAGTGGGTGAAGCGGAGGCCCGTGCAGTGAGCCGTGTTCTTCTGGAAGACGGTTATCTCGGCATGGGCAATGAGGTGCGTCTTTTTGAAGAGGAAGTGGCGCAATATCTTGGCGTCAAGCCTGATCAGGTCATTACCGTCAACACGGGCACAGCCGCCCTGCATCTGGCCGTAGACGCCGCCGCAGCCCTGAGCCGTGTGCCCGGCAAGCCGGAAGTGTTGGTTCCTTCCCTGACCTTTGTGGCATCTTTTCAGGCCATCACTGCGGCGGGTTGCGTGCCCGTGGCCTGCGATGTGCTGGCCGAGACGGGAACGCTTGATCTGGCCGATGCTGAAAAGCGCCTGAGCCCCAATACCATTGCAGTCATGTTTGTGGACTATGCCAGCAATCCCTGGCATCTGGACGAAGTTTACGACTTTGCCCGGCGCAAGGGCCTGCGCGTGGTGGAAGACGCGGCCCATGCCTTTGGCTGCAAGCATCACGGGCGCAAGATCGGCAGCTTTGGCGACCTGGTCTGCTTCAGTTTTGACGGCATCAAGAATATTACCTGCGGCGAGGGCGGCTGCCTTGTGGCCTTTGACGCCCAGGCGGCGCACCTGGCCTCGGACGCCCGCCTGCTTTCGGTAGAAAATGACGCCCAGAAACGTTTTGCCGGGGCGCGCTCCTGGGATCCGGACGTGAAAAGGCAGGGCTGGCGTTATCACATGAGCAATATCATGGCCGCCATCGGGCGCGTGCAGCTTGCGCGCCTGGAAGAGGAATTTATTCCGGCCCGGCGCGCGCTGGCGGCCCGCTATGCGGAAAAGCTGGCCTCGGTGGCGGGCGTGAGCCTGCTGCGTACCGATCCGCAGGACTTTATCGTGCCGCATATCCTGCCCGTGCGCATTTTGCATGGCCGCAAGGATGAGGTTAAAGACGCCCTGGCCGCAAAGAACCTGCCCACGGGGGTGCACTATAAGCCCAACCACCTGCTGAGCTGTTTCAGCACCGGGCAAAGCCTGCCCGTTACCGAACAGCTCTATGCCGAGTTGGTGACCCTGCCCATGCATCCCGGTTTGACCATGGAAGATGTGGACGCCATGTGTGCGGGGGTGGCCGAGGCGCTTGCCTGAAGTGTCCCGGCGCGGGCTGCAATTTTCGCGCAGGCCATGCCGCGCCATCTCCCAACCAGTGAGGAAAAGCCATGAGCGCTCCCGTTGTTTCCGTGATCATGAACTGCCTGAACAGCTCACGCGACCTGCGCGAAGCTATGGACAGCGTCATGGCCCAGACATTTACGGACTTCGAGATCGTGTTCTGGGACAACGGCTCCACAGATCAAAGCCCGGCCATTGCCCAAAGCTATGGCGAAAAGGTGCGTTATTTCAGGGGAGAAACCACGGTTCCCCTGGGAGCCGCGCGCAACCTTGCCCTGGCGCAGGCCAGGGGGCGGTACATCGCTTTTCTGGACTGTGATGACCTTTGGCGGCCGCGCAAGCTGGAGTTGCAGACGGCCCTGCTTGAGGCCGACGAGCGCGTAGGCCTGGTCAGCACCGATACGGAAATTTTTGACGGCAGGCGCGTGCTCAAGCGTGTTTTTGGCGAAGCGCGGCCAGAGCGGGGGATGGTTTTTGCCGCCTTGATGGAACGGCAGTGGATATCCATGTCTTCCGCCATGGTCAGGGCGCAAGCCCTGGCCGGGCTTTCTGATGCGGGCACGGTCACGGGGCAGGGCGTTAACGGCGGCTGGTTTGACGAGAGCCTCAATGTTTGCGAAGAGGCCGATGTTTTTTACCGCATCGCCCACGACTGGAAGCTGGATCATGTGGACGAAGCGCTTACGGTCTGGCGGGTGCACGGAACCAATACCACGTTCCGCAAGTTCGGGCAGTTTGCCGACGAAACCCTGCGCATATTGGAAAAGCACCGCAGCCTTTACCCGGGCTATGACCAGGAACATGCGAACCTGGTGCTGCTGCTCACACGGCGAGCCGCTTTTCAAAAAGGCGTGGCCCTTTGGCGTGAAGGTAAAAATGCCCAAGCCCGCGCGGCGGTGGGGCCGTGGAAAAACAGCGGTAAAAAATACAAGATATTTTGGTTCGCAAGCTATTTGCCCGGATCTTTTTTTGATCTTGCCGCGCGGCTCTACTTTGCTCTGCCTGCTGCTTTGCGCCGGTAAAAAAGCCGTTCTTTTCCTTGCACATCTCTCAACTTTCAAAAAAAGCATTGTTTTTTACTCAGGAAACGGGTATCCGTCCAAGAGCTATTCTTGGGGACAGTCTGGTCGCAGCGCGTGTGGGGTGCACAATCGCTGAGGGGGCCGTGTCTTCATACAACCCATAGCTTAAGGGAGCAGTTGTTATGGCATGGACGCAAGTTTATGATCCGATGGGCGGTGCCGTATGGTCCGCACTGGTGGCGGGCATTCCGCTCATTAGTCTTTTTTACATGCTGGCTGTACGCCGCGCCAAAGGCCACTACGCCGCTGGCCTGGCCGTGGGCCTGGCCTTCATCCTCGCCCTCTTTGTGTGGGGTATGCCCACAGGAACGGCAGTTAGCGCTCTGACATACGGAGCGGCCTTCGGGCTTTTCCCGATCATCTGGATTGTTGTCACCGCCGTGTGGGTGTACAACATGACCGTGGAATCGGGCGAATTTGAGTACATCAAAGAATCGCTCGCCCGCCTGACGGACGACCGCCGTCTGCAGGCCATCTTTATCGCCTTTGCCTTCGGTTCCTTCATCGAAGGCACGGCTGGCTTCGGCACGCCCGTGGCCATCACCGCGGCCATGCTGGTGGGCCTGGGCTTCAAACCCCTTTACGCCGCCGGTCTTTGCCTGATCGCCAACACCGCCCCCGTGGCCTTTGGCGCCATCGGTATTCCGATCATCGTGGGCGCGCAGGTTTCCGGCCTGAACGAAATGACCGTGAGCCAGATTGTGGGCCGTCAGCTGCCCTTCCTGGCCGTCATTGTGCCCCTGTGGCTGTGCTGCGTCATGTGCGGCTTCCGCCGCGCCATGGAAGTGCTGCCCGCCATCATCGTGGCCGGTGTGGCCTTTGCCGGTTCGCAGTTCCTGTTCTCCAACTTCCACGGCCCGACCCTGCCCGACATCATGTCGGCCCTGATCACCATCATCGCCATGGTGCTGCTGCTCCGCGTGTGGAAGCCCGCCCGCATCTGGCGCTTTGAAGGTGAAAAGGAAAGCAAGATCGAAGGAGCTGCGCCGCCATTTGGCGTGGTCTTCCGAGCCTGGCTGCCCTACATCATTCTGGCCGTGATGGTCTTCTTGTGGGGTCTGCCGCAGTTTAAGAACATGCTGAACGCCATTCCCGGCGCCATGATGAAGTTCGCCTGGCCCGGCCTGGACGGCATGGTTGAAAAGACCGCCCCCATCGTGGCCAAGAACAGCGCCTATGGTGCTGTCTTTACCTTCAACTGGCTGTCTGCTGGCGGCACCGCCAT
>CAZFCC010000015.1:0-53702 GCA_964517635.1 uncultured Desulfovibrio sp. | reverse complement strand
GAAAAAGACAAGCTAAGGAACCGCTGTTTCCTGTCCGAACAAGGGGGCCACCTCTGAACGCGGGCCTTTCCGTCAATCAATGGCGGCGTAAATCTTCCCGGCTTCGGGGTGGCAATCAATATACTCCATCAAATCATAATACCGATCCGCCAGACTCGGCACACGTTCCGCCATATGGGACAAAGTGAACAGCGTCACGACGATTCCCGCCGCGTCGGCGGACATTTCCTCATTAAAATAGTTGCCCTCGCAGACTATGCGAACCGGCGTAGCCGTTTCCGGGGCCATATAAAAACCGCCGTTGCTGAGTTCGTAAAACTGCCAGAATACGCCGTCATAATTCGGGCAAAGCCGCCGCATCCAGTTATACACATGAGATTCAAACATCAGAAACGCTCGGGCGCAATGCTTGGGGAAAAAATCTACGCGGTCTTCTTCGGTTACCATATTCGCGGTGATGATGTTCTGAGTTTCCTTTGCGCCACTCCTGGGAGTTTTTCCCTTTGGAGTTGACCACCTTTATGGCGGTGCTCCGTAGGGCTTTCACAAGCAAGTGAAGCTCCCACGGGTAACCGCTCCAAAACACGGCAACGCGAAAACAAGAAAGCACAGGGGAAAGGCCCGTGCCAGAATGAGCGGGAATGACCGTCCGGCGCGGAAGCGAGTACGGGCGGAACGCCCGGCGAAGCTGCACAAGACGGAAGGGAAAGAAAGCTAACGATGGCGCAGGCCTTGCGCGTTCACGCGCACCCCTGTCGGTAAAAGTGGCCCGCTTTCCGACAGGGAATGCGGGCCACTTTCATAAGCTACAGTTCAAAGGTGGCGATGAATGCCATAATGGCCTTGTCCACCGTAAGTGCGGCCACAATAAGCGCCTTATGCTTCCGCGTTGACGGATTCGACAGGTCGGGGACGCGGACTTTTTCAAGCTCCGCCTCTGTCATAGCATACATCAAGCTGACAAGTTCTTTGGCTTTTTCTTCAAATTCCCGGATCGACCGCTGTTCGGCAGAGTTCATAATTTCTCTCCCATGAGTTTCGGCAGTCCGCTGGCTTACCCTCGATCCGGCCGGTAGGCATACTCCGGGTTGACTGTCAGATTGCAGCCGTCGCTGAAAGCGCTGTAAATCTTCCGAACATCAACCAGGGTTGTGCGTCGAAGATGTACGTCCTCAGTTTGCCATTGTTCCGTGGTTCGCGGGCAACAGCCCGGCCCGGCCGGGAAAGAGTCCCCGCGCTCTTCACAAACGAGCGCCCGATTTATGAAGAAATTCCTCTTAATTTATTGGCTATTTGGCATTTTTACCAAATATACTTTCTAAAAAAAGTGAAACAGAGAACTATTCCACTGTCTTCTTGTCCTGAATTATGCAACATAAGTCAAGCCGGGTAAGACAGCTTTTGCCATATATACGATATAGCATATCTAATTAATGCAACTACATTCTTATACTCAATCCCTGTTTTCCGTTTGCCGTACAAGACAATGGCGAAATTGAGCAATGATGGTTTTCAATCTTGACAAGAGAAATTCAAGTGGCTATTTTGCTGAAAAGCCAAGGATGAAAACATGGACCGGTACAAAAAGTATATCTCGGAACAAGCCAAGATTTTTAAGGCGCTTGGTCATCCGAGCCGCCTGCTCATGGTGGATGCCCTGCGAGACGGTGAAAAGTGCGTCTGCGATCTGCAAGCTCTGGTAGGGGACGATATGTCCACTGTTTCCAAGCATCTCTCCGTACTCCGGGAAGCGGGGGTGGTTTTCACTGAAAAAAGAGGGACAAACATCTATTACCGCCTTGCTCTCTGTTGTCTGGACACCTTTCTGTCCTGCACCGGAGAAATCGTGGAAAAGCGTGTCCTTTCGCAAATGGACATGCTGAACAAAGGGTAATTTTTTTACTCGTAATATTGGCAATTTTGCCAATAAAGAAAATTTAAGAGGTTAGCAAGATGTCAAAATGCTGTGCGGGCGTACCAGAAGAAAAACAGGTTTTACCTCCCTCGGTTCAGTGCGCTTGTCAAAAGTCCGAAGCGCCGCAATCCCCTTCCATCCCGTCGCAAGTGAACAAGACGCGATATTTCGGGATCGGCATTGCTGCTCTGGTGCTGTGGAGTGCGGTCTATTCCGTCATTGTGCCGCTTTCGCAATGGCTGACCTATGATCTTTTTTCCATCGACAAAGGCACTCCATTGGGGGATTCCGTCGAGTTCTTTTTCTATGACACGGCAAAGATTCTCTTGTTGCTCGTTCTTATGGTTTACGTCATCGGCTGGCTGCGGGCCGCGATGCACGTTGAACGGGTCCGGGACTATTTGGCGGGAAAAGGCCGGGGAATCGGCTACTTTTTAGGCGCGGGCTTCGGGGCTATCACGCCGTTCTGTTCCTGTTCCAGCATTCCTTTGTTCCTGGGGTTCACCACGGCCCGTATTCCCTTGGGCATAACTATGTCCTTTCTCATCACCTCGCCGTTAATCAATGAAATCGCCGTGGTCCTGCTGTGGGGACTGCTGGGTTGGAAGTTTACGATCATTTATGTGGTGGTGGGCATGTTTGCGGGCATTGTGGGCGGGATCATCATGGACGCGCTCCGTGCGGAACGTTGGCTGCAACCCTTTTTGCTGGACGCCATGAAGAATGCGTCCACCAGAGAAGCCGCTGTGGAAGCGGGCGAAGCTCCCAAGATGGGCCTCATGGAACGCCATGCGTTCGCCTACTCTGAAACGAGCAGTATTTTCAAAAAGGTCTGGCTGTGGGTCATCATCGGCGTGGGCCTTGGCGCGTTACTTCATGGCTATGTGCCGCAGGAATGGTTCACGGAAAACCTGGGAGCCGGTCAATGGTGGTCCGTCCCGGTGGCCGTGGCTATCGGCATTCCGCTGTATACCAATGTCACGGGTATTATTCCGATTATGGAAAGCCTGCTGCTCAAGGGACTGCCTCTGGGCACGACGCTGGCCTTCTGCATGAGCACGGTAGCGGCGAGTCTGCCGGAAGTGCTCATGCTCAAACAGGTCATGCGCTGGAAGCTTTTGGCCCTCTTCTTGGGCATGTTGCTGGTTATATTCACGGTAGTGGGCTGGCTGTTCAATATCCTCCAAACACAAATCTTTTAGCCGAAAGAGGGTCGTCATGTTGATCAAAGTTCTCGGTCCCGGTTGCGCCAAGTGCAAAGAAGCGGAAAACGTCGTCAATGCCGCCGTGCAGGATGCGGGAAGTGCCGCCACGGTTGAAAAGGTCACGGACCTGAAAGAAATGATGGCGCTCGGCGTTATGTCCACGCCCGCCGTGGTCATCGACAACAACGTCATGTGTACTGGCCGTGTGCCTTCCAAGTCCGAAGTCATGGGTTGGATCGCTACGCCGGACGCTCATGCTTCCGCTCATTCGACTTCCACCGGCTGCTGTTGCGGCGGCAAGTGCTAACCGTGAACGGGGCGGTGTACCCGCCCCGTTATTGCCATTGGAGGGGAGTATGAGCCAATCCACCTTACAAAAGTTATCTTTTCTGGATCGCTATCTGACGCTGTGGATATTTTTCGCCATGTTTATAGGTGTGATGCTCGGATGGGCCGCGCCGGGCGTCAGAAGTGTGATCAACTTTTTCCAGGTCGGCACCACAAACATTCCTATCGCTATCGGGCTTATCGTCATGATGTACCCGCCCTTGGCGAAGGTGAAATATGAAGAACTCGGCAAGGTTTTCAGAAATAAAAAAATTCTTCTGCTGTCTTTGACGCAAAACTGGATCATCGGTCCCGCTCTTATGTTTCTGCTGGCCGTGACGTTTCTTTCCGGTCATCAGGAATATATGATAGGGCTTATCCTCATCGGGCTGGCCCGTTGCATAGCAATGGTGATTATCTGGAACGACCTTGCGGGCGGGGACCGTGAATACTGCGCCGGTTTGGTGGCGTTCAATTCCATTTTTCAGGTGCTGTTCTTCTCTGTGTACGCTTATGTATTCATTACAGTGTTGCCCGGATGGCTCGGCATGTCAGGCGCTGTAGTGGATATAAGCATGGGGCAGATAGCCGAGAGCGTTTTTATTTATCTCGGCATTCCGTTCCTGGGCGGGATTCTTTCCCGGCTTTATGGACTTAAGGTCAAGGGACTGGACTGGTACGAAAATATTTTTATCCCCCGCGTCAGCCCGTGGGCGTTACGCGCGTTGCTGTTCACCATTCTGGTGATGTTCTCCCTCAAAGGGGATTACATTGTGCAACTGCCGTTTGACGTGCTCCGGGTGGCCATTCCGTTGCTCGTGTATTTCATTTTCATGTTTCTGTTATCCTTTTATCTTTCCTGGAAGGCCGGAGCCAATTACGAACAGTCGGCAACACTCTCTTTTACAGCGGCTTCCAACAATTTCGAGCTTGCCATTGCCGTGGCTATCGCGGTGTTCGGCTTGAACTCCGGGCAGGCGTTTGTGGCCGTTATCGGCCCGCTGGTGGAAGTGCCGGTGCTGATCGGGCTGGTCAATGTGTCCTTATGGATCAAAAGACGCTGGTATGCGTCATAGGAAGCAATGACGATGGATAGTACCCAAAAAGAAGAAATGCGGGCGAAAGTCCGCCAAGGTTATGCCGGTATCGCTTTGGGTTCCACGCAATCATGTTGTGGAAGTGGGCAAGGCTGTTGCTCAAGCGCCAATGCGGGAACCTTGGCCGCAAGTCTGGGATATTCGGAAGACGACATTAACGACTTGCCGGAAGGCGTCAATATGGGCCTTTCCTGCGGCAATCCCTTGGCCCTGGCCTCTCTGAAAGAAGGGGACGTGGTTCTGGACCTGGGATCGGGCGGCGGCTTCGATGTGTTTCAGGCAGGCCCGCGAGTCGGGAAATCCGGCCGGGTCATCGGCGTGGATATGACGGCGGAAATGCTTCACAAGGCGCGGAACGCCTGCGTATGGTATCGGGAACATTCCGGTCTTGATAACGTCGAGTTTCGCTTGGGTGAAATCGAACATTTGCCGGTGGCCGACAACTCCGTGGATGTGGTTCTGTCAAATTGCGTAATCAACCTTTCCCCCGACAAGCCGCAAGTCTGGAAGGAAATTTTCCGTGTGTTGCGGTCCGGCGGCAAGGTTTCCGTATCTGATATTGTGCTGCTGGAAGAACTCCCGGAAAACGTGATGGATTCCGTTGCGGCCCTGGTCGGTTGCATATCCGGGGCCATTCTCTTGGAAGAAACGAAAAACATTCTTAAGGAATGCGGCTTTATTCATATCTCTTTGGATAAGAAGTCCGGCTACATCGAAGCTATGGAATCGGGCGACGATCCTCTGTACGCGAAAATCCGTCAATCGCTTCCCCCGGAAAAGACGCTCCACGATGTTATGACCAGCGCCATCGTTTCCGCGCAAAAACCATAGCCTGTTTGAAGTTGCACGATGCTCTTCTGTATCATTTTCATCCAACCGACACAGAGATGGTTAAAAATGATACAGAAGGGTGAAACATAAATATAATATTTTAAGCATGTTATAGTGGCATATATATTGCTATATTGCCAAATAACAAATAATAGACTTTATCTACGGAGTCATCATGAAGACAATTCTTTTCCTCTGCACGGGTAATTCCTGTCGCAGTCAAATGGCCGAAGGCTGGACGCGGAAGCTGTGGCCACAATTGCAAGTTCACTCGGCGGGGTCTGCTCCGGCCCGTGAAGTGGACTACTTGGCCGTACAGGCTATGGCGGAAAAGGGGATAATGATTTCCACGTACCTCCCCAAAAGTCTCCTGGATTTGCCGCCCGTCGATTTTGATCTGGTCGTTACGCTCTGCGGAGACGCGGCGGAAAATTGCCCTTATTTTCCCGGTGGAGCAAAAATTGAGCATCACGGATTTGACGATCCGCCAAGACTGGCGAAAAACGCCAAAACCGAGGAAGAGGCTTTGACATACTACCGACGAGTACGTGATGAGATAGCCGACTTTGTGGGCAACCTTCCCCAAGCCCACCCTGAATTATTTTCAGAACAAGCCTAGCCGGTTTTGTTCTGCCCTAACTTTTTAAAACACTCTAGCACTTTATCAGGAGCAACCATGTTCAAGCGTTCGCTGTTGTTTTCCACTTTTGTCCTCATGTTGTCTTTTTCCGCCGCCTATGCCGCGCCGGAACAAATTCCTGTTCCCAATACGGTGACAATGCTTGATTTAGGGGCAAAAAGCTGTGTTCCATGCAAAATGATGGCTCCTGTTCTGGAAAAAGTCGGCAAATACTATGAAGGCAAAGCCTCCATATTGTTTGTTGATGTTTGGGAAAATCCAAACATGAAATCTGAATACGGGATACAAGCCATACCGACACAAATTTTCTATGACAAAAAAGGAAATGAGCGGGAACGCCATACAGGTTTCTTAGATGAGGCGAGTATAAAAACAAAAATTGATGCTCTGCTTGCAGAATAAACTGTTTAGGCAGGCACACAGGGAAAAGCTACGCAAGTTGCTTTTCCCATATTTATTCTCTCACGCTTTACCTGGGGCAAATACGTGTTTAACCAGTTTTTACTGACCATCAATATGTGGATGACTGATACCTTTGCGCTAGCGGTTCTCGGTTGCTTTCTATGGGGTATGGTCAGCGTATTGTTCAGTCCGTGTCATCTGGCCTCCATCCCGCTCATGGTGGGCTACGTGGCTGGCCAGGGGCACGAGATTCAAGGGAGAGAAGCGGCGGGATATGCTGGCGTGTTCAGCCTGGGGTTATTCCTCTCCATCGCCGTGGTGGGCGTGATCTGTTCGTTGCTCGGCCGCATGTTGGGGGATATTTCCCCCTTATGGGGGGTGCCGGTGGGGGTCTTGCTGGTCTGGCTCGGCCTAGACCTCATGGGCGTTGCCAAGTGCCGCCTGCCGGGCAAGACCCTGAGCGGATTCACCATGCGGGGGTATCGGGGGGCCTTTATCCTGGGTGGTTCCTACGGCATTTTATCCGGGGCATGCACATTCGGCTTCATCGCGCCCATTCTGGCCATTATCACCGTACAACAGAGAGTTGTCGAAGGGATAGCCTTGATCCTGTTTTTCGCTTTGGGGCATTGCCTGCCCATTGTTCTGGCGGGAAGTTCCGTGGCGCTGAGTCAGCGGCTTGTGGAAGCCAAAGGAATGCGTCTTGCGACTCAATGGGGGAGAAAGCTGGCCGGACTGCTGGTGATCGGCATCGGTCTGTATTTCGCCGTCTCTCCATTCATAGTCTGAGAGACTTTTCTATGCGGGAACTCGGCGGATGTTTTCTTACCGTCCGCCACGTTCCCGCGCTCTTTCTTTTCCGAGAGAAAAACCGTTTTCCTCCATGACAATGCGTAGCCCCCATTTGCTTTGAGCGTAGCGTTTTGCCGCTTCCCGCGCCGTCGCGTCCCCTGCGGAAAACAGCACCGTCTTACCTGTATCGCGCACGGTGCCCCCGGTGGGAATGGTGAAAATCACCACGCCTTTTCCATCTACCCGGCATGTGATTCCGTCGAACATGCAGGGGGTGTTTTCTCCATGCCGCTGGCGCTCCTCCGCTACAAGCCGTTCCATACGCAGCGCGGCCAACAGGCGCGTCTTGCCTTTGCCGCTCACGCCCGGCGCTTCTTGCGCGTTCCTTTCCCTGGTTGCAAACTGCGCCCGTAGGGAGGCAACATCCGGGGGCCGCTGTTCTCTTTCCGGCTCGGCCCCTCCTGCGTGTGAACGCAACATGGACAGAGCCGTTTCGTTGCCCTGTTCCGTCTTCCATTGTAAAAAAGCGGTCCATGACGCATAGGGAATCTCCCGACGAACCTCCTGCCGGGGCTCCTGAAACGACAGCCGGGCGTTCGCCTTTTCCTCGGCTTCGCGTTTGCGGGCAATGGCGATCAGATTGCGCCGGTTGCGCTTGGCGATGTTCAGCCGGTCAAGCTCATTCCGCTTTACTTCCCATTTGCGACGGATGGCGTCCAGAGTCGCATCCTCCTTTTCTTTCAGCGTTTGCAGACAGGCTATGCGGTTTTCAATTCCCCGCTTGTACTCTTGGAACAATTCTCCCCGGTGCGGTCCCCGGCAGAGTGTTGCGGCTTCATAGCGGTCCTGCCCGGTGAAGCGTTCCGGTGCCAGGGGCGGAACGAACGGCCCGAACCGGCTTTGCAATTTTTTCAGGGAAAACCCCTTGGCCACGTCGCTGGCCTTGGCCGCTCTGTTAGCGTTTTTGCTGTGACGGTCCCGAACAATCAGGCCATTGGCGCGGGGCCGGATTTCCAGTCCGTAACGGGCAAAAGCGGCATGGACTTCCTCCCATGTTCCGGCTCCGGCAAGGGCCGCTTGCAGGTCCTCCGCATGGCTCTTGGCATAGGACACGAAAGATTGCTGGCCGCTGTGCGCTTCCATCGCGGCGGCTTTGTCATTGATCCGGTCCTTTCCGAGTTGCTCCCGGCCGTTGTCAATATGCAGGCCGTATTCACGTTCCAGTTCCCGGCATAGCTTGTCCCGTATCCAGTAATCGCGGAACTCTTTGTGTACGGTGTATGTGCCCGGATGGATCATATTGTAGGCGACGTGCATATGGATATTGGCGGTATCCCGATGTACGCCGCAATGCCGTTGGTGCTCGGCATACCCCAAGGCGGCGGCAAAACGCCGCTCTATGTCCTGAAAGACTTCGGGCGCAAGTCGAGTCTCGTCTTCGGGCCGGAAGCTCACAAGCAAGTGATAGGTCTTCGCGCCCTGGGCGCGGGTGTTGCAATCTTGAACATCCGCCACTTCCGCGACGCCTTCCGCGTAATCTTCACCGCCAAGACAGCCCGCGCACCACGCCATAAGACATTTTTCCCCACCATGCCCAGCGTCGGCAATGTACGCGGCAAGACGGGGATAGCGATCATGCGTCGGGTTTATGGGGATGCGTCGGCTGATCATCTTTCAATCCTGGCGATAGCCGCTTGCAGTTCCCGCTGCCGGGCGTCAAGTTCATGTAAAAGCCGGTGAACCGTGCTCCTGTCCGCGCCGCTGGCCAACGCCTGTTTAATCAGGCCGCCAAGCCGCGCCAGCTCACCTTTCAAGCGCCGGAGTTCCAGCCGGGCTTCCTGGTGTTCCAGACTTGGCACGGAAAAGCCAAGGCATACCCGTTTGCTGAACGTCGAAAGAGACAATCCGGCCTTGCGGGCGCTGGCCAGAACAACGTCGTATTCCTCCGGCGTCAGATAGGTTTTGAGCGCCAGTTTTTTGCTCGGCATGAAAACGCTCCTTGCCCGTGGGTGAACCAGGTTCCGACCGGGACGCATAATAACGGTACACGCGCCACGCATAGCGCCTGCCGCGTTCGGCGTCCGGTGAATGGTATTTGCCCACGGCCCGCCAATTGTAGCCGTGGCGGGCAATCTCCTGGGCCAGTATCCAGGTTCCCCACTTCTTGTTTATGTCCGGGTTCAACAATGACGCGGGAGAAATACCGTAGCGGCGTATCCACCAACGGTTGATCTGCATCAGCCCCACGTCATAGGAAGCGCCCGCCCGTTCTGCCGCCGTTATGATGTGCTCTGCCTCCTCCCGACTGACCGGATAAAAATCACGTCCCGCCACGTTCACAGCCCACGGATTCAGGCTTGATTCCTGACGGGCCACGGATTCCACCAGACGGGCGGGGATATGGGTGCCCTCATCCGGGGGCAAAGCCGCATCCGCGCCGCTGGCCGGAGAAACCGCCAGAAGCAAACGGAGAATCCCGGCGCAAAGCGCCATGCCTTTTTTCATTGAAGTTCTGCCTTGTTTTGTGTTGAGCCGAAGGCGAATAAGCACAGCCCCGCAGGGCAGGACGGGAAGAGAACCGCCGCAAGGTGGGCCTACTTCCCTTGTCCTGCCCTCCAAAGCGGATACAGCATAGCACAAGGAAAGATGCCGTGAGATATGGAACGGCGCAATTTCCCTTCTTTTATTATGCGATATGACAGTTTCATTCGGCATATTAGAGAGTGATAATAACTATAGTAAGAGTTCAAATGATGTACTTTGCATCATCATGGAATATTATTCTGTGAAAACAGAAAAAGCGGCCGGGAAATGAAATCACCCGTCTTCATGGTCGCCGCTGTCAGTCCTCGGCGGCTGGACCATTCCCATGCGGCGCAAAATATCCCCGGTAGCTGTCGGCCCTTGTTGTCTGTTGTTTATTGTGCCGTCTTCATAGGCTTGGGGCATGGGATCAAAATCCGGTTTCCGTTGCAGAATACTTTCCAGATAACCGCCCGGATTCTGCGGCTGTCTGTCCTCCAGGTGGCTTACAATATGCCGCGCCCTGTCTGACCCCGGCATGATCCCATGCCGACGAAACACGCCCGCCACTTGGTAGGACAGACTCGCTCCCGGCGGTGTATTTTTGTCTTTTTTTCTTCTGTTATCTGTCTCTGTCTGTGCTCCAAAGTGACTCCCGACCAGCTCAGGAGTCACTTTGGAGTTTTGGCGCACTCTCCTTGTCCATTCATCTTGTAATTGCAAAAGGATAGATGCTTTTACCAGTAGCCGGAACCGCACATTTTCTGTCTGAATAATTGTGTGCTGTTGTAGAATTTCGATCAGTTTTTGAAATTTCTGACTTGAAACACCGCATACATATTTCCATTCCTGCAAGGAAAGGCATAATTCCGGCTCCCCGTTGCCGTCCCACGCTTCCGCTATGCGTTCCAGCAAAAGCCACGCCGCGCCGTACCCTGCCGGACCGAGTATGTCCCTCAGTTCCAGCATGGCGGCGTGGCGCGAAAAAGTGCTTGGATGTTTAATCCAACGCACGGCGGGGCCTATCTATCCTCGGCGGCGTATTCGGGATCGCTCAACTTCTTCACCAGAGCGGCAATGTCCTCGGCCTTCCATGCGGTTGTGCGGGGGCCAAGTTTTACGGGTTTTGGAAAGCGGCCAGTCTTGCAGCCTTCCCACCATGCGCTTTTACTGATGGGAACCACTTCAAGCACCTGCCAGAGCCGCATAAATCCAGTATGAGGGATTACTGTAGACATAAAAACACCTCCGTAAAATAGTGTTTACGGAGGTGTAGCACGGTCTTTTTGCGAAACGTGAGGAAATTACTTCCTGTTTTCAGCAAAAAACATTTTTTTATAGTCTATATGACGATTTTTATCTGTTACTGTCCTGTGCCCCAGTGTTTTCCCGCAATTCATCCAGATAATCCGCCCATTCCTGCATCATTTTCACACGCTCTTCCCAATACAGTGCGCGATTATACGCGCGGCGAACGCTGTTTCCATCCACATGAGCCAATTGGGCTTCTATAACATCAGGAGCCCACCCGCGTTCATTGAGAAGCGTCGAGGCCATAGCCCGAAAACCGTGTCCGCACATTTCGCCCTGAGCATAGCCCAAACGGCGGAGAGCGGCGTTGACCGTGTTGTCCGACATGGGACGGGCCGCGCTTCTCATGCTCGGAAAGAGGAAGCGGCCGCGTCCAGTGAGAGGAAACAAGGCTTCAAGAATGCTCATACTCTGGCTGGCAAGGGGAACACGATGTTCCCGCCGCATTTTCATTTTTTCGGGGGGGATTATCCAAATCTTCCCGGCAAGGTCAAACTCCGTCCATTCCGCTTGCCTGAGTTCTCCGGGCCGCACAAATACGAGAGGGGCAAGACGAAGGGCGGCTTTGACGACTTCGGAACCCGTATAGCCTTCCAGAGAGCGGAGGAGCCCCCCGACTTCGGAGGGGGTGACGATGGCGGGCATGTTTTTTGATATGGCCGGGGCCAACGCGCCTTTGAGGTCGGCCGTGGCGTCTCGCTCGGCCCGTCCGGTGGCCACGGCGTACCGGCATACGCAACCGCACTCCTGAAGAACGCGATGCGCCGTTTCAATCGCGCCGCGCTCCTCAATTTTGCGGAGCGACAACAGGATTTGAGGCGCGGTCAGAATGCCGATATGAATTTTACCGATATATGGGAACATATTCTGCTCAAGGCGTAACAGCACTCGTTCCCCGTGCTTGGGCGTCCACTTGCTTTTATTGCGCTCGAACCATTCACGGGCAATGGCCTCGAAAGAATCCCCGCCGCCTGTCTGGGCTGCCGCCACGGCTTTCTTCATCTGGCCGGGGTCAATCCCTTGCTCAAGGGATGCTTTCGCCTTCTGCGCTTTCTCCCGCGCCTCTTTCAAGCCAATCTGGGGGTAACGTCCTATGGTCAGTGTTTGTTCTTTACCCCCAAAGCGGTACTTGAGCCTCCATGTTTTCCCGCCAGCAGGGGAGACGGCAAGATACAATCCGCCGCCGTCAAAAAGTTTCAGATTTTTATCTGTTGGGGGTAAAGCCCGGATTTTGGCGTCTGACAAGGGCATAATGGCCTCCGAAGTTGGGGGTAAAACTTTCTCGCGCTTTCAATTTACCCCCATTTTTACCCCCATTCGTGTTTGATGACAACGGATGTTCACGGACTTCCAAGGACACCAAAAAGGCCATAAATCCTTTGTGTTATTAGGATTTACGGCCTTCTTTGGACTGACTTGGACAGTAAAAAAAGTTTATAATGGTGGAGGCGGGGGGAATCGAACCCCCGTCCGAGAACATTCCACACGAAGCATCTACAGGTTTAGGTCAAGTATGTATTTCACCGCGCTGATAGCCCCTGACCAGGCGCAACGCAGCAATCTCGCCAGTAAACTCCTCGCGAAAAACCCCGGCGAGAGCCGGTTTTCGCCAGTCTGATAAGTGTCGCCATCCAGGGTTATCAGACATGGCCCTGGACGACGTGACCGTTAAACGGTCGTTGCCTCGCTGTTATTAGGCAGCGTAAGCGTAGTCGTAATCGTTGTTGGCAATTACTTGTGTGCCGCTTTTTACGAGGCCAGCGGCGCCTCGACCTGCCGCTAAGGCTTCCACGTCCCCGTCGAAACCAGTGCGCCCCCATTGAGTTGGGAAAATAATATAAGACGCTTACTGCCGATTGGCAAGCTTAACGAACATAGAAATGTGAAAGAGAACCTTTCAGGCACATCCGATAGCGGCTGAAAACGGCGCCAGCTTCGTCTTCTGTCTTAGTTTTTAAAGCGCATTGCGCGTGGGATGCTACTGACAGTCCGTGAGCAAGAAGGGCAACCTTGGCCATTGTATGAAAATATTTCTGTAAAGCGGGATGTTCTGCAATGATCCGACACATTTTTTCAGCGTCTTGATCCTTGCTTTCCACTACAAGGTCGCCATTATGCGACAGATACAACAATAAACGATCGTCTAATTCGAGAAGTTGGTCTTTCATGCAAGACTGAAGCTGCATCATAAAAGCTTCTTGCATGGCCTCAAGCCTGAGCTCCAGGGCTTCAACAAGCCCTCGCCCAGAACTCTCAAAATCGCGCAACATATGCCGGGTTGCTTCATCAAGATGGGCCAGAGGCTCGCTTAAAGAGGCCCCAAAATAGTGCTCATTACCTGTGTCAGCTCTGCCGCACTGCATATGGAGCATGGAGCTTATTTGATTTGGGCTTTCTGGTGTCACAGGTTCCCCCGGTAGGCTTGTGGTCTTTTTTGCCGCGTATGACGGCAACACCGGGTACTAAGCAAGATAGATGCCAGAAAAAGTGTCTTCATGCTAAAGTCTAAAAAATATCAAGAGATACAAGCATCTTCATGCGAAAAGCGTAACTCCCCTTCCCTGCAAGGCAAAATGATCCGTCAACGTGCCCGTAAGCGTAGCATCACGGCCGCCCCGGCGAGCAAGGTGCGCCTTTCGATGACGGGCAGCCCCATGCGAAAAACAAGCCCTTCCAGCCCGCCTGTTTTCATGAACTCCCTTCGGGCGACATGCCTCAAACCCGGCAGAATATTCATCAGACCCACGGCAGGCAGTTCCAGATTGCGCTCGGCGCACTTGAAGTCAACGACCAGTGCCTCATGAGCAGCAGATACAGTAAGGCGCAGCAGGTCTTCTGCCGCAAACCCTGGCAGGTAAAAAAGTCCATATGCCATGCGCACAAGAGAAAGCGGATCAGCCGCCATATGCCAAAGCGCTTCTTGGCCAGCATTGAGCGGCGCACGGCCAGCATCCGCAGGCCACGGCACCATGCGCACAAGCAGCTTGCTTGATAACAGGGGCGGCCGGGGCACCCGATGCTGGGGGGTAAAGGTCGGCGCGCGTGCGGGCAGTTTTGCGTGCATCTTTTCTTCTTCCGTCTCAGGCGGCACGGGGGGCTCGGGTGCACCGCATTTTTGCAGAATATGTGCAGAGCGCGCGTCCTGATCAGGCCCACGGTACATCATGGCCTGCCGCCGATTTTTTTAAGCATAAGCTCGCGCGCTCTGCCATAGGCCGCGTCAATGGGCAATCCCAGCACAAGGTTACGGGCGTGCCCATCTTCAACAAACTGGCGACGGCTGGACGTAAAATGCATGTCGAAAAACCATGTGCCCAGCAGCAGGCGAAAATCATTAACGCTGCGCAAATCAGCATAGGCTGCCACGCGATTTTCAACGGCAGCCTTGAGCACGGCCTCGCTATAAAGCCCCGGAGTATCGGGCAGACTGAGCACTACAGTGGGGTTATATGGCCCAGGGCCAGCCAGGTGTTCGTCCATAACGCGCAAAATATCCAGTTTGTCGGAATCGCGCACCACACGGGCAGCCGCTGCCGTGAGCCCTGCCAGACCCGATGGCAGCGCAAAGCGATTATGCAGCCCTACCGCGGCCAGCACAGCCCTGCGTATGCCCGGAGCCTCATCAAGGAGACGCAGCTCACGTTTGAGAATGCGCACCCCCAACTGCCCGTGGTCGCACGAAAGCTTGTCTTTAAAGGTGTGATAGCGCAAATACTGCTCAAATCGGCCAACATCATGATAAAGCGCTGCCAAAAGACAGACCCGCCCCTGAGACGGAGAAAAATTTTCTCCAGCCACAATGCGCTCCGCATTTTCAAGCACTGCATGGCTGTGCCGCAATTTTAGCAGCATGGGGGCAACATCGCCCTGTTGTGTGGCTTCTTCTTTGGCGCACTGTTCAGTGGCATAGGCCATGAACCAGTCTTTGTGGTCTTTGATGTCGAGATCACCGAGGCCATCACGGGCCTCAAGGCTGTTGGGCTGGCTATTATGCAAAATTTCCATGCGTTGTATGTACTCCCGTGCGGCGCGCAAAGCAATGTGCGCTCAAGGGCAAGCCCATTTTGCCCGCGGTTCTGCCAAGTCAACCCGGCCTGCCCATGGACTGCCGCTTGAGAGGTCGGGCGGCTTTTGCTATAAGAAACGGCCGGGGCCTTCCGGCTCCTAACGCCAAGCTTTTATGGCCTTCAATTCCCCTTGTTTACAGTTTCCGGAGAATCCATGTCCGACTTTGTTCACTTGCATTGCCATACCGAATACAGCCTTCTTGACGGAGCCATTCGCATCAAAGACCTTTGCGCCCGTGCCAAGGACTTTGGCATGCCCGCCTGCGCCATAACCGACCATGGCAATCTTTTTGGCGCTGCCTATTTTTACCAGAACTGCAAAAGCTTTGGCGTCAAGCCCATTTTCGGCTGCGAAGTTTACGTTTGTCACGACCACACAGACAAAAAAACCGATTCTCCCCTTGCCCGTAAGCGCCACCATCTCATACTGCTGGCACAGAATAAAAATGGTTACCATAACCTGGTAAAACTTGTCAGCCACGGTTTTCTTGACGGCTTCTATTATAAGCCGCGCGTGGATAAAGGGCTGCTGCGTAAATATTCTGAAGGCCTTATCTGCCTTTCGGCCTGCATTGCGGGCGAAATTCCCCGGGCCATTCTGGCTGATGATATGGACTTGGCCCGCAAGCTGACGCACGAATATGCCGACATCTATCCGGGCCGGTTTTATCTGGAGCTTCAGTCAAATGGCCTCAAAGAACAGGAAAAAGCCAATACCGCGCTGATGGAACTGGCTGAAACGTGCAATCTGCCCCTGGTCGCCACCAACGACTGCCATTATCTTAACGCTGATGACGCCGAGGCCCATGAGGTGCTGCTCTGTGTCCAGACGCAGACCACCATGGACGACCCAAAGCGCATGCAGTTTGGCACCCATGAGCTTTATTATAAGTCCATAGAAGAAATGGAAAAATCTTTCGGGCATGTGCCTGAAGCGCTAGCCAACACCGCGCGCATTGCCGAGGCCTGCAATGTTGAGCTGGACTTTGGCAATCACTATTTTCCCGTCTATCAGCTGCCTGAAGGCGCGAGCATGGAGTCCGAGTTCCGCCGCCTGGCCGAAGAAGGCCTGGAAAAACGGCTGGAAAATCACCCCGAGCGCGATCAGCTGGATCCACAAGCCTATCGCGACCGCTTGCAATATGAGCTGCGTGTTATTTTGGAAATGGGCTTTCCAAGCTATTTTCTTATTGTGCAAGAGTTCATCAACTGGGCGAAAAACAACCAAATCCCCGTAGGGCCAGGGCGTGGATCCGCAGCGGGCTCGCTGGTGGCCTGGGCCTTGCGCATTACCAATATCGACCCCATCCCCTACAATCTTTTGTTCGAGCGCTTTTTGAACAGCGAGCGCGTGTCCCTGCCTGATATCGACGTGGACTTTTGCGAACGCCGCCGGGGCGATGTCATCAAGCATATGGTGGAAACCTACGGCGAAGGCTCGGTAGCGCAGATCACCACCTTTGGAACCATGAAGGCCAAAGGTGTCGTGCGCGACGTGGGCCGGGCCCTGGGCATGAGCTTTGCCGAAACAGACCGCATCGCCAAGCTGGTTCCGGCCGACCTCAAGATGACCATTAAAAAGGCTCTTGAAAGTGAGCCGGAGCTGGAAAAGCTGTATTTTGAAGATCAGCAGGTCAAGCATCTGCTGGATACGGCGCGCCGCCTTGAGGGGCTCGCCCGCCATGCTTCAACTCACGCCGCCGGTCTTGTGGTTTCCGACAAGCCCATGAAAGAATACCTGCCTCTGTATCTCGGCAAGCGTGGCGAACTTGTTACCCAGTTTGACGGCCCCATGACGGAAAAGGCCGGGCTGGTCAAATTCGACTTTCTGGGCCTCAAAACCATGACCCTTATTCAGGACACCCTGGATAACATCAGCCTTCAGGGGCAAAACCCGCCAAATCTCGATAATCTTCCCCTGACAGACAGCGAAACATACGAACTGTATGCGCGGGGCGAAACCGACGGCGTCTTCCAGGTGGAAAGTTCGGGCATGCGGCAATATCTGCGCATGCTGCGGCCCACCTGCTTTGAAGATGTCATCGCCATGCTGGCTCTTTATCGCCCAGGCCCTCTTGGTTCCGGCATGGTGGACGAGTTTATCAAGCGCAAGCACGGGCAGGTTCCCGTCATCTATCCGCACGATTCTCTTACCGACTGTCTGCGCGATACCTACGGCGTTATTGTTTATCAGGAACAGGTCATGCAGATCGCCCAGATCATCGCCAGCTACACGCTTGGCGGGGCCGACCTGTTGCGCCGTGCCATGGGCAAGAAAAAGGCCGAGGCCATGGCCAAAGAGCGCGTCTCCTTTGTGGCCGGAGCACAAAAAAACAATATCAGCGAAGAAAAAGCCAACGAAATATTCGACTTGATGGAAAAATTTGCCGAATATGGCTTCAACAAGTCACATTCAGCCGCCTATGCCCTTATTTCTTACTACACGGCATACCTCAAGGTTCATTATAAGGTCGAATTTATGGCCGCCCTGCTTACGTCAGAAATGGGCAATCAGGACAAGCTGCTCAAATACGTTTCCTGCTGCAAAGATATGGGTATCGAAGTGGTACAGGCCTCGGTCAACCGCAGTCAGCGCGAATTCTCAGCCCACGAAGGCAAGGTTGTTTTTGGCCTTGGCGGTATCAAGAATGTGGGCGATGAAGCCATCCGGGAAATTGTGGAATCTCGCCAGCAGGACGAAGAATTCACTTCGCTTTTTGACATGTGCTGCCGGGTAAACCTGCGCAAAGTCACCAAGCGCGTGCTGGAATCCCTGATCAAGGGCGGAGCCTGCGACTGCTTTGAAGTAACACGGGCCGCCATGCTGGCCTCGCTGGATCTGGTGGTCACCCGCGCTCAGAAAAAAGCCAAAGACAAAAATTCCAACCAGGTCTCCTTGCTGGCCATGGCCCCTGTGGCAGAAAGCGCTCCGCAGCCCGGCATAGGCATAGACTGCCCAGAAGCCGCCACGCCAGAAATGGCGGATGAAGACAAGCTGCGCGCCGAAAAGGAAGCTTTGGGCTTTTTTCTTACGAGCCACCCATTGCAACCCTATGTGCGCGAGATACGTCGCCTTGGGCTTACAACGCTTGAAGACGCGCGCGAGATGTTTCCTGGGGCCGAAGTGCGCTGCGCCGTGCTTGTGACCAGTGTGCGCGAGGTTATTACCAAAAGTAAGGGCGAGCGCATGGCTTTTGCTGCGGTAGAAGACCTTACCGGCCATGCCGAAGTAACCTTTTTTCCTCGCACCTATGTCGAAATTCGCCAGTTGCTGCACTCGGAGCAGCCGCTGTGCCTCACTGCCCGCCTGGATAAAGAACCGGGCGATAACCGCGACCTTGATGACGAGGGGGAAGAAGCCCCGCGCGAACTCAAGCTTTTGGGCCAGAGTCTGCTGCTCATGGCCGAATGTTGCGGTTTGAATGATACGCCAGTATGTGTGCAAATCCCCGCGCACCGTATGGGACGCGAAGACATGCTGGCCCTGCGCAATATTCTTGAGAGCCATCCCGGCTCTGTGGAAACCCACGCCCAGATATGCCTTGATGGGCATGTCTGCCACCTGCATCTGGACAATGCCCTTAAGGTCTCTCCCGGCCCTGACCTGGATAAAGCCCTTGCAGCCTGGGCTTCATGAGGTCTATGTATTCATGGTAAGATTTTTTGTGATCACGGGCCTTGGCCTGACGCTTATCAATGGCTGGATTATCTGGTGGCTGTGGCGCGCGCTTCCCCATACGGGCTGGCTGCGTGTGCTTTTGTGCCTGACCGTGGCCGTGCTTGGCGCGTCTTTTCCCCTGCTCTACAAGCTGGGCGACGAATCTCTGGCTCAGGTCTGGCTGTTGCGGGCCGGCGCTTTTTGGCTGGGCATGGTAGCCTATGTCTTCTTGCTGGTGCTGCTGATGGACGTCTGGGGCCTGGCAAGCCGTTTGTGGCTTGGGCCGCCAGCTGATGGTGTGCCGCGCTGGGGCGCAGTGCTGCTGGTAATGACCCTGCCTCTTGCCATTGGCTGCGCCAGCTGGTTTAACGCCGCCTACCCCGTCGTGCGCCACTACGACCTTACCGTAAAGACAAGCGGCGTCATTCCCCCTACCTACAAAAACACGCCCCTGACTCTGGGGGTGCTGGCCGACATGCACCTGGGGCGTATCATCACAGCCCCGCGGCTGGTTCGCGCCATGGATTTGCTTGCTCCCTACAAGCCGGATGCCGTTCTGTATCTGGGAGACATGCTTGATGACCACACCCTGCTGGATGTAGAGGCCATGGCCGCGGCGCTGGCCCGTGTGCAGCCGCGTCTCGGCCATTGGGCAGTGCTTGGCAACCACGAATACATATCAGGGCCTGTAGAAACCAGCCTGGATATTCTGGAACGTAGCGGAATGCGTGTCTTGCGTGACCAGTGGCATGTTCTTGACGAGGTGCTTGTGCTGGTTGGCAGGGACGACATAAGCAGGCTGGCCTTTACCGGCATCCCGCGCAAAAGCTTGCCCGACGTGCTGGCCCATGTGCCGCCCGAACACAAAAATCTTCCGGTGGCGGTACTGGATCATCAACCTCATGTACTGGATGAAGCCCGTGCAGCAGGGGCTGTGCTGGAAATTTCCGGCCATACCCACTACGGCCAGCTCTGGCCCTTCCACTGGGTGGTAGAAAACATGTATGAGAACCCGCACGGCCTCTTAAGCAGAAAAGGTCTGGATTCTCTGGTGTCAGCCGGCACAGGAACCTGGGGGCCGCCCCTGCGCAATAGCGCGCGCCCCGAGGTGCTTGTGGTAAAAATCCATTTTGTTGAAGCTGAAAAATAAAGAGAACACAACCAACGTCAGAGCGTTGTTAGAGGTAGGGCGGTTTATTGTTGAAATGCTTTGTGCGGGAGGGACGCGACCATATCTAGACCGCTCAGATCTTATCTCTGTTGAAATGCTTTAAACCCCTTAAAACAAGAGCATCAGGATGGCGCAGGCCACCCTGATGCTCTTGTTTAGCTCTACGTAAACTTTTATTCCGTGTTTTCCAGATTTTATGTTTTTTACTCTTCAACCACGGGATTGCCCGTAGCGGGTAAAAAACCGTGCCTGATAAAGTGGTCTATGAGTCCGAAAACCGTCTCATTGCCGCAAAAGTTGCCATTGGCAATGGCCTGCTTGTATGCAGGCAGGTTCGCCTCAAAGCGACGCAGCAGGTCAGGCTCAAGGGTGAGCATATCAGCCTGCATGCCGTAGCCAAGCCGCTCGATATACAAGGCATTAAAGCGCTGCTCCACCATGGCTTGCAAGGGCAGGGTCAAGATGGGCTTGCCAAGGTACAGGGCTTCGCCCATCAGCGTATGCCCGCCGCCCTGAATCACATAAGAGCAACCTTCAAGCAGCCGCAAAAAACCCTCTTCGCTCTTGCGCATGAAGATAACGTTGTCCTCCTGCCCTTCCGTGCGGTCATAACCGAAGACATAGCAGGTCTTTTTGGTGGACGAGCGCAAGAAATCTACCAATTTGCGGTGCGTGGAATTGCTTTGATACACAAGCACATGCCCGTCATCGCGCGGGTTCAAGGCCAACACGCTGTCGCGTAAAATGGGAGGGGCCACGCGCGCCTTGTACTGGGGCAAGACTGGCGGCGCGTAAAAAGAAATGATCAGGTTTTCCATGGTGGGGCGAAAAAGATAGCGCGGGGTCAGCCCCTGCACAAAATTGTCCCACCACATATTGCGTGGCAGATCATGACGGCAACAAGTGATGATGTGCTGATGATCCAGGGTCAGGCAAGGCAGCCCGGCCCGCTCCGCCGCCCTTGGCACAAAATATTCCAGATCGGTCATGCAGACATCAGGCTTGAACTCGTCAATGATGCGCAAAACCTGTTCAATGTACCGCTGCCTGTGCCAAAGCAGCGGGATGGCTTTTTTAATGGTGGCTGCCATATCCACCTTGTAATTTTTAAATACTGTACCCAGGTTGGGCAGGCGGCGCACAGGAAATTCCGGTTCAAGAATTTTGGGCGCATCGTCATCTGCCACAAAAAGAAATTCGTGCTTGCCCAGGCGGCGGGCAATGGTCAAGCCGCGCATGGCATGGCCGTGCCCCGTGCCGTGAATGCCATAAAGAACGCGCGCCATACTTTTCCTTTTTTCCTTGGGACAATTTATTGTAAAACACCGTTGGCCTGGAAGGAAGCTGCCATAATAAAATCGCACCTTCTTTGCCCCAAGGCCTGAAGCACATCTTTTTTACCAACCCGGGCATACTAACAAGCCCCAAGCCGTGCCGTCAATGTCGTGCTCTAAAGACTATGCTACAAGCTCTTGACGGTACTGTCTTTTATTCTCTACCATCAAGTCGGCTTGTGCGGCAGCCCAAATTTGTGGCGGCAGTTTTTTAACCGCACTGTCGTTGTTACCTGTTTACGCATTACTTTTGACCAAACGAGGCAGTCATGAATATTCGCAAGATACGTGAAGATCTGGGCCGGGCAAAAGCCAGCTGCATGCGGCGAGATCTTTTACGCGCCCTTTACCTGACCATCACAGCCTTAAAGGAATTGGGCGGCCAGACTGCTCCGTCCGACCTGCGAGGCGACATTCGCACAGCGGTGAACACGCTGGCCTTTGATCCCGGCCTTGTGGATCACCTGCCCCCCAATGTGGCCTACCAGCCCGGCAACGAAAAAGAACTGATTCAGATTTTTGCCAAAACATACAAAGAATTCAAGGCCCATGACGAAAAGGAAGACTATGAAACCACCCTGCAACGTAAGCTTAATCTTGACCGCTGGATCAGGGATGGGAGAAAATTTCTTGAAGAAGGCCGCCCCTCAGACGCAGACGCCTGCTTTAGCGAAGCCATGAAGTTTTACAAAGACGAACAGGCTGTTTTTACCATGATGGGCAAAGCCATGATGGACGCTGGAGAATATGTGCGCGCCATGGGGCATGCACGCAATGGGCTCAAAGAAAATCCTCAGAACGAAGACTTGACGCGTTTGCTTGAAGAATGCACGCGCTTGCGCCCGCAGGCCTGACAAAGGAGCGAGAGACTTGCCCTGCCCCTCTGCCCTTCCCCCACATGGCGTTTTTGGGGCGCAAAAGGCTTTGCAGGGCAAGGCCTGCGTATGATCATCTTTGAGGCGCAATGCAGAGTGGCTACGCACTGTTCAACCTCTGGACATTTTAAAGCTGGAGCTTTTCCGCCAGCAACCGCGTGCGGCCTGTAAAGTGGCAGCCATACGTCCAGAGCGGCAGACACACTGTTCTTTTCCGAATGGGTATGCGTTTTTGCGTATGCCCACTCTTTCCGTGGCATGCTCATAAAGCGCTCCGCCTTGCCGCTGGTCTGAGGGCTAAGGCCGGTCAAACAAGCTTTTTAAAGTGAAAAAACCAAAAATCACGGTTGTTTCTGACTGTTTCTTATTTCCAGCCCCTGCCTATAGTCCCTCATTGCGTCGCGATTCCTGCTTGCATCTGTTACAAAAACTTACCTGACCTGACTGGGTCTTGGCAGCAGCCCCTTCAGAGCATGGCGCGGACTCAAAGACAATCTTTGCCAAAGTTGCATTGCTTGATGCCCTTTGCTTGTCATGTATTGTGAAAAAGTCTAGAGTTTGGGGCCGATACATTATCATAGCACTGGGGCAAATATGGACATTGTACGATATATTCACGCGGCCGACCTGCATCTGGACACGCCCTTTCGTGGCCTTTCACGCGAAGCGACCCAGGGGGGGCATCTGGCGCAACTGCTGCATGATGCCACATTCAAAGCCCTGGAGCGTCTTTTCCGCTTGTGCGAAACAGAAAAACCCGATTTTCTTGTTCTGGCTGGCGATGTGTATAATGAAGAAGACCACAGCGTTAAAGCTCAGCTGCGCCTGCGCGATGGCTGTCTGCGCCTCAAGGCGGCAGGGGTTCGTGTTTTTATTGCCCACGGCAATCACGACCCCCTCAATTCCGTGCTTGAGTCCATCCGCTGGCCCGATAATGTGACTATTTTCGGGCCAGAGGTTGAGCGCCACCTCGTTGAAAAAAATGGAAAGCCCTTGGCCGTCGTGCACGGCATAAGCCACGCCAAATCCCGCGAAGGACGCAATCTTGCTCGTCTTTTCCGGCGCGATGCCACCAGCAACTGCTTTCAGCTTGGCGTATTGCATTGCACGGTCGAAGGTGAAAACAAGAGCGACCGCTACGCGCCCTGCGCGCTTGACGACCTGAAAAGCACTGGCCTGGATGCCTGGGCCCTTGGGCATGTGCATGAAAGGCGCACCCTGAGCCAGGAACCGTTCATAGCCTATAGCGGCAACAGCCAGGGCCTGCATATTAACGAAACCGGCCCGCGCGGCTGCCTGCTGGTTACGGCAAGCCCGTCTGAGGCATTGCCCGGCGCAGCAAACTCGCCGGACGGGCAGGAGGCCGCTTCCTATACCTGTCAGGCAGATTTTGTGCGCCTCGGGCCGGTGCAATGGGCTGGTCTGGATCTTGACCTTGATGGCGTGGAGCACCTTGATCAGGTGGAAAGCCGCCTTGTGCAATGCCTTGACCAGGCAAGTGAAAGCACCGAGCCCGGCTGCGAAGCCCTGCTCGCGCGCGTTCGCTTGCACGGTCGCACCAGCCTTGACGCTGCCCTGCGCGAAAGCGGAAACCAGGAAGATATCCTGGAACGCATGGCGCCTCTTGCTTCCGGCACGCCGGGCGTTTGGGTCAAAGACCTGCGCGTAGACACAAACCCGCCTGTAGACAGCGCCCAGTACTTGCAACGTGAAGACCTGCTCGGTGAAACCCTGCGCCTGGCCCAGCACATGAGCGAAAGCCATGAAGCCCTGCAGGAGGTGGGGGGGCCAGCCCTGTCGCCACTGTTCAACCATACGCAGCTGCGAAAAATACTGGCCCAACCCGATGACAGCCAGATGCAGGCCCTGCTCGAAGAAGCCCAACGACTTTGCATAGACCTTCTGGAGGTTCGCTGATGTATATCCAGTCCTTTCATATGGACGGATTCGGCATTTTTTCCGACCTGACAGTTGAAGGTCTGGCTCCCGGACTTTCCATTTTTCTGGGCGAAAACGAGGCCGGCAAATCAACCTGCCTCGAATTTTTACGCACAACGCTGGCGGGGTATCCTGCGCCCAACAGTAATGAAGGCAAGCTTATTCCTGGGCCTTTGCGTGGCGGCAATGCTGGTGGCAGCCTCACCCTCAATGCGCATGAAGCAGGCATCCTGCGCCTTACCCGCCGGCCTGGCGGCTCCGGGGGGCAGGTTTCTCTTGCCGATGGGCAAGGTAAGCCTTTGGATGAAGATGTTCTGCGCCGCCTGCTTTCCGGTGTCAGCCGAGACGTATATCGCAATGTCTTCGGTTTCAGCCTCACCGAGCTGGAAAATATGTCCAAACTTACCGGTGAAAGTGTGCGCCACGCCCTTTATGGCGCCAGTTTCGGGCCGGGCCTGCGTTCTCCGGGTGAAGCGCTGGCCATCCTGAAAAAGCAGACGGACGAAATTTTCAAATCCGGCGGCAGCAAGCCTCCGTTAAACCAGGCCCTCAAGCAGCTCAATGAATTGCGCCAGCGCATGGCCGAGCTGCGCCAGCAACAGGCCGGCTTTGATAACCTCGCTGGCGAGCTTGGCGAAAAAAAAGAAGATCTGGCCAGCATGCGCGGCCACAAAGCGCACCTGGAAGAAGAGCGCCGCCTGCTTGAGCGCCGTCTCGGCGTGTGGCTGCAATGGAATGAATGGCGCATGGTCTGCGCCGCCCTTGAACGCCTGGGGCCGATCAACACGTCTTTTCCCGAAGACGGGCAGGCGCGCCAGGCGCGCGCGCAAGAAGCGCGTGAAAGCTGTGAACGGCATTGGGCCGCGCTTACAGAAAAGCTTCATCTTTTGCGTGAACGCCACAACGCCATCCAGTTGGATCAGCCTCTTCTGGAGGCATTGCCGTCCTTGCGTCGCCTGGCGGAACGCAAAAGTGGATTCCGCCACGCGCTGGCAGCATTGCCCGCTCAGGAAGACCATTGCCGCCGTGCAGAAGAAGATCTTGGGCGCGAGTTGGCGCGCCTTGGCCCGAACTGGACATGCGACCGCATTCGCCAGACCGACCGTTCACTTTTTGCCCGCGAAGACTTGGAAAAACAGGCACGAGAAATGACCGCGGCCACATCGGCCCGCCAAGCCGCTGTAGACAGCCTGAATCAGAGCAACCGTGAAATGGAGTCCGCCGAACGCGCAGTTGCCTCTGGGCAAAATGAGCTTGCCCTTCTGCCGGTTCCCGTGGCCGCCCTGGACGATGAACAGCGCGATGACCTGCGCCAGACTCTGGCCCGGCAGGAAGAAACGCGCCGTCAGTTGCCCTTGCGCCAGCGCGCCCTTCAGGAGGCGCGCACCATGTTTACCAGGGCTTACAGCCCGTTGCGGCTTTCTGGCGGAGCGCACCCCTCTTTGTCCGTGGACGACACAAGCGTTGCCACCACTCTGGATACCCTGCTGACCCAACAGGACGAAGCGCTGGAGCTTGCTGGCCGCGTTCAGGAAAAACTGGCCCTTGCTGCCGAAGCAGCGCAAGCCGTGCAGCAGGCCGAAGAAAGCCTTGCCAGTGCCAAGACCCGCATGGAAGTGCTGCGTGAAGAACAGCGGGGCATTAATGGCCCCACCCGCGAGGCGCTTGATAACCGCGCTATGGCCCTGCGCTCTTTGCGCGCCCTTACTTCAGCTCTGACCACAGAAAAACAGCGACTTGATGAACTTGACGCGCGCTTGGGCAATGAGCCCCCGGTCAAGCGCATCAAAAACCTGCCACTTTTGCTTCTGGGCCTGCTTTTTTTCTCTGCCGGAGCAGCCATGCTGCTGACCTACTGGCGTATGGGCCTTACAAATATCGCTTTGGGCCAGGGGCTGGATCTGCCGGTCAACCTCTGGACAGGCTATCTTGTGCTGCTCTGTGGCGTTGGTTTTCTTGCTGGCGGCCTGCCGCACAATGGGCCGGAAGCCAAGCGCCGTAAAAAAGAACTGGCCCAGTTGACCGGCCGCCGCGAAACCTGCGCCGATCATGTGGCAGAATTGGAAGAACAGGCTCGCCAGCTCTGCCGTACAGCTCAGGTGCACAATATGGATATGATCACTCTGGAAGCCACGGAAGTGCTGCTGGAGCGTGAACGGGAGCAATGCTTCCTTGAAGAACGCACCCGCAAAGACATGGACGCTCTCAAGCGCTCCACTGACCTTGCGCGAACCGAAGTGAGCAGGCGCCAGGCCCAATACCAGGAAGCGGAAGGCGTCGTACAGCAAACCCGTCGCCGTTGGCATGAGTTCATGCTCACCCTTAAGGTCGGTAATGTGCCCGCGCCAGAGGGGGCCACTGCCTTTTTCGCTAAAGTTGAATCTGCCCGATTGGCCTACAGCGCCGTAGCCGCAGCCCGGACAGAGTTGCAGACGCTGGAGGAAACCCTCGCGCATGCTGAAGAGCATATGCAGCGCTTCCCCGCCGTGGCCGAACGCCTGCCTGCCAAAGAGGACGCGCCAGGCGCCCCGCTGACACTGCCGACAGAAACTGAGAATTCCCGCGATGCAGCACATGCCAAAGCGCTCTTTTCTGATGCTCTTGCGGAAGTTGTGCGCCAGATACTGGAATCATGCCGCGAAGCCGATGCCGCGCGGGAAAGGCGCATCAAAGCTGAGGCTGCACTGCAAAATGCAGAAAGCGACAGGCAGCGCGTGCTCACGCGCCAGAGCGAAGGCACAGTAACACTGCGCACAGCCGAAGAACGGCTTGCTACCGCCCGCAGCCAATGGGCCCATTGCCTTGAAAACCTGGGGCTTGGGGCAGAGCTTGATCCGGAAACCGTGCGGGAAGCCTTCAAGTATATGGAAAACTGCCTGACTGCCGAATCTGCCCTTGAACGAGCCAAAACTGACCTGGCCCAAAGCCAGGCCGAACTGGCCGCGCTGCGGGAGCCCTTGTCCCTCATGCTCGACAGCCTGAACCGCTCACCCCATATGGACACTGATGGCGGCCCGGACTGGCTGCTCAGCCTTGATGCTTTACTTGAAGAAGCGGAAAGCGCGGTCACGGCCCGCACGCGCCGCCAGGCCATGGAGCAGGAACTTTCGGCTCTTGACGATGACGTTCGCGCTGCTCAGGCTGCGCTGGACAAGGCCGGGCATGCCGAGCGCGGCTTGCTGGCCCTGGCCGGGGCGCAAGATGCCGAAGACTTTTTGCGACAGGCGGCCCTGCACGAAGAACAGCGTAAGCTGGCTCAACGCAGGCTGGATCTTGAAGACGCCTTGCGCCTTGCGGCAGACAAATGCCCGCTTGAGGATTTCTTGCCACAATTTGAACACGAAAGCCGCGAAGCCCAGGAAAGCCGCTGCGCCGAAATAACGGCGGAGCTTGCGCAGCTTCAGGAAAAAGAGCAGGAACTGGGCGACCGGGTCAGCAGCCTGCGCGCCAGGGTCGAAGCCCTGTCGCACGATGACGAGCTGGCGAAGTTGCAGCAAGAGGCCGCCACGCTGGAAGAAAGCATGCAGCGCATGGCATATGAATGGAGCCGCCGAGCGCTTGCCCGGAGCATTCTTGAAGCAGCTAAAAATACTTTTGAGCGTGAACGCCAGCCCGAGGTCATTCGCCTTGCATCAGAAATATTCGCACGCATCACCGGGCGCCAATGGAAGGCTATCAACGCCTCGCTGGAAGACAAGACCCTGAGCATTCTGCCGGCTCAAGGCAAAGCCCTCGCCCCCGAAAATCTCAGCAGGGGCGCACGCGAACAGGCCTATCTGGCCCTGCGTCTGGCTTACATTAAAAACCATGCGGCCCATGCCGCCCCCCTGCCTGTCATTATGGACGACGTGTTGGTCAACTTTGACCCCCAAAGAGCCGAGCGCACGGCCCGCGCTTTTGTGGAGCTGACCAATGAAGGACACGGCAAGGGACATCAAATACTTTATTTTACCTGCCAACCGCACATGGTCGACCTGTTGCGCAAAGCAGATCCCGCTGCCGCGCTTTTTCATGTGGAACGCGGTAAAATCAAAGCAGCCTGATTTCCAGCCTTTTGTATGACACATATGGAAATGCCGTCGCTCTTTGGGCGACGGCATTCTCATTTTGCTGAGCTATAAGCCTCTATCCGCTTCCAGATACCATAGCGATGTATACGCCACAGACGGTCTTTTAGTTTTACGAAGAGAGTAAACCAAGTCGTTAGTAATTGAAAAAGAAATTCAATTCTGTTGACATCCAATTTCAATTGTGACAGTGTGCCCCAAGAAATAACATACTTCGGAGGCAAAGCATGGTTTATAATGGTGATTTCACGCCGGTTTCTGACGTTACCCACCGTTTCAGTCAAAACAATCTGCATATTTGCCTCAATGACAAGTTCGGCCCAATTCAAGCCAATGCCGTTATTGACCTTTTGCGTATCAACCACATGAACTGCAAACGTGTTTTTATTGACGTGCGCCAAGTGCGCCAGTCTACTCCTGCAGCCGTTAACAGCCTTAAAGAATCTTTGATCCTCGGCGGTTTCGCCACAGAACAAGTTGTTTTTAAAGGAAAAGACGGATTTTCTATGGCCGTTGACGGCAACCGCGTGCTTATTCAGCAAGAAAAAAAGCACGTCTGCAAAGGCAATTGCGCCAACTGCAAATGTGGACATGGCAAAAAAAACCATACGCACCATCACGGGCATGAGCACCATCACGGGAATGAGCACCATAGTTGAGTGCCTCTCCCAGCCGCGCGGATTCGACAGGCATCTTTCAACGGTTGCTGCCTGAAGCCACCCCTGCTTGAACCATGCGCGATGCAGTCAATGACGCGGAATTACGGAAACATGTATGCGTAAACCGCGAAAACCATATGGAGGAAAAGGTATGAGCATCAAGGAAAGGAAACTTCTGCAACGTTTCAAAAAAAGCTGCATGGTGGCGCTGCTTGCTGCCGGCATGCTGATGGGGGCGGCCGGGGGGGCCAAGGCTATCGAGTTTAAGGCACAGGGCGAATGGCTCATGGGCTTTGGTGTGGCTGATGCGCCGCTGGCGTCCCATCAGCGGACTCCCCAGGGCGATTACGCCAAAGAAAAAGTTAACGACAACGACATGTTCGGCGCTGCGCAGCGGCTGCGCCTGCAACTGGATGCGGTCGCTTCTGAAAACCTGTCCGGCACGGTTTTTTTTGAAATCGGCACCCAGAACTGGGGCAAAGCCGATGAGGGCGGCGCTCTTGGCGCAGACGGCAATAACGTTATCAAGCTGAAAAACGCCTATCTTGACTGGGTCATCCCCCAGACGGACGCCCGCCTTCGCATGGGTATTCAAGGCTTGGCCCTGCCCAATATGGCAGGTGGCTCCGCCGTGCTCGATGGTGATGTTGCGGCCATTGTGGGCAACTACAAATTTAATGAAAATGTCGGCCTGACTGCCTTTTGGGCGCGCCCGGTCAATGACAACTTTGATGCCGGCAAATACGACAACGGCGACCGCAAGGCAAAAAATAACTACCTTGATAACATTGACCTTTTTGCCATAAGCGTGCCCGTGACCCTTGATGGCGTGGAAGTGACCCCCTGGGCCATGTACGGTATGCTTGGTCGTAACGCCCTGCGCGGCCTGAGCGAAATCAATGATAACGAACCCTGGGAAACCAGCGACGGCATCCTTGGGCAGAGCCTGCCCGGCCTGACTGAAGGATTCAACTTTGCTGGCGCTACGCCGCTTGATTCCCGCGCAACGAACAAGCAGTACGGCAATATGTTCTGGTTTGGTCTGCCCATCGGCATTACCATGTTCGACCCGTTCAACATTGAGTTCGATATTAACTACGGCTACGTGGAAAGCATGGGCCGCTTTGACGTGGTGAAGCGCGGCAATGACGATGATGTCGTGCGCGGCAGCACCCAACGCCAGGGCTTTGTCGCCAAGGCCTTGGTGGAATACAAGATGGATTGGGCCACCCCCGGCATCTTTGGCTGGTACGGCTCCGGCGACGACGGCGACATCAAGAGCGGCTCCAAGCGCATGCCCTCCATCGCTGGTGCTGGCAACTTCACCTCTTTTGTGGGCGACGGCAACATGGCCTGGGGCGGTGGCCCCGGCGACATCTGCGACTGGAATATGACTTATGCCGGCACATGGGGCATTGGCGGCCAGCTTAAAGACATGAGCTTCATTGAAGACCTCAAGCACACCGTGCGCGTGGCCTACTGGGGCGGCACAAACGCACCTTCCATGGTCAAATATATGGAGTCCGCTTCTTCGTGGAACAGCGGCTTCGGCGTGGATGGGCCTTACCTGACCACCAACGACGGCCTGCTGGAATTCAACCTGATCAACCAGTGGCAGATCTACGAAAATCTCGAAGCCAATCTGGAACTGGGCTATGTTGTCAATATGATCGACAAGGATACCTGGAAAAAAGACGGCTACTACGGCGGCAATGGTAACGGCTCATTTGAAAAGCAGGACGCCTGGAAAGCGCAGCTTGTTTTTGCCTATAACTTCTAGATCTAGGACAATAAACGTTTAAAATGCTTTGTGGGGGAGGGGCCTTTTGCAAAAGGCCCCTCCCCCACACCCCTCCCACACAAAAAGCTTTATTCCTTCTTGCGCGTCGGTGACAATCAAATCCGCGCAGAGCTTTAACTAATCGCGTTTGCCCATGGGCTGGCCCCATGGACGCGCCGGGGCGATTGTCACCGGCACGTTGCCAAAGGAAGCTCATTCCAATCTGTCGTAACACGGGGTGAGCGGTGTTTGCACTGCAGATGCCACCCTGCGCTCTTTGGGCCTTCCGCGCCAAACTGCACAGCCCCCCGACCATGCTTTCCATTGATGCGATCAAGGGCATCCATCAGTCCCTTTTTATGAGTATCTGCTTCTGGCTTTGATGGCATAAGGAGATTCCCCTGCTGGCAACCTTCAGGGCAGAGGTCATAAAGCATTATTCCTGCCTTGGCATAGCCTGGCCCCTCTTTGTAGATCGAGGTCAACAGCCTCTTACCGACCTGTAGCATCGCCGTGGTATCTGCTGTGGCGGGTATGAGTGGTGACTGTGCCGTAACGTCATAGATCTGCCCATTGCCGTGCCTTGGGGTGCGGATATGCACAGCAATTCCACCAGCAACTAGAGCATGGCGGCGCAGTCGTTCAGCAGCACGCACCGTAAATGTCGCCACAGCCTGCTCCAAGGAGTGCAGATCATAAGCCCGTTGACCAAAAGAGCGTGATGAAACAAGTGTTCTTCGTGCTGGCGGCGCGTCGTCCTCTCCAATGCAGGGAGTGCCGCGCAGTTCCATCGCTGTTTTCCAGCCTGTAACAGTAAGATTTTTGCGCAGCCATATATCTGTTGTTTCGGACAAGCCAAGGGCTGTGCTCACACCTATTTCATAAAGTTTCTTGGCCTGCCGCCTTCCGATACCCCACACGTCGCTCACCGGACAGGCGCTGAGAATGGTCTTAAAGTTTTGCTGCGCCATGAAAAGGACGTGAACGCCTGCTCCTTTTTTGGCGAGGTGATTGGCCAGCTTTGCCAGGGTGCGCGTTTCAGCAATGCCCACAGAGACGGTTATCCCCGTCCACTGGCGCACTGTGTTGCGGATGGTGTGGGCAAGCTCTTCAATATTGGATGTCAGCGCACCGTCAAGGCGCAGAAATGCCTCATCAATGGAGTATTGCTCCACGTTCGGGCAGACATGCTCAAGCGTCGCCATAACGCGGGCAGAAATGTCGCCATATAGCGCATAATTTGAGGAAAAGACTGCAACATCATGCTGTTTAAGCAGAGAGCGCGCCTTGAATTCCGGCACCCCCATAGGAATGCCGAGCGCTTTGACTTCCGCCGATCGCGCTACAATACAGCCATCGTTGTTTGATAGAACAACGACGGGCCTGTTCGCAAGATCTGGCCGAAACAACTTCTCGCACGAAGCGTAGAAATTATTGCAATCCACCAGCGCCCACAGCGTCTTACTAGAGCTTGTGGATGACATAAGTCACCACACCCCAAATGTGAACGTATTCGTGTTCGGTTATGTCAATTTCGGGAAAGTCCGGATTTTCCGGCATCAGCAAAACCCGCCCTTGCCGTCGCACAAGGCGCTTTACCGTCAACTCCCCGTCCAGGGCGGCGATAACAACGCGGTTATGCGCCGCAGGTTCCGAGCGATCCACAACGAGCAGATCACCGTCATGGATGCCAGCGTTGAGCATGGATTCACCATGCGCCCGCAAGAAAAAAGTCGCTGCCTGATTGCGGACTATATGTGCGTGCAGATCCAGCCGCTCCTCGACGTAGTCTTCGGCGGGGGAAGGAAACCCTGCTTCTACCGGCGAAAGGTAGAGTGGGATGCCGTCTCGATTTTGGAGCAAGTCAGCCTGGCCGATGAATTCTAAGCGTTTCATGAGATGGAAATACCCCGCGTGCCTGGCAAGGGCAAGGAAAGAGCGCTGACGTAATAAAAATAGCCGCCCCGACATTAAGCGGCATAGCGGGAAAGTGCGCGGGCCGAAATGAATCCCATCTAGGCGCTAAGACGATATTTTGTTTTTGGGTGTCTACAAGCATCGCAACGCTGTTCAGATTCCTTGAATCAGCGCATTAAGACAAGCTGATTCTAACAATCCCCCACTCCATAATAGGCTATCACTTGCGGCAATAAAGCCTGACTGATAGGGGTAAAGGAAAGGAGGATTACCAATGGAGCTTTCGCAAATTCTCGCCATGGCAGATCGCGTCAAATCTGCAATCCCTGAGTGTCTAAACGAGGCCAACACTAAGACATCTCTTGTCCTGCCCTTTTTGCAGTCTATGGGCTATGATGTCTTTGACCACAACGAAGTAGCTCAAGAGTATACATCAGAGTGGGGAACGAAGAAGGGGGAAAAAGTTGATATTGCAATTTTACGAGATGGCAAGCCCTCTATACTGATCGAATGCAAGCCGATGGACGACCCTTTAAACTCGGGTAAGTGCTCGCAACTATTCCGCTATTTTTCAACACAGCCTGCCCGCATTGGCATTCTGACCAACGGACAGCGCTACCTTTTTTTCAGCGACCTTGAGAAAGAAAACATCATGGATGGCAAGCCTTTTCTGGAAATTGACTTGCTGAACTTTAATGAGCGAGTTCTGCCGGAACTACAAAAGCTCACAAAGGGGGCCTGGGATTTAGACGCCGCGCTGTCTGCCGCCGAAGCCTTAAAGTACACCCGCGCTGTTAAGCTTCTTGTTGCCCAGGACGTTGCCGAACCGTCAGACGAGATAGTGCGCCATTATGCCGCTCAATGCTATAGCGGCAAGTTGATGGCCCGCGTGATCGAAATGTTCCGGCCCATAGTCAAGCGGGCTTTTGCAGAACACGTTTCTGACCAGATTACCAAACGCCTTGAATCCGTTCGCATCGCAGCGGAAGTACCTGCCCAATCAACACCGCAGACCGAAGAAAGCTCATTCGAATGCGAACACGACGAAACCATTGTCACCCACAACACAGAAGAATGGGCGCTCATAATCGTGCGAACTCTACTTCGTGGCGTAGTTGACCCTGCCCGCGTGGTGATGCGCGATCAAAAATCATACTGCGGCATCATTTTTAACTTCGGGCACTATAATCAGGGCATGGAAAACATAGGGCGTAACGCCCACATTGTCATCATGACGAAGAGTAACAGTGAGGGCGAGCGCTTTGACCTTCAGTTCGTGGATGATATCCACCCCCTGGGCGAAAAGATGGTGGAGGCCGTGATGAGGCATGAAGCCACAAAAGAAGGCGGGGCGGGTGCGTAAGGCTCAAATTTTTATTTTATACCGCGCGTGTACCAACGTAGCGGGAATCAGTGCCAACTTTAGCGCCCGCTTATTCGGTGGGCTGTCCAGATCCGCCGAATTAATGCCGCCGCTCGATTTGGTGCCAGTTGGTACCGGAAAAAACGAAAAAAAGGGTTAGGGGACGACCCTAACCCTTGTTTTCTTTGGTACCGAGAGCGAGACTTGAACTCGCAAGGGGTTGCCCCCGGCGGATTTTGAGTCCGCTGCGTCTACCAATTCCACCATCCCGGCAAATTTGGGGTTCCCGAGCATATGCCCTGTACCCGTGCTGCGAGAAGCTTTTATCCCAATGAACAGGGGTAAGTCAAGAACCTCTGGCATCTTGAACGAAAACAAGCAAAAAATGGCCGACACGCGCTGGATACTGCCATCCTGCGAACTTGAGACTGCTGCCGCTCTGCGAACTTGAGACTCCTGCGCGCTCTGCGATCTCGTGGTTGTAGCCGCTCTGCGAATTTGTGACTCCTGCGCGCTCTGCTATCTCGTGGTTGCAGCCGTCCTGCGGCATTGTGCTGGCTTAAGCCATTCTGCGGATTTGCTGCCCAGCCCTACGCCTCAAGCCAATGGGCAGCCCTTTCCACAGCGCGATGCCACTGGTGCAGCAGCTCGTCTTTCTTGCCTCCGGGCATTGAGGGAGAAAAACGGCGATCAAGCTTCCACAGGCTCGCCAGCTCTTCTTCGTTTTCCCAAAAGCCTGTGGCAAGCCCGGCCAGATAAGCAGCCCCCAAAGCAGTTGTTTCTGTGACTATGGGGCGCTCGACCAGAACGCCCGTAAGGTCTGCCTGAAGCTGCATGAGCATGTTATTGCGGCTGGCCCCGCCATCCACCCGAAGCGTGGTAAGGGCAATGCCAGTATCTTTTTGCATGGCATCAATAATATCCTGAGTTTGCAGCGCAATGGCCTCGGTGGCGGCGCGGGCGATATGCCCCCTGCCCGTCCCCCTGGTCAGGCCCACGAGAGTTCCCCTGGCGTACTGATCCCAATAGGGCGCTCCAAGGCCAGCAAAGGCAGGAACCATATACACACCGCCATTATCCGGCACAGTGCCCGCAAGACTTTCCATTTCTGAAGAGTCGTTAATGATGCCCAGCCCATCGCGTAGCCACTGCACCACGGCGCCACCAACGAAAACGCTTCCCTCAAGGGCGTAGGAGCAGCCCCCCGCGGTCTGCCAGGCCACTGTGGTAAGCATATGGTTCGAGCTGACGCGCGGGCTCTGCCCGGTGTTGAGCAACAGAAAACAACCAGTACCATAGGTGTTTTTGGCCATTCCCTGGCTCATGCAGGCATTGCCATAGGTGGCGGCCTGCTGGTCACCGGCAATACCTGCAATGGGCACAACACGCCCCAAAAAATCAGGGTGCACATCGGCCATGTGGCTGGACGAAGGAGCCACCTCGGGCAGCATGGCGGGCGGCACGCCCAAGATTTCAAGCAGTTCACTGTCCCACTGCCCGGTGTGGATGTTGAACATCATGGTTCGGCTGGCATTGGAAGGGTCTGTAACGTGAACCCCCCGCTTGCTCAGATTCCACACAAGCCAGGAGTCCACCGTGCCGAAAAGCAAATCGCCAGCATGGGCCTTTGCTCTGGCTCCCGGCACATTGTCCAGAATCCAGCGCACCTTGCTGCCGGAAAAATAAGCGTCCAGCACAAGCCCAGTCTTTTCCTGAATAATTTTCGCCTTGCCCTCTGCGCGCAACCGGTCGCAAAAAGCCGCTGTGCGCCTATCCTGCCAGACAATGGCATTATAAACAGGCAATCCGGTGGATTTTTCCCAAACAATGGTTGTTTCACGCTGGTTGGCTATGCCAACGGCCGCAATTTCATTGCTGCTCACCCGCGCGAGACGCAGACATTCGTGAAAAACGTGCGCCTGCGAAGCAAAAAGTTCACCGGGTGAATGTTCAACCCAACCTGGTTCTGGATATATCTGGGTAAATTCTTTTTGCGCAACCTGCACGATATTGGCATGGCGATCAAAAAGAATTGCGCGTGAGCTGGTTGTGCCCTGATCAAGGGCCAGTACATAGCGTGGAGCCATAATATTCCTCCGCTTTTGTCGTGAGGCGCTGCAGCCTCGCTCTTGCGCATATGGTACACATCTCTAACCAGCTTGAACAGAAGCAGCCCCCTTGCCCACATAAAAAACAGACCGCCGGTCATCTACTGCTTGAAGCAGCATCCGAAGCCGGCGGCCTGTGCAGCGAAGTCTCCCTCGCCGCAGCGTGAACCGTTGTATTTTTCACCTGGCGCCATGGCGCCCTTTGGTCTTACATACGAATGCTATTGCGTATGTCTTCCAAACGCGCTTTAGCAAACAGCAAATAGGAAAGCACAAGCTCTCCGGAGTTGAAAGATGACGTGATATACAGCGGGTCATATTCACAAATCCGGTTCAGATAGGACATGGCGGACGCCATGTTTTCTTCATTATTTTTGGCCTTTATTTCTGGATACAGGACATAAAGAGTATTGATGAAGTCACGCAGAACAAGAACAATGCCCTGAACTTCATAAATACGGTTATCGAGCGTATAAAAAGACATGCTTTGTGCGTTTTGCAAAAGACCAAGAGCATAGCCAAGCATGTTTTCTCCCGTTACAGTCACGAAAGAAGCATACAGATCGTCAGAACGGCAATTGTATACACCTTTGCCGTTGTCTAATGATTTTTTATAGTCTTCAAGCAGGTTAAGCCCTTTTTTGTACGACCCTTCAGCAGAGGGGAACATAAAGCTGCGCGGGTCAATGGCAAAGCTGGTAATGCGGGCCTTATACAAAAACTCGCTTTCCCTGTCGCTGGTTCCCAGCTTGGCGATCTGGCTGGCATAAAGATCCAGCAGGAACCTGGTGGCGTGGTATACGCCATACTGGCGATAGGCGCGGTTATCCATAATAAAGCGGTTGAAAAGGACATCATTGACGCTCCAGCCAAAGGTGGAGTTCAGCTCGCGCCGCACCTGATGGGTTATGGCATCAAGCAAAATCTTGCCTTTTTCGTTTTCTGGCAACGATTCTGCAGCCACAGGCAGGGCCATGGGCTCTGGAAACGTCGTGGTGTCAATAATGGAATACGCGCGCTGCAAACCCCACATGACCACAAGAATGCCCAAGAAAAGGCATGCCTGCACGGCCAGGGTTTTCAGCACAACCTGCAGCTTTAAAGTGGGGGGAAGTGTTGGCAATTTCATCTTTTAATCCTTATCTAAAATCAATCTTGATACGGCTCAATATAAAGCCTGTACGGGCAACGGCAAGCGGGGCTGGTGGCAGCCCGCAACATGCACGCCACCAAAGTTAGCGCAAATAGAACACCCAGCAAAAAAACAGGGTCGCCAGCAAAGCCAGTAACAGCAAGGGCGCGCCCACCTTGGCATAATCTTTAAGGGAATATCCACCAGGTTCACGCACCAGCATGTGCACTGCCGAGCCAAGGGGTGAAATAAACACCGCAGAACAGGCAATGGCCACCGTCATGGCGCAGGCCTGAGGGCTAATGCCCATTTTCAGCCCCACATCAACCGCCATGGGGGCTATCAGCATGGCTACCGCCGTGCTGGAAAGGCAAAAGCCCAGCAAGGCCGTAATGATAAACAGCCCGGCCAGAACAGCAAAAGGCCCCGCCCCGGACAAAAGCAGTATGAAACCGTCGGAAACCAGAGAAATAATCCCCGACTTCTGCAACGCCAAAACCAGCGGCAAAATTCCGGCGATCATGACAATGGTCTGCCAATCAATGACTTCATAAATGGAATTCAGAGGAACACAGCGCATGAGCACCAGAGCGGCTGTAGCGGCCAGAATGGCCGTCACTGGCGGCAGCAGGCTGAAAGCCATGAGCACGACCATGGCGGCCATAATGAGCAGGGTGAATTTGCCCTTCTGCCGTGCGGGGATAACTTCTTTATAGTCCTGGGGCAATGTCAGCAAAAGGTATTGGCTTTTATTGCGCTCAAGCCGCAAAATGTCTTCCCACGCACCGCATACCAGCAGAACATCGCCGAATTTAAGCGGAATATCGGCTACATCTTCCGTCAGCGTTTCTCCCTTGCGACGTATGCCGAGCACCATGCTCTGAAAGGTCGTCTGAAAAAGAGTTTCTTTCAGCGATTTACCGATCAGCGTTGATTCGGGATTGAGCATGACCTCAGCCAGCCCCACCACCTGAAAAAAATTTCTCCGTTTGGCGGCTGTGGCAGTAATCTGCTCCAGAGAGAATGTTTCTTTAAAGGTCTGCAGCTGGCTGGCCGAGCCGATAACCATAAGAAGATCGTCGGCCTGTAGCACTTTTTCGGGCTTTGCCGGTGTAATGGCGCGCCTTCGGCTATTGCAATCGCTTTCCACTGCCAGCAAGGTAATCCCATACCGGGCGCTAAGCTGCATGCGCGCCACCGTGCGGTCCACAAGGTCTGAACCTTCAGGAATACGCAACAAAAACTGCTGCTTGTCTATTTTATGGTGGCGCAGCAAGTCGTCAATGAAAAGACTCTTTTTGCGCTCAACCCGCGAGTGCCTGGGGGCCAGCATGTCCTGCCCGCAAAGCAGCATAAAGGCCATGGCCAACAGCAAAATGAGTATGCCAAAGGGCGTGAAGCTGAAAAAACCCAAGGTCTCAAGGCCCCGTTCGCGCAAAATGCCGTTAACGATAATGTTGGGCGTCGTGGCCACCAGGGTCATCATGCCACTGATAAGCGCGGCAAGCGCCAGCGGCATGAGCAACCGCCTGGGGTTGATGCGGGTTTTTTCCGCCACAGAAAGAGTAATGGGAATAAATATGGCGGCCGTGGCTGTGGAGCTCATAAACGCGCCCACAGAGGCCGCTGCCCCCATAATCATGAGCAGCAGCCGGGGTTCACTTCTGCCCCCCCGGCGGATGATCATCTCGCCAACCCGTTGGGCAATGCCCGTATGAATAATGGCCTTGCCCACGATAAACATACAGCTGATAATAAGCACCGTGGTACTGGCAAAGCCAGATATGGCCTCTTGCACGGGCAAAACACCGCTGAGCGTTAAAGCCAGTATAATAAGAACGGCAACCACATCATTGCGCAGCGCGTTAGTTACAAGAAAAATAACAGCCACTCCAAGAACTGCAAGGGTGACAGTCATATCGTAGGTAAGCATAAAAAACATCTCCGCAAAAACAGTAAAGCCGATGTGTGAACATCGGATCAAATGACTCAGAAAATAAAGTTACATGAAAATTCTGCCAGACAACCACCTTCACCTGGTGAGGCGGCCCGATGAACCTCGTTCAGAGCTAAAAAAGACGCGATGCCAGAGCCTATGGCCTTTGAGAATATATCCCATTAAAGGGAGAGACACGTTCACCCGGGGATCAAGCGCGCAGAAACACAGTGCTTAGGCCTTCAAGGCAAATGCCTGCTCACGCAGTCCTCAGAGTAGATTCAGCCTTCAATTGTTCTGAATCTCTGCCTGAAAAGAAAGGCATTCCGGCAACTCCTGATAATGACGGCGAACAGCGGTAAGGTCAATACACCTCACAACGCATGGCGTGAACACATCTGTGAACCATTCAGGCCAACTTTCATGGCCGCAAGAAACAAAACCAGTCTCGCGGTTCACCCTGCCCGCGCCAAGACACTGCACGGCAAAGGGCCTGCGCCGCGCCACATGCTGCGGGTGCGGGTGCGATAACTGCGCCCCGCGCAGTGCTCGAACCAAAAAATCACGCCGGCCTGCGGCTGACATTCCAGCACAAGAACAATATAATTGGAGACAGCGCAGGCAACGCTTTTTGCGGGCAACCTTCGCAATACGCGCAGATGCGCAGAGCCAGACGCCACCTGCCCGGCCCAGAAGAAAAATCGCCAGGGGATTTGCAGGGTGATTTATGATGGGGTTTTTACGGGCATTCTGTCTGGCATTGTTGGGCCTTTGTTGCCGGTTTAAAAAACAGGGGGAAACCGTGGCTGAAAATTCAAGCCGCCCGCCAAACGGAACTGAAGATAAAAACCACCCGCGAGGCCCTGTGCCTCCGGAACACGCCCTATTACATGAAAAGGATATACTTTCCGACAGGGTCACATGGTCGCTCTTCCTGAAGGCCGCGCTTTTGGTGCTGGGCATCTGGTCTGCGTCAGCATTGGGCCTGTATGTTTTTACAGAAGATTACAGTAAATCCGGCACATTCGGCGATTCGTTCGGCGTGCTGAACACACTTTTTTCCGGTCTGGCTTTTGCGGGGATTATCGTTTCCATAAAAATGCAGAACGATGAAATGCGCGAACAGCGCAAGGAATTGCAAAAACAGAAAAAAATCGCCATGCTTTACCACAGGGAAAGAATGTTTTTGTTGCTGATGGATGAATTTAAAAAATCTCGCGAACGCCGCTTTACCGGCGCGGATGTGCGGGCGATCCTTCGCGAATGTCTGATCTGCCATGCGGCGGATGACGCGGCGACCACAGTGGCCGCCCTGGTGGCCGAAGTTGATAGCCTGCTGTCGGCTGGAACGCAGGAAACAGCTAAAGAAACGGCGCTGGATTGCCCCCTGCTGCAAACCTTGAACCGCAAAATTTTTCGCCATGAACGGTGTGAAGTTTTTATAAAAACTTTTCGGCAGGCGGCCGACAGTGTTAAAAGGTTCGATCCTGCCAGCCGGGGCGAATATTATAACATCCTGTGCAACAGCATGTCTGATGCCGAAGAGGCGCTGATTTTTCTGTGTTATGTTGCCCGTTACGGCGCGCAAACAGTGGACAATTCGCAGGCCATGAAGTTGCGTGAAAGCTTTGACGAAATAAAAGCCAAGCTTTAGATTATTTCACGCTTGAAATGCTCTAAAAGGATTTGTCTTCAAATTTTTGTCGCCAAAGATTGCGGGGCGGCTTTGCCACTCGTTAAACAATCACTCAAATCGTTTATTATTCAGTGATGTGGGGCGTAAAACCCCAGGTTTTGGTGAACCGCGCTTTGCCGGTCAGGCTTCAGGTTGCTTCAGGTGAATAAGGCCTGAGAAAAACAAAACCATATCCACCCTGCGAACATGCTTTTAGCTTGAAGCGAACACAAAAAGCTGTCGCTGCATAAAAGGGGAAAGCCCCGGTGGCGCCGGGGCAATCAGGGATGTGTAAGCAGTTGCTAAACAAACATAGCCCAGCACGGCATCGCTGTCAACATAGTACACCAGCCGTTGGCCCGCCGCCTTGCCCCTTGCATGTCTATATTTGATAAGCTATACGCATGGTATTAATGGCCCTTGCGGGCTTATCCGGCAAAACGGACAAATGCCAGGCGCACCAGCATTGACCGATATCTGCAGAAAATTGTTTTTAAAGACTCTGTGAACAAAAAAAAGGAGCCACAGGGTTTACCTGTAACTCCTTGATTTTTTGGTCGGGATGGCGCGATTTGAACGCGCGGCCTCAGCGTCCCGAACGCTGCGCTCTAGCCAAGCTGAGCCACATCCCGTCGAGAAAGGCAAGATATGCGAGACTTGTAATTTTGGCAAGCCATTTTTTATTTGTAAAAAAATAAGGCCTGGCGTAGCATGACCTTGGCCCCAGTGGCATAAAAATCTTTGCGGAGTGAGCAGCCTGTATGATCCGTGTTCTTGTAGTTGACGATTCCACTTTTATGCGAAATGCCATTACCGCCCTGCTAGAACAGGATTCGGAAATCAAGGTTGTCGGCACGGCCAAAGATGGATTGGAGGCTCTGAAAAAAGCCGAAGATCTGGATGCGGACGTCATGACCCTGGATGTGGAAATGCCACGTCTTGACGGTTTGGGCACCCTCCAGCGGCTTATGAAGGCCACCCCCATGCCGGTGCTCATGATAAGCTCGCTGACCGAAAGCGGCGCGGAAAGCACACTAAAGGCTATGGAGTACGGCGCGCTGGATTTTATTCCTAAAAACATGAGCAATGATCGTGACGCCTTTGGCGTGGAGCTGCGCCGCAAGGTCGCGGCTTTGGCACGCCGCAAAACGATTATCCGTCTCAAATATCGCCGTATCAACAATATCCCCATGCCGGCCATCGTGCCGCGCACACAACCACAGCAGCCCGCCGACTATGTGCAGACCCCCTGCCACGGCCCGCGGGATCTTGTGGTTATCGGCGTGTCCACCGGAGGGCCGCCGGTGGTGCAAAAAATACTTTCTGCCCTGCCGCCGGATTTTCCGGCCTGCATCCTTGTTGCACAGCATATGCCCGCGGCCTTTACCGGCCCCTTTGCCAAAAGGCTCGACAGCGTGTGCAGCATAAACGTCACTGAAGCTGAGGACGGCAACCGCTTGAAGAATGGACACGCCTATGTCTGCCCTGGCGGCAAACACATAAGCATCCGCATGCGTGGCCCCCTGCCCGAAGTGGCTGTTACCGAAGAACCGCGCGATGCTCTATACAAGCCCACGGTCAATCTGCTTATGGAAAGCGCGGGGAAACATATGGGCCGCCGCACCCTGGGCGTGATGCTCACTGGCATGGGTTCGGACGGATGCGAAGGCGCAAAAGTTTTAAGGGAAAAAGGCGGTTGCCTCATTGCCCAGAATGAAGCCTCGTGTGTAGTATACGGCATGCCCAAGGCAGTTGTTGACGCCAAGCTTGCCAACCAGATTCTCGATGCCGACGACATAGCCCAGGCCATCATGATGATAACCAGAGGCTGATCAGCAGCGCAGCAGGAAACGACACTATGGAACATACGCTCAATACGCCCTCGCTCATTCTGGAAGCATTGCAGTCCGACGACAGCACAACTATCCGCCATGCCGCCTTCAATGCTGGCGACATGGCCTTACAAGACGCTGTTCCTCTGCTTTGCGAACATATCAAAAGCAGCAATATCGGCGTGCAGGAAGCGGCGGAATATGCGCTGCGCAAGATTCGCGGCCCGCATGTGGTCGCGGCCCTGCTGCCTTTACTGCGTAGCGACGAGGCGCCGGTGCGCAACGTAGCCATGGATATCCTGCGCGAAATCGGCAGCGACAGCATTGAAAGCATGCAGCCCTACCTTCAGGACGATGATGCCGACCTGCGCATTTTCATCGCCGACATTCTCGGCTACTCGCTCACGCATCAGGCGGCCATCCTGCTCAGCAAGGCATTGTTGAAAGATCCTGAAGTCAACGTGCGCTACCAGGCGGCTGTGAGTATGGGCAATCAAGCCTTTCCCGAATCGGTAGCTTCTTTGTGTCAGGCCATGCACGACGAGGAATGGGTGCAGTTTGCCGTGGTAGAAGCCCTTGCGAAAATCAAGGATCCCTCCGCCGTCAGCGGCCTTGTAAAATTGTTGCCCCAGGCCTCGCCTCTTGTAAGCTCCGCAATTATTGACGCCCTGGGGGGCATTGGCGACGTAAAGGCCATTCCCCTGCTTTTCAGCTCGCTTGAAAATGTCAGCGTGCCCTTGCGCCACAAGATCGTCAAAGCCATTGTGCAGATTTTAAGTGGCCGAGCCTTGTCGCTTTTGTCCGCCAAATCGCAGGATCGTCTGCGCGCATATCTGCTTGAAGCTCTCGCAGACAATGATGACGACATCCTGCCAGCGGCCCTGCAAGGTTTGAGCGCCATAGGCCATGAAGACGCCACCAAAGCCATTATCGACATGGCTCTTGCCCTGGATATGGAACGACAGCCCGAACTTTACGATGCTGCCATCCAGTCGCTTGCTTCCATTGGTTACAATGATCTGCTGCGCGATGCCTTGCGTAGCGATGACGAGCGCCGCGTTGCCATCGCCATGGAAGCCTGCCGCCTTCTTGACGATCACAGCCCCGTGGAAGAGCTGAAAAAGATTTATTGGCGAGTTAGCCCTGACCTGCGCCGTGCCGCAGTGGCCGAAGCCGCCCTGTTGGGCGATTGCACCGATGCGCCGTTTTTTTTCTCTGTGGTTGAAGAGTCCAAGGATGCAGAAGTGCTGAAAAGCGCCCTGGTCTTCTTTGGCAATCAACACACCTGCCCTGAAGTGGATGACGTGGTTTTTACGCAGATTGACCACCGCTATGTGGACGTAAAGGAGATGGCGCTTGAGGCGTGCATCAACCTGCACAGCCCCAAGCTCAATGCCCGCTTCAAAGAAAGAGTGCTCAGCGACGATTACATGCAGCGCATGATGGCCGTTTATGCTCTTGGGCGCTACAGCGTTACGGAAAATCTGGAAGAAATAACCAGAGCGCTTGGAGACCCGTCGCCGCGGGTCAGACAGGTGGCGGTTGAGGCTTTTCAAAATCTCGGCCCGCAGGCCGAAGCCTATTTGCCGAACCTGATGACCCTCCTGCTTGATGAAGATAAAGACGTGCGGGTGGCTCTGGTGGACTTGCTCGGGCAAATCGGCACACCACCCGTTTTGCCGCATATCATCTCCGCACTGGCCGACGACAATGACTGGGTAAGAATCCGGGCTATCGAAGCTTTGGGTATGCATAAAATTGCCGAGGCAGTGCCCACTCTGGCCCAGATGCTGGAAAACGCCAGCCCCATGGTGGCATTCAAGATTATAGAAGCTCTGGGCATGATCGGCGGCAACGTGGCTTTCACTGTGCTTCTGGGCATGATGGATAATGAAGACCAAGAAATACAGCATGCTGCGGCAGAAGCGGTGGCAGCCATACAGGCCGAACAGGAGTAGCCATGTCACAGCCTCCTACCAGATTTCCCTATAGCGCGCTGAACAAAAGCGCTGATGAAACAGAAAAAAAGACTGCTACGGGTTCCGCCACGCCATCGGCAGGCATCCGGGATACAGCCCAGCCTTCTCCCTTTTCGCGCCCGGCCGCTGCGCAAGAGCAGCGCCCGGCTTCTGCCATGCCCTCAAGCACGCTGCCCACATCGCCGCTCCGCTCAGACCCCCTGAACCAGCGGCCCCTTACGCCTGCTTCCTCCGCGACATTGGCTCAGACCACTCCGGGGACGCGACCGCTGCAAACAAGCCCGTCCACCCCGAACCCCTTTGCAGCACAAACGGCAAACACCGCCCAGAATACATATGGCCAGACCGGATACGGCCAGGCCGCAGCCAATCAAGGCACACTGGGCCAGACGGGCGCTGGGCGTCCTTATCTTGGGCAAACCGGCCAGGGACAGCCCAATCTTGGGCAATCAAACTGGACTTCGCCGTTGCGCCAAAGTGCACCAACAACGCCCGGCGCTTCTGCCCAGCCGCCCACCACGCCCCCGATTGGCAGCCTGCTCAACAACAGGGCCGCGCGGCCCGGCGGCACTCTGCCCGGCACAACGCCCCCCGCAGGCGCAGCAGGAGCGCTGCGGACAGGCGGCCTGCCCCCGACAGCCCCCAGCGCATTCCAGCCCAGCGCATTCCAGTCTGGCGCACTCCAGTCCGGCGCGAGAACAGCCGCACAAGGAAACCCGCCTACGCGCCCTTCCCTGTTTCGCAGCACACAAGCAAGCGAGGCCTTGCGCCAGCCCCTGTCACCGACTGCGGCGTTTCGCGCCCCGGTAACGGCCCCTGCAAGCACCAGGGCAACCTCGCCTTTTCGTAAAGACCTGCAGATATCCGATGAAGAATTTTTGCAACTGCGCGATTTCATCTACCAGCAATGCGGCATCTTTATTGCCGAAAATCGCAAATATCTTGTAGAAAACCGCCTCTCTAACCGCATCAAGGATCTGAACCTCAAAAGCTATAGCGAATATTACAATTACCTTCGCTTCGATGCCAGCCGCAGAACGGAGCTGAACAAGCTTTTTGAGGTGGTTACCACCAACGAAACCAGTTTTTTCCGCAATCCTCCCCAGCTGGAAGTTTTTCAAAACCATGTGCTGCCGGGGATACTTGATCAATGCCGCCAGAAAGGTTCAAAAAAGCTGCGCATTTGGTCGGCGGGCTGTTCCACGGGCGAAGAGCCGTACACCCTTGCCATCATTCTGCATGAGGTGCTCAAAAGCGATATCCATAACTGGGACATTAAAATAACAGCCAACGACCTTTCTGAAGCGGTGCTTTCTGCCGCGCGGCAGGGAATTTACAGCGAATACGCCCTGCGTACTACCCCGAGGGAAATCGTTGACGGATATTTCATCAAAGACGCCAATGTCTACAAGCTCAAGCCGGAACTGAAGAACATTGTTTCCTTCGGGCAGATCAATCTCAGCGACAGAGAGCAGTTGAAACGGGTTGAAAAGTCGCAGATTGTCTTCTGCCGCAACGTCATTATCTATTTTGACGACGAAATGAAACGCAAGGTGATAAATGCCTTCTATGACAACCTTGAAGTCAACGGCGCGTTGCTCATTGGCCATTCAGAATCGCTGCACAATATCAGCCGCGCATTCCAGCTTGAGCATTTCAAAGGAACCATAGTCTACCGCAAACTGGCGTAGGGCGGCATGCACGCCAAGGTTCTTGCCATAGCCAATCAAAAAGGCGGCGTGGGAAAGACCACTACTGCGGTAAACCTGGGCAGCGCGCTGGCGCGCACTGGTAAAAAAGTTCTGCTGCTGGATCTTGATCCGCATGCCTGTGCAACTTTACATGCCAGAATTTACCCGGAAGATGTGCAATACAGCCTGCATGATCTTTTTCTGGCCCATGAAGCCCAATGGCCCGCCCTGTGGCCACAGGTGATACGCGCTCAGGCTCTGCACGGCATGGACATAGCCCCCGGCAACATACGCCTTTCAGAACTTGAAGTGGATTTTAAAGACCGCAGCGCCAAGGGCAGCGTGCTGACAAAAAGCCTTGTGCATGTACGTGAAAACTACGATTTTGTGGTGCTGGACTGTCCGCCACATGTGGGTATTTTACTGGTCAACGCCCTGGTTGCGGCTGACCTGCTTATCATTCCCATTCAAACAGACTTTCTGGCGCTGCACGGGCTGAAATTGCTGTTTGACACCCTGCATACGCTGAACAAGGCCCTTGGAAGGCCGGTGCGCTACAGGGCGCTGCCCACCATGTACGACAAACGGGCCAAAGCATGCACCAGAGTGCTTGAACTTTTGCAGCATAAGATGGGGCATGCCATGTTTTCTACTGTTGTTGGGGTGGATACGCGCTTCAGAGAGGCAAGCGCACAGGGATGCACAATTTACGATATAGACAAAAATTCCAGAGGCGCGCGTTGTTATGAATCTCTGGCGCAGGAAGTGTTGCATCTATGGTAAAAACACCTGAAGAATATTTCTCTGGTCTGTGTTTTGCACCGCCAGAACAGGAGGCGGTTGCATCCCTTAGTGATGCAGAACAGGCTTTTGTACAGAAATATCTTGGCGGAGAGGCGCTTACCGCCCTGCCTGTGCAATCCCCTCTGGCGGCCATGGCCTGTGCGGGTGCGGAGCCGCTGCGCACTGCTCAGGAGAGTCCTTCTGCCGCTGCGTCCTCCACAGCCGGGCAGCACCGACAAGACACCGAGCACGACGTTGTTGCAAGCACGGAAGCAGCCGAACCGCTGAAGGCGCTGCTGACTGCACAAGAAAAAGTACAAATGGTATCTTTTTATGTGCGTGAACAGATTTTTCTTTTGCCGGTTTGCGTTATTGTTGAGGTTTTGCGCTATATTCCCCTTACCCGTTTGCCCATGGCCCCGCCCTTTGTGGCCGGGGTTGTCAACCTGCGGGGCCGGGTAACTCCCCTGCTGCATCTGGACGCCCTGTTGACCCTGGAACAGCAATACCGCTACGGCCCAGGAAGTTTCATTGTGGTGTGCAGCGGAAAAGACATGCAGATTGGTTTTATTGTAGATAAAATCCATACCATGTACATGATTGAACAACAGAAGATAAACTGGAATGCTGAAAACCAGCTTGGATCTAGTGCTGATTTTCTTTGCGGGCTGGCAGAAGTGGGCGATCACCTGCACGGTATCATCGACCCGGAAGTCATTGTGGAACGATTGCTGGATGTGTAAGCGCCTACGGCAGCAAGCAAGAGACACTGGCAAAGACACTGGCAAGCGCGTACTCTTGCAAATAGTGTAAATAACATCTACGATATTTTGACATTTTTTCTAAACTACATCTTTGTGCAAGGCGGATCACTGCTTCACACGCCGGCCCACATGGGCCGAGCGAACGCGCCGCATTGCACCGTGGTTTCGGGTAGCTGCTTTGAGCGACAACCAGAAGCCAACAGAAAAATCCATGCTGCACTGCCCCGCAAGGCGGCAGTCAACGTTTGACGGACAGGGACAGACATTATGAAAAAGCATATCATGGTCGTCGATGACTCCAAAACCATCCGCAACCTGGTGGCCTTTGTCCTGAAAGGAGAAGGCTTCAAGGTCAGCACCGCCGAGGATGGCCTTGACGCCGTCGAAAAACTGTACAGCCTCGACCCCGTGGATTTGATCGTCTCTGATATCAACATGCCGCGCATGGACGGTTTCACCTTTATCAAAACCATCCGCGCCCAGGATGCCTATAAAGACATCCCGATCATCGTGCTTTCCACCGAGGGGCAGGAAAAAGACATACAAACCGGTATGAGCCTTGGGGCCAACCTTTATATGGTCAAACCAGCGCAACCGGAAAAAATGGTTCGCAATATAAAGATGCTTCTTGGCTAGCCGATAAGAAAGACAGTATTACCCAAAAGGGTACAGCGCTTTCAGCCAAGCAAGGGTATGTGGTATGAGTCAGGATTTTTTTGACCCGGAATTATTTGCGGACTTCATTGCAGAAGCCAAAGAGCATCTCGAAACTATCGAGCCCAATCTTCTTGAGCTTGAAAAAGCTCCGGGAAACTTGGCGCTGCTCAATGACATCTTCCGCCCCATGCACTCGCTCAAAGGGGCTTCGGGCTTTCTCGGCCTGAATCGCATCAATCAACTGGCCCACAAGTCAGAGAATATTCTGGATGAACTGCGCAAGGGCAGCATGGTCGTCACGTCGGAAATTATGGACGTGATTCTGGCCTCTACAGACGCCCTGCGCCAGATGATTGATAATCTCGAGAGCAACAATAGCGAAGGCGAGGTGGAAACCGGGCATATCATGGCCCAGATTGACGCCATCATGGCCGGAGAAAGTCCGGCACAGCAACAGCCCGCGCAAGCCGCCCCGGAGGCACCTGTTTTTGCGGCCCAGGAATCTGCATCGGCCGTGGCCGCTGTCATGCCTGAAGCAGGAAACCTTTCGGACGCGCATGCAGAGCCCGAAGCCCCGCTTTTTGCAACAACACCGGCCGAAGAACAACCGAGCGACAACGCAAGCAGCAGTGTGGACGACGCAGGCAGCATGAGCGGCAAAGAATGGGTTGCTAGCCTGCCGGCCCTGCCGGCCTACGCTCTTACAGCCTTTGGGGAAGGCCATCTTAAAGATTTCATTGATGAATCAATTGAAATAATTGAAAATCTCACCAATGGCCTGCTTGAGCTTGAAGAAAACCCCACGGGACAGGGCGAACTCGTCAACGATCTTTTCCGCTTTTTCCACAACATGAAGGGCAACAGCGGCATTATCGGCTATAACGACCTTAATGCCCTTACCCACGAAGCGGAAACACTGCTCAATAACGTGCGTCAGGACAAAATTACCCCAACGCACGAGCTGATCGACCTGCTGCTCCTTGTTGTGGACGTTATGGAAGCCCTGGTACACAATATTGACGTTGCTTCCGGCCAAGCAAAGCCCTTTGAAACAGATTCTGTGGTCAAGCAACTGCAAAAGGCCCTTGCTGGCGGCCCCATCGCCCTGCCTGAAGAATTGCTGAACGCCCAGGGCCGCGAGCAGGCTGATGCCGAAAAGCCGGAACAGGCGCATGCTGCGCCTGCGGTGAGCACACCTGTAGAGGTGGTCAACCCCACCATCATTCCCGTAGGCTCTGAAAGCGACGATGCCGAAGCATTCCGCGTTACCGTGCAGCAGCAGATCGAAATTATCCATGCGGCCCTGGAAACGCTGAAAAAAGACGGCAGCCACAGAGCCTCCATTGATGCCCTGTACCGTTGCCTGCTGGCCATTAAAAATGCCTGCGGCTTTATGGGCTTGGCAGACATCAAGACCTATGCCGAACGCACGGCCGGTATTGTGGATCATGGGCGCAGCAGCGGCATTGACTTTGATCTTATGGTGGATCTGCTGGATCAGGAAGTTAGCATCATAGAAGATATGGTGCACCAAGCCCTGAACGATGGCAAAGTTCCTACGGACATAAATTCTGTCACAAAAGCAGCTGCTTCTTCTGAAGACGATGCGGGCGATACTCAAGCCACGGAAGAAAAATCTGTAAGCGGGTCAGCCGCAATCAGCCCCAACGACACGGCAACGCCTGCCCCGGCGGCAACGGCTGCCTCGGCAGCTGCACCTGCTCCAGCGGCTGCATCTGCTCCGACGGCAACGCCTGCCCCGGCAGCTGCACCTGCCCCGGCGGCTGCGGCAGTTCCGGCGGCAACGCCTGCTGCGGAAGCCCCGCGCCCCGCACCGGCCAAACCTGCAGATTCAGGCCGAACGGCTCCCGCAGCCCAAGCTGGAGCGGCACGCCCCGCAGCCCCGCAAGCAAAGGGCGCGGCTCCCGCCGCCGAAGGGCACAAAAGCTCCTCCACCATCCGGGTTGACCACGAACGCCTTGATCACCTCATGAACCTTATCGGCGAACTGATCATCAACCGCAACCGCTACACGCTTATTGCTCGCTCGCTTGAAGACAGCGGCGACAACGTTGATATTTCGCATGTGGCGCAAAGCCTTTCTGAAACGACCTATGCAATGGCGCGCATTTCTGACGACCTGCAAGACACCATCATGAAGGTGCGCATGGTTCCCGTGGCGTCGGTGTTCTCCCGCTTTCCCCGTCTGGTACGTGACCTTTCTCGCAAAAGCGGCAAAGAGGTTGATCTGGTCATGGAAGGCGAAGAAACAGAACTGGACAAGAGCGTGGTAGAGGTCATCGGCGACCCCCTTGTCCATCTTATACGCAACTCCGTTGACCACGGCATCGAATCGGACGACGTGCGCCTTGCCGCAGGCAAGCCCGCCAAAGGCAAGGTAACGCTGCGTGCTTTCCACAAGGGCAATTCCGTTGCTATCGAGATAGAAGACGACGGCAAGGGCATCGACCCCGCCAAAATGCGCGAAACCGCCATCCGCAAGGGCGTTATCACACCCGAAGAAGCCGCTCAGCTCGATGATCGCGAGGCTGTGGAGCTGATCTTTGCCCCCGGTTTTTCCTCTGCCGACCAGATTACCGACATTTCTGGTCGGGGTGTGGGCATGGACGTTGTTCGCACCAACATCAAAAATCTCAAAGGCAGCGTCAGCACCCACTCCGAGGTGGGCAAAGGCACGCGCTTTACCCTGAGCCTGCCCCTGACGCTGGCCATTATTGACGCCCTTATGGTTAATGTTTCCGGTCAGATGTATGCTATCCCCTTGGATGCCGTATCGGAAACCACCAAGATTGAAGCCCATCGCCTTACTGACGTGAAGGGCCGCAAGGCTGTCACCCTGCGCGGCGAAGTGCTTGGCGTTGTGGAAATGGCTGAAATGCTCGGTCTACCCCGCACAGACCCCCTGCCGGACGTGCTCTCGGTGGTGGTCATACATGATAACGACCGCCGCCTGGGCCTCGTGGTGGATCGCCTGCTTGAACGTCAGGAAATAGTCATCAAGCCCCTCGGTGCCTATCTTGGCGACCTCAAGGGCATCTCGGGCGCGACGATTATGGGTGACGGCTCTGTCATTCTTATCCTTGATCCGCATGAAATCTACCTGATGGCCACGTCAAAGGCTGTGTCTATGGTTCCTGCGGGAGAAGGAAAACCAGCGGGCATGCCTGCAAACAGAGTTTGATTTTGAGGCAGACGTCAGCCCGCCAGTTGCACTATGGGTTGACGTCTGTTTTGTTTTGAGAAAAAATCTTGCCTTTTGATACTGCATCAGCTATAGGATCTCTTCGCGCGGTTACGCCCTTTTACACGCTGTACATCTTCCGGCGCTGGGCTTTATTTTTGCCGCATGTGAAGTAAACTGTTTTTTTGCATATACGGAGGATAGTATGAGCAAGGAATGCATTTTCTGCGGCAAAAAGCCCCAGGTTGGTAACCTCGTCAGCCATTCCAATATCAAGACCAAGCGTCGCTTTAACCCCAACCTCCAGCGTGTGCGCCACCAGTTTGGCGACGGTAGTGTGCGTACCCTTACTGTATGCACCCGCTGCCTGCGCTCTGGTGTGGTGACCAAGCCTCTGGTACGTAAGCCGGCTTAATAAAAGCAGCCGTTTTGCTCTCAAGGCCCCGCAGTCTCTGTTGGGGCCTTTTTTGCTAGAGCAGCCGGTGTTTGAAAGGTATTGCGAATGCTTTGTGGGTGAGGGCCCCTTTTGCAAAAGGGTCTTCTCCCCCCCCCCCCAAAAAAAAACCTTTATTTTTATTGCAATATGCTCCAAAAATTCTTCTGCCAAGGCGGAAGAGGCAAAAGCAGCGCCTTTCAGGTATGCCCTGTTTCAATCTGTGACAGGAAGTCTCCTGATCAGAGACGAAGAGGCAGAAGCAACGCCTTGCAGGCATAGCGCTGTTGCAACGGTAATCTGCTCAGAGCATTTCACGTGTGGCACACTCGGCAAGGAATTGAAAACTAATCCTTGCGCCCCAAATTGTAGAGCGGCTTTGCCGACTGGTACGCAATCTTTTGAGGTGCTACAGTCCTATAATGATGCACGTTCCCTACAACAGCTCTCAGTCCGTCAAAAGCGGGCGCTGGCTTATCCGCAGAAAGCCCAACAGTCTGCCACGGTACTGGCGTAATATTAGCCGGGCTGGCGGGGTAGATAACTATACGCGTTTTCGCGACAGCCTCCTGGTGCTTAATGCCCGCAATATTCCACATAAAACTATTTCCCTTGCTGGCAGGGAGCATATCTACGTCCCGCCCCTGCTGGAAGGCATAGCCCTGACAGAACTGACCGAATTTTCTGCCGAAAGCCGTAATCCAGCTCCCGCTCCCACGCCACTGCGCGTGCATGCCCACAGCCCCCTTGCCGCCCTTTTTTTGCTGCCCCTGCTCGTCTGGCATGGCTGGCGCGTTGGCTGGTGGTCAACGCCGCTCTTTCTGCCCCCAGCGGGCACCTGGGCCGCCGCAGGCATGCTGGACAATGTGCTGGTGCGCGTTTACGACCAATACTATCGCCTGGCCACGGCACTTACCTTGCATACAAGCCTGACCCATGTGTGGGGCAATGTGGTTTTTGGCGCGCTCTTTCTCTCCCTGCTCGCCAGGCTCACGGGCATAGGCAGGGCGCTATGGCTCACCGTTGTCGGGGGCATAGCGGGCAATGCCCTTACCGTACTGCTGCGCCCGCGCGCGGTCACCAGCATGGGCTTTTCCACAGCCCTTTTTGCCGCTGTGGGCGCATTGGCCGGCTTTATGGCCATGCATTCGGGCCAGCGCCGCAAGGCCGCCCTGCCTGTGGCCGCAGGCATCGCCATCCTGGCCATGCTTGGTACTGAAGGTGAAAATACTGATTATGCCGCTCATATTGCCGGACTGTTCGGCGGGCTTGCCCTGGGGGTATGGGAAGCGTGGCGGACGCAAAAGCTCTGGCCCGCCCTGCCGCAGATACCGGCCGGCGCGCTGGCTGCGGTTCTGCTTGTTGGGGCATGGTACTGGGCCTTTGCGGTGCTGCCCGTATAGCACAGCCTTCTATGGGCGTTTTGGAAATGACGTTCGGGGTATCCCGACATCAAAAAAAGCGGAGCCGAAGCTCCGCTTTTGTAATTCTATTACGCTCATGATTGAGACAGTATTATACCTTAAAGCGCGACTTCTGCCCCCGCCTCAAACCAGAAAAATTCCTGCGGCAGATTGAAACAAAATAAAAGTTTTGGGGGGAGGGGGTGTGGGGGAGGAGCCCCTTTTACAAAAGGGG
>CAZFCC010000014.1:0-55453 GCA_964517635.1 uncultured Desulfovibrio sp. | reverse complement strand
CCCACAAAGCTTTTCAAAACAGAAAATTCTCAGCTGCCCTCCCCCACAAAATATTTCTCATACACTCTGCCCTTCCCCCACAAAGCCCTTTTCTTATTCTTTCTGCCCGAGCAGGGCGCGGGCGTAGTCTTCGCCATTGAAGGGCCGCAGGTCTTCCATCTTTTCGCCCAGGCCCACAAAGGTGATGGGCAGGTGGTGCTGCATGGCCACGGCAATGGCAACGCCCCCCTTGGCCGTGCCGTCGAGCTTTGTCAGGATAAGTTCGTCCACACCGGCAGCTTCTTTGAACAGCTTTGTCTGCGACAGGGCATTTTGCCCCGTGGTGGCGTCGATGACCAAGATGCTGCGGTGCGGCGCGCCAGGATGCTTTTTGCCCAGCACCTGGCGGATCTTGGTCAGCTCTTCCATAAGATTGACCTTGGTTTGCAAGCGTCCCGCCGTGTCCACAAAAAGAATATCCACCCCTTCCCTGACGGCGCGCTCCATGGCCTCATAGGCCACAGACGCCGGATCTGCCCCGGCAGACTTGGCATGAAAAAGCGCGCCCACGCGCTCGGCCCACACCTGAAGCTGCTCAATGGCAGCGGCGCGGAAGGTATCGGCGGCGGCAATCATGACCGTTTTGCCCTGCATGCGGGCGCGGTGGGCCAGCTTTGCAATGGTGGTGGTTTTGCCAACGCCGTTAACGCCGATCATGAGCACCACTTCAGGCGGATTGACGGCAGCAATGCGGCGCGGCGCACGAAAGATTTCTTCCACTTCGGCCATGAGCAGGGCGCGCATGCCGGAGGCTTGGGTAACTTTTTCCTTGCGGGCGCGCTCCTTGAGGCGCTCCACAAGTTCCAAGGACGGCTCATAGCCCAGGTCGGCCATGATAAAAAGTTCTTCCAGCTCTTCCCAGAACGCGTCATCAAGTTCGCCGTGCCCGGAAAAAAGCGTGTCCAGACCGCGTACAAACTGTTCGCGCGTGCGGGCGAGACCTTCGGTAATCTTGATGAAAAGGCGGCTGCGCTCGTCTTCTTCGTCTTCAAGGTCAAGGGCAAGGGCAAGGCGATACTGCAATTCCGAACGGAATTCGTCCACCTGCCGGTAGTCCATGCGCTGCGTCCAATCACGGAAATCGTCCACAAAGGCCTGTGCCTCGTGGGACGGTGCCTCCAGCGCGCCAAGCAGAAAAGAAAGACGCTGCCACAAAAGATCGCCGGTTTCGTCCACTCCCTCCAGCACAATACCCAGCCAGACAGAAAGACGCGGCTCGGCCTCACGCAGGCGCAGGGTCAGCGCCTGATCGCCGGGGGAGGCAGGCGCCGCAGGGGCGGAGACAGGCGCACCAATTGCCGCACCGGGAGCCGCAGGAACGGAAGAAACGGCAGGCTCAGAAGCTGCCACAGACACAGACGGCTCAGCCCCATGCCCCAAGGACACTGCCGGAGCGTCCACAGGACGATCCGTTTCATCAGTTTCGGGCGACTGCCCCATATCCACCGCGCGTTCCCCAGCGGGCAAGGGCTGCTCCGCCGCATGTTCCCGCGCAGCATCCTCGGGCGCGTCGTCTTCCTGCACAGAACTTTCCTGCACAGGGCTTTCCTGCACAGAACTTTCCTGCACAGCTTGGTCGTGCGCCACGGCGGAGAGTTCAGGGGCGTGCTCCTGGCTGAGGGGCTGGTCAAAACCGGCCTCAGCCCCGCCTTGCGCAGGGGCAGACTGCACCGCTTCGGCCTGCGCTACAGATTGCTCAGGGGCAGACTGCGCCTCTTCGGCCTGCGCTACGGATTGCTCAGGGGCAGCGCCTTCGCCGGAAAGCTGTTCCCCGGTCGGCTCCAGCTTTTCCTGCTCCTGCCCCTCTGTGGGGCCGCTACTGAAAATTTTTTTAATGGCTGAAAAAAATCCCATTCCTTCTCCTTCATGACTCGTGCCGCGAAACAAAATAAGAGCTAGGCCCGAAACGCCGGGCTTCATAACCGCTTGAACGGTGTGAGCGCAGGGTGCAAACCCTTAACAAGCCTCACGCCGCGCTTGCCGCGTCACAGCGCAGTAGCGGACGTTATAAAATTTTCGACCATGCCTGCAAAAGATGGCTGCCAGCCCACAGAGCCTCTTTGCGCTTGGCTAGGGCAATGAACGCTTCAAATGAGTGCTCAACGACCGACAAGGCCACCTTGCAATCATTTGGTCATAAGGATTTGCCTTCAAATCCTTATGGAGCATTTCACGCGTGAAATGCTCCACATCTAGCGCAGGCTGTCCAGCACCTCGTCAAGAGCCAGAACGCATTCTTCTACAGCCAGCGTTGCGCGCAGGCCATCAGGCCCATGCAGGGCCGTCTGCATATCTTTGGCCGCGCCAGCCAAGCGCTCCGCACCAAAGCAGGGAGCCGCCCTTTCCAGCAAGTAACCCAGACGGCACAGCGAAACACTGTCGCCCTCTTCATACAGGCGGCTCATAAGGCCCGGCGCATGGGCAAAACAATGGCGGAACATCCCGGCGGTGATCTGCCACACATGGTCGTGCCTGCGCATAAAGGCCAGACCAAGAGCCGGGCTGATAATCTCGCCCGCCGCATGGGGCAGCAGGGCTGCAAGCTCTTCGGCATCCCTGCTATCGGTCGTGGGGCCACAGGCGGCGTTGGGGCAAGCTTCGGCCTGTGCCGCTATGCCGGACAATGCCGGCTGCGCCATCTCCGCTTCGGTGGATGTGCCGGGCATGCCGGCAGTGGCAGGAGTGCCAACAGTGGCAGGAGTGCCCGGAGTAACGGGTGAGCCGCATAGGCCGCATATATCGGCTATGCCACTTGTGCCGGGCATGTGTGATATATCGGGTGTGCCCACTGTGTCGGGCATGCCGAGCATGCCGGGCATGTGCCCCCCAGACGCGGCCTCCGGCCTGCGCCCCCGGCGCAACCTGAACACCACAGCCAACCCCGCTGTCCAAAACGCGGCACTCAGCGCAAAACGCCACAGTTCGCGCCGCGCCACCAAGGCTGCTTCCTCCTGACTGACACGCGGCGCAACATAGACCTGCACCGTCCCCACAGGGCGGCCTTCCACCCGCAGAGGGCTCAAACCCGCCACGGCATCTTCGGCCATTTCATCGTCCCAGGGCACAGGCTCCCACTGATAATTGCGGCGTTGCCCTTCAAGCATTCCCTGCAAGGTCTGCACCTGGATAGCGTAAATGCGCTCGTCTTCCATGGCGGCCATCACGATGGTGCGGGCAGACAGTTCGTCCACATCCCACGCCGGAACAGCCAACAGGGCAGCAAGCTGCACTGCGGTATTACGGGCCTGAACGGCAAGACGCTCGCGCGCCGCCTCGCGGTCTGCGCGCATGGCCCATAAAGAGCACAAAGCAAGCAACAACAAGCCCGAGGCCCATATGACCAGGGCCGCGCGTCCGGCTGTGGGCCGTAGATGGTGCGAAAAAAAATTTCTCATGCGGAACAGTCCTTACGCTTCCTCAGGCACTGCCATCAATTATAGGGTCACGCGGCTTCTTGCGCAAGCGCCCGGCAAGCAGCAGCAAATCCTGGTCACGCAGGGCCAACAGAACCAGCGCCCAGACAACAAGCCCGCCGCCAATGCCCGCCAGCAGCGACGGCCACAAGCCCCACGGCGCGCCCAGAGACGCAAGGGCATGGGCCGCAAAACCGGTCAGCCCCCCGGCAAAAACATGCCGCCCCATGGCTTGCCAGTGGGGCAACCACACCGGCAGGCGCGGCAGAAAGCCTGCGCCCCCGCCGGGCGAGCAAAAATCTTCTGCCGACAGCGTTTTGCCAAGCAGGCGCAACAGCAACGCGCATTGCAGCCAAAGGCCGCAGCTCACAGCCAAAGCCGGAGCCAGCACAGCGTACTCTGGCCCAAGAATATGCGCCAGCGCCAATCCGACGACCAGAGTTCCCCCCACTGTCCAGAACGCACTCATGGCCGTGTGGCGCACAAGTCCCAGGGCATTACAGGCCGCCAGCAGCGAGCGGTTGCAGGCAAAAGCGGGCAAGCCCGGCACATAGGCCAGCAGGGCCAAACCCGTTTCCAGCGAGGCTTGGCGGTCAAAGGCCCCGTGCCCCAGCAGCCCCTCCACCAGTTGCGGCCCCAAAGCCCCCAGGCCTGCGGCCGCGGGCAGACTGAGCATAAGGGTAAGACGCAGGGCCGTTGAAAGCTGCTGCCCAAATTGGTTGAAATCCTTCTTGGCCGCCAAACGGCTCAAAACAGGAAGACTCGCCATGCCCAGGCAAACGCCCACAAGACCCAGGGGCAATTCCAGCAGACGTTCCGCGTAATACAGCGCAGCCACCTGCCCCTGCCCAAGGCCAGAGGCCAGGGCCATGGCCGCCAGCATGGCCAGCTGCGGAGCCGCGGCCCCAAGCACGCCGCCGGGCAGCAAGCCAAGGCAATGCCAGGCGGCCCTGTTGACCGCCCGCGTGTTTTCGCCGCCAACGCCGGAGGCCGAAGCCTGTGCCGGGATGTGGTGCGGGGCCTGCACCAGCGGTCTTGGCGGGCCGTGCTGCGGAATGTCCCAAGGCGCGTTCCGGGGGGAATTCCCGAGGGGATGCTGCGGCGCATCCTGCGAGGCTTTCATGAAACTTTTGGGTAAAAGACGCCGCACGGCCAGCCATTGGGCCAGCCATTGCGCAAGCCCCCCACACAGCATGCCCACCGCAAGGGCTTGGGCAGGGGGGAAAAAGCCCAGGGCCGCAGCCCCCGCCGCCAGCAGCATGACCATGTTGAACAGGGCCGGAGAAAGTGCTGGCAGCCAGAATATGCCCATACTGTGCAGCAGGGCCATGCCCAGCGCCGCCATGCCCGCCGCAAGCACATAGGGCAAGCAGAGCCGTAAAAGAAAAACCGTGCGCTCCAGTTCAGGCCCGCTAAAGCCCGGGGCCAGCGCCTTTGCAAGCCAGGGCGCGCCCACAAGCCCCACCAGGGTAAACACAACGAGCACAAGGCCCAGCCGCAGTGAAAGCGCATGGGCCAGAGCTCTTGTCTTGGTGTTTTCCATGCTGCCTGCATGGCGCGCGCCGCGCGTGCCCTTGGGCCCGTCCGCCATACCAGCCGCACCCGCCATACCCGCCGTGCCCGCCATACCCGCCGTGCCCGCCGTACTTGGCGCACCCGCCGTACTTGACCCATCTGGAGTACCCGCCGCCCCCACTGCACCCGGCCCGCCCTCTTCAAGCCGCAGGCGCACAAGGCTCGCAGTCAGCGTCATAGACAGGGATCCTTCCCCAAGCAGCCTCCGCAAGACATGCGGCAGGCGCATGGCCGCCACTAACGCGTCAGCCGCCGCGCCGCCGCCCAAAAGCCAGGCCATGCTCATATCGCGGGCAAGGCCGAGCAAACGCGAAAAAAGCGCAAAGCCGCCCAGAAGGGCCGCCGTGCGGGCAAGGCCGCCGCCTGGCGGGGCTGCGTATTTCTGCCGATAGTTTTCGCTCATGGCATATCAGGAGTGGGCCGTGCTTTCCGGCACACGTCCGGGCAAAAGCCGCGCCGCCGACATAAGGCAAACGGCGCGGCAGTGCTTGCGGCCGCTTATGGCGCATGCAAACAGTTGGGGGCCAGTTACGGCGGTCACAGACAGCTACGGCCGGTGCGGATCCGGCTCGGACTTCCAGGAACGCACCATGTCACGCACAAGGGCGTTCTGCGCTTCGGGCATGCCGTCCTTGAAGGCCTCGGCAAAAACATGAATGCGCGTGCCGCCGCGCGGCGCAAACAGGCCCTTGACCCGGCACCAGCAGGGCTTGAGCAGGGTTTGCAGGTCTTCCAGCACATTATTGGTGATGGTTTCCATAAAGGACTGATGGTTGCGAAAAGCAAACATATACAGCTTGAAACTTTTGGATTCCACGCACAATTCGTCCGGAATGTATTCAACGGTTATAGTCCCGCAATCGGGCTGGCCGGTTACCGGGCAGAGCGATGTAAACTCGGGAAAACTGATGCTGATAACGTAGGGCCGTTGCGGAAAACAGTTGGGAAAAGCCTCCAGCAGGGCTACGCTGGGGCCTCCTTCGGGCGAGGTAAGGCGGCCTGTGCCAAGAACCTTGAGGTCTTGGGTTTGATCCTGGCTGCGAGTGGTCATAACGCAAACTCCTTGAAAAATATGCTCCGCGCCCGGCCAGACCGGGCAGACGCGGGCGCGTATGGGACTTGTAACCCATCGCGCTTGCGGCTACAATATTCTATTATTCTCACGAATCCCATACCCGCCAGCTGTTTTTCCGGAGCACGCTATGAATATTTTGCTGCACGTGCGCGCCTGCCAAAAAGATCAGTGTCTGCCGCTCCTGCCGGGGGGCATGCCCTTTGAAAAAAACTTTTCATGGCACGGCCTTATGGCCCCCGAGCAATGGGCCTTGCCCCCTTTGTCTGTAGGCACAACCTTTTGCGGAGCCTGCGGCACTCCCCTTTTCAAGGTGACCGGGCGCATGTGGCTGCCCGCCCCCGATACGCGAAACGGCGCTGTGCGCCATGCCTCTCATTGCCTTTTGCTGACAGCTCTTATGGACTTGCCCGAAGGGCCGCTTGAGGTGACCACCCGCAAAGAAGGCTACAGCCTCGCCTGGGTCACTCTTTCAGACAAAGGCTCGCGCGGCATGCGCGAAGACCTGAGCGGCCCGGCCATTGCCGCAACGGTCGCTGCCGCCATGCCCCTGTGCCATAGCCAGGGTTTTGTGCTGCCGGACGAAGCGCCCCCGCTGCGCGCCCTCTTGACGGAACTTGCCTTGAGCCAGGGCTATGACCTCATCTGCACCACGGGCGGCACAGGCCTTTCGCCCCGCGACATAACGCCCCAGGTTACAGAGGCCCTGCTGGACACCAGCCTGCCCGGCTTCTGTCAGGCCATGCTTGCGGCCAGCCTGGCAAAAACGCCCCACGCCGTCATATCACGGGCAGCGGCGGGCGTTCTTGGGCAAAGTATCATCATAAACCTGCCGGGCAGCCGCAAGGCCGTCATAGAGAATCTGACCGCCGTGCTGGCCGCCCTGCCCCACGCTCTTGCCAAGCTTCAGGGCGACCCCGCCGATTGTGGCGGCTAGAGCATCTCACACGTGACATGGTCTACAAGGATTTGTCTTCAAATCCTTGTGCCCAAATGATTGCAGGGCGACTTTGCCGACAGTTAAACAGTCATTTGCTGCCTTCGTTGCTCTAGACCAGCGGCCTTGGCCAAAAAATGTTTTTCTTACGGATCAAGATCAGTTGTAAGGAGAAAAAATGCGTTTCCAAAATCCTCTTGGCCGGATAAGCCCATACTTGGGGCGTCTGTCCTCGCCTTTCGGCAAATTTTCCGACATCTGCCGGATGATCAAGATCGAGCACTCGATTTTTGCTCTGCCCTACGCCTGGGCCGGGGCCTTTCTGGCCGCGCGGGGAATGCCCCCCACGTGGAGTCTGGTGTTTCTGACCATCGCCATGGTGGCGGCCCGCTCTTTTGCCATGGCCTTCAACCGCATTGTGGATCTGCCCTTTGACAGCGACAACCCGCGCACCCAAAACCGCCCCCTTGTTACCGGGGTCATTACCACCAGGCAGACGTGGGCGTTTTGCGGCTTTATGGCCGTCATCTTTGTCGTTGCCTGTGCGTGCCTCAACCAGGTCTGCCTGTGGCTCTCTGTGCCGGCGCTTGCTTTTTCGGCCATCTACAGCGTGCTCAAGCGCTTCACGCCCCTGTGCCACTTCTGGCTGGGCGCAACCCTGGGTCTGGCTCCGCTGGCCGGATGGCTTTCGGTGAACCCCGCCAGCATGGGCATGGCCCCCATACTGCTGTTTTTTGCCGTAACCTTCTGGGTGGCCGCCTTTGACGTATATTACGCCTTTCAGGATCTGGACTTTGACGAGGCTTTCGGCCTGCACTCCATACCGGCCACATTTGGCGCAGAAACCGCGCTTGTGCTGGCGGCTTTTTCGCATGCCATCACGTCCATCTTCCTGCTTCTGACAGGCTTTGCCGCCGGCTTGAGCTGGCCCTGGTATGTGGTTTGGCTGGGCATTACCATTATGCTTTTTGTGGAACACAGGCTCATGCGCCCGCAAGATCTGCGCCACGTAAACACAGCCTTTTTCACCCTTAACGGCATTATCTCCCCCGTGGTGCTGGGCGGCGTGATTCTTGGCATTTACCTTTAGGTAGCTGTCTCTACAGCGGATAACCTTTGAGAATAGCTGCTTCAGCGGGCTGACGGCCTTCGCAACAGCGCTTGACAGCGCAAACAGCTTGCGCTTAGGCCTTTGTGACAGGCGCCTGCCCGCGCAGCCGTCAGAACAGTGTTACAAGACCCTTGCTCCAGGATTTTTCATGCCTCGTAAAAAACAGTATCAATGGCACGCCCATGACGACGGTCAGGGACAGGATTTCGAGCAGCCCAGCCGTTCGGCCAAAAAACGCGAAAGCCATGCTCTCCAGGCTCTGGGCGAAGAACTTACCCACCTTGGGGCGCAGGAAGTGCAGAGCCTGAACCTGAGCCCGGAGCTTATAGAAGCCCTGGCCTTGCACGCCCGCATACGCAATCATGAAGGCCGCCGCCGCCAAATGCAGTTCATCGGCCGCCTCATACGCGAAATGGACGACGTTGAACCCCTGCGCGCCGCTCTGGATCGCCGCAAGGCAGGCTCTATGGCGGCCACTGCAGCCCTGCACCGGGCGGAACAATGGCGCGACCGCCTGCTTTCTGTTCCGGCTGAAGAACTTGACCAGTTGCTGGCCGCCCTGCCCCGCCCTCAAATGGAAAATACAGACGAGCCTGAAGAAAACGATGGCGCGCAGGCTGCCGCTGCGGGACAGCATTGGCGCAAAGGCCCGAGAGCGGCCAAAGAAACGTTGCGCGATCTGGTTCTCAAGGCCCGCAAAGAAATGACCGAGGGCAGCGCCCCCCACGCGCGGCGAGCCGTTTTTCGCGCGATACACAAGCTGCTCATGGAATCCGGCGTCAACAACAGTGAATAATTTGCATAAAAATATAAAAATCTTGTAGAAACGCTTGACCCTGGCATCTGTATAGGCTAAAAGCATTTTTCGTTACAACGCCCTTGTAGCTCAGTCGGTAGAGTGCATCCTTGGTAAGGATGAGGTCAGCAGTTCAATCCTGCTCAAGGGCTCCACGAAATCAAAGGTTACTGTTTCCACAGTAACCTTTTTTTGCGCCCATTGCGCGCCGCCGATATTTCTGCCTCACCTGCGCCCATCCCTGCGCCATGCACAGACAGCTGCGCACCCTGCGCGTCCTGACCATCCCTGCCCATGCACAGACAGCTTGCGCATCCCTGCGTATCCTGACCATTCCTGCGCCGTGCACAGACAGCTGCGCACCCTGCCTCACCTGCGCCCATTACTGCGCCGTGCACAGACAAGCTGCGCACCCTGCGTATAGCCCCCATACTTTTATGCGGGCTTTTCTTCCTTTGCCTTGCGCCGCGGGTTCAGGTTGCTTATGAGCACCCCCGCCACCACAAGCGCGCCGCCCACAAGGCCCAAGAAAGGCAAGCGCTCCCCGGCCATGCGCCCGAAAATGGCTGCCCATACTGGCTCGCCAGCATAAATAAGGGTGGCCCTTGTGGGCGAAATACTTTTCTGCGCCCAATTCATGACCAGTTGAATAAGAGCCGTGGCAAGCCCCAGGCCCCCGGCGCTGCACACCAGCAGCCAGGAAAATTCCGGCACGGCTTCTCCAGCCAGCGGCATCAGGCTAAAACTCAGCAACGAGGTCACAGTGACCTGCACCACAGTGACCCTGCGCACGTTCACCGTTCCCGCAAAGTAGCTGATGAACAAAATCTCCAGAGCACAGGCCACAGCCCCCAGCAGGGTAAGAAGTTCCCCTGTGCTGAAGCCCGGCGAAACGCCGTCTGGCCCGGCCAGCATAATCAGCCCCACCAACGCGCAGCCAATGCCGAGCCAGCCCATCTTGCTGGGCGGGTGCTGCATGAAAAGCCATTGCAGCAGGGGCACGGTGGGCACATAGAAAGCCGTTATAAATGCCGATTTGCTGGCGGTAATGGTTTGCAGGCCAAAGGTTTGCAAGGCATATCCCCCCAGCAACGAAAGCCCTATGATCGAACCGGCAAAAAGCTCGTGCAGGGTCAAGCCGCGCAGCACAGGCAAGAAAACAAGCGTCAGCGCCACAGACGCTGCGCCAAAACGCAGGCCCACAAAAAACAGAGGCCCGGTCACTTCCAGGGCATTGCGGATGATAAGAAAGGTCGTGCCCCAGATGATGGTTATACCGACTAGAGCCCACTCGCCCCTGCTGAGCTGAAAAAATTTTTTGTCCTGCATGAGTGTGAACCTTTCTCTCCTTCCTTCTGGGCGGCACTGTCCGCAAACGCTGCCTGAAAAGGCAGCTGAAAATGCAACTAAAAATGCAACTAAAAATGCAGCAGACCAGTATAATAGCCCGCGCCACTGCAAAAGTGAACCGGCCGCGCCTGCCATTTCGCCGACCATATGCCCGTGGAACAGTGAGGGGTAGAATGGATCTGCATGAACGGGCGCCTTTTGCAAAATGCGCCCTTCACCTGACACCTCAAATCGTTACTGCGGGTACAGGAATTTACCCGTTCCGAGGCAAGGGCCGGGGGGGCAAGTGACAAGAGCAAGGGACAAGGGACAAGGGCTAGAAGCCCAGAGGCGAGGGCAAAGGCCAAGGGCCAAGGGCTGGAAGCCAAGGGCCGAGGGGGAAAAGCCGCGCCTTCCGGCCATACTCGCATGGCAAGACAAACAAACCCGCTGGCTGGCAGCAAAAAAGCCCCTTCAACTAAAGGGGCTTATTAAAAAACAGGCAGTTTGCACTCAGGCTGTCAGCGGATCCGCCCCGCTGCGCCAACCAGTGGGGCATGTAACGCTTGAAATGCCCGCCAAAGCTGTGAACCGAATCATTGCTGCCCAATGTGCTACGGGGGCGGCTTTGCACACCGTTGAGCAGTGTTTGGAAGCGCTGAAAGCGTTAACTTGCCCTAACGATGGAAACGCGCGCTACTTCGCATAATGCTTCTTCATCTTGTAGCCAAGCCACACAAAGAACAACCAGATGGGAGCCACATATACGGAAACGGCCATGCCTATCTGCACAAGCACCACCAAAACCACGGCCATGAAAATAAGGCAGAGATAGTTGGACAAGGGATGCCAGAACGCCTTGAAAACAATATGTTCACCGGCCTTTATCTTGGCAGCCCTGAACTTCAGGTGGGTCAGGCTTATCATGGCCCAGTTGATCACAAGGGCCGCCACCACCAGGGCCATAAGCACGCCAAGGGCCTTGGCGGGCATGACAAAGTTCAGCAACACACATAACAGGGTTGCGCCTGAAGAAATCAGCAGCGCATAAACCGGCACACCTCTCGCGCTCACAACGGCCAGAGCCTTGGGCGCGTTGCCCTGTAGCGCCAGGCCGTAAAGCATGCGGCTGTTGCAGTATACACAGCTGTTGTACACAGACAGGGCCGCGGTCAGCACCACAAAGTTGAGAACATGCGCAGCCGAAGGAATGCCTATGAGATCAAAAATCTGCACAAAGGGGCTGGCCACCATGGCCTCGGCCCACTGGCTTTTGTCCACAGAAGCGCCAAGCTTGTTCCAGGGGTGCAGCGTCAAAAGCACGGTAAGCGCGCCAATGTAGAAAATCAGAATACGGTATATGAGCTGGTTGACGGCCTTGGGAATGGTTTTCTGCGGATCAGACGTTTCCGCTGCGGCTATGCCCACAAGCTCAAGCCCGCCGAAAGAAAAGCTTACCACCGCAAGAGAGGTAAACACGCCCCCCCAGCCCCTGGCGAAAAAGCCACCATATTCCCAAAGGTTGCTTACCTTGGCTTCGGGGCCGGCGCCGCCGCTGACCAGCAGAAAGGTTCCCAGCGCAATCATGGCCACAATGGCAGCCACCTTGATGGAGGCAAACCAGAACTCCATTTCGCCAAAAACACCCACGTGCGCCAGGTTGACCACATTGATGAGCACAAAGAAAAAAGCCGTGGTCTGCCACGGCTCAATGCCAGGAAACCAGTATTGCACATAAACAGCCACGGCCGTCAGCTCTGACATGCCCACCAGGACATAAAGAATCCAGTAGTTCCAGCCGGAAAGAAGACCAGGAAATTCACCCCAATACTTGTAGGCAAGGTTACTGAAAGAACCAGCCACAGGCTCTTGCGCCATCATTTCGCCAAGCTGGCGCATGATGAGAAAGGCAATAAAACCACCAATGGCATAACTCAGTATGACGGCTGGCCCGGCCATCTGGATGGTTCCCGCAGATCCAAGAAAAAGGCCCGTGCCAATGGCCCCGCCAAGGGCAATCAACTGAATATGCCTGTTTTTCAAGGCACGGTGAAGCTCTGGTGTTTCTTTTTTCATAGCCGGCTCGCGTGGTTAAATTATTCGGCAAGGCATATCAGGATTAGATAGCTTTGAAAAGACATGAGAGCATGGCGCAGCGGCCAGTTATGATGTTTTTTGGCATGCGCGGCTGAGCCATTTTTTTTTCTCCGGCGCAGGAAAAGTCCGTCCGTCCGCTGGACAGATGCCACCTGGTATCGTAAAATTTATTTGAAAAATAAAAATTTTAAGCTGCGTACCGCGCGGCGGGCTTCTGCCTGCGCGGACGACAAAAGTAACCGCCCTGACGGGCATTAGCCGCCAACCACAGGAGACCGCCATGAGTACAGTTTTAGCTTCGCTTGACCATGTTCTGCTGATGGCCCCCGGCCCCAGCCCCGTTGCTCCCAACGTTCTCCAGGCCATGAGCCTGCCCACCCTGGGCCATCTTGACCCCGACTGCATCAAGGTAATGGACGCCATCCAAGACCAGCTGCGCGCTGTGTGCAAAACCAGCAACGCGGTGACTTTTCCCCTGTCAGGCACCGGGTCTGCAGGCATGGAAGCCTGCTTTGTGAACCTGGTGGAACCGGGCGACGCTGTGCTTGTGGTCAACAACGGCGTCTTCAGCTCGCGCATGGTGGAGGTGGCTTCGCGCCTTGGTGCAGAGGTAGACGTGGTTGAAAGCCCCTGGGGCACGCCCGTCAAAGCCGAAGATGTCAAAGCCCAGCTGGTCAAAAAACACTACAAAATCCTGGCCGTGGTGCATGCCGAAACGTCAACGGGCGTCAACAACCCCGTTGACGAGATTGGCGAACTGGTCAAGGGCAGCGACACCCTTTATATGGTCGACAGCGTAGCCGGGCTTGGCGGCGTGGATATGCAGGTGGACAATTGGGGCGTGGACGCTTTTTATAGCGGTTCGCAAAAGTGCCTTTCTGTTCCTCCGGGGCTTGCCCCCGCCTCGTTCTCCGAGGCCGCCATGGATGTCATGGCCAAGCGCAAACACAAAGTGCCCAACTGGTACCTTGATGTTTCGCTCATCCGCAAATACTGGGAAGGCTCGCCCCGCGTATACCACCACACCGCACCCATCAATATGTATTACGGCCTGCACCAGGCGCTGGACAACCTGCTGACAGAAGGCCTGGATGCGTCTTTTGCGCGACACAAGGCCATGCACCAGCGCTTGGCCGACGGCCTGGCCGAATTGGGCTTCAGCCTTTTTGTAAAAGAAGGCTCGGCCCCCCAGGTGAACCTTTTCATTCCCCCCGCTGGTGTGGACGCCAATGCCCTGCGTGCCTGCCTGCGCGAAAAGCACAAGATCGAAGTGGCTGGCGGCCTTGGGGCGCTGGCGGGCAAGGTTCTTCGTGTGGGCGTTATGGGCGAAGGCGCACGGCCCGAGCCCATTGACAAGCTGCTTGCTGCTATTCGGGCCTGCCTCGGCCGCTAGAGCTGGCGACCCAGCAAATGAAGACTTAAGGGGCGGCAAGCCGCTCCAAAAAACAACGGGTCTGCAAGGGTTGAAAATAAATCCCTGCAGACCCGTTTTACACATAAAGCGCTCTGCTCCTTACAAACAGAGGCGCAGGCAGCGACAGGGGCCACCCGCGCTTTTTTTTAAATCTTTGTTTCGTCAATTTTCTTCATGGCTGATGAACCTTTTCCACTATGGACGCGCCGCTCACCGCTTCTTTTTTTCTCAATTTCTTCCGAAACCCTCCTGAAAAACTCTTCCGGCGGAACCCGCAGTGCCTCACAGATGGAGTACACGGCGTTAACCGTCGGTCGTTTCAACTCCTGTTCAATGTCGCGTAAATAACGTCGTTCGAGACAGGCAAAGTCAGCCAGTGATGACTTGGTCATGCCGCGTTCTTCGCGCAAGGCCTCAATCACCCTTGCTATGGCACCCGAAAGGTACGGATATACTTTCATACGTATCAATTACACTAAAATGCGCCGATGAATATGAACTATAGCTTCCACATATTGAGAACTATAGTTTACATTATTTCTATACCTGTTATGTTGTTGCCAACATAAATCACAAAATTCGTAATGAAGAATAGTCATATATAAAAAATTCCTTACATTATTTTTTTTCAAGGCATACACATTGTACCAAAATGACAATTTCAAAACGATTTACACTCAAAAACATCACACTACTATATCTATCTGTAACAATAATCAATGGCAATACCGCAAGCATGCTCTTCGCACTTTCCACCTGTATTAACATTAATTTATTAGCAATTTAGCGCTATAAATAGTAATAACCAGCATTGGTCCATATAAATACACTCACATAACTTTAGTATATATTATTCATGCCGAAACTTATAACTTTACGACTATAACCGAGCGCATGAACAAACATACGATCCTATCCATACGCTGAGTACAAGAAAAAAAACCAACAGGCAGCGTTATCAATACAACAGACCCCATCCCTGTAAATTACCATTTTATCTTTTGTTTCACTGCTTTATAAAAAATAATAACAATCTCTGCATAATAGATAATATTTGCTTGCAACAATTACATTTTGATACTTGCATCAAAAATTCCATAAAGGTAGAGTGGTCTACCATTTACTATGGCTCTAACGATTGTTTATACTAAACCCCCTAACGGCCCCGTCATGACTGTCGCTGCGGCATGAAGGGCAGACCTTTTGACTGCGCGCTGGTGCTCGCCGCACAGTCTGAGCTTCGCGACGGCCCCTGAAAATACAAACAACACTCATACGATTCTGCTGCCCAGGCAGCATCGAGCAAAGCTTTCTTAATGACCGCGAAACCTGAGGAAAGCGCTCATGAAGATGTCCTTGTACAGAATTGTTCTGCCAGTGCTCGCTATGGCGTTGTGCCTGGCTTTTTCTGCGCCCGCTCATGCCCGAGAGGTCGTACGTGTGGGGTTTTTTGAATTCGGCGATTATATGACGCGTGACCAGAACGGGCACTACCGGGGAACGGTCTTTGATATTCTATATGGAATTTCAACTACAACGGGAATGGTCTATAAAATTGTAGACTGTGATGACTGGCCGCGCGGCCTCAAATTGCTTGAACGCGATGAGATAGACCTGCTGCCCTGCACGTTTCACGCTTCTGGTCGTGAAAACAATATGCTTCTTCCTGATCTGCCCCTGGGCATTTCCTTTGTCTCCATTGCCGTTAGACCCGACGATACACGCTATAGCCACGACAAGCCTGCAAGCTTTGACGACATGCGTATAGGCGTCATGGCCGGAAGCAGAGATGCTGCCGCCCTTACTGGCTATGCCCAAAAAATGGGCATACGCCTGCACCCGCAGGCCTATCTCAATGCCCCGGCCATGCTGAAGGCCCTGCACGCCCGTAAAATAGATGGCATTGCCACCAGCGCGCACAGCCACAACCCAGCCCTGCGCACGGTGGCGTATTTTGCTCCGGAACCTTTCTATCTTGCCGTCAATCCCCGTAAACCAGAAATGCTCAGCACGATCAACGAGCAGCAGCGCCGGATTACGCAGCGCATCGCTGCCGCCCATGAGCTGTACGGCAAATATCTTTCCGTCAATATGGCCGGGCAACCGCTCTTTACCTTTGCAGAAAAGCTGTACCTGGATGAGAATGAGCCCGTTATTGTGGCATATGACCCGGAATGGCCGCCGCTGACCTGGGAAAATCCACAAACCAAGGCTTTTTCCGGAACGGTTTCGGGCGTATTCAAGAAGATTCAGCAAGCAACGGGCCTCAACTTCGTGTTCACCCCCATGCCCATGGCTCAGGCGCTGAGCATGGCTACCAGCGGTGAAGTGGATATCGTCTGCGCGCTTTCCGGAAATTTTCTCTGGGATAGAGAGCTGGGCATGCGCACCACTCGCCCCTATCTGCGCACGGCCGTTGTGCAGGTATACCGGCGTGACGATTCCCCACAGAACGGGCGCCGCTTGGCCCTGCGTCAGGGATGCCTGATTTCAAGCCAAGTGTCTGCCGACAACAAAGATAAAGAAGTCCGCTATTACGACAGCCTCACTGAATGCCTGGACGCGCTCGTCGACGGTGAGGCAGACATAACCTATTCCGACGTCTACACCGCAGCCTACCTGTTAAAAGACCCGCGTTACGCGTCCCTGTCCATAAATCCCGCAGACAGATACATCAGCAACCTCCGCATGGGAGTTTCGCGCAAGACAGACCTGCGCCTGTTTTCCATACTGGACAAGGCCCTGCAATCGCTGCCCGAAAAACCCATCGACGACATGGATCCATTTATAGACCCGCTGCAACGTGAAACAACGCTTTTAGAATTCATCAGCCAAAACCCCGTCAGCGCTTTCGGCGCGCTGATGCTGTTTTTTCTTACAGTCACCCTGCTCATGGGCATCAGCCTCGCCATCCAGTCCAACAGCAACAACCGCATACAAATGCTCCTGCACCGCGACATGCTCACCGGACTGCCCAATCTCTATAAATTCCGCGAAGATTGCACTAAAATACTCGAAAATGCCGGCAAAACTGACTACATGCTTCTTTTTGGCGACATCAGCCAGTTCAAGACCATCAATGACCAGTTCGGCTTTTCCATCGGCGACAGCCTGTTGTGCACATATGGCGAAATATTGCAAAAAAACATGGGCCAAAACGAGCTTTGCGCCCGCGCATCGGCCGACATGTTTGTGCTAATGCTGCGCTATGAGGGATGGGAATTATTGATGGCGCGGCTGCGCCATATGAGTGACAGCCTGGATGACTGGCGGCAAAAAAAAGAAATGCCGTATAAAATCAGTACCATTTATGGCGCGTACCTTGTCAGCGGAACAGAAGGCCGCGATATAAAGCTTATGCTCGATCTGGCAAACTACGCGCGCCGCGAAGCAAAACGAAATGGCAACACCCGCCTGATGCTCTATGATGAACAAATGCGCCAAGAGGCTCTTTTACATCAAGAACTTAATGGCAGGCTTGATGCCGCCCTCAAAGAAGGCGAGCTGGTTCCCTGGTATCAGATCAAGGTGGACATGCGCACGGGCGCCATCATCGGCAGCGAGGCATTGGTGCGGTGGAACCACCCCACGCGCGGCCTGCTTGCGCCCAACAGCTTTATTCCCCTTTTCGAGCGCAATGGCATGATTATGGATATTGACCTGCATGTTTTCACCCAGGTCTGCAAATCCATGCAAAGCTGGCGCTTGCGCAATCTGCCGCTGCACACGGTTTCATGCAACTTCTCGCGCATCCATTTTGACCGGCCCGAATTTCCCCGGCAATTGGCAGAGATAGCCAATCGCTACGCCATCCCTCACGAACTGCTGCAAGTGGAAATCACCGAAAGCGCCATCATGAAAAACCCAGAGGCGGCCTGGCTACGCCTCATTCAACTCAAGCAGTACGGATTTAAAACCGCCATTGACGACTTTGGCGCGGGCTATTCCTCGCTGGGGCTTGTGCAAATGCTCAATGCCGACGTCATTAAAATCGATCGCAGCTTTGTCCTGCGCGATCTGCCCGGCCAAAGGGCGCAAATTGTGCTCGGCAATATCATACGCCTGGCCTTGGAACTGGAAATGTCGGTTATCTGCGAAGGAGTGGAAACTGCCGAACAGGCGGCCATCCTTATGCGGCTTGGCTGCTTCAAAGCTCAAGGCTACTACTACGCCAGACCTGAACCCGAACACGAATTCGAGGCCCGCCTGGCCATGCTCGCCACCTAGCCGGGCGAAATACTTTGTGGGGGAGCGTCTCATTAGCCAGTGCCGACCTGCAACGTGCTTCGCCACTGAGTCGGGCGAAATGCTTTGTGGGGGAGGGGCCCTTTTGCAAAAGGCCCCCTCCCCCACACCCCCACCCCCTAAAACCTTTATTCTTGTTGCCATCTGACTCAAAGATTTTACCCGGCCGAGACTGCCGATGAAAAGTAGACTGCGGCCCGACGACAATGCCCTTGGCAAGGCGGCAACGTTCCGCGGTGAAGACAATGGCAAGGCGACGACCGGCAGCAGGGAGGCAACACTGGCAATGGCCACTGGCCATGGCAAAGCGACGGCGAGTAGTACGGGCAAGCAGGCCCAAACAATCCGCCTGGGCTGGCATTGTTTCAAGGCTCCCTGCTGTACATAAAAACAACGCGCTGCCGTGGGGCAGCGCGTTGGCAGGGCATAATATGGGGGAACATTTACTTCATGAACGGCCCGGCAGCTAGCTGTCTTCAAGCCCCTGCCGGCAACTACTTACAGGGCGCTCTTACCACCGCCAAGTAATCGTGCAAGACCTTGCTTGTTCTGGTAATGTAAAGCGGTTCCCTTATGCGTCGTCATTTTTTTTATGTTTCTTCCCTTCCATGCTGTGCAGGATGAGGCTCATGAGCCGTCTCGTCTGCACGTCCGTATCAAATTCCCGCAATATGGTCTGCTGCGCGGCAACGCGCATCTGCCCCAGCGACGGGGCATTTTGCAGCGTATTGGCAACAGTGCTGCCCATACCTTTTGCATCCCAAAAATCACACAAAATGCCGTTAACCCCGTCCCGGATGATCTCCCGCACTGGGGGCGTATCAGAACCGACAACCAGAGTTCCGCAGGCCATGGCCTCCAGCAGGCCGGTAGTCAGCGAATGGGGCGCGGCCAGATAAACATGGGCAGTAGAAGATCGTAAAAGCTCACGATATTCCTTGAGCGATCGGGATCCGAGCACATGCACGCGCATCCTCTGCTCCGGCGGCAGATCCAGCCTGTCTATACGTTGCAGGGCCTCTTGCTCTCCGCGCCCCTGCACGCCATTGTCGCGCGCGCGCCCCCCCGATGTGCTCTCAAGCCAGGCAATCAACACCAGGCAGTTGGGCCGTTGCACGAGCAGGTAGGGCAAGCTTTCGACAAACTGCTGAAAGCCACGGGCTGGCTCATGCGGCATTCCCAAAAAGCTGACCAACTCTTTTTCATGCTCCCCCCGGCTTTCCTCTGGAGAAAAAAACCGGGAGTTGATGCCGCTGTGTACCACATGCATCTTGTTTTTTAGAAATTCCGGATACTGCTCCCTCTGCCACAAGGACGAAATCACCGCCAGATCGCAGTCGCCCAAGGCATTGTATTCCCAAAGGTTCGCCACTCTCGCTGGGGCAAAGTCCGCCGCCGGACGCGCTTTTCCCCTGGTGAAAAAGCAATGGTTTTCCCCCGGAGTATAAAACCAATCGCCCTGCGCCATATAAAAAGCATCGGGAAAAATGTCGCGCAGATAAAAGCTGCCGCCCATGCTGGCCGAAGCGCAAACAATGTCAGGAAAAAACCCGCCTTTACGCAGGGCCAGCAGGGCATTGCCCGCCCGCGCGCCGCGCCGCAGCCTCCCGACAATCTCCTTTTCCGCCGGGTCATTGCTCTCGTGGAGGGCAGGTGGTGCCAAACGCAAGCGGCGCACACCCGCAAGGGCCAGTTTTTGTCCGCTTTCGGCCAGAAAAAGCACCCTATTATCCCGCGCGGATCCAAAAGCCTGAGCGAGAGAGCGGAAACGACCTGGAAAGGCTGAGTTCAAAAACAATACCCGCATGTATCTCCACACTAACCTTCATATTCATCATTATCTTGTCGGCCATTCTTCAACATGGCAAGAAAAGCCGCACTCTGCTCCGAGGCCAAAAAGCTTCTCAAAGCTCCCACCACGCGCATGTCATATTTGGGCGGCTGCTCCTCCAAGATATCCAGCGCTTGTTCAACACTCAAGGCCTGACGGTAGGAACGCGAACGCACCAAGGCGCAGAAAGTATTGGCCACAGCCAGGATACGAGCGTTTTCACCAATTTCGTTGCCCGAAAGCCCTGCCGGATAGCCGGAGCCGTCTTCTCTTTCATACATTTGCGAAATGGCTTCCATAACCGGCAGGCCAAAATCAATGCCTTCCAGAGCGCGTCGGGCATATTCCACATGCTCTTGCAGCAGCGAACGCTCCTCGGCGGTGAGCGCACCGGACTTGGTGAGCAGCTCTCTGGGCAATTGAATCATACCTATCTGCGAGAGATTGGCTGCCGTCTGCAAGGTAGCCAGAGTGGTCGCATCTGTTTTTTCAAGGCCATAGGCCAGGATCACGGCAAGATGCGCCATAAGCGATGAATGCCCGCGCAAAAAGCTGTCAACAGCTTCAACAGCGCGCACAAAGGCATTGACGGTCTGGTTGACCATCTGCTGGGCCTTTTGCTGGGCCGTGGCAAGGTCTGTCACGTCGCTGTAAACCGAAACCACGCCCGACATGCGCCCTGCCTCATCACGAAACGGCGTGCAAGACGTAAAGAAATAGCGCGGCCTTTCATCCACCGGCAATGTTTCGGTAAATGTCGAAAGATTGCCGGTCTGGTGTACTGCCAGCGTGTGCGTCACAAGGCTGCGGGCAAGATCCGGGCCAAGATCGGTATAGGCCCGGCCGCGCAAGCTGTTGGCATCCATGCCCACCATGTGCGCAAAGCTCTGGTTGGCATAAAATATGATCCCGTTAAGGTCGTTGAGCACAACCCCTGCCGAAAGGGCTGAATTCACGCCGTCCATAATCTGCTTTTGCTGGTTGACCATCAGGTACAAACGGCGCAACTGGTCGGCCACAGCGCGCTCCCTGCGGCCCACAAGCCACCACCACAAAGCCGACAGGAGAATGCCCGCGAGGGCCAGCACAAGAGCTGCGCCAAATATGACGTTCTTACGCAACTCATTATAGGTCGCGTCGATCCGCCCGATCTCTACCCCCTGGTCTACAAACCAGGGCAATCGCGGCACAGGCACAGCCAGCGTATAGGTGGTTTCTTCGCCCTTGCCGCCGGGGCCGGGTTCGGTGCGCATGGCCAGGGGCAGTCGCCCGCCCTCAAGCTTCCAGCCCGGCAGATCCACAAAGCCTTCTTGCACTGTGGGGTCTATGCGCTGCAGTTGCTGGCCGAACTGTTCCAGGATGGCAGAACTGTACTCTTTGCCGCCCGTATGCCGCGTAATGGCCTTGACCACCGGCAGCACGTTGCTGGTCGCCAGCAAAACCGAAACCACCCTGTCGCCTGTGGCATCCACATAAAGCGGGGCCACAATGGGGAATGCTATGTCCATGACCAGTTCGCCGCTTTGCCGCCGCACTGGCAGAAAAACAGGCTGGCGGCTGCGAATGGCTTCGGCGATGAACCCGCGCTGCTTCTCGCTCAAAACCGGAGGCTCGCCCGGCGAGAGGTACACTTCCAGATCAGTGTTCACAAGGCTTGCGCCCCAGAAAGAGTTCTTTCCGATAAAGTCTTTGAGTTGCCGCAGCATCATGGGCAGACGCGGCAAAATGGCGCTTATGGGATCCGGCGCTGTAAGCCGCAGCCCTTCCTGATCCATGTCCGCGAAGCTGTCCGGAGCCATCAGGCTCGTCTCTTCTTTTCGCGATTCGCGCAACAGCACCTCAGCCGACAGGTGCGAGCTGCTTACCTCGGCGGCAAAAAGCCGCATCAAGTCCATCTCGGCAAACATTTCCACCTGTTTGATCATGGTTCCTGACCACACGGTGAGCAGGGCCACCTTGTTGTTGACCTGCACATGCAGGTTCTGCCCCAGTTCATGCAGCATGCGGTCGCGCGATTTCTGCAAGTACCAGTTGGCCCCTACCACAGTAAGAACCGCCATCACCGCAAAGACAACCAGCATAATCAGGGCTGCGGCGCGGTTGCGCGACTTTATGTCGGAAGAATCCTGTAATGCCATAATCGTTCCTTTCGCGACGGATCAACGTTCTCGCAGGGCGTTCTGCTTGGCCTTGAGAATGGGCTTGAGCAGGTAATCCAGAACAGTTTTTTTGCCGATGAGAATATCTGTGGTCACAATCATGCCGGGAATAATGGGCAGATACTCCTTGTGATAGACAATGGCGTTTTTCTGGGTGCGTACTTTGACCAGATAAAAATGCTCGCCCTTCTTGTCTTCAATGGTATCGGCGCTGATGGACTCAAGCTTGCCTTCAAGGCCGCCGTAAATGGAAAAGTCATAGGCCGAAACCTTGACCATAACATCCTGTCCCGGCCGCAAAAAGGCCACATCCTGCGGCTTGACCTTGGCCTCTACCAACAGGGTGTCGTCCAGGGGCACGATGTCCATGATGGGTTCGCCGGGCTTTACAACGCCGCCCACAGTGGAGATGTATATCTGCTTTACCGTGCCGCGCACGGGCGCGCGCAGTTCGGTGCGGGTCACCCGATCGCGCCCGGCCGAGAGGCTCTCGCGCAGCGAGTTCAGTTCCTGACGTCTTTTGTTGACCTCTTCCGTGATGGCCGAGGCCTGCTCCGCGCGGCGCGAGGTTATGCGCTGTCGCGATTCTTCTGCTGCGGCCTGCGCCTTGGGAATAGCCGCGGCCAGGGCGTCGATCTGCCCTTGCAGCTCGACCACGCGCTGTTGCAGGCCAAGATATTCCATCTTGGAAAAGTTGTTGCGCTGCACCAGAGCGTACGCCGTGTCGCGCTGTTCGATGGACAGGGCCAGGCTGCGGTCAAGCTGCACCTTGCGGGCTGCCTGCTCTTCCACATCGTGCATGCGCTGGGTGTATTGCGACTGCAACACCTCTATTTCCGCATTAAGCTGCACGCGGCGCACCTGATAGGCGTTTTCCTGATCTTGAATGATCTGACGGGCGCGGGCCAGAATGGACTCGTCCACCCTGCGGCCAATAAGCTGGCTGGCCCAGGCTTCAAGATGCTCGGGAAAAACAGGAGATTCATTCTTTACTTCCGCCTCAAGGCGGACGATGGCCAGACTGTTTTCCATAGCCTTGTTCACAGCATCGCGATACGCGCTTTCGGCCATTTCATTGTCCAGCTGGGCCAGTATGGTTCCCCTGTCCACAATCTGGCCTTCGCGCACCATAACGGCGCGCAAAATGCCACCTTCAAGGTTCTGTATGGTCTGGGTTCGTTGCGAGCCCACCACCGTGCCTTCGGCGTGGGTCACTTCATCCACGCTGGCAAAGGCTGCCCAGATAATGAGGCATAAAAACATGACCGCAACGCTGATGGAAAGCGCTCGAACGCCAAAGCGGGGCCTGCGCGCAAGGGCCGCGTCAACCTCGCTGGCGAACTGTATGTCATCGGGCGTCAGGCCATTGAGGGGTGCATCCATGGCGGCAAAAAGACCGGGATTGCCCTGCGGCTGGCCGGGCGCTTGCGCCCCCCCATCGCCGCCTTTCAGGCGGTTCAGGGTTTCGGCAACGGACTGACGAAGGCTTTTGTCCGGCCGCTGTTCGTGCTCGCCCCCCATGAGCAGGTCACGCAAAAAAGCCTTGGCGCCGCCCTGCTCGGCCGATTCGGGGGCGCTGCCTCCCGGGCCCACGGGGTGCGCCATGTCCTGGCCGTTCCCCAGCGGGAGAAAGCCTATGTCATTCACATGGTCGTCTGTCCAATGCTCGTCATGCCCATCGGCCCCAGGCATGCCAATGGGCGCAGCCCCTTCTGGCCCTGTTCCGGGCATGGCTGGCAAGGCAGAGTCTTGTGGGCTTGGCTCTGCACCGCCAAAGGGGCTTTGCCCCGATGGCAGGTAAGACAAAAATCCATTCCCTGTGCTGCCATAAAATTGCGCATTACCGTCCGGCTGGGGCACCATACCGGGCAAAGACCCCGGAAAAACGGCCTTTCCAACAGCCACACCGCCGCTTTCCTGCTCCTGCATTTTGCCGGGCTCGCCTGCGTCAACAGGACTTGCCGCCGGAGAAAGGGGGGCTTTCGCTTTATTTTTGTCTTGTGGTGTCAACTGCATACTACATATTCTCCGCGGGCCGCTGTCCCTGTCGTGCCGTATCCATGCTCTGCCGTGAACGTTCCCGCAGGCGCTGCAAAACGGCGTCGCGCGGGCCATCCATCTTTATCTGGCCGTTTTCCATAACAATCAGCCGGTTAACAATGCGCAGCATAGACAAGCGGTGTGTCACCAGCACCACCGTGCGCCCATCCATGACCGAATTCAGGCGCTTTTGCAGCATCACTTCAGAGTCTGTATCCATATTGCTGGTAGGTTCATCCAGAAGCAACACTTCGGGGTCGCGCACAAGGGCGCGTGCCAGAGCCACCGCCTGGCGCTGCCCCCCGGAAAGGGCCTTGCCCTGTTCGCCCACCTGGGCGGCAAAGCCTGCGGGATTATTGCGTAAAAAGTCTGTCACCCCCGCCAGGGCCGCTGCGCGCAGAATAAGGTGGTCATTGATGGTGGGGTCGCCCAAGGCGATATTGTCGCGAATACTGCCGTAAAACAGCACAACGTCTTGCGGCAGCACCCCTACGCGGCCTCTGAGGTCGGTGCTGGGGATCTGCCGTATGTCCACATCGCCAAACTTCACAGCGCCTTCCTTGGGCTGGTAAAGGCCGATAAGCAGCTTGGACAGAGTGCTTTTTCCCGAGCCCATGGGCCCGATAATGCCCACGCGCTCGCCCGGTTCGATATGCAGCGAAACGCCTTCAAGAGCCAGACGCTCCTGATGCGGATAGGCAAAGGAGACGCTTTCCATGGTAAATGAAGGGCGCAGCATGCCAAAATCCATGCAGGTTTTTTCCACCTGGTTTTCTGAAGGCAGCATCATGAGCATGTCGAGGGCCTTGAGCGTCACGTGCGAATTCTGAAGGCGCGTGAGCAATGAGGCCATCTGCAGCAGGGGGGCCATGGTGCGCCCCACGAGAATATTGCAGCCGATGAGCGCGCCCATGGTCATCAGGCCATCGGATATGCGGTACACGCCCCAGACAATCATGGCCACAGTCACAAGCTGGGTAATGAGCATGGAAGACGTGACAGCCAGGTTGTTATATTTGCGGGCCTCACTGTTGGACTGGGCCGAAAGCCCCACCACAGATTCCCAGAGCTTTTGCATGCGGCTTTCGGCCATGCACGACTTGAGGGTTTCAAGCCCGCCCACAATTTCCACAAGCAAAGCGTTTTTTTGCATATTCTGCTTGTAACTGGCCTCGGCGCTGCGCCGCGAGCGCGACTGCAACAGCAGCCCGATGCCTATGAGCAAGGGCATGGCCGCCAACGGCAAGAACACGATCGGGCCGCCAATAAAGCCGATGAGCAGCAGAAAGATCACCAAAAACGGCAAGTCTATGCAGGCCAACAGGCTTGAAGAACTGAAAAACTCGCGTAACTGCTCGAATTCGCGCAGGTTGTTCACCAGAGCGCCGGTGGATTCGGGCTTGGCGTCCATACGCATTGAAAGCACCTTTTCCACCAGCGAACTTGAAAGCACAATATCGGCGTTGCGCCCGGCCACGTCCACAAAGTGGGTGCGCAACGACGAGAGCAAAAAATTGAAAAGATAGATTATAAGAATGCCGATAGCCAGAACCCACAAGGTTTCAAGGGCGTTGTTGGGCACGACGCGGTCATAGACGTTCATGACAAAAAGCGGGCTGCCCACGGCGATGAGGTTGATGACCACACTGGCCAGGGCCACATGCCGGTAAATGGGCGCGTAATAGCGCAACACGTCCCAAAACCAGCGCTTGCCGCGTGAAATACTCAGCCTTTCGGTGCGGTCATCGGGGGCAGACTCCACCGAGGCAAAGAGCACATAGCCGGAATAATCCAGCGCGAGGTCTTCTACAGACACAGTCAGCGCGGACTCGCTGGTTTCAGGAAATACAACGTCGGCCTTGCCGTCCTTGATGCCCATGAGCACACACGAACGGTCATTGGTCAGCAGAAGAATGCAGGGCATTACCAGAGCGGGAATATCCGTCAGTTCGGGGCGAAAAACAATGCGCCCCGAAAGCCCGGCTTTGCGTGCTGCTCTAAGGCAGGCCTGCGGGGTTACTTTGCTGCCGGTAAGGCCAGCCATAAGAAATTGCGGGCTGACCACCTTGCCGCGCAAACGCAGCAACACTGCAAGACTGCGCAGCAGACCGGGCATGAAATCCACATCAGACGGTCGCAAAGGCCCCATGTCGTTGTTTTTGGCCGCCTGAGCTGGTTGCATGGCAGCCTCGTGAAGTGCGGCCTGGGCCATGGCGCTTATGGCGGTTTCGCCCGTGTGGCCAGAAACGCCCTGGGCTGCAGCCTGTGCTGCGGCCTGGGCCGCGGCTTGGGCAGGGGCCTGAGCTGCGGCTTGATCTGCGGCTTGATCTGCGGCCTGGGCAGGGGCCTGAGCTGCGGCCTGAGCAGGAGCCTGAGCTGTGGCCTGAGCAGGAGCCTGAGCTGTGGCCTGAGCAGGAGCCTGAGCTGTGACCTGAGCTGCGGCCTGGGCAATCCCCTGCGTGATTCCCTGGATAGTTCCCGATACTACCGTGGCCGCAGCATCTTGAGCATCTGAGGCGGCAGGCTGCGCCTGCGACTGAACAGTGGCTACTCCAGCGTCCCGCACAGGCGCGACAGGGGCAGCTTCAGCAACAACAGCAGCACTTCCGGCAGCGACAGGGGAAGAAGATTGCGGCGCGTATGCAGAAGCGGCCGGGGCATCCGCCTCTTGGGAAGGGTCTTCGTTGGGATGGGCATTGCCGAGCGCAGCGCTGCCACTGATCATGTCCTGCTGCCCAACCTGCACTGGCTGCACGGTTTGCAATGGCGGCACGGCCTGCCCAGCCTGCACGGTTTGCGCTGGCGGCACGGCCTGCCCAGCCTGCACGGTTTGCACTGGCGGCACGGCCTGCCCAGCCTGCACGGCTTGCGATTTTTCCTGTCCTTGCGCCGGGGCAGCTTCTCTGGCCTGTTGGCCCGGCGACAAGGTCACAGCGCCAGAACGTTGCGAAACCCCAACATTCTGAGCAAGATCGCCGCTTCCGTGCAAAGCTCCTCCGTGTGAAACCGGAGCTATGGGGACAGCAGAAGACTTTGTGGGCGCAGCGCCGGGCGCAACATTGGGCGCGGCGTTGAGCGCGGCGCTGAGCTGAGGGCCGTTTGCGACCGCGCCAACGCTCGTTCCGTCCGGGGTCTTCGCTGAAATATGTGTGGTGTCAGGCTGTTCCCTGATATTCCCATTGCTGTAGCACAAGGGCTGGAAGCCCTTATAAAAGGGGCAGGAGCGTATGCCGAAAAAGCGGGAGTGCCTTACCGAACTCTGCGTTCAGCATACCGTTTTGAGTGGTTTACCGTTGCAGAACGTACGTCAAAGCACCTAAATTGCCAAGTGTTTAGGCAATCAGATGTAAAGGCAGAAAAAGGCAAACGCGGGGAAATAAGCATTCATTGTAGGAACTGTGCCCCGGACGCATGCGAACCGGGGCACAATACCTCTTAATCAAACCAGCCGGGAGCGAATTCTTCGCGGGGGTCAGCGGCGTCTCTGGGCGGTTCCTGCCCAAGGGGGCCGGTATTAATGGACATTTGCGGCAGCAAGTTGCCCGAAAGGGCGCTCAGGCGATACGCTCCCACGAGGATGTTACCGCGAGCGGTTTCAGCCTGTGTGGATGAGTTGAAAAACTCGCTTTCAGTATCAAGCACATCAAGAATGCTGCGCCTGCCGATCTGAAACTGTTCAACATACGCAGAGCGGGTGTACTTGCTGTATTCCACAGCCTTGCTGTAATGCGAATACTGTTCCTGCGCGGCCTGATAGTTTGTCCAGGTGCTTTCGATATCCAGCTTCAGTTCGTCGATAAAGTCGTACATCACCTGACGGCTCTGACGGATACGCGCGGAAGCGGCGCGCCGTTCGGCCAGATCCGCACCGCTGTTGAAGATATTCCAGCGAACAACGCCAAGCACGTCAAAGCTGTATATCCAGCGGTCAGAAGCCCCGCCCCTGTCAGTGTAGTTGGGGCCGGCCTCAAGGTTCAAAGTTGGGTAAAAGGCGGAGTCGGCCAGTTCACGCTCACCACGCGCGGCGCGGATGTCTTGCATATATGCCGACAGCTTGGGGTTGCTTTGCTCAGCCTGGGTCAGCACCGCATCGGGGCCTTTATACAGTTCGGGGGGCATGGTCACCGGGGCCATCTTGGCCGCAGCGGGCATTCCCGTTAGGCGAACATATCTATCTTCAGCCACCAAAAGAGCGGCCTTGGCCTCAGACTGGCTCGACAAGGCGCGCTGCAGGCGCGAACGGGCCTGCGTCACGTCGGCGGCAGTGTCCGCGCCAAGGCTGGCCCGATCCTGCGCCTGGTTCACAAGCGCCTTGTGCTGGCTCACGTTCATTTCGGCCAATTCAAGAATCTTTCTGCGCCGCAAGACATCAATGTGTGAAATAATGCCTTCAAGTGACAGCGAGGTCGCTGTATCGAACACACGATACTTCACGGATTCAAGGGTAGACTTGGCCGTACGCACGCGCGAACGCGTGGCAAAACCGTCCCAGATGGGCTGCACGAGCTGGGCGTTAACACCAGCCAAGCCCCACATCTGCGTATCCAAATCTTTAGCTCGAGTGCCCGAATCGCTCAGGACGCTGCCGCCAGCCCGACCTGTAACGTCCACGCGGGGGCCAAAACCAGCCTTGGCGCGGTCTACTTCGTGCTCAAGAACATTGCGGTTTTCCTGAATGCCCCTCAGGGCTCTGTTGGTACGAAGCACACCATAAATGGAATCTTCCACAGTTATGGGCTGCCCCGCAGGAGGAGGAGGCGGGTATGCGCTTTCGGCTGCCACAGCCAGCGCCGGGGCCATCAAAATCAGCCCCAAAAAGGTCAAAAGATGCTGTTTCACAGTTCACTCCCTAGAGTAAAAGCCGCGCCTTATGGCGACTTTCGGCTCTGTCGCATACCGACCAGAATGGTCCACATCGTAAATTCGGCAACCGGGTGCCCGACATTCACAACGGCATGCTTTAGGCTTTAGCTGAAATACCCGGAATAAGAGCGCCCTGCAAGCTTTTTTGACTTAAAAGCTATAGCTTACGTATATTTCCTGCACAACGCCCGACGTTACTACGGTGATATTTGGCAGATCCCGAATTCCGCAAGATGTGCCAGATGGGGCCTAGTACTATTAATAGTTAGCAATAACTGTGAAGTAAAAGCAAGAGCCCCGTGCGTCACTAGAAATAGAATAACACATAAAGCGCTAAAAAATAACGTAAAATATATTATTACCGCGTAACAAATTCTTCATAAAATTTACCATAAGCTACGAAACTCCAAGAAAGAATATGACAAGAAAAGGGCCTGCTGTTGGCGATTACGGGAGACAAATCAGCAATCACCAACAAAAACAAATTCTTACATCCAGCCCGCAGCAGCGCTCACCTGTGAGCATGTGTGTGAGCATGTGTGTGAGCGACATTTTGGCATTTGTCCATGCCCACAACTGCCCGCCGTACCGTGGCGAACGCCTGCTCGCACTGCCATCGGCCCCGTATAAGAGCCACATTGTTCCCGTACGGTAGCCTGTGTTGCTACAGTCAATTTCCCGCCATAGCAGGAAGAATACCTATTCAATGCAAAAAGAGTACCGGATGATAATGGATCAGAAAAAACGGGGGCCATGCAAAAACAACATAAAAGAGAACTTAACAACATGGCCTGAATGCAGAGTACCTTTGAAAACATACGTTCTCAAAGGTACTCTGATATAGAAGTTATACTTCAGTTTATTTACAGAACTTGTAATGCGGTTCTTTTTTAGAAATTGTAGTTCAGTTCTTCAAAAAAGGCCTTGGGATGCGCACAGGCGGGGCACATTTCGGGCGCATGCTCGCCGTCTGTAAGGCAGCCGCAGTTGATGCAGCGCCACACCGTAGGCTTGGAACGCACGAACATGCGCCCTTCTTTGATGTCGCCGGCCAGCTGCAGGAAGCGCTTTTCATGATAGGCTTCAGCTACGGCGATATGGCGCATGACAAAGGCGACTTCGGAAAAGCCTTCTTTTTCTGCGGTAGCAGCCATTGAAGGATACATTTCCGTGTGTTCGTAATTTTCGCCCTGGGCGGAAGCGCGCAGGTTGGCTTCGCTGCCCGCCATAACGCCAGCAGGAAACGCAGCCTGAATTTCTACTTCTCCGCCTTCAAGAAACTTGAAAAGGCGCTTGGCGTGCTCTTTTTCCTGCGCGGCAGTTTCAAGAAAGATTTCCTGAACCAGCACGTAGCCATCTTTTTTGGCAATGGAGGAGAAAAAGTCATAACGATTACGGGCCTGGGACTCACCGGCAAAAGCCGTCAGAATATTTTTTTCGGTCTGGGTTCCCTTTAACGATTTCATAATAAAACCCCTCTTTTGCATGCAAAGCATGCTGTATACACGGTGCAAGGCAAAAAAGAACAAAAGGGGATAGCAGCAGCCATCCCCCATCACCACTTATATAATTGATATTTGCTCCTGTCAACGAACTATAAAGACTGCGCAGACTCCGCAACTTGTGCTTCAAGGGCTGCAATCTGCGCCTCAAGGGCATTGATCTTGCTTTGCAGGGCTGTATCTGCCCGGCCGCCGCTGGCTTGACCCGCCAGGCTGGCCAACTGGCTTTTAAGGGCTGCTATCTTTTGCTTTATACTTTCCACAGAGCTTGAGCCGCCAAGCCCGCCCGATGCGCCCTCAGCCCCCGAAGCCTTTTCCTGCCCATCGCCGCTGGAAAGCCCGGCCACGGAACCGCCGGGATTTTCAGCCGCGGCTTCTGCCCTTGCTGTCGTGTCTGAAGCAGAGAACCGGCCCAGCTTTTCGCGCAGAAGCTCTCTGGCCTTATCAGAAATACTTACGGTATCGCCGGAATCGCCCTTGCCAGAACTTGTGTTCTTTCTGGCGCTGCTGCCCATATCCCAGATGCCTTCCACACCGGAAAGACCACCAACGCCATATGTGCCGGACACGCTCATATATGCTCCTTCGATGCCTTGCACCGGTTGGAAAACTCTTCCTTCGCCCGTGCCTGTAAAAAATCAGCAAAAGGCGTGCCAGCGTACGGAGGGAAAATTCTGCCCTGCCCGGTGAAGACCCGGCCGGTGAAGACATGCCCGGTGAAGATATGCCGGTGACGATGCGGCCGGTAATAATGCAGCTGACAAAGTGGCCCGGATAACGTTGCGGGCTGGCAGGCATACTCACTGGCCTATATCCTGCCCGGCCAAACTATCGCCTGCCAGATATGGGAGTTAAGGAGCATAGCGAATCGCCCCCATCCTGACGAAGCGATATATGGGCTGAGAGATTTGCGGCTTGGCCCTTTACAAGGGCTTGTTGCCTGTGGCAGCCTTGCGCCATGCCTGAAAAAAAGACCGCACAACGCTCCCACAAAGCTCGGGGGGCTTTCCCGCCCCTGCCGGAGTATGTCCATCTGCCTTTGGCCGGGGGAGCCAGGCTGGCAGCCAGAGTGCGCCCTTCCGCCCGCGCCCGGCGCACCCGCCTGACCCTTGACCCGCGCGGCCGCCTGATCCTTACGGTTCCTGAAGGCACGCCCCTTGTTCTACTGGAGCAAAGCCTGCCACAGTTTTTGCCGTGGCTGGAGCGCGCGTGGAAAAAGCACCAGTCCAGCACTCCGGGGGAACAGTTGCCCCCCCACATCGAACTGCCCCTGCCGGGCATGTCCTTGCAGGTATGCCTGGGCGGCGACCTTGCCGCCGGCAGGCTGGCCGCGGCCCAACACCAGGATCAAAGCGCCGCCCTGCTGCTAGGTTCCGGGCCGCAACGCCTTTTGCTAGTGCAAAACCCTGGCCTGTTGCGCCTTTTTGGCGCGGTGAACGATACGGCGCTGTGCGCACGGGCGCTGCGGCAATGGTGCCGCAACATGGCGGATGCCCTGTTGCCGCCCTACCTTGAGGGCCTGGCGCGACAGGGCGGTTTTCTCCTTGAAAGAATCAGCGTGAGGGATCAGCGTTCGCGGTGGGGCAGCTGCGCCCGCGTGCACCGCTCCAGCGGCAACGGACGCAGCAATGAGGGGAAAAAAAACGGACAAGACAGCCGGGCTTTGCCTGAAATGGCCCGAGGGCGGCAGAAAGCCTCTTCTTTTCCCGGCTCTGGCAAGGCAAGCAACTGGAAGGACACGTTTTTTCGGCTGTTTTCAGGTAAAGACGAGGCGGGCCTCAAGGGCTTTGCGCATGACAGCCCCCCCACCAGCACGTTTGAGGATGGCCCCGCAGGGCGCATAAGCCTTAACTGGCGGGCGCTGCTGCTGCCACTTCCCCTACTGGAGCATTTATGCTGGCACGAGCTATGCCATCTGCGCCATATGAACCACTCCCCTGCCTACAGGGCAGAGCTTGCCCGCTATTCGCCGAACTGGCCCCAATGCGAAAAGGCCCTCGATCAGACATGGCGCAACCTGCCCTGGTGGGCCTTGCCCGGCGATGATCATTCAGAATGATGTGCCTGAAAACCGGTGAAATGCACGGGGGGGAGGAACCCTGAAGAGGGAAAGTTGGGGAATACTTTGTGGGGGAGGCCTCTTTTGAAAAGGGGTCGCCTCCCCCACACCCCCACCCCACAAAACTTTTATTCCTGTTGCAATCTGCTACAGAAATCATCCTGATCAGAGAAGACAGAAACAGTGCCTCTGGGCATAGCGCTGGCTCAAAATTAAACCGCTCTAGGGTTTCAGTTCACTCATAGAATTGGCCCGCCCCGCCACCACAATGGTATCGCCCTTGTTCAGCACGGTCATGGCCGGGGGAACAAAGTCAAAAGAATGCCCGCCCGCAGGGCGAATGCCCAGCACCATAATATTGAAACGCTGCATGAGGTTAAGCTCCACCAGCGTTTTGCCCTGCCACGCGTCCACCTTCAATTCCTGAATGGCGATGCCCCCATACTTGGGGATAAGATCCAGCATGCCCGGATAGGTGAGCTGATGGGCGGCCATGACGGCGGCCTCCATTTCAGGCACAATGGCGCGGTTAACCCGCAGCCGCTGAAGGATTTTGCGGTGTTCTTCATTGGAGGCCTTGACCCATATCTTGGGCCCGCCCAGTTCCTGCACGTTAAGGGTAATACTCAGTGATTGCTCAACACTTTCGCCCACGCTGATGACCACCCAGTCCAGATCCTGCACATGCAGAGAACGCAGCACGGCGATATTGGTGGCATCGGCCTTGTAAACGGATTCCAGCGCATCTTCGGCCCGCTGCACACCCACTTCGGACATGTCTATGCCAACCACCGTGTGCCCCAGAGAAACGAGGGTGGTGGCCATGCGCAGGCCAAATTTGCCCAGGCCGATAACGCCTATTTCCAATTTCTTTTCCGCCATATCCTTCTCCGTGCTATATCCGTGCTGTATCCGTGCTATATCCGTGCGGCATCCGTGCGGCATCCGTGCGGCATCCGTTCTGCATCTGGCCGCGACCGGGCCGCGACCGGGCCGCGAGCGAAACAGGGCAAACCGGAGCAAACCGAAAGCGCAAAAAGCGCTTCGCCTCAAAATTCGTGCAAGGGCAAGGCCTCGCCTGACATGTGGGGTAAAAGCCGCAAACAGCTTTTCAATGCGCAGCTTGCGTCAGGAATAAAAGTTTTAGGGGGTGGGGGCGTGGGGGAGGCGACCCTTTTTCAAAAGGGCCCCTCCCCCACAAAACATCCCACACGCAAAAAAATTTCAACAACTAACAATAGTTATCCAATGGGCAGTTGCGTTTCGGCCGCAGTATAGGCCTTGCGGGGTTGCAGGCTCTGCACAGCCATGAGCAAGCTCAGCAGGCCCACGCGCCCGGCAAACATATTCACAATAATAACGCCCTTGCCTTCGGAGCTCAGTTCCGGCGTCAGATTCATCGAAAGCCCCACAGTGCCCAGGGCCGAGACTTCTTCAAATAGAATGCGCAAAAAAGATGGCCCCTCAGGTCGCGTGCCGTTCAATATGCCGTATTCCGTAATACTGAGCAGAAACGTGGAAATGCCCACGAGCATTGAGTAGAAAAAAAACAGGGTTAGCGCGCGGCTCACGTTTTCAGTGGGCACGCCCCTTCCCTCGAGCACTATTTGGCGGTCGCCGCGAAACTGCGCGGCAATATAGCCCGCCAGCACCCTGAAGGTCACCACCTTGATGCCGCCCGCGCACGAACCGGGCCCGCCGCCCACAAACATGAGCGCCATCAGCACCATCAAGGTGGCCTCGCTCAGGCTGCTCATATTGATCGTATTAAAACCAGCCGTGCGAGCCACCGCAGCTTGAAAAAACGCCGTCAGAGCCAGGTCAAAGCCGTCGCCCAGGGTGTGTTCGTTGCCCACTCGCCAATATTCAATGACAAAGCCCAACGTCGCACCGACCAAAATGAGAAAAGCCGTTGTCTTGAGCACGAGGCGGCTGAAACGGCTGAACTTGCGCACCGGAACGCCCATGCGCCCGCCGGAAACGATGCCAAGGGCTTCGCGCAACACGCCAAAGCCGATACTGCCCAAAAAAACGCTGGCTGTGATGATGCAGTTGACTGTCACATCATCCCTAAAATTCATGAGACTGTTGGGGCTGAGTGAAAAACCGGCGTTGCAGAACGCCGAAACAGCATGAAAAGCCGCACTGATTGGATGAAAAAACACAGGATCGTGCCAATAAAGCAGCAGACCCGTCACAAGCTCGATGCTGAATACCAAAGCCAGCACCTGCAAAAGAAAGCCCTTGAGGTTAAAGTCGTCGCCGAGCAGGGCCTGGCTTACGGCCTCGCGACTGGTAAAGGGCACGTGATTTCGCCAGAGCAAAAAAATGATGCTCGTGTAGGTCATGACGCCAAGGCCGCCCAACTGCACAAGAAAAAGTAGCACCATCACGCCTACGGGGCTGAGCACGGCGCTAATGTCTACAGGCGTAAGCCCTGTAACACAAACGGCCGACGTAGAAATAAAAGCCGCATCTATGGGGCTGAGGCTCTGCCCTTCCTGTAGGCTCACCGGCATGTGCAGCAAAACTGCGCCCACGACAATCACTGCCAGAAAGGAAAATACGGGCCACGTAAGGGGACTGAAGAATCTGTTCCGCTGCATTCACCCCATGTAAGCTAGCCGCTGAAGGAAAGCAAGACAGCGCGTAATCTCAGCGCGTATCCGGCTTTCAATACGTAAAAACACGTTAAATGCCCAAGCCTTATCGCTACACCCAGTTGGCCGGCGGGCGGGCCGCGCCCAGCGTGATTCGTCTGATTGCCCCACCCCCAAGGGCGGGCTTCATTGAAAAAAACATTGCATGGGGTTCCTGGCTGCCCCGCGCCCGGCGTGATTCGGCCCGCTGCCCGGCGTTCCCAAGGGCGCGGCGTCATTGCCCGCCGCCTCCCGTTCTGCTCCCAACTCGCAGTCCCGCGCGCAAGGCCACGGCGCCCCCCCGCGCGGCATTCCCTGATCGTTATATTCGCAGTCCCGCGCGCAAGGCCCCGGCATCTGCAGCAGCCACAGCACGAAAACAACAGATTACGGCAACAAGCACCTGTTTTTACACAAAAGACAGCCCGGGCTTTACATACGCCTGCGCCGGATATATGCTGCTCGGTGAGCTAGGGGAGCAGTGCAAACAGCATGCACGGCTGAGAGTGGGACTATCCCAGACCCTTGAACCTGACGCAGTTCGCACTGCCGGAGGAAAGCCGCGGCCACAAGCTGTTCGCTGTTTGTGGTTTTTTTGCGCCCTGCGTCGCAACCAGCGAGGCAACCATGTCTACTACACTTTTTTCGCAGAATGCCGCGTTGCGCGGCCTGCTGGACTCCCACCTGAACAACCTGGCCGCTGAAGAGCAGCTTGAAGCCCAGAGCGTGAGCGCCGCCCTTGAAGCCGGAACTATGGTGCTGCTGGGCAACCCCGCCCACCAGGGGCTCAAGCCCATTCTTGTGGGCCAGCCCGCCAGAATCAAGGTGAACGCCAATATCGGCACGTCACCCCTGAACAACTGCCCACACAGCGAAAACCGCAAAATACAGGCCGCCCTTGAAGCCGGAGCCGATACGGTTATGGATCTTTCCATCGCAGGCGACCTGGACGCCCTGCGCCTGGGCATGCTCAAAGCCTGCCCCCGCCCCCTGGGCACGGTTCCCCTCTACGCCGTGGGCCAGCGCATTCTGGACGCAGACCGCGACATCGCCAGCATGAATCCTGATGAACTCTTTGAGGAAATCGCCAAACAGGCCCGCCAAGGGGTGGACTTTGTCACGGTGCATTGCGGGCTTTCGCGGCGCGGGGCCGAAATGGCCGTTAAAAACAACCGCGCGCTGGGCATTGTCTCGCGCGGTGGCTCCATGCTGGCCCGCTGGATGCTGGAAAACGACCGCGAAAACCCCCTGCTGGAGCACTTTGACCGCCTGCTCGACATCTGCCTGCCCTACAACGTCACCCTTTCCCTCGGCGATGGGCTGCGCCCCGGCGCGGGCGTTGACGCAGGCGACGCCGCCCAGTGGGAAGAAGTCATCAACCTGGGCCGCCTTGCCAAATACGCCCTCGAGCGCGGCGTGCAATGCATGATCGAAGGCCCCGGGCATGTGCCCCTCAACCAGGTGCGCACCCAGATTCAGGGAATAAAACGCCTCACCCACAATGCCCCGCTCTATGTTCTCGGCCCCCTCTGCTGCGACAGCGCGCCCGGCTACGACCATATCGCCGGGGCCATCGGCGGCGCGCTGGGCGTGGAAGCGGGCGTGGACTTCCTCTGCTACCTCACCCCCGCCGAACACCTCACCCTGCCCGACGAGGCCGACGTGCGCGCTGGCGTAATGGCCTCGCGCGTGGCCGCCCATGTGGGGGAAGTGGCTTTGGGACATCCCCGCGCCGTGGCACGCGAGGCAGACATGAACGCCGCCCGCAAGGCTCTGGACTGGGAAGGCATGACCAGGGCCGCCCTGGATCCGCAAATGCTTGAAAAACGTCGCGAAGAACATAAAACAGAAGACGTCTGCGCCATGTGCGGCAAATTCTGCGCGGTCAAGATGCTTCAGGATCATTAGAAACTTAGTAGGTACAGTACTTAGTAGGTACAGTACTTTGTGGGGGAGGGGCCCTTTTGCAAAAGGGTCGCCTCCCCCACACCCCCACCCCCTAAAACCTTTATTCTTGCTGCAATTCGTTAGAGCATTTTAACTTGGAAAATTTAAATGTTCTAACGCTGCGCGTGAGTGCAGCGCGCCGCAATGTGACGTAGATTCAGCCGAAGATCGTATTTTTCGGTAGAATGACAACGTTGAAAATGTATATTTTCAACGTTGATCTGCTCCAGACAGTGTCGTCATAAGATGAATTTTTGTAAGCATTCACGCGGGCATTTTTACAAGCATTCACACGGACATTTCTGCTAGCATTACCGCAGCCATTGACTCGCCGCATCACCGCAGGTATGCCTCTGGATCGTCCCAACACCGTAGGGGCGGCAGCCCCCCGCCGCCCGACAGACAAGGCATACGGATGCTACATGAACATACCCATACCAGCGGCCACCATTGGCCTTTTGATTTTATCAAATATATTCATGACCTTCGCATGGTACGGCCATTTGCGCTACAAGGGCGCGGCTTTGCCTGTGGTCATCCTTGCCAGCTGGGGGCTGGCATTTTTTGAATACCTGCTTCAAGTGCCTGCCAACCGCATCGGCTACGGGCATTATTCCGCTGCGGAATTAAAAACCATACAGGAAGTCATATCCCTCACAGTTTTCATGATTTTTTCCAGCATTTGGCTGCATGAACCCCTGCGCTGGAACCACGTTGCGGGCTTTGCCCTCATCGTCTTGGCCGCCTGGATCATCTTTAAGGAGTGGTAACGTGGAAATAGGTCTCATCCCTCTGCTGGTGGGCATTGCCGCAGCCTTTGCGGGCGGCTTTATAGACGCTATCGCCGGTGGGGGCGGCCTTGTGACCATGCCCGCCCTGCTGCTTACGGGCGTGCCGCCGCATGCGGCCCTGGGCGCCAATAAATTCAGCGCCTGCCTGGGCACGTGCGTGGCCCTGGGTAACTTTGCCCGCAGCCGCCTTGTGCTGTGGCGCGTTGCCCTGACAGGCCTGGCCTTTGCCCTCATCGGCTCCTGGGCCGGAGCGCGTCTGGCCCTGAGCACCGAGCCCGCACTCCTGGGCAAAATTTTGGTGGGCCTGCTGCCCGTTGGCATGTGCGCAACCCTCATGCCCCGCAAAGAACGCGCACGAGCATACGGCGAGGCCGACATGCACGGCCCGCGCCTGTGGCTGCTCACCCCCCTGGTATGCCTTGTCATCGGCGCGTATGACGGTTTTTTCGGCCCCGGCACAGGCAGCTTTCTGATCCTTGCCTTTCACTGGATTTTGCGCATGGGCCTTATGGAAGCCTCGGCCACCTCCAAAGTGCTGAACCTTGCATCCAATTTTGCGGGAGTGGTGGTTTTTATGCTTAACGGCGTGGTGCTGTGGAGCCTGGCCCTGCCTATGGCCGCAGCCTGCTGTGTGGGCAACTGGCTGGGCAGCCGCCTTGCCATACGCGTTGGCCCGGCGGCTGTGCGGCGTTTTCTTATGGTTTCCCTGTCGCTGCTGCTGCTCACCCTTGTCTGGCAGTTTTTTCTCGCCCCGCTTGTGCAGTAAGCCCGCGGTAGCTCAGCAAAACAACACATAAAAAATGGCGGTCGGGCGCTTGCGCCGGGCCGCCATCTTTTTTAACAAAAGGGCTTAAAACTTCCGCTACTTGCCTGCCTTCAAGGCATCACGGGCCTTTTCAGCTTCCTGCAACTCTTTCTGGGCCTCCTGCAACTTGTGCTTGCGTTTGGCAACCTTGCTTTCCTGCTTGTCCCGGGCGATGGCCTTGTCCAGTTCCACCTGCCGTTCCTGCACTTTTTCCTGCTTTTCCATAACCTCTATTTCCGCTTCGGCCAGTTCACCGTCATCGGTGCACCATGCGCGGGTCTTTTCCAGGGCGCGCTCAAGACCGGCAACCCGTTTCATATTGTCATGCTGCTTGGCTATATCAATTTGGCGCTGAATATTGGCTATTTTTTTCTGACAAATGCCATCGGCCCATGCACCGCTGGCCCCAATGCAAAAAAACATGATCCCAGCGCACAGCCAAGCGGCCATTGCGGTATAATATTTCATTATATATTCCTCTTTGAGCGTTATATATATACAAAGACATTGCGGGCTGCAAAATATTGACCAGCCTCAAAACCGTGCTTACACAGTAAAATACGCGCGCACGGCCCTTTACCGAAGTCATCAGTCATCATAAGGCGGCTGCCACCGGGCATCTGCTGCGGCAAGACAAAAAGGCATAGTGCTGGTGCATCTGGGGAAGACATGAACAGCGGCAAGACCCCGCCAGACTGAAAAGGACAAAAAGACAGGCGGTCTGAGGGCATAGCAGAAAGCGGAGGGCGCTGGCGGTGCGTCCAAAAGCCGTTGCGCAGCTAACGATTACGAAACTGTTGGCAAAACCGGCCTGCACGTATCTGCCGGCAGGAATTTGAAAACAAATCCTTGCAGAGACTTCATCCACCTTGCCGCCGGTGGCAGAGCAGCCTCTGCCACAAGCTTCCAGAAAAGAAACTAGTTTATCATTTCAATATAGTAACGGCTATCCGCTTTTTCCGGCAGCTCAAACTCAAGGGCATACTTCAGCTCCGTGGCGCTTTCGGCGGCCTTGTCGCCCATAACGGCTGTGACCATGCATTTGCAGGATTTTTTATCGGAACTCACGGTCTTGAAACTTTCAAAGCTGATATGCGGGTTCTTTATGCCCAGCTCTTGCGCGTAGGTCTGCATGATTTTTTGGGCATACTTTTTACCATCGCTGGAGTCGCATTCTGGCGATGAGCTGCAACCCACTACAAACATAGCGAGAAAGACCGCTGCCACAATTTTTATTTTCACCATGGTTGTCTCCTTGATCCAGTTTTATGGGCCATACACTTTTCAAGCGAAGTGTACGACTCCCCACAGTAAAGCTATGACAAATATTCTCCAGCCGGTCAAACCGCTTTGCGCGGCCCGTACACGCCCCCCCAGATCCTGTTGAATACTTTGTGGGGGAGGGGCCCTTTTGCAAAAGGGCCCCTCCCCCACACCCCCACCCCCTAAAACTTTTATTAAATAGCGGTCTGTTACAGAGATGCGCCTGATCTGGGGCAGCGGGGGCGGAGAGGGCACAAGCGCACCCAGCGTCATACAATTTTTAACCGTTGCTAAGCCGAACATTTTTTAACCGTTGCCATGCCAAACAAAGAAATCCCGCCGAAGCGGGATTTCTTATGGAGCATGTTCCAAAAACGTCAGTTTTTCAGGCTGTGTATAGGCGCGGGAATGCGCCCCCCAAGGCTGATAAAATCTTCGGCATTGCCGCGCGGCACAGCCATGATGGCCGCCTTGCCAAGCAACCCGCCAAACGACACTTCCTCGCCCACGCCCTTGCCGGGCACAGGGATGAGGCGCACGGCCGTGGTCTTGTGGTTGATCATGCCGATGGCCATTTCGTCGGCAATAATGCCCGAAATGGTGGCCGCCGGGGTATCACCGGGAATGGCAATCATATCCAGCCCCACCGAACACACGCTGGTCATGGCCTCCAGCTTTTCAATGCTGAGCAGCCCTGCGCGCGTGGCCGCTTCAATGCTTGAGTCTTCCGAAACGGGAATAAAGGCGCCCGAAAGCCCGCCCACCGAAGAAGAAGCAAAAGCGCCGCCTTTTTTCACGGCATCATTGAGCATGGCCAGCACGGCCGTCGTGCCGGGCGCGCCGATGCTTGAAAGCCCCAGGCTCTGAAAAATTTCGCCCACCGAGTCGCCCACCGCCGGGGTGGGTGCGAGAGAAAGGTCGGCCACGCCAAAGGGAATACCCAGCCGGGTCGCCACTTCGGTTCCGATCATTTCGCCCACGCGGGTAACCTTATAAGCTGTGCGTTTGATAACTTCGGCCATGTCCAGCAGGGTCAGGGGCGCGCCAGTTTCGTTGCGACCGGCTTCGCGGGCGCGATCCAGGGCTTTTTTCACCACGCCGGGGCCGGAAACCCCCACGTTGATGACCACATCGGGCTCGCCCACGCCGAGGTAAGCCCCGGCCATAAAGGGCACGTCCTGCGGAATATTGGCAAAAACCACCAGCTTGGCGCAGCCAATGCCGCCACGTTCGGCCGTGGCATCGGCCACCTTGAGAATCTGCTGGCCCATGAGCGCCACAGCGTCCATATTGATGCCGCTGCGCGACGACGCCACGTTGATGGACGAGCAGATGCGGTCGGTCTGCGCAAGGGCTTCGGGCAGGGCTTCAATCAGGGCGCGGTCGCCGTTGGCAAAGCCCTTTTCAACCAGGGCGGAAAAACCGCCCAGAAAATCCACGCCGGCCTCTTTGGCGGCTTCGTCCAGAGCCTTGCAGATGCGCACCATGCCGTCAGGGCCAAAAGGCGCGCCCACCACCGCGATGGGGCTGACGCTAATGCGCTTGTTCACCACGGGAATGCCATACTTGTCGCCCACTTCATTACAGATAGACACAAGCTGCGAGGCGTAACGGCGGATCTTGGCCTGCACATTGGCGGTGAAAAGCTCCAGGTCGTGACTCACGCAGTCAAACAGGCTCACGCCCAGGGTGACAGTGCGCACGTCCAGATGTTCATTGCGGAGCATGTTGAGAGTGCTTATGACTTCGCGTTCGGAAAGCATGTCGGTATCCTGTATGTTTGCAAGGCGAAAAAGCTCTAGAACATTTCACACCTGAAATGCCCTACAAGGTTTTGTCTCCAAATCCTTGTGGTCAAATGATTGCGGCGTCTTTACCGAGCGTTAAGCAATCATTTGAAGCGCTCATTGCTCTAAAAAGAGCTCACGCGATGAACGGCCTCAAAAATATCCCTGTGCTGCACGCTCACCCGCAGATCGCGGCTCTGGCCTTCGCAGGAAAGCTCGCGGCGCAGGCGCCCAAGGTCGACAGCGTCGGGAACCATAACCTCAAAAACGAAAAGGGCATGGTTGGCGCCGCCTTCGCCCAGAATGGCCTTGAGGCTTTCAATATTCACGTCGTGCCGGGCAAAAACGCGGCTCATGGCCGCGATAAGGCCGGGCTTGTCCGGGCCGTCGGCGGTGACCACAAAAGGCTCGCAATGCAGGGCCTGGCCCCACTGGCCCTGAATGGCGGGGCGCACCAGCACCGAAAGATCCACCTGGGCTTCGGCCAGGCTGGCGCTCAGCTTTTGATGCAGGCTCTTGGCATCGTCGGCATCAGGGGCGGCCACCACAAAAATGGCGGCAAATTCGCCGGAAAGAATGGTCTGGGTAACTTCTTCGATATTGCAGCCGTGTTCTTCAAGAATGCGGCTGACTGCGGCCACCACTCCGGGGCAGTCGCGCCCCAGAAACGAGGCGGTATACTTGTGCATGACGCGTATCCTTAACGGAAATTATCCGTGGCAAGGCCACGGGAAGGGGTCACAGGCAAAGAAAATCTATATACGCAAGCCTCGCGAACTTCAAGGTCAAACAGGGCATTGGCGCTGCCTCAAAACCATCTCTACGCCATCCTTGACGCTTCTTCGCGAATGGCATACCGTTACAATCCTTTAAGACCGGGCATCTCAGGAGTTTTTTCAGTGGAAAATCGGGAAAAGAAGAATAAAAAGCCAGCCGTCAAGCTAGGCACCAAGTCTAAATTCGCGGGCTATTTCATGCCCATGTTGGAAAGCCTCGCCGCCCGTGAAGGGCTGAACGAGGTCATAAAAAACCGCGTGGTCAAATCCTGTGATCTCATGGACGCGGGCGTACCTCTCTTTCCTAACGATTTCCGCAAGGAACACTCCATCTCGTGGGTGCTGGAGAAATTCGGCGACCTCGAGGGCGAGGCCTTGGAAAAACAGGAAGACGTCGTCGCCCTTGCCGGGCGTATTGTTTCGCTGCGCTCTTTCGGCAAGGTGGCCTTTTTCCATATCATGGATCAGACTGGCCGCGTGCAGTGCTACGCTGCGCGCGAACACCTGGACGAAGCCACCCATAACCTGGTTAAAAAGCTCGACATCGGCGATATTGTCGGCGTTTCCGGGCATCTTTTTCGCACCAAAACAGGCGAATTGACCATCGCTTGTCGCACCATCAAGCTCATCACGCGCTCCATGCGCCCCCTGCCCGAAAAATATCACGGGCTCAAGGACATGGAAACGCGCTACCGCCAGCGCTATGTTGACCTTATCGTCACCCCCCGCGCCCGCGACATATTTTTTAAGCGCAGCCAGATCGTGCGCGAATTCCGCCATTTTATGGAAGACCGCGGCTTCATGGAAGTGGAAACGCCCATGATGCAGCCTCTGGCCGGGGGCGCGGCGGCCAAACCGTTCAAAACCCATCACAATGCCCTGGACATGGGCCTGTATATGCGCATCGCGCCCGAGCTGTATCTCAAGCGCCTGCTCGTTGGTGGTTTTGAAAAAGTGTTCGAACTCAACCGCAACTTCCGCAATGAAGGCATCGACACGCGGCATAACCCCGAATTCACCATGTGCGAATTCTACTGGGCCTACGCCACGTTTGAAGACCTCATGGATCTTACGGAAACGCTCTTTGCCCACCTGGCGCAGACCGTCTGTGGCTCAACCGTGGTTCCGTATCAGGGCGAAATGATCGACCTCACGCCCGGCAAGTGGACGCGCATGAGCTTTTACGACTCCCTCACCGTCATTGGCGGCCACCAGCCGGAATTTTACAATGATTACGCCAGGGTGCAAAACTACATCCGCCAGCGCGGCGAAAAAGCCGCCGACAGCGAAAGCCTGCAAAAGCTGCATGCCAAGCTCTTTGACCTGGATGTGGAAGGCAAGCTCGTGCAGCCGCACTTCATCTACCATTACCCCACAGAAATCTCGCCCCTGTCACGCCGCAACGACAACGACCCCGGCCTGACCGACCGTTTTGAGCTTTTCATTACCGGCCGCGAAATCTCCAACGCCTTTTCCGAACTCAACGACCCCGTTGACCAGCGCCTGCGTTTTGAAGACCAGGTGCGCGAAAAAGAAGCCGGAGACGATGAGGCGCACAATATGGACGAAGACTATCTGCGCGCCCTTGAATACGGCATGCCCCCGGCCGCCGGCCAGGGCATAGGCATTGACCGCCTGGTCATGCTGCTGACAGACTCGGCCTCCATCCGCGAGGTTATCCTCTTCCCCCTGCTCCGGCCAGAAGCCTAGAGCTTTTTGCGGGGGAATACCTTGTGGGGGAGCAAGAGACTGAAATATCTTGCGGGTGAGGGTCATTTAGAGATTAGCGAATGTTTGAAGTGCTTTGTGGTGGAGGGCCCCTTTTGCAAAAGGGGCCCTCCACCACATCCCCACCCCCTTAAATCTTTATTCTGATTCAGTCTGTTGCAGGGAGCCTCCTGACCTGAGGCGAAAAACCGCAAGCAGCGTCGTGCAGATATGGGCTATCGAAGGGTTCGCCGAGCGTGCCAGGCGTCCAAAAGGGGCAGCAGCACAATCACACCCTGCCAAAACTCGCCCAACGGCCTCACAGGCGCCCCTGCCTGTTGTCAGCCCAGAGGCCAAAATAGCTCTGGATTTCCTGGCCCCATGCGCGTATAAGCCATGCCCGGCAGCGAGTAATGCCGCACGAAAAAAGCCGCAAGCGAAATCCTCGCCTGTGGTGCGCCAAAGCCTGTGCGCCGTGCGCCAAAGCACGCCGCGACTTCGTTCATGTGAGGGCCTTTTGCCACCGGAAAACTGGCGGCAAAAGCATTTTCTAAAAAATCTCTTGAATATACTGCCAAGCTGGGCCAATATGCCGCAAATGTCGTTCGAACTCTTCGTGGCCTTGCGCTATTTATTTTCAAGACGCAAGCAGACCTTCATCTACATCATATCGCTCATGTCCATTCTGGGCGTGGCCCTCGGCGTTGGCGCGCTGGTGGTGGTGCTTGGCGTGTATAACGGCATGACCACCGACATGCGTGACAAGATTCTTGGCGCCAATTCACACGCCATAGTCATGTCCTACCTGCCCTCGGCCTTTGAAAACGATGACAACCTGCTGGAACGCATACGCTCCATCAAGGGCGTCACCGGCGCCACCCCCTTTGTCTATACCGAAGTCATGCTTTCAACGCCCAACGGCGTTAAAGGCGTTGTTCTGCGCGGCATTGACCCGGAATCCGGGCCGCAGGTGCTCTCCATGCTGCGCCAGATGCGCTCCGGCTCCGCCGCTGATCTGCAAAAAGAAGGCGCGTCAGGCCTTATTGTTGGCGAAGAGCTGGCCAAGCGCCTTGGGCTTGCCGTGGGCAGCCGGGTGAACCTGCTTTCACCGTCCGGGCAAAAAACCGCCTCGGGCTACGCGCCGCGCATCCGCCCCTTTGAGGTGGTGGGCATATTCAAGACAGGCATGTTTGAATACGATTCGTCCCTGGCTTTCGTGCACCTTGCCGCAGCCCGCGACGTGCTCGGCCTGCCCGAAAAATATCTTTCGGGTGTGGAACTGACCGTCAACGACCTCTTCAAGGCCGACCAGATATCCACCCGCGTGGCCAGCGAGCTGGGTTCGCCATTCTATGTGCGCTCCTGGATGGAAATGAACGCCAACCTCTTTGCAGCCCTCAAGCTGGAAAAGATCGGCATGTTCATATTACTGACCATGGTGGTGCTTATCGGCTCTTTCTCCATTGTAACTTCCCTTGTCATGCTGGTCATGGAAAAAACACGCGACATCGCCATCATGATGTCCATGGGGGCCACTCGCGGCATGATACGCCGTATTTTCATGTATCAGGGCAGTATCATCGGCGTTATTGGCACTTTGCTGGGCTATGTGCTCGGCCTTACCGTGGGCTGGTTGCTCAAGCGCTACCAGTTCATCAAGCTGCCTGAAAATGTGTATACCCTCGACCACCTGCCCATTAGCATCACCCTGAGCGATGTGCTCCTCGTTGGGGCCAGCGCCATGCTGCTGTGTTTTCTGGCCACCCTTTACCCGGCCCGCCAGGCGGCCCGCCTGGAACCGGCGGAAGCCCTGCGCTACGAGTAGCCATGTCCGCACTCTACAAATTTTCCAATGTGAATAAAATCTTCTCCGCACCAGGAGAGAATCTAGAGATTCTCAAAGATATCAGCATGGTTGTGGAAGAAGGCGAAGCTCTTGCCATTGTGGGGGCTTCTGGGTCTGGCAAGAGCACCCTCTTGCATCTTATGGGTGCTCTTGATACTCCAAGTACTGGCGCTGTCTATTTTGACGGGCAAGACATGGCCCACATGACGCCTGACCAAAAAGCGGCTTTCCGTAATAAAACTCTGGGCTTCGTTTTTCAGTTTCATCACCTTTTGCCGGAGTTTTCGGCAGTGGAAAACGTGGCAATGCCGGCCATTATTGCTGGCGAGCGCCAGTCCGCCGTCATGCCCAAAGCCCGGGAAATGCTTGAACGAGTAGGCCTTGCGGCCCGCATGGACGGCAAGGTAGCCACCCTTTCTGGTGGCGAACGGCAAAGGGTAGCCATCGCCCGCTCGGTGCTGATGCGCCCTCGCGTACTTTTGGCTGACGAACCCACCGGCAATCTGGACGAACACACCGGAGAGCAGGTGAGCGCGCTTATGAAAGAACTTAACCGCGAGCTGGGCATGACTCTCGTGGTCGTGACGCATAATCGAGAGCTGGCCGCGGGTATGGGCCGCATCCTGGAACTGAAAGCGGGGACACTGTATGAAAAATTTCTTGCGTAATATTCTGTCAAACATTCTTTGCGTCGCCGCTCTGGTATGCGCCGTCCAGCTTATGCCCCGCGAGGCTGGCGCGTCACAGGGCCCTCTTGTTCTGGTGTTGCCCTTTCAGGTAAATGCCGGGCCGGAAATGCCCAATGCCGCTCAGGATGTGCCCCAGATCATTGCTGATCAGCTCAAACAAAAAGGCATGCGCGTCGTGCCCATGGCGTCGGCGCGCCAGATGCAACGCAACAGCGGTGAAACCATTGACCTTACCACGGCGCGCACCCAGGGCCGTCAGGCCGGCGCGCAGCTTGTTATTTATGGCAGCTTCAACCAGCTTGGCGACGGCTTCAGCATGGATACACGCCTTGTGCCTGTCCTGCAGGGCGAGGCCGTACCAGCCGGTTTTGAACGCAACACGCTTGTGGCCCTCAGCGACTGTGCCAGCACTCTGGCCGGGCGCGCGGCGGAACTGACAGGGGCCAACGCCGCCCCGGCACCTCAGGCAAGCGATGACGGCCCCGGCCTTGTCCCCATGGGCACGCCCACGACAGCCAAGGGCGGCCTGGCCGATGTGCAGGTGCGCGGCATGAGCGTTATGGATCCCGACACCGTGCTCATGCGCCTGACCATCCGCAAAGGCGATACCCCCGATGCCCACGCCATCAACGAAGAAGTGAAGCGCATCTGGGAAATGGGCTATTTCAGCGATGTGCGGGCCAGCCTTGAAGGCAATGTGCTGGTCTTCACCGTGGTAGAAAAACCCCGCATCGACAATATCATCGTCGAAGGCTCCAAGGGCGTTGACAAGGAAGACGTGGTCGCTGCCATGGGCACGCGAACCGGCAACGTGCTTAACGAACAGGTGCTCTCCGACGACCTGCAAAAAATTACCGAACTGTACCGCAAAGAAGGCTATTACCTTGCCAAGGTCAATTACCGTCTTGAAGACCGCCAAAGCGGGCGTGGCGCTGTTTTGGTCATCAATGTAGACGAGGGTAACAAGCTCTACGTCAAAGAAGTGAATATCGAGGGCCTCAACAAGCTCAGCCAGGGCGACCTTGACAAATATCTTGCCCTCAAGCCGCGCGGCATCTTCTCCTGGCTCACAGGCTCGGGCGTGCTCAAAGAGGAATACCTTGAACGCGATACCAACGCCATTGCGGCCTATGGCCTTAACGAAGGCTATATCGACATTCAAGTGGGCGCGCCTCAGGTAGATTACAAAGATGACGGCATCTACGTCACCTTTGTGGTCAACGAAGGCCCCCGTTATTCCGTGCGTAACGTGGTCTTTGCCGGTGACATCATCGACAGCGAAGACAAAATGCTCGACGTCATTCAGATGGACGACTGGAAAAAGTCCAACGACTTCTTCTCGCTGACAGTCATGCAGGAAGACTCCAAGCGCCTGACTGACTACTACTCCGACTATGGCTATGCCTTCGCCGAAGTGGATACCAAGCTCATGAAGGCCGAGGACGGCAGCGACCAGGTGGACATAGGCTACCTGGTCAACAAAAAGCAGAAGGTCTTCATCCGCCGCATGGTGGTCGAAGGCAATACCAAAACACGCGACAACGTTATCCTGCGTGAAATGCGCCTGGGCGACGGCGATATGTATGAAGGGGCCAAGCTGCGCCGCTCCAACGAGCGCCTCAACCGCCTGCGCTACTTCTCTGCCGTGGATATGGAGATCATCCCCACTGGCCAGGAAGACGAGGTGGATCTCAAGGTCAAAGTCAAGGAAACCAACACCGGCGCCATCATGGGCGGTATCGGCTACTCCAGCTACTATGACGTGGGCGTCACGGCCTCCATTATGGAACGCAACCTCTTTGGTCGCGGCTACTGGTTGCAGCTTCAGGGCTTCTTCTCCTGGCGGCGCACGTCAGGAACCCTGTCCTTCACCAACCCGCGTGTGTACGATACCGACCTTTCGTTCGGCAACGACGTCTACTACACACACGACTACTGGGATAACTTCACCAAGGACACCATAGGCGACACGGTACGCTTCGGCTATCCCATTGGCGAATACACTTCCGTGGGCGTGGGTTACCGCCTTGAGCGCTACCACCTTTACGACGTGTCCGATAACAGCTCACCCTACATCAGGGACTACAAGGGCGTTAACTGGACAAGCGCCGTATCGGGCCGCATCCTGCGCGACACTACAGACAGCAAGGAACGCCCCACCAAGGGAACCATCGCCCGCCTGTGGGCTGAATACGGCGGCGGCGGCCTTGGCGGCAGCGACAACTTCATCAAGAGCGTGGCTGACTGGCAGGGCTTCTGGTCTTTCAACCCGCAAAACACCGTGCATCTGCGCGGGCGTGTGGGCGGCGTGTTCCAGAACACCGACGACAAAGTTCCCGTGTTTGAACGCTTCTGGGTTGGCGGCATGGACACCATCCGCGGCTACAGCTTCTCCGACCTTTCGCCCCGCGACTACAAATACGGCGGCGAACAGATCGGCGGCGACCGCATGGCTGTAGGCAACCTGGAATATATCTGGACGTTCCAGAAAGACTTGGGGCTTGCTCTGGTTCCCTTTGTGGACACCGGCTTCAACATCGACGCCAAGACCATGGGCGACGAATGGGACAGATATATTGTTGCCTCCACCGGACTTGAGCTGCGCTGGCGCTCTCCCATGGGCGATCTGCGCATAGCTTACGGCGTGCCCCTGGTGCAGGATTACGACAAGGAAATGCCCCCTGGCAGAATCGAATTCAGCATGGGCCAGTTCTTCTAGAACAGGGTGACTTCGAGAATATGTATTCTCAAAGTCGCCTCGCTCCAGACCGGGTTGAACCGGTTTTAGGGGCATAGCCTAGGCGATACAGATTGGAATAGATGCATACAATGCCCGAACGGCTTGTAGCCGTTCAGACGTAACATCCACGGGGGAGAAACCTTGTTCAACAAGGCTTCTCCCCCGCACCCTTTTTATGTCAAGGCAGTGTGGCAAGCCCGCGAAACTTCGCCGCTTGTTCGCGCCAGCCTCTGGCCGAGAGATTCCTGTAGCAGTTTGCAACAAGAATAACGATTTTGGGGGATGGGTGCGTGGGTGAGGAGCCCCTTTTGCAAAAGGGCCCTCTTCAACAAAACGTTTCCGAGAAAAAATCTCGTGCCGCAAGCACAGGCGACGTGCTTTAGCCCCTGGTTGTGTGATTTTTCGGCATGTTTTATGCAATATAAAACATACGTGACCTCTCGCCTGGTGCGCAGGGTCGCGGCAGTCTGAATTACCTGCCCCACAAGGGTCATAAGGAAAATCTTACGCGCCGTGCCATGTCATAAGCTTGACAAATGGCCTCCGCACAAGCAAGGAGTCACCGTGGCCCGCAAATCAAAAAGCCCCCGGCCCCAGCCCTCGACCAGAAGTGGTCTAAGGCGGCTTGCGCCTCCCCTGGCCTTTTTGCTTGCCCTTTGCCTGCTGGTGATCTGCTTTTACGACACGGGCTACACCTCCCTGCCGCCCACGGCCAAACGCTACGATACGGCCAAGGCGGGCATTGAGACCCTGCGCATGGATGTCAAGCGCTCGGCCCAACGCGAACCGTGGGAAAAACTGGCCGCAGAATTCCGCTCAATCTATGATGCCGACCCCGGCTGGCCCAATCGCCCCGCCGCCCTCTTCCGCGCTGCGGAAAGCCTCGAAGAACTTGCCCGTCGCTCCTTTGCCAAAGCCGATGCCCGCAAGGCCATAGAATGTTACGAATCCGTTGCCATGCGCCATGCAGACAGCCGCCTTGCCGATGACGCCCTGTTTCACGCCGCCCGGCTCCGCGCCGCATGGCTCAAAGACGACAAGGGCGCGCTGGATCTCATCGGGCGCATCAAAAGCCAATACCCCAAGGGTGATATGCTGGCCGAGGCGCTGGCGCTGGAAAAAACCCTGCTGGCCTCCGCCCAGGGGCGCACCGCTCCCGAAGCCCGCCAGGTGGCAGTGACCCAGAACAAAGCCGCCGTTGAAGACCAGCCCGCCTCGACTGCGCAAAATCAAGCTCCCCCTACCGCTCCCCCTGCCGCTCCCCCCGCCCCTGCAGCAACACAAGCTGCCGCAGTTCAGGCCAGCGCGGCTCCGCCCGGCCTGGCAGCGGCCCTGGCGGCTCCTCTGCCGCAAGACCAGATTCTGCCGCGCTACCGCAAAGCCAAGGCCGATATGGACGCCCTGCGCGCCGACAAGGTGCGCTCCTGCTGGCGTCAGCCGTGGGAAGAGCTGACGGCGGAGTTTCTGCGCATCTACCAGAGCCGCAAAAACTGGGCCATTTCCCCCGGTGCGCTCTTTCGGGCGGCGGCAAGTCAGGAGGCGCTGGCAGCCTGTTCGCACCAGTCTGCCGAATATAGGCAGGCGCGCGACCTGTATCTCAGCCTGGCCCAGGAATTTCCCAAAAGCGCTCTGGCCGACGATGCGCTTTTACGCGCCGCAGCCATTGAGGCCGATCGGCTGAACCAGCCCGCAGAAGCTTTAGAATTGCTGGACGCCATCGCCGCCCTCTATTCCCAAGGTGATATGCTGCCGCAGGCCAAAGAATTGCGCGCGCGCCTTACCGGGCAGCCAGATGCGCCCCAGGCCAGCAAGACAAGCACTGCCCCGCCGGAAGTCCATATGCTCTCGTGGAATTCCCTGAGCAAAAATGCCGTTGAAATCGTGCTTGAGTTGTCGTCTCCGGCCCGCTACAGCGCAAAGCTTGTGGAAGGAAAAAAGGGAAGCCCGTCCAGTCTGTACATTGATCTGGAAGACGCCTCGGTGGTCAAAGATGTCCGCCAAGGTGTCACCATCAAGGGCAGCCTGCTGCAAACTGTGCGCGTGCGCGACCGCAAGGGCGGTGGCGCTGTCATGCAGTTCAGCTTCAGGGATGTGCGGCGCTTTGACACTCAGATAGAGAGCAATCCTTGTCGCATCGTGCTGCGCGTGGCTGCTGGCGATACTCCCCTGCCGCCGCGCAAGGCGGCTGGGGCGGCCTTTGCCGAACAAAGCAAGCCCGCGACGCCGCGCGAAACCCCCTTGCCGGACTCCCGTCAGGTAAACGATATGGCCCGGCAGCTCGGCCTGACCCTGCGCACGGTTTTCATTGATGCTGGTCACGGCGGGCGCGATCCAGGGGCAAGCCACCACGATATTCTTGAACGCACCATCACTCTGGACGTGGCCCTGACACTGGGGCGCCTTTTGCAAGCCAATGGTGTTGATGTAGTATACAGCCGCACTAAAGACACCGGTCTTTCACTGCGAGAACGCACAAGCAGTGCCAATGCTGCCGGAGCGGACATCTTTGTGTCCATTCATGTGAATGCCAATGAAGATCCGTCCATAAATGGCTTTGAAACCTATTACCTTGACCTGGCAAGCAACAACGAAGCCGCCCGTGTGGCCGCCCTTGAAAACTCGGGCAGCGATCACAGGCTGGGCGATATGCAAAAAATGCTGGCTGATGTTATGCTCAATGCCAGAGTTGACGAATCGCGCAGACTTGCCCAGGATATACAGCGCCTTAGCATGTTTCGCTTAAACAAACGGCAGTATGCAGTACGCAACAACGGGGTTAAGTCCGCGCCATTCCATGTGTTGCTCGGCGCACAGATGCCCGCCGTGCTGGTGGAGCTTGGCTATTGCACACACGCCGTCGAAGCTCGCAACCTCGCCAATGCCAAATATCGACTTGCACTGGCCGAAGGACTTGCTGAAGGCATACTTGCATACAAAGACAGACTGCTTAAAAGACGAACGGCCCAGAATTCCTTGACGACCGAAAGCGCCGATGCTATGTGATGCAGGTATTTCAAATGTATGCCGTGCTGTCGTATCAGCAAAAATAAAGCTCAGTTACACTGGCGAGGCAAGATTTTATCCCGGCTTGTGCAGCGCACGGGCCAGACAAAAAAACAGTGTTATACAAGTTTCTTACGGCGCAAGGGTCATCCCAATTCCGCAAGGACGAGATATTAAAACTGCAATCGGGGAAGGAGTACTTTACATGCGCAAGGTTTTGATGATGACCGTCGCGGTTTGCATGCTCATGGCCGGAACGGCCCTTGCGGCTGACAGCAACGCCGTGCCTGCCGCCAAGATTGGCGTAGTGGACATGCAAACTGTGGCCACCCAGAGCGAACCCGCCGAAGCCGCTAAAAAGCAGATGGAACAAAAGTTTGGCAAAGAACGCGCCGAACTGGAAAAGCAGGGCGAAGCCCTGAAGAAAAAGGCCGAATCGCTCAAGAACCCCAAGGTCAGCGAAGAAAAAAAGCTGGAATTCATTCGCGCCAAGCAAGACCTGGATCAGAAGACCCGCAACTTCCTGCGCAAGGTTGAACAGGAAGAAGTGAAGCTGCGCCAAGACATGGTAACCCTGGTCTTCAGCGCCACCTATGAAGTTGCTCGCACCAAGGGCTTCAACTTTGTTGTGGACGTGACCGCGGGCGGCGTTCTGTATGCCGACCAGTCAATGGATCTGACCCAGGACGTGCTCAACGAAGTGAACAAGCTTTACAAAGATAAGAAAAACGATAAGGGCGCAAAAAAATAAGCGCCTGCTAATAAAGCAACACGGCCTCTCGACCCTGACGGGGCGAGAGGCTTTTTTTTAGAGCAGATTACAGGTGAGATACTTTGTGGGGAAGGAAGCCCATAGCAGTGTACGGTTGAAATGCTTTGTGGGGAAGGCCTTTTTTGCAAAAGGGTCTCCTCCCCCACACCCCCACCCCCTAAAACCTTTATTTCTGTTTCAGCCTGTTACAGAAATTCTCCTGATCCGAGGTGGTGGAAGGGCAAGCCCACAGCCGCAGTGCTGGCTCAATGCGAACACATTTTGGCCACGGCCTGAGCGGACGTCCGTCACAAAGGTTTTCACCATAAAGGCTCAAGCGCTCTACCTTCGCGCATAACACCGCGGCGAAACGCGCCAACCTTGCGCACTCATATTCTCAAGGGTAAAATACGCCACACGGGCGCACCACAACGCGCCACAGGGACAAGCCCACCACAATCCCGGCTGTCCCAGTCACATACACGCCAAATTCACCAGGAGGCCGACCCATATGCAGGATTCCGTTCCCCAAAGCCAGAGCATGGACATACAGCGCATCTTGCGCCTGCTGCCCCACCGCTACCCCTTCCTGCTGGTGGACAGGGTGGTGGAATGCGTCGCCGGTTCGCATATCAAGGCGTATAAAAACGTCACATTCAACGAACCGTTTTTTCAGGGCCATTTTCCCGCTGCACCTATCATGCCCGGAGTGCTCATTCTTGAAGCCCTGGCTCAGACCGGCGGCCTGCTGGCTGCTTCGGCCATGGGCGACCTGGACGACAAGCTTTTTCTCTTTACCGGCCTTGATGGCGTCAAATTCCGCCGGCAGGTGGTGCCCGGCGACCGCCTGGATCTTGAGTGCTCCAATATCCGCATGAAGCTCAAGCTTTGCAAGATGGAAGCGCGTGCCTTTGTGGACGGCAAGCTGGCCGCGGAAGCACTGATTACCGCCGCCATCGGCGATAGACCCAAAGACTAGGTTTAGCCTGCGCGGCGGGGATGCGCCTTCCGGCGAAGGGGCGTCTACGCAACGGAGATGCGCCTTCCGGCGAAGGGCGGCTGCGCTACGGAGATGCGCCTTCCGGCGAAGGGCGGCTGCGCTACTGGCGGCGGCGCTACGGGCGGCGGCGCTATGGGCGGCGGCGCTACGGGCGTCTACGCTATGGGCGGCTAGGGGAAGGGCTTGTCCTTTGGGTTGAGACTTTTTGTGCCCTGCGGGCACGGGGGCTTTTTCTTTGTTTGCTATTTGGGCCGCCTTCGCGGCGCGCGGCAAGGCGGGGCCGGTTATGGGGCTGCGCCCCCTTCTCGGCCCCCCTTGCATCCCCCCCGAAGCACCCCCCTTCAGGTTTTCAATTACCATTTGCTTGCGAGGGCTGCGCGGCCTCTGCTGCGGGAGCTTCCCTCGCTGTGCTCGGGTGATCTCCCTGCGCGCCGCGCAATACCATCGTTCGCTTTCTCCTTGACCAAAAGCTCTGGAGCGTCTGCTGCCTGAAGGGCTTTACGCCATCGTTTGCTTTCTCTTTGACCAAAAGCTCTGGAGCGTCTGCTGCCTGAAGGGCTTTACTCCATCGTTTGTTTCTCCTTGACCAAAAGCTCTGGAGCGTCTGCTGTCTGAAGGGCTTTACTCCATCGTTTGCTTTTTACTTACCAAAGAATTCTGGGCCGTCTGCCAGGGGGGCAGTAAGCATTGCATCGAACAGTCGGATAATTACCAATCAGGGTAACGACCGATCAAAGCCAACCTCATAGACGACCTTGCTTTGAGTTGCCTACTCACCGCCGATCAGGGCGCAGCAAGCGATCAAAGCTCAATCTGTGGATGGCATTGCGCGGCGCGCAGGGGGGGGGCTACCCAAAGTTCCGGCAGTTCTGCGGCCAGTCTGAATATATTAAGCAGGCAGGCGGAGGCAACTGGCTGGCCTATTTACCGATCAAGGCTCCACTCGCGGATGGTATTGCGCCGCATAGCCTGATGATCCCTGCTTTGGGCAGCAAGAGATCAATGCTATATTGGTTGATGGCATTGCGCGGCGCGCAGGGAGATCACCCGAGCACAGCGAGGGAAGCTCCCGCAGCAAAAGACGCGCAGCCCTCGGGGATTGGCGGAAGTTGGAAAGCCCAAAAAGGTTGGTCGGAGCGAGTGCTGGTGAGCGACTTGAGGTTTACTGGAACATGGAAAGCCCAGCGGGGTCGTCCGGGGGGAGTGCAGAGGGGGCCTCGGAGGGGC
>CAZFCC010000013.1:0-56022 GCA_964517635.1 uncultured Desulfovibrio sp. | reverse complement strand
GGGGCGCAGCCCCATAACCGGCCCCGCCTTGCCGCCCGCCGCGCAGGCGGCCCAAATAACAAACAAAGAAATAGCCCCCACGCCCGCAGGGCACAAAAAATCTCATCCCAAAGAGCAAGCTCTTCCCCCACGCCGCAGGGCACACATTCCCCTTCTCAAAAAACACGCTCTTCCCCCACGCCCGCAGGGCACAAAAAATCTCATCCCAAAGAGCAAGCTCTTCCCCTGCCCATCTCCACCGCGAAGGCGTCCCCCACCACCCCCCACCCCACGCTGGCAGGCGCCCCCCCAATGAAAAGGGCGCACACCACAGTGCACGCCCTTTGGCATCAAAAATAATCCGAAAAATACGGTTTATCCGGCGGAATCAACGCTTCAAGCGTCTTGAGCAAATGGTAGTCCATATCAATGCGGTCATTATTATAGAGATAGGTCGGCCGCTTGTATCCCATAAACATAGTGGTCAATGTCTGAATATCCAGGCCGATGCGGTGGCCCGAGCGGAATGACGAAACCTGTTCACAAACCGCCTCGCCCTCCTGCCAGCTCATATGGAATATGCCGTTATTCCAGGGGGCAAGGGAATCCCTGACTTCGAACTCCAGTGTAAGCCTGGGGTCGCTGAACTGGTAAGGGTAAAATTCCATAAAACGCTGCACGTCTACTATACGAGCCATGCCGTAAGGCTGTATTGTCTCGTCAATTTCACTGTCTTCAAACTGAAAGGCAATGGCTTCACCCGTATAATTGTTTCCCTCAACCCTGGTAATCATGGAAAAATGTGCGCTGATGTAATTCCAGATGCCAGACTTGGCCTCCTGATTGAGGTAAACCATCTCCTTGATGATAAAAACTTCATTCTCGATATAGTAAACAACATAGCCCAGGGGCTTACGGTCAGCTCCATAATATACTGCCGCCATCACGTCGTCCGAATCCCAGCGCCAGTATTCTTCCCACTCCAGCGCGCCGCGTATGAGCGCGCCGTGTTCCTGCAGGGAAAAATATTTATAAACCCTGTGCAGGTCTTCATTTTCAATGTCCACCCGCTCAATAAGCCCGTCTACGGCGCGCCGCGCCGGAAGCTGGGTATCCTTGATGGCGAAGGTCATCTTGTCCGAAACAATCTCCCAGCCGTGCTTGCGGTACAGGGGAATGGAATAGGGGCAAAGGTAAGAGATGATCTGCTGCTCTGCGCGCATGTGCTCCAGGCTCTTGGCCAAAAGCGAATGGATAAGGCCGCGGCCCGTATATTCAGGATAGGTGGCAACCCCCGTAACGCCGCCCATCTTGCAGATTTCGCCCTGCACATTCACTTCCATAGGATAGATGACGATCTGCGAGGCCAGGTGTCCCTTATAAAACCAGCCCATAACGTGTGAAGCTTCAAAAATGGGCTTTTTAGACTGCTTCATCTCTTTTTCCGACCAGCCGATGCGCGCCATTTCGGAAGAGCTTACCTGAAAGGCGTAGCGTAACAGCGCCTCAAACTGCTCAAAATCATCTTTGCCGAGCTGGCGAAATTCAAAAGCATCATGTAAGCCGGAGCCGTGCTGGCGGCCATCGCCCACAGCGCTGGCCGCATCGGTCTTTTCGCGGGCCGCTGCTGCCTGGGCCGCGCGGCGGGCTTCAAGCCCCCGCTCGCGACGGCTGCCGGGAACAAGGGGCACGCCGCTGTTTTTGTCGGGCGCAGCGCCTGCAGCGCGAAAGGGATGGGGGTCAAGGCGTGAGCCGTCAGGGGGCGCCACGTGTTGCTGCTTGTGTAAAATTCGCATGTCTGTGTGTCCTGATAAAGACTATGCATGAAAATTGGCCAGCTCGGACGCGGGCAGTCGGCAGCGGGCAGTCCCCAGCAGGCAGGGCAGCCAAAAAAAAGGCGGCGGCCAAGCGAAGGCGGACGGCCAGAGTGAACGCAGCACAGCTCGTCAGACGGCCAGAGTGAAAGCAGCACAGCTCGTCAGACGCCAGAATGAACGCAACACAGCTCGTCAGGCAGGCAGGCCCATTCGTATGCGCCGCTCGCGCAGGTCGTCAAGCACCCCCTCGCCCACACGCAACCCACCGTAGCCGCGACCAAGTTGGATGGCGGGCTTGTTGCTGCCGTGATAGTCCGACCCGCCGCTGATGCCAAGATCAAGGCGCTTGGCCAGGGCCAGACATGTGCGCACATCTGCCTCGGAGTGTTCGCTATGCCAGGCTTCAATAGCGCTCAGGCCGCAATCCTTAAGGTGGGCCACCTGTGCTTCAAGCCAGCCGGGCGGCCCTTTCCACAACAGGGGATGCGCAAGGCTCACGGTAGCGCCAAGGTCAGCCAGCAGCCGCACGATTTCCTGCGGTTGCAGCACTTCTTTGGGCAGGTAGGCCTTGCCATAATTGCCCAGATATTCCTTGAACACTTCACGGATATTTTTGGCATAGCCCTTGCGCAGCAGCACATCGGCAATGTGCGGCCGCCCCACGCTTTCGCCCTTGGCAGCAGCCAACACCTCTTCCATGCAGACATCAAGCCCGAGGTCTTGCAGCTTGCGCACAATACCTTCGTTGCGAATGCCGCGCTTTTCGCGCAAAAAGGCAAGCTTTTGCAACAGGGCTTCGGGCTGCTCGGGCAGCCACAGCCCCAGAATATGCAGTTCGCCCAAATCTGTGCTGGTGGAAACTTCGCAACCGCGAATGAGTTCCACGCCCAATTCACGCCCGGCCACAGCCGCCTCGTCCAGACCAGCAAGCGTATCGTGGTCTGTTACGGCAATGGCCTTAAGACCCGCCTCAGCGGCTTTTGCCATAAGCTGCGCCGGAGAATCAGTGCCGTCGGACGCTCTGGTGTGGGTATGCAGATCAACCAATTTCATAAAATACTACCTTAAATAATGACTGTCATTGATAGCGCAAAATATCAATAGGGTGCAAGTCTTGAACTGGAGGGGGCATCACGTTACACTATCGCGCCATAACGAACTAAAGCCCATCGGAAAAAGGGAACGTATATGCCCATCAATACAGAAGAACTTTTGCGTATTTTGGCCTGCCCCAAGTGTCTCGGCAGCCTCTCGGCTCTGGAAGAAAGCGAGGCCGTTGCCGGTTTTGCCTGTGCCGCCTGCCAGGTGGTCTACCCCGTGCGGGAAAATATCCCCGTCATGCTGGTGGAAGAAGCTGAAGACAGGCCCACCTGGAACGCCCGCCACCCCCAGGCCAAAGAGCGCTCCTGATGCGCCTGCTTATTGCCTCAGACTTGCACGGTTCCATCGAAAGCCTGCGTTTTTTGATAGAAAAGGCCCGCCAGACAAAGCCCCACCTGCTGGTGCTCTTGGGCGACCTTGTCTATCACGGGCCGCGCAACCCCCTGCCCCAGGGCTACGATACGCCCTCAGTTCTGCGCGAAATGCCCGACCTCTCGGCGCTGCCCTGCCCGGTCAGCGCTGTGCGCGGCAATTGCGATGCCGAGGTGGATCTGGGCCTTTTGCCTTTTGCCATGGCCGAAAGCGTTTGGCTTGAAGCCGACGGGCTGCGCATTTTCGCCAGCCACGGGCATCACCTGCCGGAAAATCCGCCCTGTCCCGGGCTGAAGCCAGGCACGGTCATCCTGCGCGGACACACACACATTCCCAGGGGCGAAACCCTGGATGGCCTGCATTTCTGGAATCCCGGCTCCCTCTCGCTGCCCAAGGGCGGCTCGCCGCGCAGCTACGGCCTGTATGAAGACGGCGTTTTTCGGGTGCTGGACATGCAGGATCGCGAAGTGCTCCGCCACGTTCCGGCTGCCACAAAAATATAAAGGCCAGCCCGCTGCCCTTGCCGCCTTGCAGCCCGCGCCGAGCCAGCTATAGCTACACACCAAGACAATCAGCCCCATTACAAACTATCCCATGACAGAAAACCACCAACACCCCGCTCTTTTTTCTTTGGCCCAAGGCCACCGGCTCGTGCTGGCCTCGGCTTCGCCTCGGCGACGCCAGTTTCTTACCGAATGGGGCCTATCCTTTGATCTGGCCCGCCCCGCCGGGGCAGAGCCCTCACCCCGCCCCGGAGAAATGCCGGACGCCTATACGCGGCGCGCGGCCCTTGCCAAGGCCCATGCGGTAGCCCGGCTCATGAACGAAGAGAAGCAGCCTGGGCAGCACAAAAAAATAATTCTGGCGGCCGACACTGTGGTAGCCGTGGATGGAGATATTCTGGGCAAACCCCGCGACAGGCAGGATGCCTTAAACATGCTCTCGCGCCTTTCGGGGCGTGGGCACGAGGTCATCAGCGCTGTTTGCCTGCTTTTGCCCGCCACGCCAGAGACTACGACATCAGGTGCGCCAGGCGCAGCCTATGGGGCATTCGCAACGGGCGCAGTGAGCGCAACGGGCGCAGTGAGCACAATGGGCGCAATGGGCGCAACGGGCGCGGCACAAAGGCACAGCCTTCAAGGCGCCGCTGCCACCGAACCAGAAGAGCTGGTATTCAGCGATACAAGCCGCGTTTTTTTCCATCCCTGGCCGGAAGCCGTGCTGCGGGCCTATGTGGCTACCGACGAGCCCTGCGACAAAGCCGGAGCCTATGCCATTCAGGGGCAGGGGGCTTTTCTGGTGGACAGGGTAGAAGGCTCTTGGAGCACGGTTGTGGGCTTGCCAGTGACCCAGCTGGCAACGCTGCTGCTGCGGCGCGGCCTCATGCTGCCGGGCGGCGGCTCTGGGGCGGAATAAGAAAGCGCGCCGGCCCCCCGCATGGGGGCAGCTTGCTTGCGGCAGTTTATTATTAAATATTTTGTGGGGAGGGCCCCTTTTGCAAAAGGGTCGCCCCCTCACCCCCCTCTAGAGCCTTTATCCCTGTTTGAATCTGCTGCAGGTTTCGCTCGACCGAAACAGGAACCCTGATACCAAGTGGGCCAGGCAGTTGCCGTGCTACGAAATTTCGCCCGACCGAAACAGGAAAACCAAAAGTAGCGCCCTACAGGCTTCGCTCCGTCATTAATGCTACTCTGCTCCAGAAAACTCCAGCCTGCCCACTTCCAGGCGGCCTTGCCAGCCCAAAGCTTCCCCCTTCCCCTGTGCGTCGAATAAAATACCATTTTCAGCAAAATTCTCCCCGTTTCCTCATATCCTTAAAAAAAAATTATATTTTTTATTCGTCATTTGTGAAACAAATCTCTAATTGTAATGGCGTTACAATCGGCCAGACTCCACGAAAAGCATCAAATTTCTGCAATGTTGACACTTTTTTCACAGCCATGACTGAAAGCACAAACAAGTACGTGCCTCTTGACGGTTATTTAAAATAACTTTAAGCCTGTATCATGGCAAAGTCTTAACCTTTCATTTTACTGTTTTATGCATTATGGAGGCTGGATCATGTCTCAGGAACGGATCACGACACTGTTGAGTGAAAATCGCAGCTATCTTCCACCAGAGCACGGCAAGACATCTGCCTGGGTTTGCGGCCCGGAAGAATACGACGCACTATGCCGCCGCGCTTTGGAAGACCCCAATGACTTTTGGGGAGCGCGAGCATCGCAGTTGGTCCACTGGTTCAAACGCTGGGACAAAGTATTGGAAGCTGATGAAGCAAACCATAAATACCAGTGGTTTACCGGTGGAAAACTCAATGCTTCCTTTAATTGCATTGACAGACACCTTATCTCGGGCAGGCGCAACAAGGCTGCGCTGATCTGGCAAGGGGAAAAAGAAACAGATGTGCGCTGCTACACCTATCAGATGCTCTATACAGAGGTCTGCCGTGTGGCGCATGCCATGAGTTCACTGCGCATACGCAAAGGCGACCACGTCGCCCTGTATATGCCCATGATACCAGAACTCTTTATTGCCATGCTGGCCTGCGCCCGCATAGGCGCCATTCACACGGCCATCTTTTCCGGCTATGCGGAAGGCGGCGTGCGCAGCCGCATTCAGGGCTGCAAGGCCCGCGTTGTCATCACGGCCGATGCGGCCGTGCGCGGCGGCAAGTTCAAACCCCTCAAGGCCAACCTTGACCCCATACTGGAAAAATGCCCCTCTGTGGCCCATGTGGTGGTTGTCAAGCATGCAGGGCTTGAAAACGTCAACATGCAGCGCAACCGCGACATCTGGTGGCACGACCTCATTGACGATTTTACCCTTAACCCCGACTTTCCCTGTGAGCCCATGGATGCCAACGATACGCTCTTCCTGCTGCACACCAGCGGCAGCACGGGCAAACCCACAGGGGTAATGCATTCCACAGGCGGCTACCTGACCTACGCGGCCCACACCACGCAATGGTGCTTCGACATGCGCGATGACGATGTGTACTGGTGCACGGCGGACGCCGGATGGATCACCGGACATACCTACGGCGTATACGGCCCTCTGGCCCTGGGTGCCACCACGCTCATGTTCGAAGGCATACCCACATGGCCCTACCCCGACAGGTACTGGCGCATTGTAGAAAACTTCCGCGTCAACATTCTCTATACAGCGCCTACGGTGGTTCGCTCCCTCATGCGGATGAACGAGGCATGGACAGAGCGCTACGATTTGCGCAGCCTGCGCATTCTGGGCAGCGTGGGCGAACCCATCAACCCTGAAGCCTGGCACTGGTATCACAAACACATCGGCGGCGGCGAGCTGCCCATCGTGGACACGTGGTGGCAGACGGAAACCGGCGGGGCCATGATCTCGCCCATGCCCTACGCCACCAAGCTCAAGCCCGGCTCTGCTTCCAAGCCGCTGCCCGGCATTGATGCCACGGTTATGGGCTCGGCCGCGCGTGACGGCGAAGAGCCGGAAGTCGGCTGCAAGGCGGGGCATCTTGTGATCCGCCGGCCCTGGCCAGGCATGATGCAGGGTGTTTTCAACGATGAAGAAAAGTACCAGTCCTACTTTTCGCGCTTTGGCTGCTACGCTTCGGGCGACGCCGCCGAAATCGATCAGGATGGCTACTTCTGGATACTTGGCCGTATCGACGACTCCATCAACGTCTCCGGCCACCGCCTCTCCACGGCTGAAATAGAGGCCGTCTTGGCCGCCTGCCCCGAAGTGGGCGAAGCGGCTGTGGTTCCCATGCCCCATGCCCTTAAAGGCGAAGGCATCTATGTGTATGTGGTCACGCGCGATGAAGTTCCCTGGAGTGCCGACCTGCGCGCCAAGCTGCGCGAGGCCGTACGCCGGGATATCGGCGCTCTGGCCACACCGGAATATATACAGTTTGTCGAGGGCATGCCCAAGACCACATCCGGCAAGATCATACGCCGCATGCTGCGGAAAATCGCCGGGGACAGCTATGAGGATATTGGCGACACCACATCGCTGGCCGAGCCCGAGGTCATTCCCAAAATCATCTCCGGCCACCGCAACCTCATAGCCGGGCGCCATGAAATGGAAGCCGCTCCAGAAGGGGGCGGTAGCGCCCAAGCGTAGGGTCTCATTAGCTTGTTCACCCCCTCCCTCTCTCAATTTGCAGCTGTGGCCTACTCCAGCTTGTTGATTTGGGCAGGGTGAACAAGCTCATGGAACACGACACCTGATATATCAAAAATCTGAGGCCGGGGTGCATGGCGCCCCGGCCTCAAGCCATTGAAATTTCGGCAACAGATTGGAACGAGAGTAAAGGTTTTGGGGGGTGGGGGCGTGGGGGAGGAGACCCTTTTGCAAAAGGGCCCCTCCCCCACAAAGCATTACGAGCCTGCTCTACCCTGCTCTACATCTAAAACCTACGTCTACAGAGCCTTGCGGCGCACCCAAACATGGCGGGTAGCCAATGCAGCCCAGGTCAGCCCCGCGGCCACGTGCAAGGCCTTGCCCCCGGCCAAACCGGACAAAAGGCACAGGCTGCCCGCGCCAAGCATGGTGCGCACTTCAAACTTGCGCGGGCTGATGCCCATAATCTTGGCTTTGCCGTTGCCTTTGGCCAGGGCCTGTAAAAAATCTGGAACGCGAAGATCGCCCAGCATATCACCGCAGCCGCGGCTTTCTTTTATGCCTTCTTTGCTCTTGCCCTCAGTAGCGGCAAAACGTGCGCGGCGTTCAAGCCTGCGCGCTGTTGCGGCCTCGGCCCTTGGGCTCAGCAGGGCCGGGATCTTTTCTTCCAGCCGCGAGCATATGGCGGCAAAGTCCGCACCGGAATCCATAAGCAACAAGAGAGATTCCCTTCCGGAGCGCACGTCGCAAACGCCCGCCTCCTTGAGCAGCAAGGCCCGTGCGCCTTCACGCGCGTCGTCATCGGCCAGGGCCGGATGGCGTAGCCGCGCCCTGCCTTCCATCAAATGTGCAACATATTGATACTGCATGCTTTCTCCCTGCCGGAATACAATTTTTAAGGCCCATATTGAAATTGACTTTCTTTTCTCTTGACACGGTTCTCTATTAAGCGCAAGATCCCTGAAAGATCAAAACGCCACATGGCGCGCCGCCGCATAAGGTTGCGGCATGGGCAAACAAGCTTGAAATGCTATTCAGATGCACTACTTATAGTGCTAAAAAAGAGAGAACACGCATGAGCCAGATTGTCAATCTGCGTCAGATGCAGGTAGGTCAGAAGGGCAGGATTGCCGCAGTGGAAGCCCTTGGTGAGATGAACCGCCGCATTCGCGACATGGGGCTTATCCCCGGCACGACTGTTTCTGTTGTTGGGCGCGCTCCCCTCAAAGACCCCGTAGCCCTGCGCCTTTCCGGGGTGACCATTTCTCTGCGCAACAGCGAAGCGGATTATATCAAGGTTGATCTGGCGGCGGCCTGCGGCTAGAAGCCCTGCGCAGCGAGCGCGCTTGCACGCCGAGCCTTGGGACGCAGCCTGAAGCAATGAACGTTTAAAATGACTGCTTTGCGGTAGGCAAAGCTGCCCTACAATCATTTGGCGAAAAAGATTTGAAAACAGATCCTTGTAGGGTATTTCAAATCTGAAATGCTTTAGGAGTAGCAGCCGCGGCGCCCCCCCGTCACTGCGTAAGGCCACACCCTGGTGACTGCGCAAAGCCGCACTCTCCTGACTGGCCCGCCTGCCCCTCGTGACTGTGGGGCGCTGCTTGCGGGATGCCGGGTGACCTTTACAGGCAGTCTGCACAGGCTGCCAGCTTGTGGCCATTTAGCGACTTTTCATCGGACTTCATTTATTATACGCTTTTTCCGGTTGCCGTTTTTTTGCGGCACGCACGCGGATATTATTCCGGGGCGTCACCCGCCCCCCGATAAAATGGCACAGTGCAAACAAACCAAGGAGATCAGTATGAATAACGGCTTCAAATGCGGCCTCTGGCTTTTGGGCGGCATGGTCATCGGCGCTGTGGGCGTTGCTGCCTTAAGCCGCAGCAAGGTTGACTTCAAACCCTTGGCAACTGACCTTATCAGCCGCGGTCTTGACGTCAAAGACGCCCTGCTTACCAAGGTTGAGGAGCTCAAAGAGGATGTGGAAGACCTCACCGCCGAAGCGCGCCTGGCCTCTGAAAAACGTAAAACCGGCAAGGACGCCGCTGAAGCTTAAAACAGCGCTCCTTGCTTTCGGCAAGGGCTTTGCCCTGAGCGAACAGCTGTTCGTACAAGCGGCCCCCCTAAAATGTCCGGCCCAAAGCGCCTGATGCTCCCGGCCCGGTCTGACTTTTCGGCCCGCCCGGTCTGCCCTGCCTTTCCGGCCCGCCCGGTCTGACTGGTCTTTGGAGCCTGCTGGCCCTTTGAGGCCCCCCTTTCTACGGGGGCGACCACACATCCCACAGTTTACAGCCTTTGCGTTTTTATGGAACAGGAGCGCGCATGCGTTTTTATATTGTCCATGAGTTGCGTGGCATAGCCACGCCCCATTCCGGCAGAATGCGCGTGCGCGCCTCTTGCCCCCTCAATGCCGCGCAGGCCGAAGCTCTGGCAGGGGCCATGGCTACCCTGCCGGGTATTATGGTGGCGCGCGTCAATCCCCGCCTCGGCAGCCTGCTGTTTTTTTATGAAGACCAGCAGAGTCGCCAAAGCGCCCTGACCCTTCTTGTGGGCGCAAGCGACGAGCAAAGCCCTCTGGCCCAACTACCCCCACCTGACGACGATGCCGCCCCCGGCCCCGGCGAAGCCACACTTACTGAAGGGCTTATGCCGGTCTTTCAGTATGTTTTTGTGCGGCCCCTGCTGCCCATGGCCGTGCGTATGGTCAACAGTGTGGTCAGCGCCGTGCCCTTTCTTTTCAAGGGCATACGAGCCATCTTGCGCGGTGCGCTCAATGTGGACGTTCTGGACGCGGCGGCCATCGGCGCATCGCTCGTCATGCGTGATTTTCGCACAGTGAGCCTGCTCACCTTGCTGCTGGGCCTGGGCGAAACCCTCGAATACTGGACTCGTCGCCGCTCCATGGCCACGCTGACCGAAAGCCTGGCCCTTAACGTGGAAAACGTCTGGCTGCTCGTTGACGGTACAGAAATCTCCGTTCCCCTTGCCCAGGTAAAAAAAGACGACCTTGTGGTTGTGCGCGACGGCGGCAGCATTCCCGTGGACGGCGTGGTGGAAGAAGGCTGCGCCGTGGTCAACCAGTCTTCCATGACAGGAGAGCCCCTCGGCGTCAGGCGAGCCGTGGGGGCCTCGGTTTTTGCGGGCACGGTGGTCGAAGAAGGCCGCCTTGTTATCCGCGCCCGCCATGTGGGCGACGGCACACGCCTGCGCAAAGTCGTAAAATTTATTGAAGAATCGGAAACGCTCAAGGCGGGCATACAAGGCAAATACGAGCGCCTGGCCGACATGGCCGTGCCCTTTACCTTTGGCCTGGCCGCCGTTGTCTGGCTGCTTACGCGCAACTTCCGCCGCGCGGCCTCGGTGCTGCTTGTGGATTATTCCTGCGCGCTCAAGCTGGCCACGCCGCTGGCGGTGCTGGCGTCCATGCGCGAAGGCGCGCGCCACGGCATGGCCATCAAGGGCGGGCGCTACCTTGAAGCCCTCAATGAGGCTGACACCATCGTTTTTGACAAAACCGGCACGCTTACCCAGGCCAGCCCCAAGGTTGTTGAGGTCTTTCCCGCTCCGGGCTTTGACCGCACAGAGGTTCTGCGCGTCATGGCCTGCCTTGAAGAGCACTTTCCGCACCCCGTGGCCCGCGCCGTTGTGCGCAAGGCTGACGAGGAAGGGCTTAAACACGACGAAGAACACGCCCATGTGGAATACCTTGTGGCCCACGGCGTGGCCTCTTCCCTGTACGGCAAAAAAATGCGCGTGGGCAGCCGCCACTATATCGAGCATGACGAAGGTGTTGACCTCTCCGCCTTGCAACATGTCATAGAAGAGCAGGCCGCCATGGGCCGTTCGCTGCTCTTCATGAGCGAAGACGACAAGCTCGCGGGCATGGTTTCCATTGAAGACCCCCTGCGCCCGGAAGCCGCGCGCGTTGTGCAAGAGCTTCGCGGTATGGGCTTCGGGCGCATACTCATGCTCACCGGAGATGATGAGCGCACCGCGCGCGCTGTGGCGGCCAGTGTCGGCATCAGCGAATTCCGCGCCCAGGTGCTGCCCACTGACAAGGCCCGCATTGTGCAAAACCTCACCGATCAAGGCTGCAAGGTGCTCATGGTGGGCGACGGTATCAATGACGCCCCGGCCCTTTCCGCATCCCATGTGGGCGTTGCCATGAGCGACGGCACTGACCTGGCCCGCGAGGTAGCCAACGTGTTGCTGACCCACCCAAGCCTTGAAGGCCTCATTAATGCCCGCTTGCTGGGCAGGCGCACCCTGCAGCGCATACACTTCAACTTTGTCTCTACCCTGGCCCTCAACAGCGCGTTTCTTCTGGGCGGGCTTTTCATGGTCTTGGGCCCCGGCGTCTCGGCGCTGCTGCACAATGTCACGACCCTGGGCGTGGCGCTCAACGCCATGCGACCGCATTTGCCAAAAAAAGCCCTGCCGGGCGAAGAGAGCCACTTTGAACACCCTGCATCTTCTTAAATACGTGCGCAGTTTTGTGGACGGAAGAGTGCGCATACGCCACCCCGCCCTCCACAACCAATCCGTGGCCGCCCTTGCCGAAGCCCGCATCAAGGCCATTGCCGGAGTACACTCTGTGGAATGCAATCCCGTGAGCGGCTCCATGCTTATTCTGTATGACAGCAAGGCCATGCCCAAAGAACGGCTTTTCGCCATAGGCGAGGCCTGGGCCGTTTACCTCGACAAGGTCAAGGCCGGAAGACCGGCGGACGTGCCGGAATTTTAGAAATGTGAATATTTGAAGTGTTTTTGTGGGGGAGGGGCCCTTTTGCAAAAGGGTCGCCTCCCCCCACACCCCCACCCCCTAAAACACTTATTTCTTATGGCTGGTACAAAAATTCTCCCGACCTGAAAGGGAAAGGTACAACAAAGGCCCCGGAACTGTTCCGGGGCCTTGTGTATGATCCATATGTCTTGCCCTTAAGCGGCAATATCAAAAAATATCAGACTGTTTTTTGGCTTTGCAGCCAGCCGTCCAGCACTTCAAGATTTGTGGCAAAGTTTTTACGCCCAAAACCCATACGCACGTAAGGAGCCGCAAGGCCATACACGCTGCCGGGCAGCAGCAACACCCCGGCCTCACGCGCCAGACGAACGCAGAATGCTTCCGAAGACTCGTCCCCGTGCGACAGAGGAAAACCTATGGGGCCGGCCAATGGCCGATTATAGGTAAAGAAAGCCGCATGCCGAGCAAAAAACGCATCGGCAACACGCAGGTTTTCCTAAATGATACTTCTGCTGCGCTGCAAAAGCTCCGGCCCGTGGGCCAAAGCTGTGCAAGCCAACGATTCTGACGGCGCGGCCCCGCAGATACTCAAATAGTTTTTGTAGCGGCTTATGCCGTCCATAAGCCCGGCATCGCCGCAAGCCAGCCAGCCCACCCGCACACCAGGCAAACCGTACGCCTTGCTCATGACACCCAAAGAAATACCGCGCTCATAGACATCGCACAGCCACGGCGCAATTTCTTCACAGCCCCTGTCTTCTTCTCCCGGCGGCACGTTCCAGCCCAGGCCCCGGTAAACCTCGTCGGCAAATATCCAGATGCCGTGCTGCCGCGCCAACGCGCACAACTCTTCAGTCTGACGAGCATCAAGGGCAAAGCCCGTGGGATTATGCGGCGAGTTGATGACAATAAGCCTGGTTTCGGGCCGGATCAGTCGTTTGAGCGCGTCCAGATCAAGCCGCCAGCCGCCCTCTTGCCCTTGAGCCTCCAATCGCCAAAAATCCACCCCGCAACCCAGCGCGCGCGGCAGATCGTACAGAGACTGATAACCCGGAAACTGACATATGATGTGGTCGCCCGGCTCCAGCAATACGTTCATGCAAGCGAAAATGCCTTCCTGCGCACCGGTAAAGAGCAGCACATCCTTTTCCGCCATGTGCCTGTACAGGCTGGATACGGCCTTGCGCAAGGCGGGGCTGCCATCGTTGGGGCTATAGCCGAGACGGGTTTGCAAAAAATCGTGCCGCGCCTTTTCCGGATCCGGCTCCAGAGCCAACAGGGCATCAATGCTCAGGCTCTCGCAATCGGACTGCGCCAGCAAATGGGGCGTGGAAAACTCGTAACGCCCAAAAAATACTTCCAGCTCAAAATCAGGCAAACGCATGGCAACCCCTTGGGCGTATCTGAAGCATTTTAACTTGGAAACAGCTCGGATTCTCTAACGCTGCACAAGAGTGCAGCGCGCCGCAAAACGGTGTGGGTTCTGGCGAAACTGCATTTTGGGACAGAATGATAACTTTGAAATGTGAAACATTTTAACGTAGATCTGCTCTAGATGTAGAGCAATGAACGCTTCAAAAGATTGTCTAGCGGTCGGCAACGCCGCCCACGCCCAGACGTTCCAACGCGTCCAGCACATCGCTCACGGGCAGATTTTCCAGACAGGACACCGGGGGCTCGGGGTATTCAAAGCCAAGATTCAGATAAGCGCAGGCCCCCGAACGCGGCAGCAAACTTTGAACCTTCTTGCCCCAGGGGCCCCAACGAAGCGGATTGGTGGGCCCATGCAGGCCCACTGTGGGAACGCCCGCAAGAGCCGCCAGATGCATGGTTCCAGTATTGACGGAAACAAGCCCTGCCGCCCTGGAAAACATCCAGGCAAGCCCGGCAAGCGACAGTTCGCCCGCAAGGGATACCGCGGGGCAGTCTGGGTGCGCCACAAGAAAAGCCGCATTACGCGCCGCATCGCCCGGCGCGCCGGTCAGGCAAACCTGAAAGCCACGTACGGCCAGCTCGCGGGCCAGGCCAGCCCAATGGCCCGAAGGCCATTCCTTGAGCTCGGCATGGATGCCCGAGGGCCACATGTGCAGATATATACGTGCAAGGCGCTCCCCCGCCAGCTCTGTCAGCATGCCATCGACTCTGACGGCATCGGCCGGAGCCTCAACGGGCAGGGCAAGGCATGGTTCGCCTTCAAGATCGGCATAAACCGCTTTGCCCAAGGCCAGAAAGTTTTCCACCTCATGCCTGTCTGCGCAGTGCGGCACTTGATGCGAGTAGCCGCAGGCCCTGTGTTGGCCGGGGGTATCAAATCCCACGGTGCAAGGTGCGCCCGACAAGTTGCTCAACACGGCCCCAAGCCGGGGCCACTGGCTACTGTCAAAAAGAATATCCAGCCTTTTTTCACGCAACCAGGCCAGCATGGCCGGAACCTGACGCACGCCAAAAGAAGCGCTTTCATCAATGCCCGGAATTAACGGCACTGTGGAGGCATTTCCGCTGGTGGTCAGCAGATAAAAACGCGCATGAGGCAGACGCCTGCGCAAGGCCATAATAAGGGATGATAAAAGCAGCAGATCGCCAATGGCGCCAAGACAAAGAAAGCCTACCCGTTGTGGCTCAGCCGGCATGCTTAATGAGGCCGTTCCGGCCGCGGCCCGCAGGCACGCCGTGCAACCGGTCAACGGAATCCCCACCCAACGATCAAGAAAGCGGTTCAGCCTGTTTCCCCGCTCACCCATCAATACGCTCCATGTCCCAGAATAACCACAGGCACAGTTTTGCCCATAATCCACAAGTCCATCCACACCGACCAGTTATTGATATAATACTGATCAAAATTCACGCGCTCCGTATAAGTGGTATTGTTGCGGCCAGAAACCTGCCACAAACCGGTAATACCGGGCCGCACCATACAGTATTCGTCAAATACAGAACCGTATTTTTCTATTTCGCTCTTGACGATGGGGCGCGGCCCCACAAGGCTCATATCGCCCGTCACCACATTGATGAGCTGCGGCAGTTCGTCAAGGCTGAGCTTGCGCAGCACGCGGCCCACGCGGGTAATGCGCGGATCACATTTAAGCTTGCGATCGCAGCCCCATTCTGCGCGCAGGTCGGCGTCGCTGCTCAGCATCTCTTTGAGAACCTTGTCCGCATCGTTGACCATGGTGCGAAACTTGAAGATCCGAATCTCCCTGCCGCCCCGCCCAATACGTTTCTGGCGATAAAAGATCGGCCCGGGGCTGTCCAACTTTATTATAAACGCAAGCATGGCCCCAAGAGGCAACAGAAGAACAGAACCAAGCAGGCACAGGCCAAGATCCAGACACCGCTTGACAAAAAGGCGGCGCTTGTCGCGCAGGTTCTGCCGCACCAGCAGCCCAACGGCATTGCCAAGGTCACGCGGCGTCAGCCAGTGGACACGAAAGTTGCCGCCAAAATACGGAACAACGAGGGTGCTGCTGAAATAGCGGCTGGCCTCGGTGATCACGTCTGCTTCCTGCGCCTTGCCCACCGTTTGCAGCAAGAGGGCCATGGCCTTGGGTTGCCGGGCGGATGCGTCGGCAAACAGGCGGCGCAGTGCCTCCGTCTCATCCGGCAGATCACAGATGAAAACCGGGTTCAAGCCCTTTTCGGGGTGACGTTTGAGATAGTGCCACAATTCGCGCCCTGCGCTGCAATGGTCAAAAATAATCAGGGGTTTGCCCCACCAGCGCCGCCGCGCATAACGATGACGGCACAGGCTGCGCATGAGCGGCATGCTCACAAGCGTGGCGGCCCAACTGCCCATAATGACTATACGCGAATAGGCATCGCCGGTTTTGGACAAAAAAAGAACCGCCAGAATAATGGCGTACAAAAGGCTTATCAACTGAAACAGCGCCTTGAGCTCACGGTGCGGCGCAAGCCGCACCGTCTGATAAAGCCCCAAGCCCGCTCCAAAGACAGGGCCTAGCAGCAACATGGGCACAACCCAGTGATACAGTACGGGATCAAGGCCACCAAAAGCGGCTCTCACAAAGAATACGAGGAGGGCTGTTCCCAGAAGAGCCAACAGGTCAAACAGACACAGCAGGATTTTCTGGGCTGAAAAACCGAAAAGAGAGGCAAGGTAAGCCCAGCGTAGGGGTTTTTTCATGACATCCATCCCAAAAAACACAGTGTTGCGTGCCGATAAAAATCACCGGAGCTGATTCCTTGGGGCTGCAACAAGCAAGGGTACACCCAATGCTTCAAGGCACTCCCAGTGCTTTAAAAGAAAATTCTATACCATACTCGCCCCTTCTGCAAACGGCAAAAACAATCCATCCGGCCTGCTTGCGTCACGGCACAGCTTCTGTTAGATTAATACCTTGTTTTGCCGTCCCAGCGCGGCGACAGGGCATTCGCTCTGTCTGCACGTGCGACCGCGTGCTCCCGCGTTTATGCTCTGGGTGCGCGCATCATTTTCAGCGGCTGCCGCCATCAGCTTTGCGGCCTGCCGTATAAGGCCACTGCTATTTCCGAGGGGGAAAACGAGCATGAAAAAACTTCTTGTCTGCGCCCTGCTGGCTGCCGTTATGGCCGCCGTGCCTGCTTTTGCCAAAAAGAGCTATGTGAACGGCATTGACCCCAACTATCCGCCTTTCGCCTATATGGACGAAAAAACCGGCCAGCCCGCCGGCTTTGACGTGGATTCACTCAACTGGATAGCCAAGACCATGGGCTTTGAAATCACGCATAAACCCATGGCCTGGGACGGCATCATTCCCGCCCTTGTGGCCAAGCAGATAGACATGGTGGACTCGGGCATGAGCATCACGCCCGAACGCGCCAAGGTTGTAGATTTCTCTGAGCCTTACTGGACGGTTTCGCGCGTGTTTGTCGTGCCCGCCAACTCTGCGCTGACCCCGCAGGACGTGCTGACCAAAAAGGTCAAGCTCGGCGTGCAGCGCGGCACATCTGAAGCCAACGCCATCAAGCAGGAACAGCAGGAAAAAGGCTATCCCTTTGAATTGCGCTTCTACGAGTCCGCCCCCCTGGCCGTGGAAGACCTGCTCAACGGCCGCATTGATGTGGCCCTTATGGACGAACTGCCCGCCGATGACGCCATTGTCAAGGGCCGTGCCGTTAAAAAAGCCGGAACCCACGGGGCGCCCGACAAGTTTGGTGTAGCCATGCGCAAGGAAGATAAAGACCTGCACAAGCTCATCAACGAGGGCTATAAAAAGCTCATGGCTGATCCGTACTGGCTGGAACTGCAAAAAAAGTACCTGAATAAATAAGTAACGCGAAAGCGCTGAACGGCAGGCGCGGATCGCCGGTTATTCCGGCGATCCGCGCTGTTCTGCCCAACCCACGGCAAAACCCCGCATATGGACTCACTTTCTGTAGTTTACCACGCCCTTCCGGCCATGCTGGCTGGCTGCATCGTCACGGTGGGCAACGTGACCATTTCTCTCGCCATGGGCCTTGTGCTCGGCGTTCCTTTGGCCGTGGCCCAGGTTTACGGCGGCCCCTGGCTACGCCGTTTGGTCGCGCTTTATGTGTGGTTTTTTCGTGGCGTGCCCATTCTTGTGCTGCTTTTCCTGTGCTATGGGCTTTTCATCAGCCTGGGCCTGCCGGCAGACCCGTTTTTAATCTGCTGCCTGGTGCTCGGCTGCACCAGCACGGCCTACCAGTCGCAAATCTTCCGGGGAGCCATCGAAAGCCTGCCTCAAGGGCAGCTCAACGCAGCGCGCGCCCTGGGCATGGGCGAAACCACAGGCATTTGCACTATCATATTGCCCCAGGCCATGCGCCTGTCTATTCCCGGTTGGGCCAACGAATTTTCCATTCTGCTCAAAGACTCGGCCATCTGCTACGTTCTCGGCACGCAGGATATTATGGCAAGAACGTCTTTTGTAGCCGCACGCACACACGAACATCTGGCCCTTTACGCGGCGGCGGGCTGTATTTATTTTCTGCTGACACTGGCGGTGCTGAAGCTTCTGCGCCGTCTGGAAAAAAGAGTGCATGTGCCGGGATATTCCACGGGCATGGGCATGGAAGGCACGGGTGCGGGATAAGCCATGAATGTGGACGAACAAGCGATTCTGCGTATTGAGGGCATCTCCAAGAAGCTGGGCGGCAAGCCCATTCTGGACAACTGCAATCTTTCGGTGCGCCGGGGTGAACTCAAAGTGCTCATCGGGCCTTCAGGCGCGGGAAAAAGCACCCTGCTGCAAAGCATCAACTGCCTTATCCCTCCGGACACGGGCGATATTTACCTTGAAGGGCAACGCCTTGACCGCACAAACAAGGCCGCCCTGTGCGCCTTTCGCGCTCAGGTGGGCATGATCTTTCAAGATTTTAACCTCTTTGACCACCTTACGGCCGAAGAAAACGTGGCCATTGCCCTGCGCAAGGTGCGCGGCATGAACCACAAAGACGCTAAAGCCCGCGCCCATGAAGAGCTGGCGCGCGTTGGCCTGGCCCGCCGCGCCCTGCTCTATCCGGCTCAGCTTTCCGGCGGGCAGAAGCAGCGCGTGGCCATGGCCCGCGCCCTGGCCATGGATCCCAAAGTCATTTTGCTCGACGAACCCACTTCGGCCCTGGATCCAGAGCTTGTGGGTGAAGTGCTTGCTGTCATACGCGACCTTGCCAGCGGGGGCATGACCATGATCATGGCCACTCATCAGATGGAGTTTGCCCGCGCTCTGGCCACAGAAATTATTTTTATGGAACAGGGCAAGCTTATTGAACAGGGCGCGCCCGATGTGCTTCTTGCCGAAGGCTCCACAACGCGCACCCGCGACTTCTGCCAACGTCTGCTGGAGATGGGGGTCTAGCGTGCTGGACACGGCCTTTTTCAGCCACGAGCTTATCCCCGCCCTTAACAAGGGCCTGCTCATGTCTCTGGCGCTCATCGTTCCCGCGGGTAGCCTGGGCTTTGTGGGCGGCGTGTTGCTGGGTTGTGCCCGTTCTTTCGGCCCGGGGTGGCTGCGCCGTCTGGGCGACTGGTTTACCGCCATCGTGCGCGGAGTGCCGCTGCTCGTGCAGCTGATGATGATCTATTACGCCCTGCCCAAGCTCGGCATCTATTTTCCGCCTTATGGTGCAGCTCTGACGAGTTTTATCCTGTGCACGGCGGCGTACCAGAGCGAATATGTGCGCGGCGCGCTGCTTTCCATCCGCCAGGGGCAGATACGGGCCGCCCAGGCCCTGGGTTTCAGCACCTGGAAAACCGTGGCCTGGATAGTTGTGCCGCAAGCGGCGCGGCGGGCCCTGCCCGGTTGCGGCAACGAAATTATCTATCTTATAAAATACAGCTCGCTGGCCTATTTTGTTACCTGTATGGAACTTATGGGCGAGGGCAAGGTTGTGGCGTCAGACACATTCCGTTTTACAGAAGTTTTCATCACCGTTGGCGCCTACTATCTGGGCATGGTCACCCTGGCCACATTTTTTCTTCGCTGGCTCGAGCGCCGCTTTCACATTCCCGGCTTTGGGGCGCGGTAACCATCTCTTTTTTGTTCTTCAATATAAGGCTCCCGCGCATATGGCAGGGAGCCTTTTTGAACAATGCAAGCACATGATGCAAATGTTTACAGCTCCTAGACCTAGAATATTTAAAAGTATTTCGGTATAATTTTCACAAGTCATGTTTTTTCACACCAAAAATGCTGATCCATAAAAACTTTCTCAAGAAATATATAAAAATATCATGCTGATACCACGAGGCGTGAATGAGCAAGAATAGAGATCCTTTGAAGGCACGCTCCAAGGCCTGTTTGCAGAATGAATGGATAAAATACCTGTCCGCAATTTCATTGATCTCCCTGTCCATTCTTATTGTTTATTTTTTCAAAATTCCCAACCCCATGATCATTCTGATGATCCCCATTGTGTACGCCACATATTCCAGTGGCTATCTTGGGGGGGCTCTGAGCGGCTGCGTGGCTTTTGCCTACAGCGCTCATTTTTTTCTGGTCAAAACCAATGATCCGTCCGGTGCTTACAAATCCTTCACCATTTCTCTCGCCATTTTCGCCATTGTTCTTCTTGTTGGAAAGCTCAAAGCCAGGGAACAAAAAAATATTCAGGCGCTCAAGCGCTCTAGTGAAGCGCTGGTTCACATGGCCACCACCGACAAACTGACGGGGGCCTCCAACCGCCATGCCTTTTTCAAAAGAGGAAAAGCGCTGCATGAGCACAGTAGAAACCTTAACATCCCCATCTCCGTTCTCTTTATCGACATCGACCATTTCAAACAGATAAACGACATTTACGGGCACACCTTTGGCGATGCGGCGCTGGAACGCATTTCAAATGCCATCATGCGCTGCCTGCGCGGCAGCGACATCAACTGCCGCTATGGCGGTGAAGAATTTGTGGCTCTGCTGGCCCATGCGGATACTGACGCTGCGCATCTTGTAGCCCACCGCATCATTAACGTGGTACATTCCATGCGCTTTCGCGAATATCCCGACCTGCGGCTTTCTGTCAGCATCGGCCTGTCCTGTATGCAAGCCGATGCCCCTCGAAGCCTTGAAAACCTGATACGCTGCGCCGACAAGGCCATGTATCAGGCCAAGCAAAACGGTCGTAACCGCGTGGCCATGGAGCAGACCGAACCGTATACAGACAGCCCCAAAAAAACACCCCATATTCTCCTTCAGCCTGCAAGCTCACGCTTCCCCGACGACCAGGACTTGTCGCCCGACATGGCCGAAGCGGAAAAGGTGCTTATGCAGGACACCCTGCTAAACACCCTCGAGCAAATGTTGGAGCTGGTCTATGTGGTAGATATCGCCACCCATGAGTTGCTTTATATCAACGCTTCGGCACGGGAGAAATACGGCATCGGCGATCCTCGCGGCGCAAAATGCCATCAATTGCTACACGGGCTGGCTGCCCCATGCACCTTTTGCCTTAACGACCGCCTCACCTTCGACAGTGTCTATTCCTGGGAATTTACCAACAAAATGCTGGGGCGCCACTTTATCCTGCGCGACAGGCTCGTGAACTGGAACGGAAAAAAAGCGCGGATGCAAATCGCCACCGACATCACAGAACGGGAGATGGAGCGCCGCGCGTTGCAACACGCGCTGGAGGGCGAGCAGGTTAACAGAGACTGCATCGCCCTGCTTTACAATGCAAAAACACTGGCAGAAGCTCTCGAAGACCTGCTGGAGCGGGTGGGCAAACATTTTGGCGCTGATCGCGCCTACTTTTTTCAGCTTTCCGGCAAAACATTTCAGTTGACCCGCGAATGGCGCGCCGCCAGCCTGACCGACAAACGCTACCGAATGCTGGACATGGGCCGCTTTCAGCAGTGGAAAGCATACGGAAAGGGCAATGAATATCTGGTTATCAAGGATGTGGAACTACAAAAGGGGCAGCATGCGGAGGCCTATCAGGCCCTGAGAGCCCAAGGCATTGGCAACCTTGTGGCCATGGCGCTGGAACAGAACGGCACGCTGCTGGGCTTCTGGGGAATGGAAAATGCCTCTCCCGAAAAAATCCGTGAAATCGCACCCCTGCTGCTTTCGCTACGCTACTTTCTGCTCTCGACCCTACGGCGTATCAGCTATGAAGAGCTTCTGGTTACGCTAAGCTATCAGGACAGCCTCACCGGTCTGCACAACCGAAACTCCTATCTGCAAAAAATTGCTAACGCCAAAGACGTACAAAATGCGGGCATCGTCTACCTTTCCATCAATGAAATGAAAAAGATCAACAATGTCTTCGGCCAGAGCCACGGCGACCAGCTCCTGGCCGAGTGCGCAAGCAGCATCAAAAAGGCTTTTCCTGCGGGCACCGCCTATCGCGTTGGGGGAGACGAATTTCTTGTCATGTGCAAAAACATGCCGCGTGAAGACTTTGAGCAGTGTGTGCGCCTGCTCAAAGTGCACTGCTCCGCCTTTCAGGACTGCCGGGTAGCCATCGGCCATCAGTGGGCCGAAGCAGCTGTCAGCGTGCACGAGTTGGCTCATGATGCGGAAAAACTCATGTACCAGGACAAAAAAAGCCATTACCGAAAAAATCTTCCCAGCGACCGTTACCGCCATTACAACGATGACGTGTTCTGCCTGACCGAACCGGGCATGCTGGAAAAAAGCCTGCGGGAAGGCTCTTTTACCGTTTACCTCCAGCCCAAAATTTTTTCTGCCAGCCGCACGGTAAGCGGCTCTGAAGCTCTGGTACGCTATCTGCAAGAAGACGGGACGGTTGCGCCGCCGGCGCAGTTTCTGCCAGTGCTTGAGGACGCAAAACTCATCGGCTTACTTGATTTCTATGTTTTTGACTTTGTCTGTTCCGCCATATCCCGCTGGCTGACCGAAGACAGGGAGGCTGTCCCCATATCAGTAAACTTTTCGCGCTACACTCTGGCGGAAAAGGATTTCCTCACGCGCCTGCTGGCGATTTTCAACGCCTACGGCATTGATAAAAAATGGGTGATCATTGAAGTGACGGAAAGTGTGAAAGGCGTGGAGGGCATGAACCTGCTCGCCCTGATCGACAATATCCGCGAACTGGGCTTTGCCGTGGCCATTGACGACTTCGGGGTAGATTTTGCCAACCTGTCGCTTTTTTCGCTGGCAAATTTCGATGAGCTCAAGGTGGACAAGGCCCTTGTGGGCAGCCTCGTGACCAATCAGAAAACCCAGATGGTTATCGGAGCCGTTGTAGACATTTGCCGCAGACTGGGCATTTGCGTGGTGGCCGAGGGCGTGGAAACTGAAGAGCAATTTGCCATTCTCAAGCAAAAAGGCTGCGAGCAGGTTCAGGGCTATCTGTTCAACAAGCCTGTGCCCCTGGCGGAATTTGAAGCAACATATCTGCCTGTGCAGGAAGCCGCACCAATGGACTATAATGAAAGCGGCCCTGTTGCTGATGAAGGTGGGGCACAGCCCTAGATATTCTTGAGGCGCCAGCGCGACGGCGGGGCGCATCCCCTGCTCAGCCCTCTGGGAAAGCCCTCAACCCAAGACCTCAAGCCCGCAAAAAGCGCTCTCAGGGAATCGCCTGAGTCACAGTGGTCACTGAGCGAAAAACAGCCACACCTCTTTTGGGGCAGCCTGCGCCGGGGGCAAAGGCTCACGCCCCGCATACCAGGGCAACGTGCGGCTAAGGGCTTCCAACATGCGGTCATTGCGCGGCGCGAGCACATCCCGCGGGCGGTCGCGCCGCGTCCTCTCCTTGGTCACAGGGGCGGCCGAAAACCATATACTGGCGGCAGGCAACGGGTCGCAAGAGCGCTTCTTTTGCTCACGCCTCCCAAATCAAAATGGGGATAGGACGACGAACAATTGGCAACGGGGCGCAAGGGCGCTTCTTTTGCTCACGCCTCCCGGGCTTTATTTTCTCCAGCTGCCATGCCCCGGCTGCCCATGCTCCGCGTCGAGGCGTCATGGGGCGTAACGGGCTGCGCGGCGTCCGCCAAGGCGCCTGCCGCCTCTTCCCGTCCGTCGCCCCTGTGCTTGAGGCTTTCGCCCCGGCTGATAAAATACACATGCTCGGCAATATTGACAGACCGCCGCCAGATGCGCGTCAGCGAACGCGTCACAAGAATGATGTGCATAGCCACATGCGGCTTGAGATGGCAATGCGGATCGGAAAGGCATTCCATAATATCCTGTATAATACGCACCTCGTTCTGCACGGCCTCATCATCGCCCCGGCGCATGGCCAGCGCCCCCTGCGCGTCGTTTTCGCGGAAAACCCGCACGGCGTTTTCAAAGGCATCGCATGCGCCCTCATACAACTCGCGCACGTGGTCTATGATGCTGAAACCCGGCATGTTCTGCATCAGAATGGCCTGTTCGGACATGCTCACGGCCTCGTCGCCGATACGCTCCAGATCCACCACCATGCGCAGCGACGTCACCACAAAGCGCAGATCCCCGGCCACGGGCTGAGCGCGGGCCAGCAAGCGCAGGGCCATTTCGTCAATTTCATTTTCCAGGGCGTCTATGGCCGCATCGCTCTCGATAATGGCCGCGGCCCTGCCGGGGTCATTGGCCGCCAGCGCCTTGCCCGCTTCTTCCAAAGCAATGCCCACGCTGGCGCACATGACCAGAAGCCGGGTGCGCAAAGTTACCAGCAATTGCTGTAGATAGTTGGCCTGTTGCATGCTGCTCTCCTGAAAAAAGCTGTATGTTCTGTGCCGCGTTACGGCAGCGGCATAGCTGCGGGATACTGCTTCGAAGGAGCCCTTACCCACAAAATTCTCAACAAAGAAAACCTAGCCAAAACGGCCGGTAATATAATCTTCTGTCTGCTTTTTACCGGGTCGCGTGAACATGATATCCGTAGCATTGTGCTCGATAAGTTCGCCCATGTAGAAAAACGCCGTGGTGTCAGACACGCGGGCGGCCTGCTGCATGTTGTGAGTAACAATGATGATAGACAGCGATTCGCGCAGTTCGCGTATGCCCTCTTCGATTTTTTGAGTGGCAATGGGGTCAAGGGCGCTGGCGGGTTCGTCCATAAGCAGCACCTCCGGCTCCACGGCCAGGGCGCGGGCAATGCACAGGCGCTGCTGCTGCCCGCCGGAAAGCCCCAGGGCCGGAGCCTGAAGGCGGTCTTTGACCTCGTCAAAAATGGCCGCCCGGCGCAGGGAAAACTCCACTTTTTCCGCAATAAGGCTTTCGTCTCGCAGGCCGTTAACGCGCAGGCCGTAAGCCACATTCTCGTAAATGGTCTTGGGAAAGGGATTGGGCTTCTGAAAAACCATGCCCACCCGGCAGCGCAGCGAAACCACGTCCGTATCCGGACGGTTCACATCCTCGCCATCCAGCAAGATTTCGCCTTCCACGCGCGCGCCGGGTATGAGGTCATTCATGCGGTTCAGGCAGCGCAAAAAAGTGGACTTGCCACAGCCCGAAGGGCCTATGAGGGCCGTAACCCGGCACGGCTCAAAAGCCAGGCTGACCTCGTGCAGGGCCTTGTGCTGCCCGTAAAAAACGCTGACCTTACGGGCCTCCAGGTATTCCTTCATGACTGTGCTGCTCCGTGGGCGGAAGTGAGAGTGAAAACAAGGGCCGTGCTGCCGTCAATGGCGGGGCTTTCTGCCCGGATACTGCCGCCGTGCCGCTCGATGATATGCTTGCAGATGGCAAGGCCAAGACCGGTGTTGGCCTGCCCTCGATGGCGCTCCACCTGATAAAAACGCTCGAAGATACGCTCGAGATCCTGCCGGGGAATGCCAGGGCCATCGTCGGTAATACGAAAAACCACGCTGCCCCCTGCCCGCCGCGCAGACACGCCAATGCTGCCACCCTCGGGCGCGTAGCGGCCCGCATTTTCCAAAAGATTGCGAAAAACCTGGGTCAGATGGGGCTGGCTGGCCAAAACCCCACAATCTGCGGAAAGCTGCGACTCCACACGACAACGGCGCTGTTCCAGCACTTCGCGACACATGGCCATCGCCTGGGCCAGGGCCTCGCGCGGGTCTGTGGGGACAAGCTCAAGGCTGCCGCTCTTGCCCTCAAGGCGGGCCAAGGTCAGCAGGTCTTCCACCATGCGCGAAAGGTAGGCTCCGTTTTTAAGGATGATTTCACCAAAGCGGCGACATTCCGGCGGGCCGTCAAGGCTGGTGAGGGTTTCGGCATAGCCCTGTATGGCGGTGAGCGGCGTGCGCAGCTCGTGCGACACATTGGCCACAAAGTCGCGCCGAACGCGCTCAAGCCGCATAAGCTCCGTTATGTCGTGAAAAACAGCCACAGCTCCCACCTGCCCGTCCGCCATCTCTGCCGCTGGCGGCAGGGAAATGCAGACCGACATGGCCTGGCCCGAAGGCAGCTCAAGGTGCAGATAACGCTGCACGCGCCCGCCCTCTCCGGCAAGGGCCTCTTCATCCGCCTGCTTTGCGGCCGAATGCCGCGCCGAGGCGGCCAAAGCCGCTGCCCGTTGCCGGGCCTCCAGGCTGGCCTCGGCCTCGGCCATAAGTTCATCCACGGCGTTTTGCAGGGGCGGCGAAGGTATCACCTCCACCACCTGCGCGCCCAAGGCCGACGCCGCCGCAGGAAATTCGCGCACCAACGCCCGGTTGCAACGGCGGATGCGCCCGCGCGGCCCAAGCACCAGAACGCCATCGCTCATGGTGTCCAATATGCTTTCAAGCTGGGCGGTCTGCTCTGCTGCGGTGCGGACGTGCTCTTCAATATTTTCGGCCATGCGGTTCACGGCATCGGCCAAAGGGGCAAATTCGCAGCCGGGGATGTGCCGCAGGCGGCGCTGAAAATTGCCCAGCGAAATGGCCTCCACCACAGACACCATCTGCCGCAACGAACGGCGCAATGCCCCGGAAAGCAGCCCGGCCAAAAGCAGGGAAAGAACGACCGTAATCACGCCGATCTGCGTAAATACGGCAAGGCGGCTGTCGATAATCTGCCTGAGACTTGCCAACGGCACTGAAACACGCAAAATATCGCCATTTTGCAAAAGCACGGCAGCATAGGCCAGGTCTTTGCCCAAAGTTCCGCTGGGGCGGATGGCAAAGCCCGGCGCGCCGCCCATAGCTTCGCGCACTTCGGGCCTGTCGGCGTGGTTGTCGAGCCGGGTCACGGGCTGCGCGTCCGGTGCCGTATCGCCGAGCACATGACCCTGCGGATCCAGCAATGAAAGGCGCTCTTCGGGCATATCAAGAATGGCGGCAAGGCGCGCCAGCCCGGCCGCATGCTCGCCCAGGCCGTCCAGAATGGCTCCGGCCAGCGTGGTTTCGCGCACCAGGCGCTCACGGGCCGATTCAAGCTGCACTTTTTCAAACCAGGCCTTGCCATAGAACACCGCCACAGCAATAGAAACCAGGGCCACGGCCAACATGCCGCCAAAAATTCTGGTTCTGAATGAAAGCATATCTTCCGCCCATGCGGCTGAGCCGCCGTATCCTCCCGCACATGGCGCAGCCCCGCAGGCCCGCCTGTGGCCGGGCAACTATTCCTTGATCCTGTACCCCACCCCGCGCACTGTCTCCAGCATGGAGGCCGCAGGCCCCAGCTTGGCGCGCAGGCGGCGCACGTGGGTATCCACCGTGCGGGCGTAGCCCTCAAAAGAGTAACCCCAAACCTTGTCGAGCAATTGCTCGCGCGTGCGCACTGAGCCGGCATGACGCAACAGGTCTTCCAGCAGGCGAAATTCCGTGGCTGTCAGCTGCAACTCCTCGCCATGCGCTTCAGCCGCATGGGCGTCTGGGCGCAGGCGTATGGCGTGACGCTCCAGCACAGGGCTCTCGCCGCTTCGCGGCCCGCGCCGCAGCACGGCCCGGATGCGCAGCATAAGCTCGCGCACGCTGAAGGGCTTGACCACATAGTCGTCAGCCCCAAGGCTCAGACCCACCACGCGATCCATCTCTTCGCCTCTTGCCGTCAGCATAAGCACGGGGATATGGGCGGTTTCAGCCTGCGCCCCCAAAAGGCGGCAAACCTCAAAACCGTCCGGCCCCGGCATCATGACGTCCAGCAGCATAAGGGCCGGCAGATGCTGGCGGGCCAGCTTGAGCGCCTCGTTGCCGTCGGCCGCCTCCAGAACGCTGAAACCTTCGCGCTCCAGATTAAAGCGCAAAAGCTCGCGAATATCGGCTTCATCTTCAACTATCAATATCTGTTGGCTCATGGTTCACACCTCTGTAATGCAGCCCGAGTAAAACGCTTTTGTGCGCCAATGTGATGGTGGCTCTGTTACAATTGCGTGACACGCAAAACACCAGATAAAGCATGCCCCACAGCGCAGGGCAAATCAATTGACGCCTTTTCCGAAAATGCCCGGTACTGCGCGCAGCCCACGCCGGGCAGCACCACGCCAAACAAGCGCATGCCAAAAAAAACGCTACAACGCCCTGCCCGGCTGCCAAAAGCCGGGGCCGCATGCCAAAGCACAGGCTGGCACAAGCAGTACAGGCAGTACAGGCTGACGCCCTTTCACGCAGTCTTCGTGTATCCGTCATCATTCTGTAACAGAGGCGGGCCAAAAGAAAGGCACGGCAAAAACATGCCGGGGGGTGAACATGTCGTCACCCATACAACCAGGAGAAAGCCATGTCTTTTGATTGCAAAAAACGTGTTTCCCGTTATGGCGGCAGGCTCATGGCCTGCGCCCTGGTCGTGCTCTGCTGGGGCGCTGCGGCCCACGCCGCCCAGCAGGTCATCATCAACGGCTCCACTACCGTACTGCCCGTGGTGCAAAAAGCAGGTGAAGCCTTTATGGCTTCGCATCCCGGCACACAACTGAGCATCTCGGGCGGTGGTTCCGGCAATGGCATCAAGGCGCTGATGGAAAAACAGTGCCATGTGGCCATGAGCTCGCGCGACATCAAGAATAAAGAAAATGACGCCGCCGCCAAAAACGGCATCACCCCCCTGCGCACGGCCATAGCCATTGACGCCATTGTGCCTGTGGTCAATCCGGCCAACAAGGTGAGCGCGCTCAGCATGAGCCAGCTGCGTGACATCTACACCGGAAAGATCACCAACTGGAAAGACCTTGGCGGCGAAGACGCCCAGATAGTGGCTATCTCGCGCGACACTTCTTCCGGCACATTCGAATCCTGGGACGAGCTGGTCATGAACAAGGAACGCGTCAGCCCGAGGGCGCTCATGCAGGCTTCCAGCGGCGCCGTTGTGCAGACTGTGAGCAAGAACAAAAACGCCATCGGCTATATAGGGCTGGGTTATGTGGACAATTCCACCATGCCCGTGGCGGTTGACGGCATACGCCCCAGCGCTGAAACCGCCCTTGCAAAGCAGTGGCCCATAGCCCGCGAACTGTACATCTTCACCAACGGTACGCCCCAGGGCGCGGTGAAAGAATTTGTTGAATACCTGCTAGCCCCCGACAAAGGGCAAAAGGATGTGCTCGCCGTGGGCTACGTGCCCCTGAGCAAATAGCATATTGGCAAAAAATCCTTGCTGGCGCGGGCAGGCCGGATACCGCAAACCGGCCTGCCCCGCCTGTGCCCACAGTGCAATGGACGCGCCACCGCGTCAGGAAAACAGCCCATGCGCTCCGCAGACCTGAAAGAAAAACTGGTTCGCTTACTCCTCGCCGCCATGGCGGGCAGTTCTCTGCTGGTTCTGGCCGGTATTGTCCTATTTCTGTTTATGGAAGGCCTGCCGCTTTTTGCGCACTATCCGGTCATGGATTTTCTTTTGGGCAGCTTGTGGTATCCCACCGAAGATCCCGGCCTGTTCGGTATTTTCCCCCTGCTGACGGCCTCTCTGGCAGTGACGTTTTTTTCTTCGCTGCTGGCTGTGCCGCTGGGCGTGCTCACGGCCGTATACCTTACGGAAATCGCCCACCCTGCCGTGCGCCGCATTATCAAACCCTTTGTGGAATTGCTGGCCGCCCTGCCTTCGGTGGTATTGGGTTTTCTGGGCATGGTGGTGCTGGCTCCTTTTCTGCAAGACTATCTGGGCGCGGCCACTGGCCTGAACCTGCTCAATGCCTCTGTGGTGCTGGCCTTCATGAGTGTGCCCACCATCTGCTCGGTGTCTGAAGACGCGCTCTACAGCGTGCCGCGCGACCTGCGCGAGGCTTCGCTGGCGCTCGGGGCCACACGCTGGCAAACCACAGTGCGCGTTGTTATTCCTGCGGCGCTTTCGGGCATTGGCACGGCTGTCATGCTCGGCATGTCGCGGGCCATCGGAGAAACAATGGTGGTGCTTATGGTGGCGGGCGGCGCGGGCATCATCCCCACATCGTTGCTTGATCCTGTGCGGCCCATGCCCGCATCCATAGCGGCCGAAATGGCCGAAGCCCCCTTTCGCAGCGAACACTACCACGCGCTTTTCGCCATCGGCATCGTGCTTTTTCTGCTCACCCTGGCCTTTAACATGCTGGCGGCCCATATAGCCGAAAAACACCGTCAGGCCGGCACTTCGAGCCTGTAACAAAGCCACAGCAAGCGGGAAAAAACATGTCACAGCCCATCTGCCCCGGCCAGACCGGCCCACTAAACACAGCCCAAAAGCGCTTTACGCCCACAAGCGGCAAAGCGCGCGGCCGCGCGCAAAACATCATGTTTTTTTGTTTGCGGGGCGTGGCCGCCTGTAACGTGCTGGCCCTGGTGGCCGTGTGCGCTTTTCTGTTCTACAACGGCCTGCCCGCCCTGAGCTGGGAATTCATAAGCCAGGCCCCCCGCAGCATGATGACCGAAGGGGGCATACTGCCCTGCATTATGGGCACGGCCATCCTTTCGCTGGGGGCGCTGTTGCTGGCCTTTCCCATGGGCGTTGCTTCGGCCGTTTACCTGCATGAATACGCCAAACGCAATGCTTTTGCGCGTTATGTGCGCCTGGGGGTGAACAATCTGGCCGGGGTTCCTTCAGTGGTTTTCGGCCTTTTCGGTTTGTCATTTTTTGTGACCTTTTGCGGCTTCGGGGTCAGCATTCTCTCCGGCGTGCTGACCCTTGCCGTGCTTACGCTGCCCATCATCATTGGCACGGCCGAGGAGGCCCTGCGCAACGTGCCCGACACCTACCGCGAAGCCTCGCTGGCCCTGGGCGCCACCAAATGGCAGACCATCAGCCGCGTGGTGCTGCCCTGCGCCCTGCCCGGCATGCTCACGGGGGCCATCCTTGGTGTGGCGCGGGCCGCTGGCGAAACAGCGGCCATCATGTTTACGGCAGCGGTTTTTTATACGCCCAAAAACCCGGATTCCATCTTTAGCTCCGTCATGGCCCTGCCCTACCACATGTATGTGCTGGCCACCGCAGGAACGGAAATAGAAAAAACTCGGCCCCTGCAATACGGAACCGGGCTTGTGCTGCTGCTTCTGGTACTGAGCATGAACCTGGTGGCTATTCTCTTGCGCGACCATTTGCAGCGTAAGCGGTAATTTATTTATTTATTTATTTTTATATTCACTCTGTGGCCGCCTTGGCCTTCTCCCCTGATACCGCCGTTCGTCACCACTGTGCCGGACGGCGTTTTTAGGCATGCTGATCACGCAGGGGGGGAAAGAAGAAGGAGAAGGAGGAGGAGGAGGAGGAAGGGGGTCGCCTGCACGGCGTTGGGTCAGGCGGTGCGCAGGGCGTGACCGAAAAAGCATGACGTCTCTTTTGCGGGGGGAGTTGCGCCCTGCGGGCACTAAAATCTCATCCCAAAGGACAAGTCATTTCCCCTTCAGGCCAAAAGGCTCTTCTAGCATCTTGAAACAAAGCATGAAGTTAAAAAGGCTTTTGAGTCAGCTATTTGGACAAAAAAGTGTTGGGAAACAATCCTTAGCGCGTGCCAGGCTTGAGCGGTGGCGGGAGGGTTTTTTTTCGGATGGGAAGGCGGGCAGTACGGCGCGAAAAGCGCCGCGCCAAATGGGGCTTCTCCGGAGGAGCGTCTGCAAGGTTGCTTGCAGCCCCGCTTTGATCCGTGTTGATAAAAGCTGTGGGAACGGCAAGGGTTCCGGTGGTATTCAAGCCAGCGGCTGTACTGCCGCCATGGCGCAAATGCGTGTGCAGTGCACACATCAGCGGGGCAAGCTCAGCATATTCTTCATGAATATCAGGCCCATATAGATGCCATCGCCCCCGACCGTGGGCCACCTTGCGCACGCCCCGCAGTTGCCGTTCGCGCATGCTCAGGCTTACGCGCCAGTCTCCAGCCGGAGTGTGTAGCAGCAATGCCTCGCCCATGGCCTCTCCCTGCCCGCGCGCGGCAACCTCTAGCCAAAAGCCGCGAGGGTAGCCCGCCAGGCGGAGCAAATCGCGCAAACCCGCCAGGGCGATGTGCAAATGCTCACTGGAAGCCATATTTTTCTGATCCTGACGCAATTCTTCTTCCATAAGGCGTATGCGCTCCTCGCACAGGGCGCGCTCGTCCTCCAGGGTAAAAAGACCACGCTTCATCAGGCGCACACTGAATACCACCACCAGCAAAAATACGATGCCAGCTGCGGCCCATTCCCAGGTCATATATCCTCCGCCACAGGCCTGCCGCCCGGTATATCCTGTAAAGTGTCACTGTAGCGGCCCCGGCTGTCAAGCTGCTTTTACACACTTTTATGGCTGGCCGGATGTCTAAGCCTGTCCGGCTCTTCCCTTTTTTTGGGCAAGTATGTATCGTGGACAATAATAGCATATGGAGCGCACGTTTCCCACCATGGCGACAAGGCCACGCTTGCGGAAAACGCCCGTCCCCCCTATCGATCAGCCGGATATTTTCCGCTGAACCGGCGGGCCGGGCATAGCCGCACCCCTGCCCGCCTTCGCAACATCGCGCTCTCCCCCTGGTTTCGTTCACCCGGCCCGCGCCGCATGCGCCCGCCACATCGCTTACTAAGGGAGAAAACCATGCCTACCCCACTGGAAATGCAACGCACCTTTGCACTCGTCGGCACCGGCGGCTGCGGCAAAACCTCTCTTGCCGAGATGCTGCTGTTCAATGCCGGCGCCACCACTCGCATGGGCGCCATTGAAGAAGGCACCACTAGCCTTGATTACGAGCCGGAAGAAACCCGGCGGCGTGGCTCCATACAGCCCGCCTGCGCGACCTATGTGTGGAACAAAAACCGGCATTTCCTGCTGGACATTCCCGGCGACGGCAACTTTACAGGCGATATGGAATGCCTGCTCAAAGGTGTGGACAGCGTGGTTTTTGTGGTGGACGCCGTGGACGGCGTGCGCCCCTTGGCAAAAAAATTCTGGAACATGGCGCGCCAGGCCGGTTTGCCCGCCATGATCGTAATCAACAAGCTTGACCGCGACCGTGCCGATTTTCAGATGACCTTCGACAGCCTGGCCACCCTGGGCGTCAGACCCGTGGCCCTGCAATTGCCCATCCGTCAGGGCGAAACATTTTTGGGCGTGGCCGACGTGCTTTCCGGCAAGGCCCACATGTTCAAGGCCGACGGCAGCACGGCTGAAGCCGAAATTCCCGCCGGACTTGCGGATGATGTGAGCCTTTTGCGCGATATTACCGTGGAAAACATCGCTGAAAGCGATGAAGTTCTTATGGAAAAATATCTGGAAGAAGGCAGCCTGCCCCTGGAAGACCTGCACACCGGCCTGCGGGCGGGCGTTATCAAAGGCGACCTGGTTCCCGTTTTGACCTGCTCGGCCCTTGAAAACAAAGGCGGCGCGGCCCTGCTCAATGCCATAGAAGCGCTGCTGCCTTCGGCCCTTGACCGCCCGGACTTTGAGGGTGAGGGCGGCGCCACCCGCACTGCCAACCCGGAAGGGCCGGTGGCTTGCTTTGTTTTCAAAACCCTGGCCGACCCATTTGCCGGGCAGCTCTCCCTGCTGCGAATTCTTTCCGGCACTATCAGTGGCGATGTGAACCTTAAAAACATGCGCAGCGAAGACAACGAGCGGCTGGGCAGCCTGCTCTTTCTGACGGGCAAAAGCCAAACCCCCTGCAAGGAACCACTGGGCCCAGGAGCCATTGTGGCTGTGGCCAAGCTCAAAAACACCCGCACAGGCGACACCCTTTGCGATGAAAAGACCCCCTTTGTGCTGCCCATGCCGGCACTGCCGCCGCAGCTCATCACCTACGCCCTGGCCCCCAAGGAAAAAGGCGAAGAAGACAAAGTTTACGCGGCCATGCAGCGCCTGCTGGACGAAGATATCACCCTGAAGCTTGGCCGTGACGGAGAAAACGGTGACATTCTGCTCTCGGGCATGGGGCAGTTGCACATCGAGCTTTCCGTTGAAAAGGCCAAACGCCGTTTCAAGGTGGACATTGTGCTCAAAACCCCCAAGGTTCCCTACCGCGAAACCGTGCGCGGCAAGTGCCAAGTTCAGGGCAGGCACAAAAAACAGTCTGGCGGTCGGGGGCAGTTCGGTGACTGCTGGATAGAAATGGAAGGGATGCCGCGCGGCTCTGGTTACCAGTTTGAAGACGCCATTGTGGGCGGCGTTGTTCCCCGCCAGTATGTGCCCGCCATTGACAAGGGCGTACAGGAAGCAGCGGCGCGGGGCTTTTTGGCCGGATGTCAGGTCGTGGATTTCCGCGTCAAGGTATACGACGGCAGCTACCACACCGTGGACTCGTCCGAAATGGCCTTCAAGGTCGCAGGTTCACTGGCATTTAAAAAAGCCATGGAAAATCTCAAACCGATTCTGCTGGAACCCATTGTGCTGCTGACGGTTTCTGTTCCTGATGAAAGCATGGGCGATGTTATCGGCGACCTTTCCTCCCGCCGAGGCAAAGTGCTTGGTTCCGACTCGCAGGGCGGCAACACTGAAATCAAGGCCCATGTGCCCATGAGCGAGATACTGCGCTACGCTCCCGATCTGCGCTCCATGACCGGAGGACAGGGGTTTTTCACCATGGAATTTGCCCATTATGAAGAAGCTCCACAGCCCGTAACAGAGAAAATTGTGGCTGAATATCAGGCTGCAAAGGCCGCTGATTAATCATCTGCTCCCGGCAGGCCCGCCGCCTTTCTTCTAAAATTTGCGGGCCTGCCGGAGTTTCGCCACACAGCTTCCGCCACAAAACCCTTTGCCTGACTGGCAAAAAATGCTTGCAACCAGGTGAAGACCATAAAAATCTGGCTTTTACCGCCACTCGCACGCCTCCGTGCCAGTGGCGTTTTTTTTTCAGAATAAAATAAATCTTAAAATATATTCTTTAAAGGCTTGCAAAACGACCACCGTATAGTTTAACGGTGTAGCTATATATGGATGTATATTTGCAAGCGACGCCATAGCAAAAAAATATCGCAATACAGCATGCAAATATCTATTCACATATTAAACGTATAAAGCGCATCGATACTGACACACGCTCAGTTTAAAGATGCATATAAAAATGTTACAGCGCCCAGACCACCAGAGTCGTTGCCAAAATTTTTAATAAAACAGTTTCTTCAGGCAGACCAGTGACTTTGGCCAATGCCCCTAATAAAAAGAAACGTCTTTGCAAACAGCCTAAATTGTTATAAAAAATTACCCCTTGCCCAAACGCGCCACCCGCAACTGAAAAAGGCCTTCAAAACATAGCGTTAAAGTCTGGTACAAAAAAACAACCTCCCTAAATTTTATATGCAATCGCATACTGAATGTAAACTTAAAAGCTTTACATATACTCTATGCAAATTTTACCGGGCCTGGATGTAGCCATTGCCAAGACCGTGCGCAGCCTTCGCGCGCGCAGCGGCCTATCGCAAGAGCAGTTTGCCGACTTTGCCGGACTATCGCGTGTGTACATCGCGCAACTGGAAACCGGAGAGCGGGGAGCTTCTCTCAACGCGCTTATCCTTATTGCGCGCTCTGTGCGCATGACAGGCGCGGAACTTGTAGCCCTTATTGAAGAGGAAATTAAAAACCTGCCTCACTAGCCTGGATTGGCAGCCCATCACTGCCGTTGCCACTGCCGCTGCCACGACCACTGCCACGGCCACGACCACGACCACTACACAGCAAAAGCGCATCCGCCCATCTTGCCCGCTCACAAGAAGCTCTCCCACACGCAAGCAGCGTCTTTCTGACGAGTGCGCCGCACGCTCCGCGCCATTCTGTCGAGTGCCGCCCCCTCTCACACTCGCCCCAGCGAGCAAGCTGGCGAGAAAACGGCCAGCCGCCCATGGCGCATGCTCTCAATTTCTCCGCTGTCTTTTCATATGGCCCACACATACCAGCAGAAAACACTTCACGCTTAAAATGCCTTACAAGATTTCGCCTTCACTTCCTTTGCCTATCCTTGCAGGGGCTTTGCCGACCCTGCGCACTCATTATATCGTTACGCGCTCTGCTGCGCATAAATTCAGCTTCCCCACACCCTTAAAAGCAATTTCAGCTGGGCCTCGACCTCTGCCTTCTTCTTTGATAGTATCGATCATCAATAATGATTGTCTCCGCCAAATTGACAAATTTCTGGATCGGAGCCCTTCGAGATAAACCCCGCCCACCGGCCGCAGCGCAACGTGCCTCGCATGGAGCCTGTGATAAGCTGAATTTCCTACACCCAATGGGACACCCTGATGACAGCACCCAACGCCCGCCCCCCAGCAGATATAGCACAAGCCGCCATGTCCGAAGACCCTGTCTTTACCTTTCGCCGCATGGCCGGTCTCGATCAGGCCCTGCTGACCGAAGATGCCGAATGGCAAGGCCTCAACCATCTGGATCCGAAACTCTGGATGGCCATGAGTTGCCCCTTACGCGGCCTTGAATTTGACCCCCAAACCCTGACACTTCTCGATGCCGACAATGACGGACGCATACGGGCCAAAGAAGTTCTGCTCGCCGTGGACTGGCTATGCAAGCGCGTGGCTCACCCGTCGCACCTCAGGCAGCGCCGCCAGGATCTTCCTCTGGACATCCTGCGCCGCGACACGCCCGAAGGCACGGAACTGCTGGCGGCCGCCCAGCTTGTGCTGGAAAAAACCGGGGCCGAAGATTTACACAGCGTCAACCGGGCGCAGGTCGTTACGGCCCTCAGCGCCGCCGCCGGCTACGCCTTCAACGGTGACGGCGTCATCCCCTCCGCCTCTGTGGACGAGCAGGATACGGCCGTGGCTGCTTTTGTCAGCACGGGGCTCGCGCTGGTGGGGGGCAAGCGTGACGGGTCTGGCGCGCCGGGCCTGGATGCGCAGCTTGCAGAAGTTTTTGCTAAAAACCTCAGCGACATACGTCAGTGGCGCCAAAAAACCAGTCAGGCTGACTTGCCCCTGGGCAATGATACAGCCGAGGCATGGAGCCTGTTGCAAAGGCTTGGGCCCAAGCTGGATGACTATTTTGCCCGCTGCCGCATGGCGGCCTTTGCGCCGCAAGCCATTGACGCGCTAAATGAAGAGCACGAACTCAAGCCGCAGGACGCCAGCGAATCCGCGATTTTTTCCATGGAAAATCTCGCCCGCCGCCCTCTGGCCAGAATCGCCGCCCAAGGTTCCCTCAGCCTGTCCACAGGCATCAACCCCGCGTGGGAAAAAGACATGAGGGTCTTCCGCCGTCTGTTTGCGCCGCTGCTGCCCCCCGCCGAAACCGGCCAAGGCCTTCAGATGGATGAAGAAGGCTGGCGCGCCATCCAGGAGCGCTTTGCGCCATATGCTGCGTTGTTGGCCGAAAAGCCCGCCTTTCCCCGTGCGCCGGAAGATGCCGGCCCGTTTGCTGCCCCCGGCATTACGTCTCTGGCCCTGGCTCCCGCTGATGACAGTCTTGGCAGGGCCTTTTTGCCCCTGGATCCCGAAGCGGTGGCTGACAATCTCTCAGATGATGACCTTGACGAACTGCTGTCTCCTGTCACGGCAGAAGCGTTTGCCGCGTATGTGGCGCGCGACCTGGCCGCCCCCCGCATGGACGCCCTGCGCGACCTCGAAAAACTCATTCTGCTGCACGCCCATCTGTATACCCTGCTCATGAATTTCGTTTCTTTCGCGGATTTTTACGAACCGGGCAACAAGGCCATTTTTCTGGCCGGAACATTATATATAGATAGCCGTTCCTGCGCGCTTTGCGTACACGTGGAAGATGTGGATACGCATGTGCGCCTTGCCGCCCAGAGCCACCTTTGCCTGCTGTATTGCCTGTGCAGCCGCAATGACGAAAACGGGCAGGTGCTGACCACAACCATCGCCGCCGCCCTTACCGCTGGCACAGCGGACGATCTGGTCAAGGGCCGCCACGGTATTTTTGTAGACAATGCAGGCCACGTATGGGACAGCACCCTGCTGCGCGTGGTGCGCAATCCCATCAGCCTGCGCGAAGCCATGTGGGCGCCCTATGTGCGCTTTGCCGCCCTGATGGGCGAGCAACTGCAAAAATTTGTGTCCACCAAGGATACCGCCATCACCAACGCAACCTCCAAAATGGCAGGCTCGCTGGCCGACGGCAAGGTTGAACCGCCAAAGGCCGCTGCCCCCAAGCAGCCATTCGATATTGCAAAAAGCGCCGGTATCTTTGCCGCCGTAAGCGTTGGCATAAGTATGGTCAGCGCGTCTTTTACCTATATTGCCAAATCGCTTTTTTCCCTTGGCTGGTGGTGGCCCATGGCGCTTTTGGTCATATTCGCTGTCATTTCAGGGCCTTCTATAATCATGGCCTGGTTCAAATTGCGCAAACGCAGCCTGGGGCCGCTGCTTGATGCTTCGGGCTGGGCCGTCAATACAGGTGCGCCCATCAATCTGACCATGGGCGCAACCCTTACAGCTGTGGGCGAAATGCCCCCCGGTGCGCAACGCTCGCTTAACGACCCCTACGGACTGCCCGCGCGCCTGGGGCATCCTGTAGCGCGCAAATTTCTTCTGGCTATCCTGGCCGCTCTGCTTCTGGCGGCTGCCGGCATTGGCAGTTACTGGGTCTGGCGGGGCGAATTGCCCTTTGGCATCAGCCTGAGCCAGCAGAAAGCCGCAGCACCCCAGACCGCAGCACCCGATGGCGCAACACCCCAGGGCGCAATAAAGCCAGACCCGCAAGCCAAGCAGGCTGGCCAAGCCAAACAGGCTGGCCAAGATGCACAATCCAAACAGCCGGGGCAGGATGCCGCAAAGCCGCAACCCGCCTCGCCTCGCCCCGGCCCCGGCTCTGGCCCCGAAAACAAGGAACTCGAAAAACAGGGCGCCAACCAGCCCCCAGCCGCTGAGGCCGAAAAAGCCCCCAGCACAGGCGATCAGGCGCAAGCTGCCGCCAAGCAGCCCGACAGCCCACTTTCAGAGCTTGAAGCACTTTTGCCGGGTAAACTCGCGCCCACTACAGCGCCGCAGTTACCGGAAACACAAAGCAAGTAAGGTTCACATGCACAGGCAAAATTCTCGCAGCCCCTACACGACCGCTGCTTTCGGGCAGAAAATGCCCCGGAAACAGAACGGGCGCGATCGACAGCAAAGCGATACTGCGCCGCTGCCGCTGGGCCACAGCCACAAGTGGATGCAGGCAGCCCAGGCCGCCGAACAGCATATTGTGCTTTTATATGCGCCGTTGCCTCCGCTTGTGGGGCAGCCCCTTGCCGACCTGTGCGACTACCTGCAAAAAGCCATGCTGCCCTGGCTGGGCCCCCAGCAACTGGCTCATCTACAAGCTTTTCATACGGGCGATGCCGCCCTCAAAGCCCGCTGCAGCCGCCTGCTGGCCCGCGCGTTGCTGGTTCGTCTTGTTATGGGGTCAACGCAGGCCACCCTGGGAAAACAAGAAAAAGCAGATGCGCTGTCTTTTTCCGCCATGCTCAACCACCCTTCTTTATCCTGTCTGGGCTTTACGGGGCTTGGCATGGATCATCAGGGGCGTCCGGCACTGCCCGGATGGCGCATCGCCTTCAGCCACAGCGGCATGGCCGCTTTTTGTGCCGTGCGACGCCAGAAAAACGAGCAGGCCAATGTCTTGTGCCAACTGATGCATGACTCGGGCAAGGTCGCGCAGCCCCGCGTAGAAAACCTCCCCTGTCTGGCGGTGGATGCCGAGGCGCTGGTCAGCCTCCCCCCGGCCGGGCGAGCCTTTACCGCCAGAGAAACGCGCGCGCCCCTGGCCGAAGAATTTCACGCCCGCGAGCGCCTGCGCCGCTGGACAGTGAAAGAAGCCCTGCTCAAAGCCGCAGGCCTGGGCCTCAGCCGCGACCCCTACCTTATACACAGCGGCCGCTACGGCCAGCGCCGGGGACTGGCGCAATTCTATCATAAAGGCGACACGTTTCATTCCCACGCCGGGGATAATGCCGAAATCTCCGCACCCTATAGGAATATCAACTGGCAGCTTGTCCCCTGTGCGGGGCACTGGGTATGCGTGGCGACTCCGGTGCAGCCCGATCAGGCCACACGCGTGGTCGAACGGCCCATGCGCGCGCACTGGCGCACTATTTTTGCGGAACTGCCCATGGGCTAGAGCGTGTCTGGAGCATGACCACTTTGAAAATATACATTTTCAAAGTGGTCATGCTGCCAAAAATGCGACTTTCGGCCGAATACAAGCCGTGTTACGGCGCGCTGCCTCGCGCAGCGTCAGATCATTTAAACTTTTTCAAAATTGAAACACTCTGATCGCCCGGCGCCAGACGCGGCGGGCAAGATAACAAGGGCTGTCTTCGACAACGCAATCCTTTCCTTGCAAGGCGGGACGATTTGCGGCACTCTCCGCGCATGCCGCGTTTTCATATTGTATCGCTCTTTCCCGAATTTTTTAGTTCGCCTCTGTCAACGGCCCTTATGGGCCGCGCGCGTGAGGCGGGCCTTGTGGATTTTTCTTTTCACGACCCGCGCGATTTCAGCACCAGCAAACACCGCCATGTGGACGATCGCCCTTATGGCGGCGGGCCGGGCATGGTCATGCAGGGCGAACCCCTGGCCGGGGCACTGCGGGCAATCGAAAAGCCCGGGCGCATTCTGCTTATGGCCCCCGGCGGCCGCCCTTTTACGCAAGACATGGCGCGGCAACTGGCCGAAGAACAGGATCTGACCATTGTTTGCGGGCGCTACGAAGGCATTGACGCCCGCTTGCTGGATATTTTCCCCATTGAGCCCCTAAGCGTGGGCGATGTGGTGCTCAATGGCGGCGAAACAGCGGCCCTGGCCGTTGTGGAGGCTGTTTCGCGCCTTATGCCCGGCTTTATGGGCAAGGAAGAATCCGGTGAAGACGAAAGTTTTTCCAACGGCCTGCTGGAGTATCCGCACTATACACGGCCCGAAACACTGGAAGGCCTGCCCGTTCCCCAGGTGCTGCTGGGCGGCGACCATGCCCGCATAGCGCAATGGCGGCGGCGGCAGTCAGTGCAGACGACCCTGCGCATGCGCCCCGACCTGCTCGACACAGCCCCACTGACCGGTGAAGACGTGCAAACGCTGGCCGAAATCCCGCGAGAAAGGCCGGGCCGCAACCTTTCTTTTTGCCTTGTGCACTATCCCGTGGTGCTCGGCGAAAAAAAATCCGGCGCTTCTTCTTTGACAAATCTTGACATACACGATATAGCCCGAATTTCCCGCAGCTATGCGATGGGTTCTTTCCATGTGGTAAGCCCCCTGCAAGACCAGTTGCGGGTGCTGGATGAAATTTTGCGCCATTGGACGCAGGGTCCGGGCGGTTCAGGTAATGCCGACCGGGCGCAGGCTCTTGGTCTGGTTTGCCCTGCGGCCTCCCTGGATGAAGCAGTGGCGCATATGACCGCACGGCACGGTGTCCGGCCCAGGCTGGTGGCAAGTTCCGCCGTCTGGCCCGGCAAGGGTAAAAAGCAGGCTCGCACCGAGCCGCTCATGACCCCTCAACAGGTGCGGCAATGGTGCAGCGAGGGCCCGGTCATGCTTTGTCTTGGTACTGCGCGGGGGCTCGCCCCCGAAGTGCTTGAACAATGTGACGGGCTGCTTCGCCCTGTGCGGTTTTTGGGCTACAATCACCTTTCGGTGCGCAGCGCCGCCGCCATTCTGGCAGACAGAATTTTAGGCGACTATAGCTGATAAACAGGCGGCCTGAGCGCATCGGCGCCGCTACGCAACGACGCAACAATCCGCCCGGATTTGCAAGGAGTTCACGATGGATATCATCAAAAAGATTGAACGGGAAAACATGCGCATGGATGTACCCGCGTTTCGCTCCGGCGACACGGTGAAAATACATCTGCGCATTGTGGAAGGCGAAAAACAGCGCATCCAGATTTTCCAGGGCAACGTCATCCGCGTTAAGCGCGGCACCACTTGCGCCACCTTTACGGTGCGCAAGATTTCTGACGGCGTGGGTGTGGAACGCATCTTCCCCCTCAACTCGCCCTTTATTGACCGCATCGAAGTGGTCACTCAGGGCCGCGTTCGCCGCAGCCGTCTGTACTACCTGCGCGCCCTCAAGGGCAAAGCCGCACGCATCAAGCCGCGCGGCCGCTTCTGATAGCCCTGGGGCATCAGAAAAAAAATACAGCGCCTTTATAGGGCGCGCCGTGGGATGGCGGGCAACCGCCCCTCACGGTGCGCCTTTTGTGCGTTGGGACAGATTGCCGTTATCTGTTAGAGCAATGAGAGCATATCAACTTTGAAATGCTTCACATTTCAAAGTTGTCATTCTGCCGAAAAATGCGACTTTCTGCTGAATCCTCGCCGTGCTACGGCGCGCTGCACTCTTGTGCAGCGTCAGAGCATCTGAACTTTTTCAAAGTTGAAATGCTCTGACGATTCAAATTATTGCTTAAATGGTCGGCAAAGCCGCCTGCAATCATTGGCCGACGGTGTGAAATGCTCCAGGGGCTGGCAGGCTACCTCACCTCGGGTCAGAAACATTCCTGTGCCAGCCTGAAACACAAATAAAGATTTTAGGGGTGGGGGCGTGGGGGAGGCGACCCTTTTGCAAAAAGTGCCCCTCCCCCACAAAGTCTCTTAAACACGGACTGCTCTCAAGCGCCCCTCCCCCACAAAACATTTCAATGTGAACATGTTCTGACAGTTGCCCGCGAACCGCATCAGGCAGGAAAGTGGCGTGAAAAAAACCCGTTCTCACCAGCAAAATCTCTTTGAACTGCCGGGCATGCCTGACATTGAGGCCGCGCAGTCCGCACAAACAGCGGGTATCGATGAGGCCGGGCGAGGCTGTCTGGCCGGGCCTGTGGTGGCTGGGGCCGTGATCCTGCCGCAACAGTATGACCTGCCGGGCCTTACCGACTCAAAGGCCTGCACAGCCCGCCAACGTAGCCTGCTCGCCCCGCGCATCAAAACATGCGCCCTGGCCTGGGGCCTGGGCATCGTCTGGCCCGGCCGCATTGACCGCATCAATATCCTTCAGGCCACCTTTGAGGCCATGAGCCTGGCTGTGCGCCACCTGCGTATTGCACCGCTCATTTTGCTTGTGGACGGCAACAAGTGTATACCCGAACAGGTATTAACGCCGCAGTGGCTGCGGGGGCATAATGGCATGCTGCCGCGCCAACGGGCCATTGTAGGCGGCGATGCTGTGGAACCCGCCATCTCTGCGGCGTCCATTCTGGCAAAAACCTGCCGGGACACACTTATGACAAGTCTGGACAAACGCTGGCCGGGTTATGGCTTTGCCATCCACAAGGGCTATGGCACAAAAGAGCATTACGAGGCCTTGCGTCGCCTTGGCCCCTGCCCGCAACACAGACTGACCTTTCAGGGAGTCTGCGAAGACGGGGGGGCTGCGCAGCAACAGGGCAGCCTGTTATGAACCTGCGCAAGCTGTTGCCTGCCTTTCTGGCAGGAAAATGCGGTAAAAACGCCCCGCAAGCCACTGGGCCCGGCTGCGCCAACAATACTGCGCGCGGCGCTAAAAGCCGCAAGAACGTCAGGGGCACAGAGAGCGCCACAAGCCCCATGGGAGCCAAAGGCACTGAGGGCGCCACACCCGCAGAATCCGTTGCCACCGCAAAAGCCGCCCATCTGCAGCTCGGCAGCGCGGGCGAAGAAGCCGCGGCTCAATTACTGCTACGAAAGGGCTGCACACTGCTTGACCGCAACTGGCGCCAGGCCCGCCTTGAGTTGGACATAGTCTGCCAGGACGGCGATACTATTGTTTTTGTTGAAGTAAAAACCCGCAGCAGCGAGCGCTATGGCGGCGCGGCACATGCCGTTGGCCTGTCCAAGCAGCGCGTCCTGTGTCGCGCCGCCCGCGCCTGGCTGGCCGCGCACAAGGCATGGGACAAACCCTGCCGCTTTGACGTCATCTGCGTGCTGCGCGATGGCGACACCCTGCACCTGGAGCATTTTCGCCATGCCTTTGACTGCCCCCCGGCTCTGGATAGTGGCCACGCCTCTTGGCAACCCTGGTGACCTTTCGCCCAGGGCAAGCGCCCTGCTGGCTGCGGCCGACCTTGTGCTGGCCGAAGACACGCGCCGCACAGCCCGCCTGTTCCGCGAATGCGGCATCGAGGCGCGCCGCCTGCTGAGCTTTTACGACCACAACGAAGCAGAACGCCAGGAGCAGGTGCTGCGCGCCCTGCGCGACGGGCAAACCGTGGCCCTTGTTTCCGATGCGGGCACGCCGCTGCTGGCAGACCCCGGCTATCGCCTTGTGCGCGCCTGCCGCAAAGAGGGCCTGCCTGTTTCGCCCCTGCCCGGGCCTTCCGCCCCGGTGGCCGCCCTTTCCGCTGCGGGGCTGCCGCCCCTGCCGCACAGTTTTCTGGGCTTTCTGCCCCGTGATGCCTCTGGCCGGGACGCGCTTTTTACCGCCTTTGCCCATGTGCCGGGCTCGCTCATTTTTTTTGAACGCAAAGACAGGCTCAAAGAAAGCCTCGCCCAGGCGGCATTGCTGCTTGGCCCCCGCGAAGTGGCTATTTGCCGGGAATTGACCAAGGAGCACGAGGAATTTATACTGACAAGACTGGAGCACAGCGCCAGCCTGCCCGATGACCTGCTCGGCGAGATAACCGTTGTCGTGGGGCCGCGGGAACAGGTGGAACGCAGCCCTGAAAGCGAAGTGCTTGCCCTGCTGCGCCAGGAGACGGAAGACGGCGGCAAACCGCGGCAGGTGGCCCGCCGGGTGCAGGAACAGGTTCGCGGCTGGAGCGTTAAAGATATCTATGCCCTGCTGGCATCCAGCTAGAGCATTGCAAATTTGAAAAAGTTTAAATGCTCTAACGCTGCACGCGAGTGCAGCGCGCCGCAACGCAGCGTGGATTCTGCCGAAAATCGCATTTTTCGGCAGGCAGCAGAAATGCTTTGAGGGGAAGAGAGTAGGCGTTTAAAATCCTTTGTGGGGGAGGAACCCTTTTGCAAAAGGATCCCTCCTCCACACACAACCATTAACCACCGCAAGGCCACCGCCCCGACAAAATGCCAAAACAGCGGCGGCAGGCCACGCCACGGCAGCAAACAAACCGCGCCGGGCGGCATGCGGGCAGGGCTGCATATGTACCCCACACGCATCGCGCTTTCCTGTCTGAGCCGCACTTGCTGTATCAACGCGGCCACAACCGCCAGAGGCATGCAGCAGGTGGGCCTGCTCTTTGTGTTAAGCCCCGCCCTGTGCTGGCTCTACCCCGAAGGCCAGGCCCGCGCCCGCGCTTTTGCCCGTTACGGCGGGCACAGCAATACGCATCCCTTCATGATTCCGCTTTTTGTGGGCATTCTGCTTGCCCTTGAAGAAGAAATCGCCAAAGGGGCCTTGCCCGAATCTGCCGTATCAGCTGTTCGCGAAACCCTCGCCACCACACTTTCCGCCTTGGGAGACTCGTTTTTTAGCGGCACACTGCTGCCCTTGTGGGCGCTTTTGAGCGTCAGCCTGCTGCTGTCGGGCCATACCGCGCTCACATGCGTAGCGGCCATAGCGTTTTTTCTCATACTGCTGGCTTTCAGGGCCGGCAGCTTTTTTTCCGGCCTGCGCCACGGCATGCCCGTGCTGGTGCGCCTCAAGCGGCTCAACCTCATCAACTGGGTTGACAGGCTCAAAATGGTCAATGCCGTGTTTGTTGCCCAGGTGATCTGGCATCTGCCCTTGAGCCGCATCAAGCCCTTCCCCTGGGATGTCTACATGCTCGGGGCGCTGGCGGTGCTTATAGCGGCATGGATGGTGGCCCGCCTGCGCTTGCCGCGCCTTCTGCTGTGGGCCATGACCCTTGGCGCCCTTATTCTCATGGACGTTGGCCTGATAGGTATGTAGTATGTGCCTGACCGGAAGAACTCGACGGGCGATTACATCAGGCGAAGCCCCATGCTGCGCCGTCACAACCAACACACCTCGTCCGGCCTCATGGCCCGAGAAGGTGAGGAAATGGAAGAAACCATTGAAGAAACTTCGCGCGGGCTGTCACTGAAGCTTTGTCTGGGCCTGCGCAACGGCCTGCATGCCCGCCCAGCGGCGCGGCTGGCGCAAGAAGCCCAGCGTTATACCTCAACCATTCAGCTTATCAGCGATACCGGCGAAGTTGACGCTAAAAGCATGCTTGATATTCTTTCTCTGGCCCAGCCCGCCAATGCGGAACTGACCCTGCTGGCGCAGGGGCAGGACGCCCGCGAGGCCCTTTACGGTCTGGCCCGCCTTCTTAACACCATGCAGGACTAACATGGCCCGCGCGGTACTTTTCGGCACTCCTGTCTCCCCCGGCATTGCCATTGGCCGGGCGCGCTTCATGCACCAGCTGCGGCAGGATGAAGAACGACACATCACGGCCGCCGAAGTTCCCGCCGAGCAGGAGGCCCTGCGCATTGCCGCCGAGAGCGTGCGCGCCTCGCTGCAAACCACCATGGACAATGTGCCGGAAGATCTGGCCGAATATCGTGAAGTTATTGCCGCGCAAATGGAAATGGCCCGGGATGCGAAGCTGCTCAATGCCGCGCTGACGCGCATAGAACACAAGCGCATTGCCGCCCCCTGGGCCTTGAACCTCACCGTGGAAGAACTGTGCGCCCTCTTCAGGGGCATGGACGACCCCTATCTGCGCGACCGCGCCCAGGATGTCCGCGCCGTGGGCCTGCGCCTGCGCAAGCACCTGATCATGGGCCCGGCCGATGCCCCGGCAGCCGCCGAACCGGGCGTTCTCGTGGCCGAAGATCTTTCCCCCGCCGACGTGATGGAGCTCAACCTGGACTGCGTGCTGGGCATCCTGACCACAGAAGGCGGCCCCACTTCGCATACGGCAATCCTGTCACGCAGCCTGCACATCCCCTGCCTTGCTGGCGTTACCGGCCTTGTGGTCGTAGCCAGGGAAGACGAGCAGGTCATCGTTGACGGCCTTGGCGGTTGCGTGCTGCTGTCCCCGGACGAAGCCGACATCGCCCGCTACGAAAGCCGCCGCCGTGAATACATGGCCTGGGAAGAGCTCACCCTGCAAACTGCCCACTGGCCCGCCGAAATGTGTGATGGCGTGCGTGTGGTGGTTCAGGCCAACCTGGAAAGCAGCGATGAGCTGGCCTCGGGCCCGCGCAGCGGCGCAGACGGCGTGGGCCTGTACCGCACAGAATACGCCTACCTCAAAGGGCGCTTGCCCGATGAGCAGGATCTGTTGGCGGAATATGCCACCGTGGCGCAAAAAATAGCCCCCGAGCGCGTGGTTTTTCGCACGCTGGACGTGGGCGCAGACAAAATGCTCCACGCCCAGGCCGCCCTTAAAGAGCCAAACCCTGCCCTGGGCCTGCGCGGCATACGCTTCTGCCTGCGCCATCAGGGGCTTTTCCGCACCCAGCTGCGGGCGCTCATGCGGGCGGGCGTGCAGGGCAACGTGGCCATCATGCTGCCTATGGTTTCCGGCCTGGACGAAGTACAGCAAGTGCGCGTCATCATGCAGGAACTGCATCAGGAGCTCACGGCCCGCGATCTGCCGCATGCCCCCAGCCTTCCGCTGGGCGTCATGATAGAAACCCCGGCGGCAGCCCTTATCTGCGATGCGCTTGCCAGAGAATGCGATTTTTTCAGTATAGGCACCAACGACCTTATACACTATATTATGGCCATAGACCGCAACAACCATCATGTTGCCTATCTTAACGAGCCGCTGCACCCCGCCGTGGTGCGCTCGCTCAAACATATTATTGATGCCGCCCACCGTGAGGGCATAGGTGTTTCCGTTTGTGGCGAGCTCGCCTCCGACCCGCTGGGCGTGGCCCTGCTGCTCGGCATGGGGGTTGATACCATCTCCGCCGCGCCGCGCTTTGTGCCGGGCCTGAAACACCTTATCCGCCAGCTCAAGTCCGAAACCTGCATGGAACTGGCCCACAGCGTGCTCATGAGCACTGATGTGGCCGCTTCCCGCCGGATGGTGCGCGAAACCTTGCACCAGAACCTCGGGCCGGAATTGGCCTTTCATACCACAAGCCTTTTGACCCACAGCCAGCCATGAGCCAGAAAACATCGCCTTCCACCATTGCCGTCAATAAAAAGGCCCGCCACCTCTATGAACTTTCCGAGTTCACCGAGGCGGGTATTGTGCTTACCGGCCCCGAAGTAAAAAGCATACGCGCGGGCAAGGTCAACTTCGTCGACAGTTATGTGGACTTCCGCCGGGGCGAAGCCTGGCTGGTGTCGTTGCACATAGCCCCCTACACCAATGCGGGCTATGCCCCGCAAGAGCCGGAACGAGCGCGCAAGCTGCTTTTGCACCAGCGCGAAATCGCCAAATTTGCGGGCATGGTGGCCCAAAAGGGGCTTACCGTGGTTCCTGTGCGGCTGTATCTTAAACGGGGAAAAATCAAGGTTGAAATCGCCGTGGGACGGGGCAAAAAACTGCACGACCATCGAGAAAGCCTGAAGCGACGCGCTGAAGAACGCGATATGGCCCGCGAACTGTCCTAGACGCCGCCCGCGTGAATTACATGCGCTAGAGGGTTTTGCATGTAAATATTTGTGGGGGAGGGGCTGCTTCAGAGCTGGTGGCACTTGGATATTTTGTGGGGGAGGGCCCCTTTTGCAAAAGGGGCCCTCCCCCACACCCCCACCCCCTAAAACCTTTACTGCTGTTTCATAATGTTGCAGGATTCCTCTCGGCCCGAGGGAAGGGCAGAAGCCCCTGCTACAGGGGCGCTCCTGATCTGAAGGGGAGGGGCAAAAAGCATGCGCCATCCACCACTGCAAGCCCCGCTGCTATGGCAGCTCTGCCTTTGCTTTTGGATCGGCGGCATCGCCGCCGCCGTATGGCCCTGGCAATCTCTACTGTGCCTTTTGCTGCTTGTTCTCGCCGATCGCCGCCTGTGGAAGGCAGGGCGGATTGCTTTCTGCATCTTGCTGGCTCTGGCCGGGCTGTTCACAGCCCGATGGCAGCTTTATGGCAGCCCCTGGGCTCATGACCTCTCCGCACATGCCCCGCCCCCCTGGCTGGCTGAAGCCCCCAAAGATCTCCGCGTTTGCGGCACAGTGACCGACAGCCAAGGCCTGCCCGATCAACGCTTGCGCCTGATTCTGGCCCACATGATCCCCGATTCCGCCAAAATGACAAACGCGGCGGCAGACGCGACGGCAAACAAGGCCACCACGACAGGCGCTACGGCCAACACGACGGGCGCGGCAAACGCAATAAACACGACAGGCGTGACGGCCAACACGACAGGCGCGGCGACAAACGCGGCGGGCGCTGTCAACGTGCCCAACGCTTCGGGCGCAAGTCCCCACCTCGCAAACTACCAAGCCACCCCCGCCACCCCCTTGCCCGGCCTTGTGCCCCTTACCTGGGAACACCCCACCCTGCGCCCCTTGCCGGGCCAGACATTTTGCCTGACCCGCCGCCCCATGCCCATGCAAAGTTTTGCCAACCTGGGACAATCCACCTGGGATCTCTGGTGGGCCGCACAAAACGTACACTGGCGGCTATGGACGCAAGCCGAACGCGCCGATCCGCAGGTTTCCGGCCAAGGCGGACGCTCCGCCCGCTGGCGTGAAATATTGCGGGAAAAATTTCTGGCGGCCCTTCAGGCTCCCGCGCTGTGGGGCGACCCGCCCTTTGCGCCCCAAAACGACAAACAGCCAGCGCTCACAGCGGATACAGCCCCTGGCACACAGGCAAAGAAATCCTCCGGTGAGCATGTCGCATCCGCTCGTCAAGCGCAGGCCGGTCATGGGACACTGTCCGGGCACGAAACACAGAAGGGCAGCGAAGCGCCGCCCGACAGCCAAGCACAGGCCAGTCGTGAAATACCGTCCGGTCGCGAAGCGCCGCCCGCACCAGAAAGCCTGAGCCAGGGCAAGGCCATTGTGTTGGCCCTGCTTTTTGGCGACCGCCAGTTTCTTGATCAGGCCACCCTCAACAACTTTGCCGCAGCCACCCTGGTGCACAGCCTGGCCCTTTCGGGGCAGCACCTTGTGGTTGCGGGCATGATCGGCCTCATCTGCGTACTGGCGGCCTCGCGCCTGCGTCCGGGCATGTACCTGCGTCGCCCAAAAATCCTGTGGGTCATGCTGGCCTCGCTGCCGCCAGCTTTGGCCTATCTGTGGCTGGGCAACGCTCCGGCGTCTCTGCTGCGCGCCACGGTCATGATGCTTGTGGTGGCTTTGTGGATGGCCACCGGCCGCCCGCGCACCACGCTGGACGCGCTGGCCGCGGCGCTTCTTTGCATCACAATATCCTTTCCCTTGAGCGTGCTGGACACGGGCTTGCAACTTTCAGCCCTGTGTGTGGGCGTCATCGGCCTGAGCCTGCCATGGATGCGGCGCATCATCCCCCTGCCGGATCATGGCGCGCCCGGCTCCCCCTTGCGCCTGCCGGTATGGCTTCGCGCGCTCGCGCGCATTTTTTTTGTTTCGCTGTTCATACAGGTCGCCCTGCTGCCGCTCAATATGCTGCTTTTCGGCAATGCTGGCTTCTGGTTTCCTCTCAATGTGGCCTGGCTGCCCATGGCCGACCTGATTGTGCTGCCCTCGGCCGTGCTGGGTCTGCTGTGCGCGGCCCTTGGCCTGGAGCTTCCGGCGCGCCTGATTCTGGATGTGGCCGCCATGCCCTGCCAATGGCTGGTGGATTGTCTGGCCTGGCTGGCCGAAAATGGTTTGCTGTCTGCCCCGGCCATGCTGCGCCCGCATTGGACGGCCCTGCCCGCCTTTGCGGCTCTGCTGACGGCCCTGGCCTTCATGGCCGGGCGCAAAAGCCTGCCCGCAGGGGCCATGCGCCTCTTGATGGCAGGCGGCGTTTTACTTATGGCCGGCCCGCTGCTGCGCGTGGAACAGCGCCTTTCACCAGAGATTCGGCTGGATGTGCTGGATGTAGGGCAGAGTCAGGCCGTGAGCCTGCGTCTGCCGGGGCATGTGCGCCTGCTGCTGGACGGCGGCGGCAGCCCTTCGCCGCGCTTTGATCCCGGTCAGGATCTGGTGGCTCCGGCCTTGCTTTATAACGATGCGCCCCGGCTTGCCGCCGTTTTTAACAGCCATCCCGACCTCGACCACATGGGGGGGCTGGTGCATATTCTTGGCCATTTCAAAGTGAACGCCCTGTTTGACAACGGTCAGGACGGCCGCACCAACAGCGCTTGGGGCGAATTGTGGACGCAGACCAGACGTCAACACAAGGCCCGCCCCCTTGCCCAGGGCGATGTGCTGCAACTGAGCGATCCGGCCCGCCAGTTACAACTGGAAATACTGCACCCGCCACGTAGTGCCCTCACAGAAGAAAATTCGCCGTGGACTGGAAACAATGCCTCCCTGGTGGCCCGACTGACCCACAAGGGGCGCGGTCTGGCCCTTATACCCGGCGATGCCGAGCGCCGCGCCCTGCGCCACATGCTGGATCAGGGCCTTGATCTACGCGCCGACGTTCTGGTTTTGCCGCACCACGGCTCGGACAGCAGCTACCTGGCCGACTTTTACAGGGCAGTGCAGCCCCGTGTGGCTGTGGCAGCCTGTGGCCTTGAAAATCGCTACGGCTATCCCGGCAAAAAGGTGAGAGCCTGGCTGGACAAGGCCCAGATTCCCCTGCTGTTTACCGGCCGCGACGGGCAAGTTCGCCTGACATGGCCCCATAGCGGCCCGGCTGTGCCGCCCAACGGGGCAACGCCTAATGCCGCAACGCCCAACGGGGCAACGCCTAACGCTGCAACGCCTAACGCTGCAACGCCCAACACCGCAACGCTTCACATACAAACACAAAGAGCCAGAGGCCAAGCCGGGGCTGAAACCGAGGCTCAAGCCGCCCCCAAAAGCGCCAGGCCAAACCGTGCGAGCCCAAGCCCTGCGAGCCAAAGCCATGTGGCGCCAAAGGACACGGTGCAAAACAAATGATATGGAGTTGTATACTCAATATTCCAACAATTTTTACGGAGAAAATATGAAATTTTATGCCCTTAACGGAAGCCCCAGAAAGAAAAAAAATACCGCAACGGTATTGGCCAAAGCCCTTGAAGGCGTCGCCGCAGCCTGCCCCCAAGCGCAAACAGAAATGCTGCATCTTTATGACTACAACTACAAAGGCTGCATAAGCTGTTTTGAATGCAAAAAAATTGGTGGCAAGTCATATGGGCGCTGCGCCGTGCACGATGAGCTGGCGCCTGTGCTGGAAAAACTCTCACAAGCCGATGGCATTATCTTTGGATCTCCAGTATATTTCAGTGATGTCACAGGTGAAATGCGGTCATTTTTTGAGCGTTTTCTTTTCCCATGCCTTGTGTATGACGCCGAGTATTCTTCCATCGCGCCCAAAAAAATGCCGACTGCCTTTATTTACACAATGAACGTTACTGAAAGTTTTATGCGCGAGATGAACTACCCCGCGCAGCTTGGCGCCATACAGTCCTTTTTGGGCAGGCTGCTGACTCCACCCACCGTACTTTACGTCTACGACACCTATCAGTTTACAGACTACAGCAAGTACAGGGCGGATCGTTTTTCTGAAGAAGACAAGCTGAAACGCAAGCAAGAGTTTTTTCCTCAAGACTGCCAGAAGGCCTTTGAGCTGGGCATGGCAATGGGGCGCACATGGCTGTAATGTTTCACAGTGAAATGCCGCCTGACAGCGCTGCATCTTGGCTGCCTGCGCTATAACGGAGAAGCCGATACTTAAAAGAGCAGATAAAGAGCAGATAAACATCACGAATGTTTATCTGCTCTGATCGTTTTGCGGGTCGCCCGGGGCGGGGATGCGCCTGCGGGCGCTGAGGCATTGCGCATAGCGCTGATTAACTTTAAAAACATACATTTCAAAGTTGAAATGTGTATACCGCAGAGAAGAAAAAAAGCCCTCATGTGCGCAGGGCGGCAAAATTCCATCCTGTTTGCAGGCCAAGCCCTCCCCCACAAAGCGCTTCAAATTCCAACAGCTCCCTTCTGCTCTACTGACAAGGCTAGCGCTGACAATGCGGGCAAAAAACCGTGCTCCGGCCTCCAACCTTGACTTTTTCAAGGGGCTGACCGCAGATTTTGCATTGTTGCCCGCCGCGCCCGTACACGGCAAAGGTATTCTGAAAGGCCCCCACATTGCCGTCCGCATCTCTGTAGTCGCGTATGGAGCTGCCGCACTGTGAAATGGACAGTAAAAGCACGTCCTTCAGGCATTGCAAAAGGCGGGTGGCCTCAAGCGGCGTAAGCGCCGAAGCTTTCCGACGCGGGTCAATACCAGCGGCGAACAGGCTTTCATCCGCATAAATATTTCCAACTCCGGCCAGCATTTTCTGATCCAGCAGCACGGCTTTGATGGCGGATTTTTTTGCGCCAATGCTTTGGGCAAAGGCGGCTTGCGTCATATCCAGAGGCTCGGGCCCAAGGTCGCGCCAGAAAGGCCAGCGAGCAAACATCTGCGGCGTGCCTGCCAGCATGGTTCCAAAGGCACGCACGTCGTCAAAAAACAGGCGACTTTCGGCGGGAGAGCAACAGACTTCAGGCGCGTGCATGCCTGCCGTTTTGGCAGAGTCGTTACCAGCCGTATTGGCAGAGCCTTTGCCTGCCGCCTTGGCCGACTCGTCCCTTTTCCCGGGCTGCCCGCTCCCAGCGGCGCAAGGCTGTGCTTTCAGGTCAAGGATACAGCGCGTATGCGCGCCTGGCGCTGTCCCCGCCGCATAGGTCATGAGGCGCCCCGTCATGCGCAAATGCACAGCCAGGCGCAGATCATTCATACCGCGCACGCTGGTTTTTTCCGCTTCGCCCGCATCAAGCAGTAACATAAGCAGCTTGCCGCGGCGGGCCACGTCCGCGATGCGGCAGCCCCGCAGGTCGCGCAGGGGCATGCTCAGGGCATGCTGGCTGGTGGCGCGCAAAACCTGCGCATCTGTGATAATGCGGTTCTGCACATGGGGCCGCAGGGTGCGGGCGACTGTCTCTACTTCCGGCAATTCAGGCATGATGTTCCTTGGTTTGGCCTAAATGATAAGGCTTTCTGCCAACGTGGCAAGGCACAACAGTCTTCAAGCTTACATTCAGGGAGAAAGCGAACGCTGGCATTGCGCGGCGCGCAGGGAGATCACCCGAGCGCAGGGAGGGAAGCTCCCGCAGCAAAAGACGCGCAGCCCTCGCAGGCATGCGGCAAATGGAAAACCCAAAAGGCTTGACCGAAGTGAGTGCAGAGGTGATCTGGCGATTGGCGGAATATGGAAAGCCCAGCGGGGTCGTCCGGGGGGAGTGCAGAGGGGGCCTCGGAGGGGCGGCAGCCCCTAACAGGCCCCCTCGCCGCTCGCCGCGCAGGCGGCCCAAATAGAGAACAAAGAAAAAGCTTCCGTGCCCGCACGGGCAACAAAAATCCCACTCCAAAGGGCAAGCCCTTTCCCATTCCCTTTCCCATTCCCATTTCATCCTGCGCCCGCGCAATCTCCCCGCCGCGCAGGCGGCCCAAACTCAATAAAAAAATCAGCCCCCGCGCCCGCAGGGCCGCGAAAGTCTCATCTAAAAGGAAAAACTCTTTCCCCTTCCCTTTCCCATTCCCATTTCATCCTGCGCCCCGCGCAATCTCCCCGCCGCGCAGGCGGCCACCGCGCACCGCGCATCCCCACCCGCCGCTAGCCTCAAGCTACAAGTAGCCCCATATGAACGACCAAAGCACATAAAAAAAGTAAAGAGCACAAAAAAAGGCCGCCGTGCCCAAGGGCAACAGCAGCCTTCAAAAAGATTTACAGGCGGCATGGCCAGCCCACAAAGCCTCTTATTTTTCTGAATTATCCGTAAGGTAAATATCCAGCAGTCCTTCCGGCGGATCAATAATGACGGCCGGGCCTTCCAGGTCAAAACCCACGATAAATTCGGGCCTTGCGGGAAAAAGCACTTCGCGGTCGTCATCGGTCATGATGACCCACATTTCTAGTCCCGCGGGATATTCAAAGTGGTCGAGCCTGCCGAGGCGCTGGCCGTCCGGCAGAAAAACATCGCCCCCCAGCAGGTCTTCCAGATAGACTTCATCATCTTCCGGTTCCGGCAGGGCTTGGCGTTTGGTTAAGAGTTTGCAGCCGCGCAGCCCTTCAACGGCATTGCGGTCAGCCACGCCTTCAAGCTGAAGCAACGGGCGCCCCTTGTGGCTGCGCACAGCCACCTGGCGCACGCGACGCGGCTCTCCATCGCCCGCCTGAATCCAGAGCGGGGTTGTCAATAGCAAGGGGGAGTCTGCATACCAATCGATGCAGATCTCCCCTTTAATGCCGTGGGGCCGCGCGAGCGTGCCCATATGAATCCAGGAATCGGCCATAACTTCCAGACGTTATTCCAGTATTTCCAGTACAGTGCGTTTTTTGCACTTGATGGAAGCAGCGCTCAGAATGGTGCGCATGGCACGAGCCGTGCGCCCCTGTTTGCCAATGACCTTGCCCAGGTCTTCTTTGGCAACCTTGAGTTCCAGCACGGTAGTCTGCTCGCCTTCCACTTCGTTGACCTGCACATCGTCGGGATGATCCACCAGGGATCGGGCAATATATTCGATCAGGGCCTTCATTGCATACCTCCAAGGGGGGCTGCCCCGGAAGTATCCGGAACAGTAAAGGCCATGCGCAGTGCCAATTTGCCCATAAACGGCCAGTCCCGCTATTTTTTACCATATGCGGGAGGCCGCAGGGCGTCTGCCGCCGTGGCGGAAGCGTAGCGAAATGCGCTAGGCCATGTGTTTTTTGATCAGGGAGCGGACAGTGTCCGTGGGCTCTGCGCCACGGGCCAGCCATTCCTTGATTTTGTCCGCATCGAGCTTTACTTCAACCGGATCAGTCATGGGATTATAGTAGCCCAAAAACTCCAGCGGACGGCCATCGCGACGGGTTTCGTCAGTGGCGGCCACCACTCGGTAGAAGGGGTGCTTTTTACTGCCGAGGCGGGTCAATTTCAACTTTACAGCCATGAGTCCAACTCCCTTTGAGGTGTTATGTTATCGTTGCGCCCGGGAAAGGGCAAGGGCGGAAAAGCCCTGGCGCAAAGAGATGTTGCCGCTACGACGGCGCTCCTTGCCGCGAAATACCTTATTTTTTCTTGCGCTTTTGGCGCTCTTTTTTCTTGCGTTTTTTGGCAGCGGCCGATTTTCCGGAGCCGGGGCGCCCGCCGGGCATGCCTTCCATGCCGGGCAATCCGCCCATACCGGGCAAACCACCCATACCGGGCAAACCACCCATACCGGGCAGGCCGCCCATGCCGGGCATACCGCCGGGGGGGGTCATGCCGGGGGGCATGCCGCGCATCCGCGGCATGGAGGGCATTTTTGCGCCCTTGCCGCCCATCATGCCCTTCATCATCTGGCGCATCTGCTCAAACTGGCGCACAAGCTGGTTCACCTGGG
>CAZFCC010000012.1:0-58980 GCA_964517635.1 uncultured Desulfovibrio sp. | reverse complement strand
TTCTTCACCGCGTGTCAGGCTCAGTCCGTTGCCGTGTCGCGAGAAGAGAAGATAGGGAAACAAGGCCAAACAGTCAAGTCTTATTTGAATTTTTCTCAACAATTCTAAATAATGGCGTCAGACAACGCCCGGAGGCCCCTTGCGAAGCCGCAAGGCACGCAACACAAGTACTAGCCCGCAGCAGGCAAGCGCGCACAGCCAAAGGGGCATGCCGCCATAGAGCAAGACCACAAGGGCAAGCGTAATCCCCAGGGCGGCGGCTGTGGCATAGGACTCTTCTTCTATAAGACGGGCCATGTCCCCCAGGGCCACATCCCGAACAAAGCCGCCAACCAGGGCTGTCAGCACTCCAAGAACAAGACAGCCCACAACGCCCAGGCCGAAAACAGCTCCGCGCACGCCCCCTACCCCGGCAGCCAGCCCCAGCCCCAGACTGTCCAGCCAGTAAAACGCTCGCCACGCATAGCCCAAACGTGCAGCCAACATTCCGACAACAGCGCCGCCCACGGCCGCAGCCAGATAGTCGCCCCTGTTCAACGCCAGGACAGGATGCCCCAGCAGGGTATCACGCAAAAGCGGCGCGGCCAGTCCGACCAGACAGGCCAGAACCGCCGCACCGCTGAAGTGTGCCCCGCCGCTACGTGCCCGGCACGATGCGGCGGCGGCCAGCGTAAAGCTGGCCGCCAGATCAACTACATATAGAAGAGGGTCTTGTATCATAGCCGTATGTCCGGCCCGGCCCCGCCCAGGCCTGCCTATTTGGCCAGGCCCACGGCGCGCCGCTCACGGATCACCGTTACGCGGATCTGCCCGGGATAAGTCAGATTTTTTTCAATCTTTTCCGCTATATCTTTGCAAAGGATATAGGTTGTATCGTCATCAACCTGATCAGAATTAACCATCACGCGGATTTCGCGCCCGGCCTGAATAGCATAAGCCTTACTGACGCCTTCAAAGCTGGTGGCGATGCCCTCCAGGTCTTCCAGGCGTTTCACATAATTTTCCAGCAGCTCCTTGCGCGCGCCGGGGCGAGCTCCGGAGATGGAGTCCGCGGCCTGCACCAAGACAGCCAGAGCCGTTGAGGGGCGCTGGTCTTCGTGGTGCGCTGCGATGGCATGGATGATTTCCTGGGTCTCGTTATACTTTTTCGCCAGATCCGCGCCAATAAGGGCATGCGGCCCTTCAACTTCGTGGTCTACGGCCTTGCCGATGTCGTGCAACAGGCCAGCGCGCTTGGCTTTTTTCACGTCCATGCCAAGTTCAGCCGCCATCATGCCGCACAGGGCCGACACTTCAAGCGAATGTTGCAGCACGTTTTGCGTAAAGGAAGTGCGGTAGCGCAACTGACCGAGAAGGCGAACGATTTCGGGATGAATACCATGCACTCCCGCATCGAACGTGGCCTGTTCGCCCACTTCGCGCACTTGGGCGTCCAGTTCCTGTTCGCACTTCTGGACAATATCTTCAATGCGCGCAGGGTGAATACGCCCGTCTTGAATAAGACGTTCCAGCGCCATTTTGGCAACCTGGCGGCGCAGCGGGCTATAGGCGGAAAGAATGACTGTCTCGGGGGTGTCGTCAATAATGAGATCCACACCAGTGGCGGATTCAAGAGCGCGGATATTGCGCCCTTCGCGTCCGATGATGCGGCCTTTCATATCTTCGCTTGGCAGGGTAACGGCTGTGACGGTTTGCTCGTTCACATAGTCGCCCGCGTAGCGCTGGATGACGTTACAGAGAATTTCCTTGGCTTTGCGGTCTGCGGTTTCGCGGGCTTCCATCTCGATCTGCCGGATCATTTTTGCCGAATCGTGCCGCGTTTTCGCCTCCACTTCCATAAAAAGCTGTGCCTTGGCTTCTTCAGCTGTAAAGCCAGATATATGTTCCAGGCGCTGCTCCTGCTCGTCCACACGGGTTTGCAGAAACATCTCTGTCTCTGAAAGCTGCCGTTCCTTGCGGGCCAGTTCTTTTTCAGAAGCGAGCAGCTCATGTTCCTTGGCGGTGGCTTTTTCAAGCTTTTCCTCAAGGCGTCCGCCCGCTTCTTCAAGCTTGCGCTCACGGGCTTTTACTTCACGCTCGCGCTCTTTGAACTCGTTTTCCAACTCGCGCTTCTGGTTGAACAGGTCGTCCTGCCCCTGGAGCAAAATTTCTTTTTTCTGGGCCTGCGCTTCCTTGCGGGCTTCGGCCACAATGCGCTTGGCCAGGTCATCGGCATCGCCGATACGCTTGGTTGTAGACCGTTTGCACACCACCGCGCCCAGTGCCGCCCCCAGCACCACAGACGCGAGCAGCGCCGCTATAACTAATGGGTCCATGAATCCAGCCTCTCTTTTATCAATACGGGACCGGCCCTAAAAAGAACCCGCCCGGCGAACACCGGCAGCCCATTACGTGCCGCCGTAGCAATTTAGCCCAAAGGGCTGCTGAAACCCTGGCTGGATGCCGCAGACGCGGCAACTGGATGGTGCTGCAAAAAACAAATAAAGATCCCAACACAAGGCTGGAACCCAAACTGCTCTGTTTTTGAAAGCGGCTTTCCCCAGAGAGCCGTGTCATGCGTGCGGTACAGAACCTGGATAACCAGGTCGGGAGCCAGTATGTCCCCTTCAGGCGTCCCGGTCGTGGCCGGGCTTGCACACTGAGGACAGAGACGACCCCCTTTAACATACTTGTCAGGTTAGCACCGAGGCATAAATCACGCGCCCCCCAGGGAAGCGCCTTCGAGATCTAAATAGATCCCTCTATCTTGGAAAGCATGGCAGTTACGCGATCTTGCACGGCCGCCAGCTCTTTTTGCGATTGCAACAAATCATCCGCCAGTCCAAGGGCCATAAAGGTCAGCAGAATATCCTTGGTCTGCCCTCCGTGGAACCTCAGCTTCTGGTCAGTAAACCGCTCTTCTACAAGCTTTATAGCTTCCTGCACGCGGTCCATATCTGCACCGGGCTTGAAGGCTATGCTCAATCCAAGAACGGTAAGGTTGATAGCTTCCTGATTCACAAAAACCTACTCTACGCTGTCATGCTCCTGAATGTTGCGCAACACGGCGTCAATGCGTTTGAGCGCCTGGGCACGCAGCTGCTCTTCATTTTCAAGCGCTTCGCGCAGCCTGTGGTTTTCATCTTCCAGGGCGGCCTTTTCCTCCCCCAAAACGGCAGACTCGGCGCTTACGCGCTCGTTTTCCGCCCGAAGGCGGTCAAGCCTGACCAGAAGAGCCGCAACTTGCGTCTCAAGCTTTTCCAGAAGTTCCATGCCTCATAAATAGCACCGCACCAGGCCCTTGGCAAGATTGGAAGAGGTAAAGTCGAAAAAAAACCGCGTCAAGCGCAACAAGCGCCATGCAAAAAGCCGTAGTAAACGAATATTTTGTTGCAACAAGCTCTCAAAAAACACGTGGAGCCGGGCAGGCTTTCACCTGTCCGGCTCCAATTTTCTTATCATCCCGGGAACAGGCTACCTTTGAGCATATACAGCCTCAAAGGTTAAGGCACGTTCACTTCGGCGCTTAACTGCGCAGATAAACATCCCTACTGCCTTTCTCCGCAGCTTTCTTCGTCGTAAGGGCTGAAGCTGCGCTTAGGCTTCCGTAGCGAACGTATGCTCGCGCAGCCGTCAAAACAAGTTAACAAATACAGTGCTCAAGGCAGATGGGTGAAAAAAACCGCCGCCCCGGCCCAAAAACTCCAAGCGCGTCAAAATTTCTTGCGCGGCAGATTCTTTTGTTTCTCGCGGGCAATGCCCAGCTCTCCGGCGGGCACATCGTGAGTAATGACCGATCCGGCCCCCACAAGGGCATCGTCACCCACGCTCACCGGAGCCACCAGGGCGGTATTGCTGCCGATAAAGGCACGCTGCCCTATCTTGGTGAGATGTTTGTTTTTTCCATCATAATTGCATGTGATGGTTCCTGCGCCGATATTGCTGCCCGCGCCGATTTCCGCATCCCCAAGATAGCTCAGATGGTTGGCCTTGGCCCCCTGGCCCAAACGCGTCTTTTTCAGCTCCACAAAGTTGCCCACATGCGACTGAGACTCAAGGACAGCCCCGGGGCGCAGCCGTGCATAGGGCCCAACCAGCGCCCCCTCGCCCACCTCTGCCCCTTCAAGGTGCGAGAAGGAATGTATCCGCGCGCCACCGCTGACGACGCTGTCACGCAGCACGCAGTGCGAGGCTATGGAAGCTCCCCGCAGCACCCGCGAGCGGCCGTAAATTTCGCAAGGGCCGGTGATTTCCACCCCGGGCTCCACTTGGGCCAACGGCCCCACGCGCACGCTTGCCGCCGCATGAATGATAACACCCGAAGCAAGCAGGTCGTGTATGCGGCGTTCGCGCAGGGCTTCTTCCATCCGCGCCAGTTCAAGGGGAGAATTCACCCCCATAAGACCGTCATCGCGCCCGCAGCGCACGCCCTGCACGTCATATTTTTCTGCCACAGCCAGGCCAATCAGGTCGGTAATGTAGTATTCGCCGCTCTTGTTGGCATTATCCAGGCGGGGCAACAGGCTTTCCACGGCGTCCAGCGCGCAATAGTACATGCCCGCGTTGACCTCGCCGGTGGGCGGGCCGTACAGAGCCGGGTCGTAGTCCTTGGCCTCCACAATGGCGCGCACGTCGTCCCCTTCCCGCACCACACGGCCGTAGGCCCCGGGGCTGTCAAGGTCAATGGTGGCAAAGGCAAGATCCGCACCCACGGCCTCGGCCAGAAACTGCCGCACAAGGCCCTCGGAAAGCAGGGGAGCATCGCCGTTAACGACCAGAAGGTGGGTGTATCCGGCTGCGGTGAGCGCCGGCAGGGCCTGCATGAGCGCATGCCCGGTGCCGAGCTGCTGCTCCTGAAGAACACAGGGAACCTCTGGAAAGGCGGCCTTGACCATCTCGGCCCGGTGACCAGCAACGAGCCACACATCTTCTGCAAAAACAGGACGTAAGGCTTCAAGCACACAGGCCAGCATGGGCTCGCCCAACAGCGTTTGTAAAACCTTGGGCTTATCGGAATGCATGCGGGTACCCTTGCCCGCCGCTAGAATAAGAGCCGCGTTCTTCGGCATCAGTATCTCCTTCATCTCCGCGCAAAAGCGGAAGAACTTCACGCAGTGCAATAGCCTCTTGCCCGAAAAACAGCAACACGGAAACACTCTCTAAAACAGCTAATGAAAGAGAGGGCAAACGCGCAACAGCCAGGTAAACTTGAAACAACATGGTGCCGAAACCTGCATCCAAACACCCAATTTTTCGAAGAAAATCTTTACATAGCTTAATAAGCGCCCGAATATATGCCTATGCCATTATCAGGCCTATGCCAAGACTCTGACAGTGAAGCGCCGCCTTAAAAAAATTTCAACACTTCCGGGTAAACCCAAGGCGTCTTTAGACAGAGCAATACTTCTTTTTAAAAACTCGACAAGGTCACACTCCGTCATGTCAATGCCGCTTGCTGCAAGCACCTGGGTTGACAGCTCGACAAAATTCAAGGGGACATGATCTGATGGCCTTGCAACATTTGAAAACGAGCAAAATGAAAAAAACAATCCTCTTAGCAAAACACACTGCAAGGAGAGCTTTTCAACATCCACAAAACTCCATTCAATATCAAAGGGGATAAGCGCATTGTTTGCATCAACAAAAAAATTAAATGGAGCCATATCTATGGCACGGGGAGGCAGCACAAACTTTCCATCATCTTGCTTTTCAGCCAGTCGCGTCAGATAGGTAATCCACGGGGCCGCCCAAGCAACCACATCCTGTAGTGTCCAGCCGGGCCGATTGACGACCCCAACGAGCCGTTCGTGCAGTGTCTCGAGGTACACATATTCTTCCTGCTGCGCTACCGAATTGCTGAGTTCGCCAGAAGCACGGCTCATGTTTTTATCAAGATAGTTTCGAACAACCGTCACTTTTTTATCTTTTTCTATAAAAAGTGTCTCTTTGGCGAATTCCTTTAACCTTGCGCCTCCATAGTGAGAAACAAGAACATCCGGCTGTAAGGGTTTTGCACCTTTGTCCACTGAAGCAACAAAAAACAATGAATTGCATAAATCTTTTAGCAGGCCATTTCGTATAAAAGGCCTACAGGCCGCCTCGACTGAAAAACAATGAGGAGATGGTCTTTACCAATCATAAGCAAAGCTACTTAAGACAAATGGAAAAACATTTAATGAATCTTTTTCTTTATACTTGGGCATGAAACTGCCAGGATGAAGAACAGTTACAGGCATTTTGTAGTCAGGCAATGGAATAAGCTAGTGCGTTGTAGCAAATCCGGCATCAAAAAGCATATCTTCCATCTCTTGTCTGCCAAATGTTACGACAGTATCTTTTTCATAAAGATCATGCACCCCCAAAAAATGTTTCGCCTCATGGTCTTCCTTGGAACCCGCCAGATATTTCATGCCCAACTGGTTTTCTATGGCCAGAATCAAATGCCCGCCAGGTTTAAGGAAGTTACGCGCGATTTGCAGAATATTCAGCTCGGGGCTGTCGCTCGCTTGGTCAAACTTTCGCGCATATTCTAAAACACCAATCAGAGTTACTACGTCAAAGAGCTGCGGAATCTGCACATTTTGAATAGTATCATTTATAACTGTTACCGACTCCAGGTCACTACAGCGCAACGCTGCAATGCTGGCCCTGGTTAAACTGCCCTCTACAGAGACAACTCTACGTGCAGTTTCCCCCAGAAAGCGCGTAATTGCGCCGCACCCAGCCCCAAGCTCCAAAACCAACTTGTCCTGCAAAAGATGCTGAAGCGGCCGCAACAAATGTGCCCGTTGCGGACTGAGATGATACCTTTTCATCCAATCTGTGCTAGCACAAACCAATTGTGACGACAGCACGCTTTTATCTTCGGCATCGGCAACAATCCGTTTAAGGCTTTCTTCAGCAAGGTCGCCGTCAGAATAAGAAAACTCTTTTTTCTCTCTTGGCGTTAAGACCCCATCTTTGTTTCTTACGTAACGTGTCTTTTGCTGCATAGTATATTTGCTTACGTTTTTATACCGTTAAACAGTTTCAAAAAAATGCCTGCCCAAATTAAACCAGCGTGTGCCCCCCACTTGCGCGTTGCTATGCGCGAAAGGCATTAATCATGGCAATATCAGTATTGCTCAATGCGGGCTACTTCCATTTTTTAAATGTGCGAAAATTACCGTACGTTATCGCCACATCGCCATCAGCGCAGGCCAAGGGCAGCACTCTTTAAAAAAATCTTCGCAGCGCGCTTCTTTCGACAAAAGTGCTTTTAACAAGGCACTTTTTCGGAACAATACCTCAGTGCACAAGGGAAATCTTCCCTGCTTTTTTATTGAAGTATTGAAAAAAATTCTGCCCGGTAATCATGATGGTATGATCCCCGCCAATATTCGGCATACTATGCCGTTCCAATGAAGAAGACTGTCGTGCACAAGCCACGGACATATCCACAACAGGCGGAAGCAAAAATCGCGCCATCCGTGGATCGACATCCCCTGACGGAACGACCAGTCAGACGTATTCGCCCTTGGCCTGAGAAAACGCTACGTCCGGATAGGAGGCCTCATCGTCCCATACCGTGGTTTCTCTGGTTGAGGTTAACAAAACGACTACATCTTTCGAAACGTAGGGGTAAAGATCGTCAAAATGGTTATCCAGGACACCCCTAAAATTTTCATCAAACAACGCTATTAATGAAGCAAGAACCGTATCATTGTTTTTGGTAGGGCGATCCCGCCACTGGGGTATTGCCAATGCTATCAAACACCTTGCGTTGGGAACCACTCACGCACAGCGTCCAGTCCGCGCCCGCTGCCAGAAGATTTTCATTGAAGGGCGCAACACGCCCTGCCCATTGTGCCAGAGATGCAGAATCCGCCATCCTCTTGCCGCAGTCACGGGCTGCCCTGTCGTCGAGCAGCATAAATTCCGCAAAAGGCCACCACACTGTGCGCAACCCCTTTTCGCTCAAACGCAAGCAATAATCCGGCACAGCGGCATAACCAGCTGCCGCGCTGAAGCCGCCCATTTCGGTCAGAGTAGCTGTCCGCGTAAAAAGACACATATCGTCCAGAGCGTCTACGGTTCTTGCCAGCTGATTCCAGTTGAACCAGTCGGGACTATCCCCATTAAGGCCCTGAAATATCGGTCGAATACTACCGCTTGCGTCTGTCAGATAGCCAGCATGAGCCACTGCCCCATTCCGGCGCAGCAGCTTGCCCCCCACCGCGCCCACACCATCTCGCCAAAGACTGGACACCAGTTCTTCAAGCCAGTTCTCTGTCAACGGCGCAGCCCCGCCCGAAAGAAAGCCTAAAATGTCTTCCCTGGCCTGTCCTGTGGCCAGCATCAACCGTTCTGCCAACGAAAGATGCGCCGCATAGGTGACAAGGTGGATATTCTTGTGATTGCCCACAAGCCGCTGGATCTTTACAAGCTGCTCTTTCGGCAAAGCCTGGCTGATCAGGAAGAATACTTCACATTTTCCATATGTTGTTTTGCCCATCATGGCAGACAACTGCTCTTCCAAAAGAATAATATCATCGCCAACAGCACATATAAGGCGCACCAGCGGGCGCTTGTCCGGCAAAGAAAACTTCACCCGCAAAACCTGCGAACCTGGCAATACCTGCGCCTCTGCCTTGGGAAAAAACATATCCAGATGGGCCTGGACGGCTTTGACCGCACTGCCCAGCACCTCACTTTTTGAGCCCATATCCTCCTGAGCCTTGCTGCCCGCGTGCGCGCGCCAGTGGTAAAGGACGCGCGGGATATGCACAAGATCCGCAGCGTCAGCCCCTGCGGTGTAACGCAACAGCATGTCAAAGGCTTGCGCGCCTCGAAAGCCTTCTTTGAAGCCCCCTATCTTCCGCATACGATCCGTGCGGTACACGCCAATGTGGTTGACAAAATTCTGACCATACAACAGATCCCAGTCCCATCGGCCATTTTTGAAATAGGGATAAAAAATAAAGCCGTCATCGTGGATTTTATCTTCATCTGAATAGAACAGCAGGCCACCCGGATGTTCTACAATGGCTTCGGCCACCATACGCAGGGCGTCTGGCGTGAGCGCATCATCCTGACCCATAAGCGCTGCATAGGGATAGCGCGCCATTTCCAGTGCCGTATTGGTAGCAGCGGCAATATGGCCGTTTTTTTCCCGGCAGGCGATGCGTATTCTGGCATCTTTTTGGGAATAGCGGGCAAGAATCATTTTGACAACAGGATCAGTAGAGGCATCATCTGCAATGCACAGTTCCCAATACGGATATTCCTGCGCAATAACAGACTCCAGAGCTTCTATCAGATGTTCTGCCTTGGGATTGTACACAGGCATAAGTACGGAAAAGGCCCTATCTGCATCAAAGCTGTGGGTGCTGTTCGCTTCCTGTCTGCGCCGAGGAAGGTCAATGTTATGCCGCCACAGCGTATAGGCCCAATCCCAATGGGGACGCAAAGAGCCATCGGGAACCACGTTCCAAAATTCCGTCAGAAAGGGCTGGTAGACTTCTGTCTTGAAACGCTCCGCCCCGTCGAGCCATGCCGCACATTGCTCTGCCAGCTCAGGCAAAGCAATCTTGTTGCACCACTCATGCAAAGATGCGGCTGATGAACGATATTCTTCCAGTGGCTTACAAAAGGACTTCAAAAGGCCAAGCGCGCTGGCAGCAGTTTTTTTGTCATGCAAGGCGCATGCTGTTTCGTAAAGCCCCATGGCTCCGTCAGGTGAGGGATACAGCTTGAAGCGGGCCAGCTTGAGCGCCATGGCCTCAGCCTTTTCCGCTGGCATATCGGTCAAGAGACGCCAGCCGTTTTCCCAGAAAGGATAGCGGGTCAACAAAGCACCGAGTGCCTCGCGGGATGCCCCGGCGGCGGTCTTGTCCAGCCGGTCGCACTGTTCTGGCGGCAGCGAAGCCTGCAAGGCCTGCCACGCTCCCAGACGCAGATACATACCATCATTTTTCAGGTGCAGATGCCAGTCCGGCACAAGAAAAAGCAGGCTGTGCGCTATTAAATATTGAGAGTTGGCCTCTTCGCGCTGATGCCTGCCGGGCGTTTGGCTTGTGTGGTGCACAACCCTGGCCAAGGGATTGACGGTCATGCGGTAGCCCTTGGCACAGAGCCGGGCGCAAAGATCCACATCTTCAAATCCGTTGACGTAGTTTTCGTCAAACATGCCCGCTTCCATAAAAAGCGAACGCCGCATGACCATGCAGGCTGCGGTGATGATCTGAAAAAAGCGACGTTTTTGGGCCAGGGGGCAGTCAGCAGAAATACCTGCATATAGATGGCCAACCCGCAGTATGGGCGAAACAAATACCCCCAGATGCTGCACTGTGTAGCCAAAAGGACGAGATTCTGGATACAGCAAAAGCGGGCCGGTGGCGGCGATGTCAGGCCAGGCCGTAAAATCTTCCATGAGCGGCTGATACCAGCCCGGCAGAGGAACCGTATCGTTATTGAGAAAAATAAGAAATTTCCCAGTGGCCAGCTTTGCGCCCAAGTTGGAGGCGGGGCCAAAGTTCAAATTCGTAGCGCAGCGGTGGTAGCGAAAAGCTGCACCAAAAAGCTGCTTGCCAAGAAAAGGGCAGGCCTCGGGGGTCGCGTCCGAAGAGGCATTGTCAATCACAATCACTTCTACGGCTTTACCCGCTGTGGTGGCGGCCAGCGCTTTAAGGCAGGCGCGCGTCAACTCCCAGTGGTTGAGCACAGGGATGATCACAGAGGATTCGATTTCAGACATTCGCCCCCCAACAAAAGGAATAGTGAATAAATACAGGGCTCTCAAAAAATGACTGACCATCGGCAACGGTCATCCCACGTCCTCACGTTCGTGCAAACGCCGCGCCAACCAGAAAAGTTGAGCGTGAAAAGATTCGCCTGCCCCAGAAGTGCATGTAAATATCTAATTTTGCTTTAAAAATCATGTGAAGCGGGATTTTGGCAAAAGAAGTGTACGCGTATGCTCTTCGACGGGAGCCAAAACCCCGCTTGGCACCGCCATGGGGCAAAACGAGTATGTAGGGCACTTCACTCTTGAAATGCGCCACAAGGATTTGTCTTCAAGCCCTTGTGCCAAATGATTTCCGGGCAGCTTTGCCGAGCGCTGCGCATTCATTTGAACCGTTGATTGCTCCAGCTACAAAGCCGGGGCAAGTCCACGGTCAGGCCTTCTCATGCCCCTGCGGGCTTTATTTCAGAAGTGGAGAAAGCCAGCTGCTGCCGCGGCCAAGTTTTTCCCATCCGCCCTTAATCGTGCCATATAAAGGTAAAAACTTGTTCCACATCGGGGTGCAACGTCAGATGCACGGGGCAGGAAGTGGTGCAGCGCTCGATGCTGGCCTTTTCGCGAGCAGAGTATGCGCGCGGAGGCATTTTGAAGGTAATTTCAATTTTGCCGATGCGGCGCGGGTCGGCGCTCATGGTTTTGGTAATCTCCATTTCCGTGCCGGTCACATCCACACCGTGATTTTTGCCATAAATGCCGATAATGGTCATGGCGCAGGCCCCAAGGGCCGTGGCGCAAAGATCTGTGGGGGAAAATGCTTCGCCTTTGCCCTGATTATCGGTGGGGGCATCGGTGATAATTTTTGTGCCGCTCTGGTTATGTACACATTCCACACGCAAATCACCGAGATATTTAGCGCTGACAGTCGTCATGGGGGCTCCTTGTTCTTCCGCTGGGCAGTGCGCCCTGCCCAGAGATCAACTCGGGCCGAAGCAAACTGGATCGAACCGGATCGGCCGGGCAGGCGCGCCTACAGGCGGACATAATTTTAAAAAACCTGATGCTCTCGCAGAATGTTGCAGGCAATGGCAAGCAGCGTCAAGCCTCCCACCAGCTCCGCCCATCCATTGAGAGCGCAAAGGTTGGCCAGCGTTTTGCCAAGATACACGCCGCAAGCCGTGATCCCCGCGCACACAATGCCAATGATGGCCGCATCCATCCAGATGGGCGTGCCCAGAATAGCCAAAGAAAGCCCCACGGCCAGAGCGTCTATACTGGTGGCCACGCCAAGCACCACAAGGTTGCGCCCGGCGGTGGGATCTACCGAGGGGCGGGCGCAGGAGTCTCGACTCTTGAGCGCCCGCAAGCCTGAAAGAGCCATCTTGCCACCAATCCAGGCCAGCAGCACAAAGGCAATCCAATGATCCCAGGCCTCCATATACTCCCGCACAGACACCCCAAGCCACCAGCCGATAACCGGCATGGCAAACTGAAAAAAGCCAAAGGCGGCAGAAAGGCGCACATAATGGTGAACCCTGGGCCTTTGCAGGGCGCAACCAGAAATCACGGCCACGGCAAAAGCATCCATCGACAAGGCTACTGCCAGCAAAAAAACGGCAAAAATCGTCATGAAAATATGTCTCGTGCGCGGCAGATGCCAGCGGGTTTATGGTTCATAGGCCGAGCCACTATAGGTCATGCCTCCACGCTGTACAAGTAACCAGCCCGCAAAGGCAAATCATGTTGTGCCGAAAGGACTTTGGGGAGGCAATGACCGTTCTAAATGTTTTGTGGAGGAAGGCCCCTGGTAGCTGTGAAGGTTAGAAATAATTATGTGAGGGAGGGCCCTTTTGTAAAAGGGTCTCATCCCCCTGTAATGCCCCCCACCCCCTAAAACTTTTATTCCTGTTCAATCTGTTACGGCAATCCCGCAGATCTGAGGCTGGGCGACCACAAGCAAGGCCTTGCGGACATAGCGCCCTTCAAAGCCAAACGGCTTCCAAGCCCGCCTAGGTAACTTGCTAGCGAGCCTTTCACAGGCTACAAGACGGCATGCAAAATATACCTGAATGGCTTTTTTACTGGCAATGGGCTTCCGGCATTCTGAGCATAGGCATGAACGCCGCAGCCGCCATGCCTGTTATCCTGGCGCTGACTCTGCTGGCCGGGCGGCGCGGTAACGCGCGACTGTGCGTTGCCGGGGCGCGCCGCCTCACCCGCCTGACCCTGGGCCTGGGCCTGCTCGGCCCCCTACTTACCGCCGCTGGCCTGGCGGGAACCATCCTCAGCCTTGGCGGCTCCAGCAGCCACATCATGAGCCTCACCCTGTGGGACAATGCAGTGCTGCCGTATACCACCACCGTGCTGGCCTGGTTTGCAGGCCTGTGCTGCCTTTGGTTTGTCACATGGATGGACAAGAACAAGCCCCTGACCATTGGCCAGCCCACCGACAGTTCCAGCGCTAACCTGAGCGCCCGGAGCGGCAAGGGCCGCTCGGCACGCAAAGGCCGCAAATCCCCCCTGCCCGCAGAACAGGCAGCACTCAACGACCAGATCGAAACCGACGCCATACGCAGCAGACTTTTTTTATACCTTCTGACCATTGTCTGCTTTTTCGCCGCCCATGCCCTGCCCAACTGGTCTTTTTCCGGGCCGCCGCAGGGGCTGGACTGGGAGCGCATGGCTTCAGCCGTGCTCGGCACGGCCACGCATGACTATTTTACAAACTTTGCCCCCGCCGGGGCCATGGCCCTGCTGGCGCTTTCTCTGAGCCAGCGCGGGCGCTCTGGCGCTTCAACCGGCATGCCCATAGCGGCGGCCTTTACTGCATCCGATCTAGAAAAAGCCACCCGTTGGGCCGCCCTGTGGGCCATGATTGGCTACATCCCCCGCTGCATCGACCGCTGGGGCCTGTTCATCGGGCTTTCATTCAGCGGCCAGATGCTGCCCGACTGGCTCATACCCCAGATCATGGGCCTTGTGCCGCTGACCCTGGCCGTGGCCTGCTGGGTCATACTGTTTACCCTGCGGTCACGGGTGCAGTTTCTGTGGCTCAACTGGCTGGCCCTGGCCCTGCTGATCATACGGCAGAGCCTGCCCTATATCACTGCCCTGCTGCAACGCGCGGCCTGAACCGCGTAAAAAACACGCCATCTCGGCTGCACGGATCATAACGCCAAGACAAAGCGAGGCCCGTATGCGTTCTCTCCTTTTTTTTCTGCTGTTTTTTATCTGCGCCCTGACCATGGGCAGCGCTGCTCATGCCGGGCAGCCTGCGCCGGACGTAAACGGCGCGGAAGTCAGAAACTTCACCCGCTTCAGCGCTGTTCTGCCCGCCGGATGGGACGGAGAAGAACGCACGGGCTTTCATTCCGGCAAAGATGAAGAGTGCATGCTGATTCTGGGCGCCAAAGATGAAGCCGGAGAAAACTACCGGGGCCTTGTGAGCATTTTTGTGCTGCCCAATGACAAACAGGCCACAAGCGAAAGCTTTGCCCGCGACCTGACGCGCTTTCAGGTTGACGCCACCGAGCCGACAGAGGAAGGGCATTTTTGGGCATTTACAGGCGAACCGCGCAGCCAGGCGTTTAAAGCCCCGGCCCTGACAAAGGTTCATGCCACACCCGACACGGTGCTTATCGCCATCATTCAAGATCCGGAAGGCCTGGGCGGACAGGCTGTTTTTGAAAGCCTGCGGGGTCTCACACCCCATACCCGCCAACTGCTCGGCAAATAGCCCATTCCCGAATCTCCGCCCCCCCTGGGCGTAACAACAGCCTCCCGCGTGTTATCAGGCAGGAGGCTGTTGTTGCGCCCGGCGCCCAAGAACCAACGGCGGCGTGAACTTGACTCCTGCCGCGAAAATATTTAGAGCAGATTAACTTTAAAAATATACATTTCCAAAGCTGTCATTCTGCCCAAAAATGCGATTTTCGGCAGAATCCACGCCGCGTTGCGGCGCGCTCCACTCTCGTGCAGCGTTAGAGCATTTAAACTTTTTCAAAGTTGAAATGCTCTAGTGGGCAGCACCAACAGTCACCGTCAACCGAAAAAAAGGGCCGTGATGGACAGCGTACCGAGTAGTACGGAATACCCCAGTATTCACTGGGCAAACACGATAACCAGGTTGCCTGGGGCAACAGGTCTCGGTCTGTAACGGATCCTTCCCGCTCGCCGTCACCTGTTCCGGGTATCGGAGGCGAGCCATGAAACTCTCTCTCTTTTTCTGCGTCATGCAGGGCATCATTTTTTTCGCCGGCAGCTTTATACTTACACTGACCGTATCCTCCAGAAATCTGGGCCTCTTTACCACAAAATCCGAGGCGTCTCGCGTCACGTCCGCCAAAATCCGCCATATGGAATCCGGGCGCTGACAGACCGGATTTTATCTATCCATATACACGCGCGCAGCGCACAACCGTGCTGTTTTTCAGGCAGCCGCAAATAAGGAGTTTTCCGATTATGGACCACCCTCCTAGTCGACCCGCAGCGTCTTTTTCAACAAACCTCGCAGCGGGCATGGTACTTTCAACTTTCTTACCTCTGCGCCCGCATACTGCGGCATAGCCTGATTGTATACCGCGGGCATGCCGCGCCGTCTGCCGGGAGCAGGAGGAGACATGCCCATGTTTTTCACTTTTTTTAACAAAAATCAGCCTGTGCGGCTTCACAAGGGCCAGTGGGCCGCCCGGCCCACAGCACAAAACATTGACGCGCTCTTCACAAAATTCGGCAGCGGGCAGTACGGCCTGACCGAAAGCGACGCCCACAACCGCCTGGAGGCCGAAGGCCGCAACGAGGTTGCCCGCGAACGTGTCCCCAACCCTCTGCTGCAGTTGCTCCGGGCGTTCAACAATCCGTTCATTTACGTTCTGCTTATCATAAGCGCCGTCAGCTTTTACAGCGACTACTGGCTTCCTCTCCAGACCGGGGAAGAAACCGACGGCACGGGCGTAACCATTATTGTGAGCATGGTGCTTATCAGCGGCATCATGCGCTTCTGGCAGGAATTCCGCTCCAATAAGGCCGCCCAGGCCCTGCAGGCCATGGTGCACACCACCGCCACAGTTACCCGCCGCAACGCGCTGGATGAGCATGAAACCAGAGAAATCCCGCTGGACGAACTGGTCAGGGGCGATGTGGTGCGCCTCTCTGCCGGTGATATGGTTCCCGCCGACATACGCTTGCTTGATTCCCGCGATCTTTTCGTAAGCCAGGCTGTGCTGACTGGCGAATCCCTGCCTGTGGAAAAATACGACACTCTGTCTGCCGTGGCGGAAAAATGCGCGGATGCCGAAGGCGCGTCCGGCCAGGCGCTTGATTCGCGCAACATGTGCTTTATGGGCACCAACGTGGTCAGCGGCACGGCCACGGCCCTTGTGGTTGCCACCGGCGCGCGTACCTACTTTGGCTCCCTGGCGAAAAACATTGTGGGCAGCCGCGCCCAAACGGCCTTTGATAAAGGAGTAAACAGCGTAAGCTGGCTACTCATCCGTTTCATGCTTCTTATGGTACCCGTTGTTTTTCTTATCAACGGCTTTACCAAGGGAGACTGGAGCGATGCTTTCATGTTCGCTCTGGCCATCGCCGTGGGCCTGACCCCGGAAATGCTGCCGATGATCGTCAGCGCCAACCTTGCCAAGGGTGCTGTGGCCATGTCGCGCCGCCAGGTTGTGGTAAAACGGCTGAATTCCATTCAAAACTTCGGGGCAATGGACATCCTGTGCACCGACAAAACCGGCACCCTTACCCAGGACAGGATCATTCTTGAGCGGCACGTCAACCCGCTGGGCTTTATGGATGACTCTGTGCTGGAACTTGCGTGGCTCAACAGTTTTCACCAGAGCGGCATGAAAAACCTTATGGACAGGGCCATTGTCCACTATGGCGACACGGCGGAAAACGGCCTGCCCAACCATCTGCACAAAGTGGACGAACTGCCCTTCGACTTTGTGCGCCGCCGCCTTTCGGTGATTGTGGCAGAGTCCGACACGGAGCACCTGCTGGTATGCAAAGGCGCTGTTGAAGAAATGCTCTCCATAGCCTCCCATGTGTACGTGCAGGGCAAGGTTGTGGAAATGGACGAACAATGGCGTGAACGGCTCATGGACTTGACGCGTTCGTACAACCGCGACGGCTTCCGGGTGCTGGCCCTCGGCACAAAAGTTTTCAGAGGCAGCGAAGTTCGCGAACAGTATACCACGGCGGCAGAAGGCAATCTTACCATCAGGGGCTTTCTTACCTTTCTTGATCCGCCCAAAGACAGTGCAGGCCCGGCCATTGCCGCGCTACGCGAGCATGGCGTGACAGTCAAGGTGCTTACGGGCGACACGCCTGTCATCACTGCCAAAATCTGCCATGACGTGGGCCTGGAGCCGGGAACCGTCCTGACCGGAAACCATGTGGACGCTATGAACGATGCCGAGTTGCTGGCGGCCTGCGACAACCATGACGTGTTCGCCAAGCTCACGCCCATGCAAAAATCGCGCATCATCAAGACGCTGCAGCAAGGCGGGCATACCGTGGGCTTTCTTGGCGACGGCATCAACGATGCCCCCGGCCTGCGTGACGCTGATGTGGGCATTTCCGTGGATACGGCCGCTGACATCGCCAAGGAGTCCGCCGATATCATTCTGCTGGAAAAAAATCTTATGGTTCTTGATCAAGGGGTAATCAAAGGCAGAGAAACATTTGGCAACATCATGAAATATCTTAATATGACCGCAAGCTCCAACTTCGGCAACGTATTTTCGGTATTGGTAGCCAGCGCCTTTATTCCCTTTTTGCCCATGCTGCCCGTGCAGTTGCTGCTTCAGAACCTGATGTACGACTTTTCGCAGCTTTCTCTGCCGTGGGACACGGTAGACAAAGCATTTCTGCAAAAACCGCGCAAATGGGATGCAAAAAATATCGGCCGCTTCATGGTCTGGATCGGCCCCACTTCTTCGATCTTTGACATTACCACCTATGCGCTCATGTGGTTTGTCTTCGGAGCCGCCAGCGTTGAGATGCAGTCGCTCTTCCAGTCCGGCTGGTTTGTTGAGGGGCTTCTTTCCCAGACGCTGGTGGTGCATATGCTCCGAACCAGAAAAATCCCCTTTGTGCAGAGCACCGCAGCCCTGCCCGTCCTGCTGCTGACAGGGGCGGTTATGGCGCTTGGCATCTATATTCCCTTTTCGCCGCTGGGCGGGCTGGTGGGCCTGCAGCCGCTGCCCTGGAGCTACTTCCCCTGGCTGGTTGCCACCCTGCTTTGCTATTGCTGCGTGGCTCAGGGCATGAAGGTGATCTACATGCGCAGGTTTGGCCGCTGGCACTAGGGTGCTGATTGCCCGGAATTCTTACGAAACAGCGGGCTGAAAGGGTATTTTTACTGTGAACAGCCCAAATTGATCCAGCCGGTCAAGGGCCTCAAGAAAAGGTTTTGACCGGCTGGCCGCTTGATCCTGACATTTTTATACAGATATAGGCACAACCGCTGGCTTAACGCTGAAAGACAGCTTCTCTCCAAACAAAAGACGCGTAAGGAACCGAGTGTGATCCCTTACGCGTCTTCATCTTGGATAACTGAAAAAGTGTCTCGCTTAACTGAGTCGATTTTTCGCCGCAGCAGCATTTACTCCTGTTCAAGCTCATGCTTGAGCCAAGACCTTACCGCCGGAGTGGGGGCGCTGATCCCGCGCCATTCGCCGTGCTCCTTGCGAAAATCGTCCATGAGGTTCTTGGGCAAAGGCAGGCTTATAAGGTCATCGGCCCTTTCGGAATTGCGACGCACCAGACGAACCATGGGCGGACTCTGCCAGCTGTCCACCACAAAGTAGTGGGCAACGTCATCCTTGGAACGTACCGGAGGATACTCCGAATGCCAGTCGTTATTACCCCATTCAAGGTACATGGTCACGGCGTGCTCGGGGGTCAGGTTCCAATCTATATCGTAGAGTGCAAAGTTCTTTAGTTGCGTCATGGTGTCCTCCTCATTGACTTTATTTAACAGTAATCACTATCGACAACCCTGACAAGGGGTGATCACAAAAAAAATTTACACCACTGCCGCAATATTGAAAGTGACCGCAGGCACAAACCCTGCTCCCCGGCGGCAAGAAGCATTGAAAAAATAAATTTCAGCGCACAGAGCCATAAAATCGACTTCTTATAACATATTACAGACGTTAGGATTGTCTACTAATAAAACACATGTTATTTCTAGCGCAAGACTAACCAGATACGGAATTCCGTGGAGGAAATCATGATAAAAACTATTCGCCAAGCCACATTTGAACTTTTACGCCAGCTGGGCATTACCACAATCTTTGGCAACCCCGGCTCAACTGAAGAAACATTTTTGAAAGATTTTCCTAAAGACTTCAGATATATTCAGACGCTTCAAGAAGCTTCAGCCGTGAGCGCCGCCGACGGCTATGCCCAGGCAACACGCAAGCCCGCACTGGTAAACGTGCACACCTCTGCCGGTCTTTGCAATGCCATGAGCAATATCCTTACTGCCAGCATGAACAAGACGCCTCTCATCATTACAGCTGGCAACCAGACGCGCGAAATGCTCCTTATGGAACCCTGGCTCACCAACGTGGAGCCTGCCGAACTGCCCAAGCCCTGGGTCAAGTGGAGCTACGAACCTGTACGCGCCGAAGATGTGCCTGCCGCCTTCATGCGAGCCTATGCCATGGCCATGCAGCCCCCGGCCGGGCCTGTTTTCCTCTCCATTCCGCTTGATGACTGGGACAAGCCCGCACTGGGCGAAGCCGTGGCACGCAGCCTTGCCAGCCGCGTTGGGCCAGATCCCAAACGCCTGGCCGAATTTGCCGACCTGCTCTCCAAGGCCAAAAATCCCGCTCTCATCTACGGCGCGGCCATTGCCAGGGGAGACGGCTGGAAACAGGCCGTGGCCCTGGCTGAAAAACTCAATGCCAAGGTATGGGCCGCCCCCGCCTCGGAACGCCCGCCCTTCCCCGAAACCCATCCGCTATACGCTGGCGGCCTGCCCTTTGCCATCGGCCCCCTAGCCAAAAGACTTGAAGGCCACGATGTGGCCATTGTGATCGGCGCGCCCGTATTCCGTTATTATCCGTATGTTGAGGGCCAGTATATTCCTGACGGTCTGCGCCTGCTGCATATTTCCGATGACCCCGCAGAAACGGGCCGCGCGCCGGTGGGCGACAGCATGCTGTGCGATGCGGTGCTGGCCCTGGAAGCGCTGGAAACGCTGGTGCAGGCGCGCTCTGCCACATGCGAAGTCTGCAGGCAGCCCCACGGCATGGCTCCTCATGCAGCCGCTCCTGCCGCAGCCCCCGGCAAGGTGATGACCGCCCTGGAGCTTTTCAAGACGCTGCGCGAATGCACACCCGCTGAAACTGTGCTGGTGGAAGAATCACCCTCCAACCTGGGCGAACTGCATACGGCATGGCCGGTGGAACGTCCTGACTCTTTCTATACTTTTGCCAGCGGCAGCCTGGGCTGGAACCTGCCCGCCAGCGTGGGCATCGCCCTTGCCGAGCGCGACAGCGGGCGCAACCGCCCGGTAGTCGCCATTATCGGCGACGGCTCCATGCAGTATTCTGTTCAGGGACTGTGGACAGCGGCACAGCAGGGACTGCCCATCCTTTTTGTCATACCGAGAAACGGCGAATACGCCATTCTGAAGTCCTTTGCCGTTCTGGAAGAAACCCCCGGCGTCCCGGGCCTTGACCTGCCGGGCCTTGATACGGTTGCCATCGCCAAGGGCTACGGTTGCGAAGCCATACGCGTTGAAACCGTCGACGAAGTGCGCAAGGTTTGCGCCGAAGCCTTCAAGCGCTCCGGCCCCACCCTTATAGAAGTGCCCATCGTTCCCACCATCCCGCCCCTGCTTTAGGCCAGAACCAAAGACCATACCCGGATCCCGGCGGGTTCGGGTATGGCTAAAAGGAACCGCCCATGCTCGAAACAATAATCATGGCCCTGCTGCCCATTGTCGTGACCCTGCTGCTGGGCCTTCTGGCCGGATGGCGGCACGACTTCAGCCAGGCCCAGGCCTCTGTGCTCAACCGCATGGTCATGCTTTACGCCCTGCCCATGCTCCTCTTTGCAGGGATTCTCGGCACGCCGCTTGAAGAAGTGCTCAAAAATGCGCAGGTCTTCCTGTGGATCGCCATCGGCATGGCCGGGGGCTTTGTGCTTGTTTTTCTGATTTCACGCTTTGTCTTCCGGTCTGATGTAAAGCTCGCGGCCTTGCGCGGCCTGGCTATCGCCGGCCCTGCCGTGCCTTTTGTGGGAACTCCGGTTCTGGGCATGCTTTTTCCCGTGGAGGCCGATCTCGCCATCGCCGCAGGCAGCATCCTCATGAATCTTGTTCAGGTGCCGTTGGCCCTCGTTTTTCTTGTGGGCGGGAGCGACAGCGGTTCTTCCGGGCAGAAAAAAAATCCGGCGGCCATTGTATTTGGCAGTATCGCCAATGCAGTCAAGCAGCCTGTGGTATGGGCGCCGGTGCTGGCCTTTGTCCTGCTGCTGGCCGGACTGGACATGCCCAAAGTATTTAAAGGTTCATTTCTGCTGCTGGGGCAGGCCACGGGCGGTGTAGCCCTGTTTGCCGTGGGCGCGGTGCTTTTTGCCCAGAAGGTAAGTGTGTCCCTGCCGGTAATCATCAACGTCATCTGCAAGAACATCCTGCTGCCAGGCCTTATCCTTCTGGTCATGGTATGGCTGGCGGTTCCCACTGCGGAACGCGGGCTGGTCGCTGTAACCCTGGCTATTCCCACTGCCTCCATTGCCGTTATTTTTGCCGTGGAATATAAGTCCGGCGAACAAGAGATGGCCTCTACCCTGTTCTGGAGCACCATACTCTCCGTAATAACAATGGGCGGATTCATCTGGCTGACCTAGAGCAGATTACCGATGAAAATATACATTTTCAAAGATGTCATTCTGCCGAAAAATGCGATTTTCGGCTGAATCCACGCCAAGTTGCGGCGCGTTGCACTCGCGTGCAGCGCTAGAGCAATTAACGCTTCAAATGATTGCTTAACGGTCGGCAAAGCCGCCCTGCAATCCTTTGGCGACAAGAATCTGTCTCCAACTCATTGTCGCGCATTTCAAGTATGAAATGCGCGACAGCGTTTCCAGCTTCCTGACATGGCCGCCACGCGTCCGCCTCTTGACGCGGCGCTCAAGGCCGGACAGAACGGAAATACACTGAATGAGCATATAAAAAACCGCCCTGCAAAACTGCTGGGCGGTTTTTTATATGCTCACAGTGCCTGGGCCATTTTGCCCGGACAAGCAGAAATTTTCGATCAGGCGCCTGCCTTATCTTTCATCTTGCGCTGCGCATTTTTTGCAGCCAGCGCATCACGCTCGCGCCGAGCTTTTTCGTCTTCTGCGCGCCGCTGCCGACGGACGCGCTCAAGCCGCGCCTGTTGCGCTTCTTCGCGCTGCTGGCGTGCCTGTTCGAGCAGCTTCTCGCGCTTGCGGTCAAAAACCAGAGTGGTGCGCAATGCGGCCAGCCCGAAAGAAATAACCGTAACAATCAAAATAAGAACCTTCTGGATAGACCACTGATCGTCACCCAGAATATTGCGCAACCACCCCAAACGCAGACTGTCGCCCCAAAAAACCACCACAGGAACCCCGACAAAGCAGAGCAGCAGCCCCACGACCTCTGCCCACATAAAGGTTTTGCCCATGGTCAGGCCAAACAGGGTTCCATCGCGCACCATGCGTAAAAACTGCAATCGTTTTCGTAGGTTGCGCAGCAGCTTTGCCAGATGCGGCGTGTCGGTTTGCACCCGTTGAAAAGCTTCGGCATCGCGAAAGTTGCAGGAAAAAGCGCGATTGATGATGCCCGCGCTTTCATTAAAGTCGCGGCTGAATTCACGCAAAGCCGAAGGAAAAGGAAACCACGATGCTTCGTCTCGTATTTCCTGAAGAATATCAAGATAATACTTATAGCGATTGCGCAATTCTTCCACTTCGCGATTGATGCACTCTTCCAACTCTTTTTCCAGGGTCGGGCGCGTTTCAACAACTTTGAGAAAGGATATATAGCTGCTAACATTGGCGAGTTTTTCCAGTTTTCTGATTTTTTCGCCCAAGAGCATCTGCACCGGATGCTCTTTTGAAAACCAGTCGTTCAGTCGCGAATCCAGGGCATTGATGGCCGGGCCCTCGGCCTCGGCTTTCTTTTTGGCTTCTTCCCAAAGATCGTACAGCGATGAAAGAATAAGCAGCCGCCCACGCTCCAGGGCCGGATCCATCAGAACATGATTGAAGTAAGAGGGAACTTCACGAATAAGCTTTGTGAGCGGGGCCAAAATGGCCTCTGCAAAGCCCATTTTAACCTTGCAGACCATCTCGCGGTATTGCGCCTCGTGCCACTGAGTTACGCGCCATACCTGGCCGTATTGCTCAATGGCTGCGCCCAGATGCCCCTGCTCTTCTTCAAGTCTGGCTTGCAAAAAATCGTTCCAGGCCTGCAGCATGGGCGAAGGCGTGAGCATGGCCGCCTCGCTAAAACTGACCGCGGCGCGGGCAAAGTCTTGCCGCTCAACCAGGCAGAAGCCCTGCACCATACGCAGGAGAGAATCGCGCTGATACCGGCTGATATTCTGGGCAATCCTTTTTTCCAGCTCTGCCAGGCCTTCGGGCCCGGAAGCAGACAATTTGTCCAGCATGTCCCATGCCAGGCTGTCGTCGCGAGGGGGCAGCTCTTCTCCCGCTTCGACTTCACGCATGCGCAAGAGCCAGTTACGCGGTACATTGCGCAGCTGGCAGGCGCTGTTCAGATCCAGCACGCCCTGCAACACGAGGGCAGTGTCACCCCCCTCGTGCAACAAAGCCCCATAACCCGCAACGCCATCTCCGTTAAGCCCCTGTTCTATGCTGCGGAAGCCTTCGTTGATACGTTCCAGATCCAGTGCAGCTATCTTGTCCCAAAGGTCGGGCGCGGCGGGCGGGCAAGACCGAGTGGGGCACTGCGCCGCCGCATGGCTGTGAATGCCGCAATAAAAACAGCCCGGCTCCGCAGAATCCCCGGCAGTCAGCCGGGCGGGCATGAGCACGGGAAGAGAGCGTTCACTAAGGCTGTTTTCGTTCAACAGAACGTTGCACCAGTCATCCACGTTGACCTGTTCGCCCGTATAGCGCAGATCGCGAACCGTAAAACCCTCGCCAAGCAGATAGGCGTTGCGATAGCTCAAATACGGGAAGCCCGGCATGAGATTATCCCACTGCAAGCCGATCTTCTTTGGTAAATCTATGTTAAAATTAAGATTATTGCGGTCAGCGATGACGCAGACGCAAGGCCAGTATGCGTTGCCATCGCCATTTTCTTTGTCAAAGCTGCGCAGATAATCGCGCAAAAAAGTGCGCAGCATGAGCAGATTATCCATGGCCAGCATAACAAAAGTGCCGCTGACGATGAACTTTATCTTGAGCCGCTGCAAAAGGGCTTCCACCTTTTTGAACATGGCCGTCCAGCCGCTCTGAAAGGTCTTGTCCACCGGGCTGCCCAAAGGATGCAAAATAACGAACCATGCGTGGGTAGAGGCATAGGGCATGCGCACATCCACGAGCATGGTCGCCCAGTCAACAGAGCTCATGCCCTGACGGCCAGGGCGGCGCTCAAAGGAAATGCCGGGCATATTTTTCTTGCCCTCGCGGCTTTTGGGGTGCACCCACACCTCAAAGCTGTCGCGCACCAGCATTTCCTGCGCTTGAAGGGCTGCATCAAGCAGCAAGCAGGCGTCCCGCTTGCGGTCAAACTGTAAACGCCCAGGGAAAAGCTCAATACTTACAGGAAGTTCATTAAAATTGCCCCATACCGTCAGCCGGGCCAGCGCCAGAAAAACATCGTTTGTAAAGAAAAACCACAGAGCCTGTTCATCTTCTTCGCCCACCAGCATGCCGCCATAATTGAGCAGGGTTTGCCCCACGACCAGGGGCGCCTTACCGTGCCAGCAGACCCAGAGCGCATGGCCCATGGTGCTCATGCGCACGTCCTTGCCCTCGGGAAGGCGAGACAGTAACTGTGATAGCTGGGCCATGAACAAAGTCCTTTATGGCGGTACGGGCATGCTATATACTGCCGAAAAAATACGGCTGAGCGCGGCTCAAACAAAGGCGGTGCATATGGATATTAACAAAACTCTTCAGGAACTCAAAGCCCGTCCCGGCTTCGCCGACCATGTGGGCATGATGCTTGTTCATAACGGCGTGGTGCGCGGCTGGTCGCGTAATGACCACAGCCCTGTATCCTCGGTGCACATCACACCGGACAGGGAAAAAATGGCCGCCATTGTAAGCGAAATGGAACAGCGCCCCGGCATTTTCGCCATTGTGGCCCATGCCGAAGAAGGCCTGCTCAAGCCCAGCGACGACGTGCTTTTTCTTGTGGTTGCTGGCGACATACGCGAAAACGTCAAGGCAACCTTTGCCGAACTGCTGGACAGAATCAAGGCTGAAGCCGTCATCAAGCTGGAAAATTTCGAGGCCTGATCTCGCAAACCAGAACGGCTGCCCCATTATGTCTGTGTTATCGGCTGTACTTGCAAAAAAATAAGTCCGCTATCCACTTTTTATACTTTCCGCCGGCGCAACGCTGGCGGAAAGCCCTTTTTAAGCAAAAACAGCGGCAAGGGCGTTCAGTATTCGTTCGGGTAAAAAAGCCGGCCAAGGCCCAAGCCCGGTACAGAGCAAAATAGTTTTGTTTTTTTAGAGCATTTCAACTTTTTCAAAGTTGAAATGCTCTAACACTGACGAGAATGCGGCGCGCCGCAACGCGGCGTAGATTCTGCCGAAAATCGCACTTTTCGGCAGAATGGCACCTTTGAATATGTATATTTTCAAAGGTAATCTGCACTAATTGATGCGGCTCTGCGCCGCATTGCCAACCCGGCATTTATGTCTTATTTTAAAGAGATGCCGCCAGCCCCAGGCTGCCCGGAGCCACACGCTCCGGAAAGGCCCCAGCGCGCCGTGTTGTCGCGCTGGCCGGGTAAAGGCGGTTTGCCCCGCGCCCAACAGAGGAGACTTCATGTTCGGCTTTCTTTTCAAAAAAATATTCGGCAGCAAGAACGACCGATATCTGCGCCGTTTACGCTCTCAAGTACAGGGCATCAATGCCCTTGAGCCGCAAATGCAGGAGCTGGCGGACGAAGATTTTGCCGCCCGCATCCTTGAGTACAAAAAGGCCGTGCAAGAAGACGGCCAGAGCCTTGACGCCCTGCTGCCCGAAGTCTTCGCCCTGGTGCGCGAAGCCGCGCGGCGCGTGCTCGGCATGCGCCACTATGACGTTCAGTTGGTAGGCGGCATGGTGCTGCACAAGGGCAAAATCGCCGAAATGAAAACAGGCGAAGGCAAAACCCTGGTCGCCACCCTGCCCGTGGTGCTCAACGCCCTGTCGGGCAAGGGCGTGCACGTGGTCACGGTTAACGACTATCTGGCCAAGCGCGACGCGGCATGGATGGGGCAGCTCTATAGCTTTTTGGGCCTGAGCACCGGCGTTATCGTTCATGGCCTGGACGATGATGAACGCAAGCAGCAGTACGAATCCGACATCACCTACGGAACCAATAACGAATTCGGCTTTGACTACCTGCGCGACAATATGAAATTTTATGGCCATCAGCTGGTACAGCGCGGCCACAACTTCGCCATTGTTGACGAAGTGGACTCCATTCTTATTGACGAAGCCCGCACGCCCCTCATCATTTCCGGCGCGTCTGACGAGTCGGTGGGCATGTATCGCATCGTGGATGAAGTGGTGTGCAAACTGCGGCCCGAACACTATACCGTCGATGAAAAAGCCCGCACAGCCATGCTCACCGACGAAGGCGTGGCCTATTGCGAAGAGATGCTCAAGCTGGACAACCTGTTTGATCCCGCCCACATCACCGCACAGCATCACGTGCTCCAGTCGCTCAAAGCCCATCAGGTGTTCAAGCGCGATGTAGACTACATTGTGCAAGAAGACCAGGTTGTTATTGTTGACGAATTTACCGGCCGCCTCATGGCGGGCCGCCGCTATTCCGACGGCTTGCACCAGGCGCTGGAGGCCAAGGAAGGCGTTACCATTGCCGCCGAAAACCAGACCCTGGCCTCCATTACCTTCCAGAATTATTTTCGCCTCTATGACAAGCTCGCGGGCATGACAGGCACAGCCGACACGGAAGCTGTGGAATTTCATCAGATATACAATCTGGAAGTTCTCTCCATTCCGCCCAACCGACCCATGCAGCGTAAGGACTTTCCCGACCTCATCTACCGCAGCCGTCAGGAAAAATTCGACGCCATCGTTGAGGCCATCACCGAACTGCACAAAAACGGCCAACCCGTCCTGGTGGGAACCATTTCCATCGAAACGTCCGAAATGCTCTCACACCGTCTGAGCAAACTCGGCGTTCCCCACAACGTGCTCAACGCCAAGCAGCATGAAAAAGAAGCTGAAATCGTGGCCCAGGCCGGTCAGTCCGGCAAGGTTACCATCGCCACCAACATGGCCGGGCGCGGTACGGACATTGTGCTTGGCGAAGGCGTGGTGGACTTGGGCGGCTTGCATATTCTGGGCACAGAGCGGCACGAAAGCCGCCGCATTGACAATCAGCTGCGCGGCCGCTCCGGCCGACAGGGCGACCCCGGCTCCTCGCGCTTTTACCTCTCGCTTGAAGACGACCTCATGCGACTTTTCGGCTCTGACCGCATCAAGGGCCTCATGGAAAAGCTGGGCCTGCGGGACGGCGAAGCCATCGAAAACGCCATGGTCACCCGCGCGGTAGAAGGCGCGCAAAAACGCGTCGAAGCCCACCACTTTGAAATACGCAAAACCCTGCTGGACTATGACAACGTCATGAACCAGCAGCGCGAAGTCATCTACTCTCTGCGCCGCGAAATTATGGTTGAACAAAACCTTGACCCGGTGATGGACGAGTTCATGAATGACGTTCTTGATGACGTGTATAGCACTCTGGACGGCGTGCCTGTTGACGATCCCAATGGCGTGCGTGAAACGGCCTTTGCCCGTTTGCGCGATGTTTTTAACCTTGATCGGGTGCTGCCAGAAAACGCGCACCTGCCCGAACGTGAAGAATGCACGCCCCTGATACACAAGGTGCTGGAAGTCTTGCGCTCCGAAACCGCCGAAAGTTATGGCGACATCCAGCGCTACTTTATGCTGGAAGAACTTGACCGCTGCTGGAAAGAACATTTGCGCAACATGGACGCCCTGCGCGATGGCATCGGCCTGCGCGGCTACGGCCAGCGCGACCCCAAGCTGGAATATAAGCGCGAAGGCTTTGAAATGTTTCAGGCCATGCTCTTCCAGATTCGCGAAAACGTGTTTCGCGCGCTCTGCCGCGTGCGTGTGGCCCCGGCGGAAACCGCGCCTGTGGAAGCCATAGAGGTCGCCCCGGAAGACCAAGAAACACAGGGGCAGCCCCTCGCGAGGGAATATCGCCATAAGGAAGACAGGGGCCAGCTCTCCTATTCCGGCGGAGGCCAGGCAGAGGATGCGCGCAATGCCCCGGCAAAAGCCGCGCCCCGCATTGGCCGCAACGACCCCTGCCCCTGCGGCAGCGGCAGAAAGTATAAGAAGTGCTGCGGCGCAGATAAGTAGCACTACAACGCCAGCCATAAGCATTGAAAAAGAGCGGCCCCCCATATGGGGAGCCGCTCTTTTTGTGGTTGAAACGCTTTATGACGTTGGGAATGCTTTGCTAAAAAGTATAGCCCACAGAGAACATGTAAATATTGGCCTGCACATTCTCCGAGTGGCCGCCCTTGATCCCGCTGGCTTCGCTGCGGATACCGGAAGTCTTGGTATTGTCATAGTCCACGGGGTTGATCCACACGTGGGCGTAAGCCAGGTCAAGAGTCCAGTTTTCCCATGTAATACCCGTACCGAGGCTCATGGTGCTTCGCCCGTTGGTGGGCATCATATAGTCGCTGTAGCTTTCATTGACCACGGGGGTCTCATAGGAAAAGCCCGCGCGCAAGGCCAACCAGTCCAGGGGCTTGTATTCCACGCTGCCGTTGAAGTTCCAGCCGTCGCGCCATTCTTTATTATTGATGGCGGAATAGTCATCGGCCATATTGATATTCAGCGCATTATAGGTAGACCAGCGGGTAAAAACCGAACCAACTTCAAAACTCAGGTTATCCATGGGTTTGTAAGCAATACCAAGAGCGATGGAGTCGGGGAGTTGCAGGGTGGCGTTGGCGCTGCGGTCGCGAGCTTCCGGCAGATGCTTTGTCGGATTCAGAAAGTTTTTCCCTTCGTAGCCAAAGTCCACATCGCCAAAAAGATTGAGCGTCATCTGACTTTTGTAAGACAGGCCCAATGACCACTGGTCGTTAAAGCGCATGTGCATGCCAAGATGCGCGCCAGCGCCCCAGCCAGAGCCTTCCAGTTGCAGGTCATTGCCCACAACATTAGGATAGGATGCGGCCGTTACTGTTGGAACTTTGTTGCCCATATACACGTGGGCATGAATAACTTCCAAGCCCACAGAAAGGGAAAGCACATCGTTAACCTTGTAAGCCAGGCTAGGCACAAACGATACGGTCTGCATGCCAATATCATACATATTGTAGCGGCCGACCCACTGGCTGTCGAAGGAGTTGCCCATACCGAAACGGCTGTAAGAGGCAAAACCGAGCCACACACTGTCATTGAGCTGATGGCTCACAAAACCATGCGGAACCATCCACACCTTGGGCTTGGTGGAGGTATGCTTTTCCACTCCGGAATCCATGTCGGACACAATGGTTCCCAAGGGCGCAACAAAGGCCAGCCCGCCCATAATATGGGTTCCGGGCAGCTGAGTTATGCCCGCGGCATTATAGGCCAGCGCAGAAGCATCGTCGGCACGGCCCACCATGCCACCAGCAAGAGCCACCCCGCGGGCGCTCCATTCGTTAAGGGCAAAGCCTTCGGCCCGAGCATGGGGCGAATAGCAGAGAACCAGGGCCAGCACCAACGCCAGCGCGCGAAAAATCTTCATTACTCCTCCAAAAAGCCTCAGCTGACGCAGCTGCGCCCTGAATACAGAACGTCAGCTATCCGGGCCGTCACGCAACGGCCAGAAACGCCGCCCCCCAATGGGCCAAAACTGCATGAAAAAATGGCCGCCTGGCCCTTTGGAAAAAGAAGCGGCGGCACCCCATAGCCAATAAAAATGCAACTGCCATTCACAACATATTTACAGGATCAAGGTCAAGAAAAAGTCGTAGATTTTTAGCGCATTTTTGAGAAAGAGCAAAAAAATACAGCGCGCGAATGGCCTGCCAGTCCTGCCCTTTCACAAGGCAGGTATAGCGCCGTCTGCCCCGCAACAGCGCCAACGGCGCCGGAGCTGGGCCCAAGAGCTGCAAGCCCAGCTCTGTGGCGCGCCCGCGCAGCGCCGCGGCCAGATCATTGAGGGCCGCAGGCCCCTCGCTTTCTTCAATACCGTGGGAAATACGTATGAGGGCCAAACGCACAAAAGGAGGATACCGGCGCAGACGGCGGCGGGCCAGCTCCGCAGCATAAAAGCCCTCGTAATCGGCTTCGCGCACATACTGCCAGCAATAGTGGCTCACGTCTCGCGTTTGTATGAGCACCTGCCCGGCCTTGTCGCCCCGCCCGGCTCTGCCCGATGACTGCACCAAAAGCTGAAAGGTGCGCTCGGCCGCGCGGTAGTCCGGCAGGTTAAGCCCCAGATCGGCATCAGCCACCACAGCCAGAGTCACATTGGGAAAATGATGCCCCTTGGAAAGCATCTGCGTTCCCACAAGAATGGGCGACTCCTGCCGGGCGAAGGCTGCCAGAATTTCTTCCATCCGGCCGGGGCGGCGGGTGCTGTCCCTGTCCAGCCGCAAAACGGGGGCTCCGGCCAGAACGCCAAGGCGCTCTGCCAGCCGCTCTGTGCCCTCTCCCATGGGTAAAAAATTCATGCCCTTGCATTCGGGACAAGGCGAAGGAAACGGGCGATTGTAGCCGCAATAATGGCAAACAAGCTTTTCGCGCCCCTTGTGATAGGTCAGGCCTATTTCGCAATGGGGGCAGCGCAGGGTGCGCCCGCAGTCCAGACAGTACATAAGCGGCGCATAGCCGCGCCGGTTGAGCAGCACAACGGCCTGCTCGCCCCTGCTGATCACTTCGCGCAGGGCCTCTTCGCTGCGCGGGGCCAGCAGACCGGTTTCCGAGCTGGCCGCAGGCGAAAGAGAGCTTATGTCCACAAGCTCCACAGGCGGCAGGTCGCGGTTTCCCACGCGCCTTGGCAGCCGCAGCACGGGCAGATGCCCACTTTCCACCGCGTGAAAGGTCTTGAGGTCGGGAGTGGCTGAGCCGAGAACCAGCAGGCCGTGTACCTGGGCCATGCGGAACCAGGCCACCTCCTTGGCCTGATAGGCCAGACTTTCATCCTGCTTGAACGAGGCGTCGTGTTCTTCGTCCAGCACAACGCAGCCCAGATGCGGCACGGGTAAAAACAGGGCCGAGCGCGTGCCCACCACCAGGCAGGGTTCGTCGCGGTTGGCCAACTGCCTGTAGGTGGCTTCGCGCCGCGCGGGCGACTGATAGCCGTGGTGAAAAAAAAGCGGCGCCTGGGGCAAGGCGCAGGCGGCATCGCGCCGCAGTTTGTGGGCCAGCGCAACCTCGGGTGCCAGCAAGAGCATGCTCCTGCCCGATTCAAGGCAGGCGCGGGCCAGATCCAGATACACGGCGGTCTTGCCGCTGCCTGTCACACCATACAACAGGCGCGAAGCGGCCCGCTCGCCAGAACGCGCACCCTCAAGGGCCGCCTTCAGATCCGCAAGGGCGCGCGCCTGATCATCATTGAGCGTAAAGGGGGCGGGCGGCGGCGGCAAAAGGCTTTGCTCCACGGCTTCAGCCGTGTCCTCGGCGTCTTGCTGCGTCAGGTTCACGTGCCCGGCGGCCAGCAGGGTCTGTAATGGAACCCCGGCCCCTTGCCCCAATGAGCGGACAAGGTGGCGGCGGCTCACGGCCCCGTGTTCGTGCAAAAACTCAAGGATTTCTATCTGGCGCGTGGCAGAAGGCCGCACAGGCCACGGCGGATCCACGCGCAAAACGCAAAATTCTTCGCTGGCAGCATCGGCTCCCGGCGGCAGCAGCCTGGCCTGGCCCTGAGCAAGGGCCTCGGCAAGCTGTTGTCTTGTAGCCGTATCAGCCCCGCGAATGCGGGCCAGAGGCCATGAGGCCGCCCCTTTTTCGTGGAGCAAACGCAGGCGCACGCGGGTAAGCCGCAGCCCTTGCGGCAGCACATGCCCAAGAATATGCCCTGGGCTGAGGGCTTGACGCAGGGCAAGATCCTGAGCCAGCGCCAGCAGTTGGGGCGTGAGAACCGCTTTTTCTTCCAGCGGCCAGCACACACTTTTACAGGCTACGCCCTTGGGCAGATCAATTTCTTCGCTGGTTTCAAGCAAGATTCCGGCGCGCAGGGCTGCCTTGTCGCCCCTGCCCAATGGAACGGCCACGCGCAAGCCAGGCTGCCAGAAATCCGGTGGAAATTCGGGCGGCAAGGCGTAACTCAAGGTGGCATAAGGGGGGCTCAGAAGAGCAATGCTGGCATACATGTGGGGCAGAGTTAACCAATACGGCGGGGAAAGCAAGCTTCGACCGCGATCAACTGCCCGCGCAACCGCGAGCGTTGATCACCACTGAAACAGTGCTGTGCCTGGAAGGCGCTGCTTTTTGACTCTCTCGCCTTTGGGCAGAAGGACTTTTGCAACATGCAGGTCTGAGGCAATACGAGGCGCATCAGCCCCAGCCTCAGGCAGAAGGACTTTTGCAACATAATGAACGCAAAATAAAGGTTTTTGGGGGTGGGGGCGTGGGGGTGGGGCCCCTTTTGCAAAAGGGGCCCTCCCCCACAAAACATTTCAACCTAAAACACCCTACCTCTAATGGAACTGCACAAAATTCTTGAGCAGATTCAGCAGGTCGTAACGCAATTCTTCGTCCTGCAGGGCAAAATAGATATTGGCCGTCAAGAATTCCGCCCAGTCTCCGGCGTCAAAGCGCATACCCGACATGCGCACCGCCATCATGCCCTTGTCCTGCGCCATGGCCTGAAGAGCGTCAGTCAGCTGAATTTCGCCGCCATGGCCCGGGGTGGCCTTTTCAAGATAGTCAAAAATATCGGGTGTAAGCACATAACGACCCACAATGGCCATGCGCGAAGGGGCCTTGTCGCGGGAGGGCTTTTCCACCATATTTTTAACCCGGAACACTCCGGGGGCGACTTCGTCCCCTTCAATGATGCCGTACTTGTCCACCTTTTCCCACGGCACTTCCATAACGCCGATAACAGGCATCTTTTCGGCCATGGCCACATCAATCAGTTGGGCAATACCGGGCACGCCGCCAAACATCAGGTCATCGCCCACCATAACGGCAAAAGGATCATCCCGCACCAGTTCGCGCGCGCACAACACGGCATGGCCCAGACCAAGCTGCTTTTTCTGCCGCACGGACATGATATTGACCATCTCCGCCACTTTGCGCACTTCTTGCAGTTTGTCGAGCTTTCCTGCGCGCTCAAGCACAGCTTCCAGTTGCAAGTTATAGTCAAAGTGGTCTTCAATGACGCTTTTGTCGCGGTTGGTTACAAAAATAACGTCCTGAATATTGGCCTTCTGCGCCTCTTCCACCACATACTGGATAACCGGCTTGTTATAGATGGGCAGCATTTCCTTGGGAATATTCTTGGTTGCGGGTAATGAACGCGTCCCCCATCCGGCCACGGGAATAATAACCTTGCGAATATCCTTCATGCTCGCCTCCTCTGTTGCTTTGCTTGTCTGTAGTCTCGTCTAAAAACTGGATGTCCGCAAGGACGTTAGCGCAGTTCGCGCTCCACCACCTGAGCCAGGTCTTCGGCGTAGGCGCGAACCCTGTCCTCATGCTCTCCCTCTACCATGACCCGGCACAGGGCCTCAGTGCCGGAATAGCGCAAAAGCACCCGCCCGCGGCCAGCCAGTTCTTTTTCCACCTGGGCCACGGCTTCGCCGATGGCGGGGCGCTCTTCAAAGGGCAGGCGCTTTTCCACCCGCACGTTGATGAGCTTTTGCGGAAAAGGCTTGAGCAGGCCAGCCAGTTCAGAGAGCGGACGTTCCTTTTCCCGCATGATGCGCAAGATCTGCAACGCCGCCAACAGGCCGTCGCCCGTGGTGCTGTAACGGTGAAAAATAAGATGGCCCGACTGCTCGCCTCCGAGCATGGCTCCTTCGCGGCGCATGGCCTCCATAACGTAGCGGTCGCCCACCTTGGTGCGTAAAAGCTGGCCGCCGTGTTCGCTCATGAAAAGTTCCAGAGCCATATTGCTCATGGCCGTGGCCACCAGCAAATTGCCGGGCAATTCGCCCCTGGCCATCATGGCCTGAGCGCACAGGGCCATGATCTGGTCGCCGTCAAGAATCACCCCGTGTTCGTCCACCACGATAAGGCGATCTGCGTCGCCGTCCAGGGCCAGGCCAATATCAGCCCGCACCTCGCGCACCTTGGCCGCGACCACGTCAGGGTGTAATGAGCCGCAATGCTCGTTGATATTTGTTCCGTCGGGGCTTGTGCCAATGCGAAACACTTCTGCCCCAAGCTCTTCCAGGGCAAGGGGAGCCACCTTGTAGCTGGCCCCGTTGGCGCAGTCCACCACAATGCGCAGACCTGAAAGGGTCAAATGCGCCGGAAAACAGCTCTTGGTATACACAATGTAGCGCCCGCCCGCGTCTTCAATCTTTGTGGCGCGGCCCACGCCGCGCGAACCGGGATAGGGCCAGGAAAAACCGGCGTCCAGCACCATGGCCGCGATCTCGTCTTCGGCCATGTCGGGCAGCTTGTAGCCATCGGCATCAAAAAACTTTATGCCGTTGTCCTGAAAAGGATTGTGCGAAGCCGAAATAACCACGCCCAAATCCGCGCGCATGCTGCGCGTCAGAAAAGATATGGCCGGTGTGGGCAGCGGGCCAGTCATGATAACGTGCATGCCCGCAGCGCACAGGCCCGCCGTAAGGGCAGACTCAAACATATAGCCCGACAGGCGCGTGTCCTTGCCGATAACCACCTTATGCTGGTGCTGGCCCCGCCGAAAACGCACCCCGGCGGCCAGCCCCAAACGCAGGGCAACATCCACCGTCATGGGATAAGTATTCACCGTGCCACGCAATCCATCCGTGCCAAAAAGACGATCGGCCATGCCATCTCCTTCAAGGGCAAAAGCGCCCTAAGCTTCCCGCAACGTGGCGGGAGTATGGACTATTTTTTCTTGCGGCTTACCGTAACTTCTTCTGTTCCGGGACTCAAGAGCGTCATGCCTTCGGGCAGGCGAAAACGCACCTCTACCTGGCTGCTTTCGCCTTCATCAAGATCGGGCGGGCTGACAGTAGCTTCCAGTTGACCAAGGTAACGGGCATTTTTGGCCAATGCTTCAGGCACTTCCACTGACAAGGTCAGCTCATCGGGCTCCACTTTATAAAGACGAGGATTTTCAGCCGAAATTTCCACCTTGCAGCGCTGATCCACCGCCGTTCGCCCGCTTGTTATGCTGTATTGCACCTTGACGGTAGGAGGAACCGCCGTCACGAGGCTCGGCGTATCCAGAGTAATAGTCAGGTGCACGGTGCTGCCCGCCGCCTTGGGATCGGCCATAATGGTAGCTGGCACATGGGATATGCCTTGTATGATGCTTTCCGGCCCGCGCAGGGTAACCGTTGCTGGAGTCACCTTGGCATTTTCCACAGTGAGCGCCCCGTTGCGCAAGGGAGAATCCACAGTCAGCCGCACGGGCACCGCCCGCTCTATAAGGGTATCTGCCGTGATGACCACACGCGGCGGCTGCACATCAATAAGCTCAAAAGCGCGAAACACCGGGCCGAGATGCTCGGTCGTCAGGGGAACCACGGTGACGCCCTTTTTAATATGCGAAAGATTGACAGCCTGAATAAGTTTGCCCTGAGTGGCGGAACGCAAAAGGGTTTCCGGCCCGCGCAGGCGCACCACGGCCTTATTGACCAGGCCATCGGTGATCACAAGGTTTGCGGGTATGCCGTAGTAGTCAAGAGTGACTTCCAACTGGGCTTCAAGGCGCTCACGCACGCTGACCACATACCACATGCTCACAGCGGCAAGCACGGCCACCAGCAATGAGGCCAGATGGGGCGCACGCCGGGGGGTATTAGAGGACTTCATTAAGCACCTCCCGCAGGCGGGCAGCATCCAGAGTGCGCATGAGTTCGCCCTTCATGGCTACTGAAATTTCGCCCCGTTCTTCAGACACAACAATAACCACCGCATCGCTTTCCATGGTGACCCCAAGGGCCGCACGGTGTCGCGTGCCGAAACTCTGGCCCTTGGCCACAGCCAGGGGAAGTATACAGGCCGCCGCCATAAGCCGCCCGCGGCTGATGACCACAGCCCCATCGTGCAAAGGCGCTTTGGGGTAAAAAATATTCATAAGCAGCTGGCGGGAAAGCTGCGCGTCAATGCGCACACCTTCGCGCTTTATCATGTCCCCAAGGCGCATGCTGCGCTCAATGACAATGAGCGCCCCCACGCGCAGGCGGGCCATTTCCACGCAGGCCATGACCACTTCTTCAACCCCGTCCTTCATGAGCTGCTTTTTGTGAAACAGCCGATGCGTGCCCATTTCGCCAAGGGCCTGTCGGATGTCAGACTGAAAGATGACCACTATGAGTATGAAAATGGAACTGAAGATATGCTGCAAAAGCCAGCTCAGCGTGTATAATCCCAAAGATCTGGAGAAGAAATACAACAAAGTCAGCAGGCCAAGGCCGGTCAGCACGGCCAGGGCGCGTGAGCCGCGCACCATCTGGATAAGCTGGTACAAAAGCACGCTGACCACGCCTATATCCAGAATATCGCGCCATTCCATAGGTATATTGTCAAACACCGTAGCATCCTTGGCCGAAGATATGAAAAGCCGCCCGGCAAAACCGGCCCACAAAGTCTTTTACGCTGCCACTGGCAGCCTGGGTCACTGGTCTACCGCAATCGCACGAAAAAAAGAACACGCACCAGCGCGCACTTTTTACATTTTACTCCACAGACGCCCCCCCCGGCAAGGGGCCGGGATTGAAAGCCGTGGCAACCGCCAGCCCCTGCCGGGCAGCAGCAACCTGATGCACCCTGTGCCAAAAAACACCCCGCGCACGCAGCAGAGCCGTTGCCGCAACGGTGGCCGGCCCGCGCTGGCCCGGCGGCAGCGAAAGCAAACCGCCAAAAACCGACTTCATTGAAAGCGCCATGAGCACAGGCCGCCCCAAATCAAGCCAGTCTTCGGGATGCGCCAGCAACTCAAGATTATGGGCCAGCGTTTTGCCAAAACCGATGCCCGGATCAAGAATGATACGGTTTTCGGGCACTCCCGCCCGCACCAGCCGCGCAAGGTTGCGCTCAAAAAACTCCCGCACTTCACGCCGCACATCCTCATACTGCGGATTGTGCTGCATGGTTTCGCGCCGCCCCTGACTGTGCATGAGCACATAACCGGGCTTGTACTGCACAAGCACATCCAGCAGAGCCGGATCAAACGCGCATGCTGAAATATCGTTGATGATGGCCGCCCCCTGCTCCAACACAGCGGCCGCTGTGGCGGCATGATAGGTATCCACAGAAAGCACCGCCCAGGGCGCCTTGTGGCGCAGGCCCATAAGCACGGGCGTAAGGCGGCGTATTTCTTCATGGGGCGCAAGTTCAGCGGCTCCCGAGCGGGAAGATTCGGCCCCCAGATCAAGAATATCAGCGCCTTCTTCAAGCAGGGTCAGGGCATGACGCAGGCCGGCAGGGGGAAGATGATGGGCGCCGCCGTCATAAAAGGAATCGGGAGTAAGATTGACAATGCCCATAACGCCAAAGGGGGAGGGCGTCTTCAACGCCCGCCCCCCCATGACATGCCAGGCTGCGCCCGTTACGGGCGCTACCGGGAATGAATTATTCATTACTGATTTCGCTTATTGTCGTCTTCACCGTTTTTTTCGGCGGCTTCGCAGCTTTCAGCGCTCTCCCCTTCTGCCGGAGCCTGCGCTGCCGGGGCCTGCGCTGCCGGGGCCTCTTGGTCGCCGGTATCCGGCTCAAGGGTGAATTCGGCAGGTTCAGCGGCAGGGGCTGCCTTGCCGCTGGGGCTTCCGCCGCTCTTGCCAGGACGGCTGGGAGCCTCGGAATATTTGATGGGCTTGCCGTTGCTGTCCAGCGGGGGCAGCTCCTTGCCTTCCATCAAAAGTTCAAGCTCTTCGCCGGTGATGGTTTCACGATCCAGCAAAGCGAGGGCAATACGGTGCAACGTTTCTTCATTTTCCTTGAGCAACGTGTGGCAACGCTCATGGGCTTCGTCCACAATGCGCTTGACTTCCGAGTCCACCAGGCGGGCGGTGCTTTCACTGAAGTTCTTGTTCTGCACCCACTCCCGGCCGATAAAGACCTCTTCACCGGTTTCGCCAATGGCCAGCGTGCCCACAGCCTCGCTCATGCCCCACTCGCACACCATCTTACGAGCCATGCGGGTGACGCGCTCAATGTCGTTGGAGGCGCCGGTGGTAATGTCGTCAAAAATAATCTCTTCGGCCACGCGGCCGCCAAGCAGCACCACCAGCGTATTGCGCAAAAAGGAGCGCGAGTATCCGTGGCGGTCTTCTTCGGGCAGTTGCATGGTCACGCCAAGAGCGCGCCCACGCGGAATGATGGTGACCTTGTGTACCGGGTCAGATCCGGGCAACAGGCGCGCCGCAAGAGCGTGACCGCCCTCGTGGTAGGCCGTGATGCGTCTTTCATCATCAGAAAGGATCAGGCTGCGGCGCTCGCGCCCCATAAGAACCTTGTCCTTGGCGTATTCAAAATCGTGCATGTCGAGCCTGTCTTGATTCAGCTTGGCAGCCTGAAGGGCGGCTTCGTTGACCAAGTTTTCCAGGTCAGCACCGGAAAAACCGGGCGTGCCGCGGGCCAGAACCTCCAGATCCACATCGCTGGAAAGAGGTGTGCGCTTGGTATGCACTTCAAGAATGCGGCGGCGGCCACGAAGGTCGGGGGTGGGAACCACCACCTGACGGTCAAAACGGCCGGGCCGCAGCAGGGCCGGATCCAGCACGTCGGGGCGGTTGGTGGCGGCAATAAGGATGACGCCCTCATTGCTTTCAAAACCGTCCATTTCGACCAGCATCTGGTTCAGCGTCTGTTCGCGTTCGTCATGCCCGCCGCCAAGTCCGGCGCCGCGCTGACGGCCAACGGCGTCAATTTCGTCAATAAAAATTAGACAAGGCGCGTTTTTCTTGCCCTGCACAAAAAGGTCGCGTACGCGCGAAGCGCCCACACCCACAAACATTTCCACAAAGTCCGAACCGGAAATGGAAAAGAAAGGCACTCCGGCCTCGCCAGCCACGGCGCGCGCGAGAAGCGTCTTGCCCGTGCCGGGAGGCCCCACGAGCAATACGCCCTTGGGAATGCGCCCGCCAAGACGGGTAAATTTCTTCGGATTGGACAAAAACTCAACCACTTCGGCGAGTTCGTCCTTGGCTTCGTCTATCCCGGCCACATCAGCAAAGGTCACGCGAACGCTGTCCTGATTGAGCATGCGCGCGCGTGAACGGCCAAAATTCATGGCCTTGCCGCCGCCGCCCTGCATCTGGCGCATGAAAAAGATCCATACCCCCACAAGCAAAAGCATGGGAAACCAGGAAACCAGCAGCGTCATGTACCAGGGCTGCTCTTCCGGCGGTTCAGCCTTGACCTCCACCTTTTTTTCAATAAGGCGGTTGACCAGACCCAAGTCCTGCGGAGCATAGGTCTGCACGGACTTACCGTCTGATGTTCTTCCTGTAAGCGTGTGCCCTTGCATGGTTACGGACAGTATCTGACCGCCGTCCACCTGACTCAAAAAGTCAGAATAGGGCACTCTTTGCATCACGCCCTGTGGCTGCTGGAACATATTAAAAAGCATAACCATCGCCAGGACAATAATGGCCCACAGCATCAGGTTGCGACTCATCTGGTTCAACATTGCCTCCGTTACGTTTTCCGTGCGCTCCGCACACGGCCAGGACCTGGACATAGGCCCACGCAAGCAGAGAAATACTACCTGTGCATGCTCCATGTCAAATGGCCAAGGCCCACGGGGGCCCGCCGCTTAAACCGCTTTTCACATATAATGCCTGACACCGGATTGGCAATGGGCAAAATTGCATTTTGCCGCTAACAAACCACACTCTTGCAGCAATCGTATTTTTCACATACCATCTCAATGCTTGCGCGGAGACGTTTCGTCACCGGTGTGGCGCCCGGTCTTCAAAACCGGTGGCAGGCTTTACGGTCTGTGGTAGGTTCGACCCCTATACGTCTCCGCCAAACAGCATATTCTGTTTCGTCATACTGACAAAAAACCCCCTTTGAGGCCCTGCTTCAAAGGGGGTTTTACATAAAGAACTGGCGAACAATACTGGCATCCGGCAGTGGCCCATAGAGCAATTTACCTTTTGGAGCATGTTCACTTTCAAATGCTTGCGCGCGGGCAAAGCCCGTTTCGCCTTGCAAACAGTTGATGGCAAGGATTTTCAGTGAAAATTCTTGCAGAGCAGATACAATTTTTCGAAGTTGATCAGCTCTGAATCGCGCTGGCGGCTGTGCGAGCAGGCGCCTGCAGTGCGTCGGTGCGCCTAGCCCTGACCAATCCAAAGGATCCGGCGCAGCACGTGTTGCTCCATATTGGGCCATACGGCGTCCAGCATGCGCACTGCATTCCATAATAAGCTGATTTAGCAACAAAAATGTCTACGTCACCAGTGAAACATTGTAAGCGCATTGTGCCCATATATATTTTCATACTGCTTGTGATTGACGTCAGATATTTCTCATGCCAATATAAAACAAATAAACGCTACACCGTCAGCACACGCCAAAAATCAGCGCCAGAGCAACACCAGCACAAGACTTTGCAAGACAAGTCTTTCTGGCATGCCCCAAAAGCAGCGCTTGCCTTATGGCAATGTGCGCCGACCTGCCGGATAACGGCACGAAATATGTACCGTTTTTTCAGGCACTGAGGGCTATTGGCTCAGGCCTGCGGGTTGTGACCGTTGTTTGACGTGGCCAAAAAGACCAGCCAGCCTGGCTGCCAATGCATGAGTGTTGGCACCACCGGAGAGCATGCGCTGGCTGGGGCTGTTGGCGGCCACTAAAGAGTGTGTGCCGGCCGGGCGCAACTGGCTGAAACGGCTTGGCGATGTAGCCCTGAAGCGGCTTGGCGATGTAGCTGTCTGACGAAGTTTCCCCAAAAAGCAAAAGCCCCGAACTTCACGCCCGGGGCATATATGCAGCCGAAATTTTTAATAAATGATATTTTGGCTACAGCTGCTTGCCGTTATCATTCCCGTTGTTCCGGGCAGATATGTCAATTTCATCAGGTTCGGTAGTGGCTTTTTTGAAGTTTTTGATAGCCCTGCCAAGCCCGCTGCCAATTTCAGGCAGTTTTTTTGCCCCAAACAGCACCATGACCACAACCAATACTACCAGCAAATGCTGAATACTTAATGCTCCCATAGCAAAACCATCCTTCCTGTTAAGGGCCCAAATTGGCTGGCCTGAGCAGGCCGTAATTTCAGCCAATTTTGAATATTATACGCTCTCCCGGCGCAAAAGCAACAATTAAGCGCGAGATGCGGCCTGTGGCCGCAACAACTTCGCCCGGTCAGCCGCGCCGCGACCACACCATTTTCATTGTACAATACACCGGATGGGGATATGTTCCGCCACCCGGAAAAATCCCTACCGAAAAATTTTATTTTCAGGAACAGCATGACCGCATCCTTTGAAGAGCTGGGCTTGTCCCGCGAATTGTTGAAAGCCGTTGAAGACATGGGCTTTGAAGAACCTTCTCCCATACAGGTTCTGGCCGTTCCCTGCCTGCTGGCAGGCAATGACGCCTTTGGCCAGGCACAGACGGGAACCGGAAAAACGGCGGCTTTTGGCCTGCCCATTCTGGACAAACTCACGCCCGAAAGAAATACCCAGGCCCTTATTTTGTGCCCCACGCGTGAGCTCGCCATTCAGGTGTCTGAAGAACTGAGCAAACTCGCCGCCCACAAGCGCGGCGTCAGCATCCTGCCCATTTATGGCGGACAACCCATCGACAGACAGTTGCGCGCCCTGGCCAAGGGTGTGCAGGTTGTGGTGGGAACGCCCGGGCGCGTTATGGATCACCTCAAGCGCGGAACCCTGCGCCTGGATCAAGCCCGCGTGGCCGTTCTGGACGAAGCGGACGAAATGCTCGACATGGGTTTTCGCGAAGACATTGAAGCCATTTTGGAACAGGCCCCGGCAAGCTGCCAGCGGGTTCTGTTTTCCGCAACGGTTCCCCCGGCCATTCGCGAACTGAGCAAGCGCTTTCTTCGCGACCCGGAAATGCTCACCGTTGCGCAGAAAATGCTTACGGTTCCCGCCATTGAACAGGTATACTATGAAGTGCGTCCCCACCAAAAAATGGACGCGCTCTGCCGCCTGCTGGACTCCAAAGGCTTCCACAAAGCCCTTGTTTTCTGCTCCACCAAACGCGGAGCGGACGAAGTAACCACACACTTGCAGCAGCGCGGCTATCAGTCTGACAGCCTGCACGGCAACCTGGCGCAGTCGCAGCGCGACCGTGTGATGCAGCGCTTCCGCACCGAAGGGCTGGACGTGCTGGTGGCCACAGACGTGGCGGCTCGCGGCCTTGACGTGGACGATGTGGATGCCGTCATCAACTACGACATCCCCCACGATGTGGAAAAATATGTACACCGCATCGGCCGTACGGGGCGGGCGGGCCGCGTGGGCAGCGCCTTCACCTTTGTGACCATGCGCGAACACTACAAAATGCGCGACATCATTCGCTGCACCCGGGCGCGCATCACCGAAGGCCGCTTGCCCAGCCTGCGTGACGTGGGCAATATCCGCACCTCCCGCCTGCTGGAAGAAGTGCGCCAAACGGTTGAATCCGGCACGCTTGAACGCTGGCTCACCCTGATGGAAGATTTTATGGGCACGCACTTTCCTGACGGTGAAATCACCAGCCGTGACATTTCGGCCGCCCTGTTCAAGCTGCTCATGCAGCGCGATTTTGGCGATCAGGACAAGCCGCTGGATCACGACCCGCTGGCTCAGGAACCCCGCCGTCAGTTCAAAGACAGGGATTCCGGATCCGGCAGATATGAATCCGGCCGCCGTGAACCCGGCGCGCGCCCGCAACGTCGCGAAAATGACGGCCCCATGACCAGGCTGCACCTTAATGTGGGCCATACCCACAAGGCCACCCCCCGCGAACTGGTGGGCGCCATCACCGGCGAAAGCGGCATCTCCAGCCGCAACATCGGGGCCATCAGCATCAACAAGAATTTCTGTGTTGTGGAAATCTCCCAGGATGTGGCAGAAGAAGTGTTGGCCGTGCTGAACAGGGGCGTTTTCATCGCGGGCATGCGCGTGGCGGCAAAAGTAGACAGCAGCAAACCCGCCTACCAGCGCCCCCGCAAACCCTTTGCCCCCGGAACACGCCGTCAGGTTCCCGGCAAATACGGTAAAAAAGGCCGCAATTCCGAAGAACACTAGAGCATTTCAACTTTGAAAATGTATATTTTCAAAGTTAATCTGATCTAAACAACTTTGCTTTTAAGAGCTTTTGTGGGGGAGGGGCCCTTTTGCAAAAAGGGCCCCTCCCCCACACCCTCACCCCCTAAAACCTTTATTCCTGTTTCCAGCTCTTACAGGGATACTTTTGATACGGGTGGGAGAAACGATACGTAAGGCCTCACAGGCAGAGCGCTGTCGTAAAGCCAAGCAGTTTATAAAGCAGGCGCAGGCGGGAATCTTTCCCGCCTGCGCCTGCTTTTTGCAGTGGCGCGACCAAGTGGCGCGCCTTGCTGTGAGCTCTATAGAGCTCAGTGCCGTCTGTTCACAAAATTATCTACTTTTTTTGTGTAAATGCGGCCTTCTTTGCTCAAAATTCCTTTCTCAAACGCGCAGCCTTGCCAAACGGTAAAGCTATGACTGTCCTGCGCGGCCTCGTGCCAACGACGGCGCGCTGTTGGCGCGTTGGTGACCTTTGAAATAGCGACCTGCTCTGCGCTGATTTTCTAAAAAAAAGCAGCAACGCGCACCATATCTTGAGAAAACCCGCTTTGAAACGCACCACGCACTACGGGCGCTGCCTCCGAACCCGCCTGTGGTCAGAAGAGCGCCCGTAACAAACCGAAACAAATTAGTAGAACCTGCTCAGCCAAGCACGGCTCTGGCTTCGGCCAGCCGGGCCTCATCTTCCCGGTCAAGAGCGCGCAGGGCACGCGCCAGGGTCTGCCAGGCTTCGGGCCTGTCATGCAGGCCCGCGCTTTTACGGGCCAGCAGCTCGGCCACGGCCGGGTCTTCATTGCCGTCCAGATAGATATTTGCCAGCAAGAGCATGGACGCCGCGTCTTGCGGGTTGCGCAACAGGGCCTCGTGCAAAAGCTCGCGAGCTTCGCCGCCCCGACGCTGACGGGCTGCCACGCGGGCCAGATGCCGACGGGCCACGCCCGGTCTGCCGGGTGAAGCGTCTTCAATGGCCGCTGCCAGCTCATAGTAGCGCCGGGCCTCGGCCCTCCTGCCGCCCTGTTCGCAAAGCTGCCCCAGCCGGACATGCGCAAAAAGATGGTCAGGCGCAAGCTTGACGCACTGCCGGTAGTAGCGGGCCGCGGCGCGGCGCTCACCCAGGCTCTGGCAGATATTGCCCAGATTATAATACATCTGCTTGGCCGCACCTGCATCCGGATTATGGCGCAGGGCCTCAAGAAAATAGCGGCGCGCCTCATGCCCGCGCCCCAGGGCCGCCATGCACACGCCAAGAGAATTCCAGGCCATGCCATTGGCTTTGTCCGCCAGCAGGGCAAGCTTGTATTCTTCCAGCGCACCAAACACATCGCCCAGGCTGTAACGCCGGTCGGCGCTGATATTGAGCGCCAGGGAATTACATATGCCAACCCGCGGCAAAGGCAGAAGCAGCGCGTATTCCAGAGCCTTGAGGGCGCAGTCCGGCATTTCTGCCTTGCGGTATTGCAGAAAGGGAAAAGCCGCCAGACCAGCCGCCGCATCAAGGCCTTCTTTTTTTACACCAGCGCACAGACCTTCATACAATCCAGCAACATCCGGCGTTTCAGCGCCGGGATGAAAAAAGATCAGGCTGTTGCTGCCATAGAGGCCGGCCAGCGGTTTGGCCAGTTGGGCATCAGGAGCGCGTTTGCGCAAAAGCTTTTCCCACAAGCCTAAGGCCTTAGCCGGGGCGTGGTCTTCGGCATTTTCCAAACGCACAATGGCCAGTACAAAACGGGCACAACGCTCACTTTCCTGCGCAAAACGGTTAAGAAAATCGCCATGCCCGCACAGGTCGCCCGGGAGGCTTCTCGCCCATGTAGCGTCCGCTCCGCTGTTTTGTTCCCTCGCTGTTGGCCCTGCTTCGCCACCAGCAGCCACAGCGGAAAACGGCACGGCGGGAAACGGCACGGCGCGAACAAGCGCCTGCGGGCTTTCAGCATGTTTTACGGCTTTGAGCTGTTCCGGGGCGCCGTGGCCACAAGATGCCGCCTGGGCAGACAGTGCCCCATGCAGGGCCGAGCTCGGGGGCGAGACGGACGACGAGGCAGAAGCTGACGACGTAGGGGCATCTTTATCCTGCGCAGCGGCAGACTCGCCGCAGTGCGCTGCCAGCCGTTCGGGCCCAGCAAGCGGCGTTAACAGCGCCTCTTGCACACCGGGAATACGTAAAGACGGATCCTGACCGTCCAGATCGGGGCTGAGCACGGGGCTTTGCCCAAGAAGAGCCAGGCTGTCGCCCGGCGCGGGCAGAAGGGCCGCATCCGCCAGATGCAAAATCTCAGCAACAGAATCCTTGTCGCCTACGCGCAGCAGCACAGCCTCGCCCTTGTAGCGCGGCTTCTGGCCTGTATCCGCACTCCAGATCGCAAAACGCATGCCTTCACGCGCCTTGGCCTGACGCCCGAGGCTGATGCGCAAGCGCCCCAGCGGCATGCTTTCAAGCACAAGCCCGCCTTCCTGTAAAATACGGGCAAAAGGCATGATGCGGCTTTCTCCGGCGCGGGTTCCGTCCGCTCCGGCAGCTTCGGCCGCAGCAGCCGTCTGGCCAGCCACATCCGCAGCCAGCCGCGCGCGTGCCATAAGCAGACGCGCCTGTTCATACATGCCAAGGCCCATTTCAGCGCCCTGCATGTCTTGCGGATAGAGCGCGTGCCCGGCGCACAAACGCGCATGCACGGGCTGCCTGGTCAAGGGCGAAACAGGGCGCTCGGCTTCCATACGCGCAAGCACCGCGCGGGCCAGCTTATGGCACGCGCCCCGCCCGCTGGCCGAAAGCAGCAAGGCCATCTCATGCCGCCCGACCCGCGCAACCAGCACGTCAGACGGCAGGCCCGAACGGCAGGCATCGGCACATTTGCGCATAAAGTTTTCGCCAAAGGCAAAACCGTGCTGCCGCACCACATCCGGCCCGTTATTCATGCGCAAAAGCACAATGCCCATACACATGCGATGCATGGGCGCGGCAAGGCCCTCGGGGGCAGAAGGCTCATCAAGATGCGCCCGCACTCTTTCAGCCTCGCCTTCCATCCGGGCAAAAAGGCTTTCTTCCGTAGCAAGACCGGTGACCGCATCCGTGCGCACTGCCTTGGCGCGGGCCAGATTTTCAAGAACCAGCCCTGTAATGGCAGGCAAAACCTTCAGCAAGGGGCGCACCTCGCGGGCGCGCACGCCGTGCAACATAACCATGCCCAAAAGCTGCTTTTTCCAGATCAGGGGCAAAAGCAGCTTGCGCTCGCGCGCCAGCAGTTGCGGTTCATCCGAAGCGTGGCTGCGGGGAAAATACAAAGCATGCCCGCTGAAAGAAAAAAAAGTTGCCAGCTGCCGACACAATAAACCTTCCATTTCCATAAGGTCTTCGCGGGCCAGCGTGCATACGTCGCGCTGGCCGAAATACTCTCGCCCCTGCCCTGCGGCGCCTCGAACAGGGGCATCCCACGAGCCTTCCATCGGCCCGGCCCACTCAGGATACACCGCGCCGCCCGGCGCTTCAGCAGACCAGGGCGACGAGTCCGGCACGAGCGACGCCTCCGGCTCAAGGGGCGCCTCGGGCACGAGCGACGGCTCGGACTCAACGGACGACTCGGACTCAAGCGACGGCGCGCCCTGCGCGGCCACCGCCTCCGCGCTGTTCTCCCCATTGCGCAAGCCCTGCCCCGCATGGGGGCGGGCCGCCGCCTTATGGCCTGCTCCGGATTTTTTGCACCCTGCTTGCTGTGCCATATCTTGCGTGTCCTCGTGGGGCTGAAAATTCTGTTTCATCCTCTCAGTGTAGTTCGGGGGTGGCCGCTTGTCTAGAAAATATCATGAAAACTGGCCTTGCTTGCGCAGTCCTACTTACATCATAGGTAACACTTGCCCCACAAAAGCGAAGAGGGTAATATCTCTATGCCGAAAGACACACCGCCCGGCTGAAATGCCGCGCGCCCATTCCTACGCGCAGATTCATACCCCAAATATAAGGAAACATCATGGCCGTTGCCGTTTTTCCCATTGGCCCGCTGCAGACCAACAGCTATATCATTCATAACGCCACCAGGGCCGTGGCGGTTGACGTGGGCGGCGATCCCGCGCCCATGCTGGAATATCTGGGCAACCACAAGCTTGTTCTGGATGCCATCTGCATAAGCCACCGCCACTTTGACCACATGTACGGCGTGGCTGAGCTGGCCGCCGCCACAGGCGCCCCCGCCTACATCCCCCAAGGGGACGACGGCCTCGCCGACACCGAGTCCGGCAAAGGCGGCATATGGGGCTTCCCCCCCGTGCCGGACTTCAAAAGCAGCCCCATACCTCTTGGCAAGACAAGCATGGGCGGCATGCCCTGTGAGGTTCTGGAAACTCCCGGGCACACCCCCGGCGGCGTTTCCCTGTATTTTCCCGAAGAACAGGTGGTCTTTACAGGCGATGCCCTGTTCTACCGCTCCATCGGGCGCACGGACTTTCCCGGCGGCGACCATGACACCCTGCTGCGCTCTGTGCGCGACGTGCTTTTCAAGCTGCCCGCCGAAACTGTCGTGTATCCCGGCCATGGCCCGGCCAGCAACATAGGCGACGAATCCGCCAACAACCCTTTTTGCGGTGAGTTCAAACCATGAGCAACCCTGTGGCGCTTCTTTGCAGCCCCCGCTCCGGCGGCGTTTCAGATACCGTGGCACATCTTTTTGCTGCGGGCATGGCTGAAGCCGGGGCCGAACTGCAACTTGTGCCTTTGCGCGACTATGCTTTTGACGGCTGCACAGACTGCGGCGGTTGTTCCGCCCCCCCGCATCACTGCACCCTGGCAGGCAATATCTGCAACGGCAGGCTGGACAGAGCTGAAGAAATCTTCACCATCATCGAGTCCGCACCGCTGCTCTTCATCTCTGCGCCCATTTATTTCTACGCCCTGCCCGCGCATTTCAAGGCACTTATCGACCGAAGTCAACGCTTCTGGATGGCGCAACACCACGCGCTCGCCGGCAGGCCAGCCCTGCCCCTGCCTCCGGTCAAGCCAGCCCTCGTCAGCCTTGTGGCAGGCAGGCCACGAGGCAAGCAACTTTTTACCGGCTCTTTACTTACCCTGCGTTACTTTCTTTCACCCCTCAATGCCACCATTAGCGAAACACGGCTCTTGCGGGGACTCGAGCGGGGCAAAGACCTTGTGGAGCGCCCTGCCGTTCGCGCTGCCCTGCACGCCTGGGGACACGACTGGGGCCGCCGCCTGGTGGCTGGCAAAGTTCCGGGCTATGCTCCGGCCTTTCATCCCGGCACTGGCTACAGCCATAACAAGCCGCCGTCCGCAGAGTAGCGCCGGGCAGAGCAGCTCTTTTCCTTTTATATGAAAACAGGCGAAAACAGCGTGCTGTGTGACAGCCAGCCCGACAAGGCGAGCCTGCCCGTGCGGCTGGGTGCGGGCCTTGCGGCCGCAGCCCGCTTTCTTGGCCTTGCCCAGGCGCGCTGTTTCCATTGCCTGCGCCCCTTCACGCCCAGCAAGGAACCTTCCCCTGCGGCTTTTGCCCCAAATACCGCCGCAACACCAGACATCTCCGGCCCGCAAGCCCCCCTTTGCCCACAGTGCCGCGTCCTGCTGATGCCCTATGCCGGGCCACGCTGCCCGTTGTGTGGCCGCCCCTCTGCCCCTTCGCTGCAATCTGCCGAGCCGCCCCATCTGCAAAAAGGCAGCCTGTGCGGACAATGCCTGACCAACCCGCCCCCGTGGGCCGGTTCCGCGTTTTACGGCCTGTACAAAACGGCATTGCGGCAGGTGCTTTTACGCCTCAAGTTTGACGGACACCTCTATCTGGCCCCTCTACTTGGAACCTTTTTGCAAGAGGCCGCCCGCTGCCTGCCCCGGCCCGACGCCCTGGTGGCTGTGCCGCAATATCCCGACCACCTGCGCCAGCGAGGCTATAACCAGGCCCACGAACTCGCCAGGGCTCTCAGCGCGCAAAGCGGGCTTGAGCTCTCGCCCGACCTGCTGCGCCGCACGCGCCCCGGCCCTGCCCAGATGGGGCTGAGCGCCCGTGCACGACCAGACAACGTGCGCCACAGCTTTGCCTCGTCGCCAGAAGTGAAAGATCGCCGTATATGGCTGGTGGACGACATCATGACCACCGGCAGCACTCTGCGCGCAGCCAGCCTCGCCCTGCGCCATGCCGGAGCCGCACGGGTGGATATTCTTGTGGTGGCGCGCACCCAGGAAGATCCGGCAAACCACACGGACAAAGCCTGCGGCTAGGATCATCGAGTATTGACCGTTCATCAGGGTATTATTGATGATTTTTGTGGGAGAGGGCCCCTTTTGCAAAAGAGTCTCCTCCCCCACACCCCACCCCCTAAAACCACTATTTTACTTCAGTCGCTACAGGATGGCTCCTGGCCTTGGCGAGGAGCAGCCAAAGCAGCCCCCGGGCCCCGGCCACATGACAATGTCGGGGCGTTCTGCTATACTTGCATCAATAAAAAGCCCGAAGCCATATGTCTGATCAGCAGGGCAGCCATTTCTGGCAAAGCAGGAGCATTCATGCCGCGCATTTCTTTTTTGCATACGCTGCCGCGCACGGCGGCCGCCCTTTTTTCCGCCATAGTGTGCATGGTCACCCTTTGCGCCCTCACAACGGCTTCCGCACAGGCGCAGATAACCCTGCTGGTGCCGAGCCAGCCCAGCATCGAGGCCCCGGCTAAAAGCGAAAAGGCCGATCCTGCGGGCAAGCGCGATGACAAGAAGCAGGAAGCCAGGCAGGCCGCGCCCAAAACGGAAAAAAATGCGGATGCGGGCAAAAAATCCGCTCCTGCTAAGGCAGCCCCCCAGGCCGCTGCCCCGGCTCAGGGCCAGACCGCGCCCCCCAATGCCGATCAAAATACCGCCCAAAACACCGCTGCAACCGCCGGACAAGCCCCCGCGCAAACCGCGGAAGAAACACCGGCTCCGCCTCCTGGGCCCGAGCTTCCCGCCATTGATGAACAGGTAGATGTGCTTATCACCATGATGCGGCCTTTTCAGAACCAGGGCCTTGTCATGGATATGCCCCAGCTTTTCGCCGTGTTGCGCTACGATAATGCCAGCCCCGTCAAAGACGGCCTCATCCAGCCCGAGCGGCGCGACCTGCTTGGTGATGTGGAAGAAATAGGCTATCTCGACCAAAAAGCATGGGGCGCCAACGTGGCCCTTGCGCATCCGGGGCTGTATCAGTTCATTATCGAAGGCCGCCCCTGGTGGGATGCGGCGCACGGCCAGTTTTTGCAGCACTACGTCAAGGCGGTGCTGCCCGTATACGGCGTGGAACGAGGATGGGATCAAGCCGTGGGGCAGACCTTTGAAATCCAGCCCCTTGTCCGCCCCTTCGGCCTCACCGCTCCCGCCCTTTTCTCCGGCGTGGTTCTGCTACATGGCAAGCCTTTGGCCAATGCCTCTGTGCGTATGTCACGAATCAATACTGAAAAGCGCACCGTGCCCACCCCCTGGCATGAAGAAATGGCGGCGCGCTCCGACAAGGCCGGCCAATTTTCTTTTATTCTCAACCAGCCCGGCTGGTGGTACTGCGTGGCCATTACGCCCGGCGACCCCCTCAAAGGCCCTGACGGACAGCCCAAAGCCCTCAATCTTGGGGCGGTGTTCTGGCTTTATGTAGACGGCGCGGCCGATGCCCGCAAACGCTGATACGCCATAGCCCGGCCCGCGAAAGCGGGCCTTCTGCCGCTGGCCCTGAAGCCCTGACACAGCGAACAGCGGCGGCTCTGCCGCTAGAGGCATCTGCGCATGCTTGCCCTTGTGAATGACAACCTTGCTGTTAAAAACTGCAAAACACAGCAAAACTTCTGAATAACAGCAGTATAAAAAACATATACTACTGACAAAAACAGCAGTTATACTGATCAGGCACAAGTTCACGCAACAATACCTTCAAGTATAATTGCTTTGTTGTTATAAATGCAGACACACACAACAGGGCATACCTCTTACTTAGATAAATGCACATTATGCGTTTAAACAACGCTGGAAAAAATTCTTATCTTCATGACCTCAGCAAGTAAGTAAAAAATCCTTTTCCATTAAATGCAATAGAAGCCTGCACCGTAATTATTTTTGCACTTTTTCACTAAAAACACCTCATTATTAGATGAATAAGGGCATGTGTTTTTTTGCATTGCAGCATTTCACCGCCAATATATCTTTTCTATGCTTCTTATTTTAAACAAGGTGGATTTCTCGCCTTGCCTTTTTTGTCACAATGTTTATATTTAGAAAGGATGATCAGACCGTGCGACCAGCGCACCCTGCAACCAACAACCCCCTCCCGGGAGCTGTTCATGAAATTGAGTGCTTTTCTGACCGCTGCATTTTTTCTCTGCTGTTCCATCATGCTTGCCATGCCCGATAGCGCCGAAGCTGCCCGCATGGGCGGTGGCCGTTCGTTCGGCAGCAAACCCTTTATGAGCACCCCCGCGCAAAAACCTGCCATGCGGCAGGATACGCCCAGCGCCGCGCGCCAGCCTTCGGCTCAGGCCCAAGGCGCGGCTCAAGCCCCGCGCGCCGGCATGTTTGGCGGCATGGGCGGCCTTTTTGGCGGCCTTCTGGCCGGCACATTGCTCGGTTCGCTGCTGGGCGGCCACGGCTTTGGCGGGGGCGGATTTATGGATATTATCCTCTTCGGCCTGCTGGCTTTCCTGGGCCTCAAGCTTTTTGCCCGCTTCCGGAATCGGCAGGCTTCTGCAACTGCAGGAGCACACGGGCAACACGCCGATGCCCAGAATGACCGCATGCAGGGCATGCAACGCGAATCCACAGGGGGCGCTGGCTGGGACGTGTTGAGCAGCAACAGCCAGGGCGCGGCAGCCCATGCGGCAGCTGGCCCCAACATTCCCATGCCCGACGGCTTTGATGTTGAGGATTTTTTGCGCGGAGCCAAAATGGCGTATACCCGCCTGCAAAATTCCTGGGACAAGCGCGACATGAGCGACATTTCTCAGTTCACCAGCGCTGCTGTGCAGCATGCTGTGCAGGAACAAATGGATGCTGACCCCAATCCTAGCACCACCGAAATATTGCTGGTGAACGCGCAGTTGCTTGGCGTGGAAAATGAAGGGAATGAGCAGTTTGCACAGGTCTTTTTCGACGTGCTGCTGCGCGAAAGCCCTGACCAGCAGGCTCCGGCCACCGTGCGCGAAGTGTGGCACTTCATGCGCCCGGTTCAGGGCGGCAGCTGGAAACTGGACGGCATTCAACAGGTAGAGTAGAATATATAAACCGCACTGGCGGATACACGTTTGTAGACACTGTGCCGGAAGCCTTTGGCTTCCGGCTTATTTTTGGTAACATTGGAGAATCTATGAAAAACTATGTCGAAAAGCACGACAAACTCATGCGCCACCTGCAAATGACCATTGAAAGCGCTACCCCTGAATTCGCCAGGGTGAGCATGCCCATTACCGAAAATCATAAAAACGGTATGGGCTGCGCCCACGGCGGAGCCATCTTTGCCTTGGCCGACGTAGCTTTTGGTGCAGCAGCCAATGCGGGTAAGGATTTGGGGGTGGTCAGCCTTTCCACCACCATTGAATTCCTGCGGCCCGGCCAAATCAGCCCGCTGGTGGCTGAAGCCCATGTGGTTCGCCGTGGGCAACGCATACAAAACTATGATGTCAAGGTTTTCGACGGCTCTGGCGCTCTTATCGCCCAGTGCATGGCCGCAGGCTATCAGACTGATATACTCTTGCCGGAATAAAGCATTCCTGGCGCTCCATCTGCGGAGGCTGCAAGGGCAGCCCCCTGCCAAAGAGGCGTAAGCGTAATGCGCTTGCGCCTCTCGCATTAGCAACAAGCCGCAATCCACATTCAAAACCCAGCCCCCACAGCAGAATTTCTCCAGCCAAGCAAGGCTCATTGCCAGTTGCGCAAAGCCCGGTCGCTCACACAGCCCTGACAGCCCAGGCTTCGCCCAGCCGCTCACTCTGTAAACCGGCAGAGCATGGCAAACCCCAATGGCTTTCACGCCATAAAAACCGTTAAAAACCACAGCTGCAATACAGGCCTTGCTTGGCGCCACATATTTTACGGCTTCTGCCCTGCCCGGCAGCTTCCATTTCGCTTCAGGCCATCGTATACTGTGGTAAAGCTATAAAGCAGTTCCCAAGCCAGTACGCAGGCTGTGCCGCCCCCTGGCGGGCACTGCAAGCTTGAAAATATAAACAAGCACATGGTTCGAGGCCAAAAACTCAAGCACCCCATAAGCACACGCTTGGCTGCCTGTGACCAGTTTATTTGCTCTGATTGCCCGGCAACACACCTGCATCCCGCGTAAGGCGCAAACTGCGCCGGAAGGAGGACGTCATGGCAAGCGGTTGGGCTGGCGACAACGCCGTTCAGGATCAGATTCAGGACTCCATCAACGATGAGGTTGCCCGCGCAAGGCGCAACCTGCCCAAGGGCGAAAGCCTGACGCATTGCGAAGAATGCGGAGAAGAAATACCTCAGGCCCGGCGTGAGGCCCTCCCCGGCGTGCGCCTTTGCATCGCCTGTCAGCAGGAGGCCGACGAAGAGCAACAAACCGTTGCCCTCTACAATCGGCGCGGCAGCAAAGACAGCCAACTGCGCTAGATAATTTTGCGGCCGGGCGTAAGCCCGTTGACGCTTCACGATTACACGGCTCTAAAACGCTGACAGTGCCGCGCCTTTGCGTTACCGTGCTGTGCATGAAGCACTTTTTCAGCGATTTTTCCCAGATTCAACACCACCTTGACGGCCTTGGGCTGTTTCATATGGACATGGGCCTTGACCGCATGCGGCGCGCCCTGGCCCTTCTCGATCTTGCCCGCCCCCCTTTTGTGACGGTGCAGATTCTGGGAACCAACGGCAAAGGCTCAACCGCGGCTTTTCTTTCCGCCCTTTGCCAAGCCCACGGGCTGCGCACGGGCCTGTACACCTCGCCGCACTTTGTCAGCCCCACGGAGCGCATCCGCATTGACGGCCGCCCCTGGCCGCAAGACCGGTGGCCCGCCCAGGCAGACAAGATCATGAATGCCGTACCGGAACTGACGTATTTTGAGTTTCTTACTGTGCTGGCTTTGCTGGCTTTCAGGGAAGAACAAGTTGACGTGGCCGTGCTGGAGGCCGGGCTTGGCGGCTGCCACGATGCCACCACCGCCGTTAGCGCCGACCTGACCTGCTTTACGCCCATAGCTATGGATCACAAGGATGTGCTCGGCGCAGACCTTGCCGCCATTGCCAGGGACAAGGCAGGGGCCATCCGCCCCGGGGTTCCGGTCTGCGCGGCCAGACAGTTTCCGCAAGCCGCCAGCGCGCTTGGCAATGCCGCTGCCGCCTGCAAGGCTCCTCTCGTCTGGGCAGACGCCCTGGAAGCTTCTTTCGAGCCGGGGCTTGCCGGCCCCCATCAACGAGACAATGCCGCCCTGGCCCTGACAGCTTGGCGACGGCTGGCCCCCATGCTGGGTAAAAACCCCGCCGACGCCGCCCTGCAACAACAGGGGCTCGCCCGCGCTTTTATTCCCGGCCGCCTTCAGGCAATTCTCGCCACTGCCGGCCTGCCCCCCCTGCTGTTGGATGGTGCGCACAATCCACACGGTATGGCCTCGCTGGTCAATGCCCTGCGCCAGACAGGCGTGCGGCCCGCCGCCGTTGTTTTTTCCTGCTTGGGAGACAAAGACTGGCATACAGTCGCGGCCATGCTCAAAAAAGCCTTGGGGCCTACGCCTGTTTTTGTGCCGGCTCTGGACAATCCTCGAGCCGCCTTGGTGCGTGACGTGGCCGACTTTTTCAATGCCACCCCCCCTGTCGCAACTCAGGCCACAGCTCTGGCCGTAGCCAACGGGGGCGCATCAGCACAGAATGCGCTCGGCAAGGCCCCGCTCGGTGACAAGCCGCTCGCCAAGGCCCATCTCGCTGACGACCCGCAGGCCTGTCTGACACAGAATGCACTCGGCAATGCTCCGCCAGACAATAGCCCGCCAGACAACGCTCCCCACGCCAATTTGGCGCGGGCCCTGGCTCTTGCCGCTCGCTGCGCCGAGGCTGATGGCAACCAGCGCCCGGTGCTGATCACTGGCTCGCTGTATCTATTGGCCGAATTTTTCAGCCTTTTTCCCCGTTATCTTTCGCCTACAGACGCCCCCTACGGGAGAAACCCACATGAATGATCTCTTCCGCACCATCCCCGCCGTGGATCTGTGCCTTAGCGCCCTCAGCCAGGCCGACCCGGTGCTTACCGAAGCTCCGCGCGGCCTCATGCGCGACCTTATAACAGAGTTCTGGGACAAAAAACGTCAAGAAATACGCGAAGGCAGTTGCACAAAAGCCGAGCAGCTGGCCCTTGCCGCCTGCCTGCCCCAGCTTACGGCCCATGTGCGCGCTGGCCTGCGCAGCCGTTTCCGCGCGGTGCTCAACGCCACCGGCGTGGTGGTGCACACCAATATGGGCCGCTCGGTGCTTGCCGAAGAAGCGCGCAAGGCGGTCATTACCGCCGCCACTGGCTATTGCAATCTGGAACTGGACATGGAAAACGGCGGGCGAGGCAGCCGTCATGCCCTCGTTGAAGGCCTGCTGTGCCGCCTGACCGGGGCCGAGGCCGCCCTTGTGGTCAACAATAATGCCGCCGCCGTGCTCTTGGTGCTGGACACCTTTTGCAAGGGGGGCGAGGTGGTGCTTTCGCGCGGTGAGCTGGTGGAAATCGGCGGTAGCTTTCGCATTCCAGAAGTGATGGAAAAAAGCGGGGCCATCCTGCGCGAGGTGGGGGCCACCAACCGCACCCATCTGCACGACTACAGCTCGGTCATCAACGAAAATACCCGCGCCCTCATGCGCGTACACACGTCAAACTATCGCATTGTGGGCTTTCATTCCGCCGTGCCCCTGCCCGAACTGGCGACTCTGGCGCGCCAACATGGCCTGCCGCTCATTGAAGACCTTGGCAGCGGCAGCCTGATGGACTTTTCAGCTTGCGGCCTGCCCAGCGAGCCCACAGTGCCCTCGGTGCTGGCGCAAGGGGCAGACATCGCCACTTTTTCCGGCGACAAGGTGCTTGGCGGCCCGCAGGCGGGCATTATCGCCGGGCGCAAAGACATGATCGAAAAGCTCAAGCAAAATCCGCTCACCCGCGCCCTGCGCTGCGACAAACTCTGCCTGGCGGCGCTTGAAGGCACCCTGCGCCTGTATCTTGACCCGGAAAAAGCCCGCCAGAAAATTCCCACCCTGCGCATGATCTGCCGCCCCGCCGATGAACTGGCCCGCGCGGCCCGCGCTCTGGCCGTCGCATTGCGCAAGGGGCTTGCTTCTCCGGTCTTGTCCTGCCTTATAAGCCTGCGCCCTGATGTCTCCCGCGTGGGCGGTGGGGCTTTTCCGCAATACGACCTGCCCACAACGCTCGTATGCATCAAACCCAAAAACTGTAGCGCAACGGCCCTCAAGGCGGCCCTGCTGCGCACCGACCCGCCCCTCATAGGGCGACTGGAAGACGACAGCTTTTGCCTTGATCCGCGCACCCTGACTGCCGAAGACAGGCCCGTGCTGCTGCGCGTCTTGCGCGAAGCCCTGGCTTTGGCCGCAAAAGAGATTATATAGGCGGCATTGACCGCAAAAATGACAGACCTGCCCTAACGGCGGGCCGTAAAGGAAAACAGCATGGAAAAGACTCTGGCCTACAAACCCCAAAACGCCTGGGAAGGCGCTGACGCCAAAACGCGCAAAGAAATGGAAGCCTTGGCCGTTCGCTATATGGATTTTCTTACGCGCTGCAAAACAGAGCGAGAAACCGTGGAATATGTGCGCCAGCGCCTGACGGAACACGGCTATACTGAAGACTTCAGTGGCGATCGCGTCATGCGGCCCATGCGCGGAAAAGCCATTTTTGCTGCGCGCCGCGGCACGCTGCCGCTGGAGCAGGGCCTTGCCCTCATTGCCGCCCATACCGACACGCCGCGTCTGGACTTCAAACAGCGCCCGCTCATCGAACAACCGGGCGTTGCCCAGGCAAAAACACACTATTACGGCGGCATACGCAAATATCAATGGCTGGCGCGCCCCCTGGCTCTGCACGGCGTTGTGGTGCGCGGCGATGGTTCCGTTATTGAGGTTACCATTGGCGAAAAAGCTGGGGAGCCCGTGTTCTGCATTGCCGACCTGCTGCCCCATCTGGCCCAGAAGCAGGTTACCCAGACCGTCAGTGATGCATTCGAAGGCGAAAAGCTCAACATCATTCTTGGCCACAGCCCCAAGGCAACAACCAAGAGCAAGAAAGAAGACGCCCCCAAAGAACCAGTGAAGGCGCAGCTTCTGGAAATTTTGCACAAAAAATACGGCATTACCGAGGAAGACCTGATCACGGCCGAGCTTCAGGCTGTGCCCGCGGGCCCGGCCCGCTTTGTGGGCTTTGACAAGGCGCTGGTGGGCGGCTACGGGCAGGATGACCGCGTCTGCGTGTTCGCGGCCCTTGAGGCCCTGCTGGAAGCCGAAGCCACAGGCCGGAGCATGGCGGTCATTTTTTGGGACAAGGAAGAAATCGGTTCGGACGGCGCCACTGGCGCAGCCTCGCGTTTTTTCCAATACTGCGTGGAAGACCTGACTCGCGCCTGGGCGCCAGACCTGCCCGCATCACGCGTGTTTATGGAAACCCTCGCCCTTTCCGCCGACGTGCAGGCTGCCCTGGATCCCGATTTTCAGGAAGTTCACGAAAAGCAGAACGCCGCCCAGATGGGCTACGGCCCCTGCTTTTCCAAGTTCACAGGCTCGCGCGGGAAATATGGAGCCAGCGAAGCCGATGCCGAGTTTTTCGGCGCGCTGCGCAATCTGTATAACAGCAAAAACATTCCTTGGCAGGCGGCGGAGCTCGGCCGCGTAGACCACGGCGGCGGTGGCACAGTGGCTCTTTTTCTGGCCGCTTACGGCATGCATGTCATTGACCTCGGGCCTGCGGTTCTGTCCATGCACAGCCCCTTTGAACTGGCAAGCTGCGCCGACCTGCATACCACAGTGCGGGCATACCGGGCCTTTTTTGAATCAAATATCCAGATGTAGAGCTGAGTAGTTTGGGAATACTTTGTGGGGGAGGGCTCCTTCAGAGCTGAGGAGTTTTGGAATACTTTGTGGGGGAGGAACCCTTTTGAAAAAGGGTCGCCTCCCCCACGCCCCCACCCCCCAAAACTTTTATTTTACTTCAGTCTGTTACAGGAATTCTCCTGATTTTAGAGCTGATTAACTTTGAACATATACATTTTCAAAGTTGTCATTCTGTCCAAAAATACGATCTTCGGCAAAATCCACGCCGCGTTGCGACGCTCGTACAGCGTCAGAGCATTTAGACTTTTTCAACGTTGAAATGCTCCAAGCTGATGACCGCTGCCCTCCCGCGATCCCTCTCATACATAAAGCTGGCATGAGCACCACAACTCTGGGCTTATGGCTGCGCTGCTTCCCGATCTGGGGGAATTTGTTGCCGTTGTAGCGTAGCCCCAAATAGACAGATGCCTTGAAGCTTTTGGGCAAAGAGAAAGCAAACGGTGGTATTGCGCGGCGCGCAGGGAGATCACCCGAGCGTAGCGAGGGAAGCTCCCGCAGCAAAAGACGCGCAGCCCTCGTGGACTGGCGGAAGCGGGAAAGCCCAACAAGCTTGCTCGGAGTGAGTGCGGATGGAACCTTGAGGATTGGTGGGATATGGAAAGCCCAGCGGGGTGCTTCGGGGGGGATGCAAGGGGGGCCGAGAAGGGGGCGCAGCCCCAT
>CAZFCC010000011.1:2834-63152 GCA_964517635.1 uncultured Desulfovibrio sp. | reverse complement strand
CTTTTACTGTCCCAGGTACGGCGTTTCATTTTCTTCCTCCAATGCTGGAAGAAAATTACCTTAACAGGACGGCCTTGTTAATGGGGGGCAGTATACGGCAGCCCCTAACAGGCCCCCTCGCCGCCCGCCGCGCAGGCGGCCCAAACTAAATTTGAAGAAAAAGCCCCCGCGCCCGCAGGGCCGCAAAACTTGTTGCCAAAGACCAAACCCTTTCCCCGCTCCGCCTTGCGCCGCAGCGTACCACCACCAGCCAGTCAGACGCCCCCCCGCCGCAGGCGCATCCCGCCGCATGGCACGCATCCCCCCGCAGGCGGCCCAAACCAAGGGCATAAAAACACTTCAAACCCTACCAGCTCTGGACAGCGCCTCAGCGGCTTCCGGCCTGCCAAGCTGCCTCTGCCGCCGCCTTGTCAGCCAAAATAAACAAATTTCTCCCAGTCTGCAGAGCTTCGGCATCAACACCTTTTTTCAACTGCTCTTCCAAAGCATTTACCAGCAGGCCGTGATCCTTTGTGGGCAGATCCATATTTCTGGCCATAAAGCCGTTAAGCGCAACCAGGTACGTTTTGTCCGGCTGCAAAGTTTCGCCGTCTGCGAGGCGAAGCCCCACCACGTGCAGAGATCCGTTTTCATCCCGCCAAGCCCAAACAGAAAGGCCGTAAAACTGTGGCAGGCCGCGCGCCCCCTGCTCCGCGCCACGCATGAACACTTTGGCAATCTGCTCGCCTGTCATATGGACTGTAGCCAGGGTGTCGTCAAAGGGTAAAACGTCGTGCAGATCACGCCGATTCACAGGCCCGCCGGGTAGTCCCGCGCGAATGCCGCCCCGATTGTGCAGGGCAATGGCAGAACCGGAGGCCTTTGCCATACCGCTGCAAATAAGGCGGCCCAGAGGCGTGCTGTCTTTTTTCAGGCGCCGATCGCTAAAGCCACTGTCGACGGGCAAAGTAAAAAGAACTTCCTCAAAACCCCATGCGGCATCAAGTTGCCGTATGTGTTCCGTCATGGCTTTGTCCGGCACGACGTCCGCCACATGGTCGTAAGATTTAAGCGCCATGTCGCCCCCCTTGCCGTCAAGGGTGATCTCCACAACATGCTCCAGGTAGCGCCCGCCATTGGCGTACCTTGCCCCGTATTTTTCGCTCGGGGGCACGGCCTTATGGCTGTGGCCGTCTGCCACAAAATCCACATGGGCTACGCCGGCCACATCAGGCCCTGTGATACGGCCATCCCTGTCGCCCCGCCGCCCAGCATACCCGAGATGGCTCAGCACTATGACCATATCTTCCGGTCGGTCGTAGGGCGCAAGCGAGTGTTCCAGGCGCTCAAGAATGGCTTTCTTGGTGGCCTTTGGGGTGGATTTCAACCCAAAGTCATAGTCTTGCAGCACACTGCGCATGCCGGGTTTCACCGAATATGGCGTGACGACACCGGTAACGATAACACGCAAACCGTGCTTGTTGTCTTCTGTTTCATCATAGATAATAGTAGGTTCTGTGACCATTCCCGGCGTGGGCGCCCCTTTGTAGGCGAGGTTTTCGGCCACGGCATCAACCTTGCCCTGGCTGCTTTCGCGCACCAGACGCAGCAGTTCATTGCCGTAGTACAAAGGGCCTTGAGATGCGGCATAGTCAAAAGCGTGGTTTCCCGGTGTGAGCACGCGATAGCCCACTTGCCCCATAAGCTTAGCCACCGACTGGCCTTTGTCTTTTTGTGCATATGCGCTGCCACTGAAGGCATCGCCCGCATCCAGAATAAACACTGTATGCCCCTCGGCCCGCGCAGCATCGGCCATAGCCTTGAGCCGGGCATAACCGATGCGCTTTTTGTCTGGATTGTCAGCTACGTGGCCATGAACGTCATTGGTAATAAATATTTTTACGTCTGCCAGGGCCGGAACCGCAGCCCAAAGTAGTAAAAGAAGACAAAGCAGACTTCTTGCAATAAGCATAATCACCTCACTATTCAGGATGAACCGAAGGCAGGGAGCAGCCTGAGACGTTGCCAACTACAACGCGCAGGAAACTGCCGAGGGCTACGCCCCGTACCGCACCCGCCTGATCACACCCGCCTGGCCGCACGCGCCTGACCCCACGTGCCTGGCCGCACCCGCCTGATCACACGCGCCTGGCCGCACGCGCCTGACCGCACGTGCCTGACCGCTGCCCTATCTCAGACTGAACTGCACGGGCATGATCACACGCGCTGGCTCCGGGGGCGGCGCAAAAGGCGCGGCGCGGCGCACCGCCTCAAGGGCGGATTCGTCCAGCAAAGCGTAGCCGCTGCTTTTACTGACCGCAACATCCCTGACCCCGCCGTCCTGCTGTATGGTAAAAGCTACCGCCACCATTCCCTGAATGCCCATACGCTTGGCCTGCGGGCTGTACACCAGATACTGCTTCACGCGCTTTTTGATATATTCGTAATTGCCCTTGATATATCCGGCGGAAGTTCCGTGCGCGGCAGCGCTGCTCTCTCGCCCAACGCCGCCCTTTTCTCCAGCCTGAGCGGCGCCTTCCTGTCCAGCGGCGCCTTCGCGGCCAACGCCGGGCCCCGCTGTCGGCCCGGGCTGTTCACGCCCCATGACCGGGGCTTTTCCGCTTTTGGACTCACTGGCAGCACGGGCGAGCCGCGCATGCTCGTCAACGGCTTTTTTTGTAGAGGCCTGCCCGGCCTTGGGCTTTTTGAGCTCTTTTTGCTCGGCTTTTTCCTTGCGAACGGGAATGGCATCAGCAGAACGAACAGGAACAGGCGACTCGGCCGGGGGGGTAGCTGGCTGTTTCGGGTCAGGATCCGCGGTATGGGCGATGTCAGGGATAGCATTCGAGGCGGTGTCAGGGGCGGTTGGGGCAGCGGAAGGCGCAATAGCGCTTTCACCAGTCTCGGGGGCAGATGTGGGTGCCGCGTCAAATGTGTCGGGCCGTGCGGCGGACAAGCTCCCGCCATCGAAATCGCCCGGTGGCCCGGACAACAGGCTGACCGTCATATACCCGCTCATGCCGGTCTGCCCCATGCCCGATGCGGGAACAGCCAAAAACCACAGCGCAGCGAGCGCAACACCGTGTATCGCCAGAGAAATCAAAAAAAACATTATGTTGCCAGCAACTATCGCTTTGCCGAGGGCCTGTTCAGCCTTGGGCATGCTGAGGCATTTCCCTGCATGGGCGAACGTCTTCATGATGCACTTGTTCCTGTCAGGCGCATCCATACTTCGGCCTTGGCTGGCAACTCATAAAGTTGCCGCACCTGCTCATCGGTAATGACCGCAGCCACAGGGCCATCCGCCACCAGCCTGCCGCCTTTCAAAAGCACAGCCCGCCCGCCAAGATAAACGGCCTGTTCGGGATGGTGCGTGGTCAGCAATATGGCGGGCCCAGAAGAAGCCAGTTCACCAATAAGATCAAGCAGATGAAATTGATTGCCATAGTCCAGGCCGGTAACAGGCTCATCCATAACAAGCGCCGCGCAGTCTTGCGCCAAGGCGCGCGCAATGAGCACCATCTGGCGTTGCCCCCCCGAAAGCTCAAGATATGACCTGCCCGCCAGGTGCGTCAGGCGCACCTTTTCCAACGCGCCCATGGCTCGCTCCCGGTCTTGCGCAGAAAAACGCAGCCAGGGGCTGCGCGCGGTGCAGCCCATAAGCACAACATCCCGCACCTGAAAACCGAAAATCCCCGTATGCTGCTGCGGCACATAGGCAAGGCTGCGGGCCAGCTTGCGCCGCCCTATTTTTTCCAGAGGGCAGCCGTCCAGCGCGATACTGCCGGGCGGCGCGGGCAAAAGCCCAAGAAGCGCCCTGAGCAGCGTTGTTTTACCGCAACCGTTGGGGCCGAGCACGTTGACCACTTCGCCCCTGTCCACGCGCAAAGAAATATTTTTCAGCACCGGCGGGGCGCGGTGATAGCTAACGGTAAGATTACGCACTTCTATCATCGTCGTTTCCAGTCGTACCAAAGGCTGAAGGCAAAAAGGGGCATGCTGATGAGCGATGTGGCAATGCCCAGCGGAAGCTCCACTGTCCAGACAGAACGAATAAGCGTGTCTGTAAGCAGTACAAAAAGCGCGCCGCCCATGGCTGATGCTGCAAGCCCAATCCTGTTGTCCGGCCCAATTATAAACCGCATGACATGCGGAATAACCAGCCCCACCCAGTTAATGACCCCGGCAAGCACCACCGTAAGCGAGCAGACAAGCGTTGCCGCCCCGATAAGGCGCAGCTTCATGGCCGTGCTCTGCACTCCCAGCGTGCGGGCCTCATCGTCCCCCATGGCCAGAGCGTTTACGGCCTTGCCGTTAAGGCAGATATAGACCAGACCAATCAGCATGAGAGGGGCGCTCCAGGCCAGTTGATGCGGTTCCGTGCGGGACAGCGTGCCCATTAGCCAGTACACAAGTTCCGGCAGCTGGCGGTTGGGGTCGGCCACATACTGCACAAGCGAAGTCAGGGCCACAAAAAATGAACTACTTACAAGGCCGCCCACAACAAGCGCCAGAAAACGCGCCCTGGGATAGAGCCATGCAAAAAACAAGGAAAGCCCAACGCCCAGCGCGCCGCCCGCAAAAGAAAAAGCCTGGGTCAGCGGCCAGGAAGAAAAAAACACTATACCTATGGCCGCGCCAAAGGCAGCCCCGTGCTGCACGCCCAATATGCCCGGCGACACAAGAGGGTTCTGAAACATGTTCTGATACATCGTGCCCGAAGCGGAAAGGCAAGCCCCCACCAGCAGGGCCGAGCCGATACGCGGCAGGCGCAGATGGAAAAACAAAAAAAGCTGCCTGCTCTGCTCTTCAGTCAGGGGGCGCCCCGCCCAAGCATCGAGCAGGCTGCGGCAAAGATCGCCCAGCGCCAGCGGATAACGCCCCATGGGCAGGGCAAACACAATGGCCGCCAGCAAAAGCAGGGCAAGCACAAACAGCGTTTTTCTAGAATGTGCCATACGGCTCAAAAAGATCATTCACCTGGGCGTCATCAAGATCCAGGTTGAAGAAAAGTTTCATAAAATACCTGCTCTCTGCTTTGATGTCCACCGGATAGAGCTCGGGATGCAGCTTGTTGGCAAGCCACTGCACGCCCAAGAGACGCATATAAGTGGCGGGGCGTTCCAGCCAGCTGAACGGGCCGCGCGGCATAAAATACACCCTGCCCTGGCGCACGGCGGAAAGAGCCGCCCACTTGGCGTCTGCAGGAATGCGCTTCATGAGCACTGGATGAAAAACTAAAATTGCTTCTGGATCATAGGTCAGCAACTGCTCAAAGGTTACGCGCAAAAAAGCTTCTTCCGCGCCGGGTGGGCAATCGTGCACGCTTATGGCCCCAGCAGCGGCGAACACCTCTGCGCGCCGTGATTGACGACAGATGGAGGCCAGGCCGTCTGCCTCAAGAGCCACATAAATTCGCGTCATTTTTTCCTGGGGTAAATCCTTTATGGCCCGAGACACTTTTTCTAGCGTTTCCGAAGCATAGGCGGCCAATGCCGCCCCACGCTCTTGGCGGCCATAGGTCTGCCCCATGGCCAAAAAACAGGGGGCCAGGTCTGCCAGGCTTGAACCGGGCACGCTGGTCACCTGCATGCCCAGGCTGGTCAGGGTCTGCTCAATGGGCAAATGGTCGTGAGCGCCCATAGAAAGATAGAAGGCTTTCTTGATGCCGCTGGCCAGCAACATTTCCCGGTCTGGAATAAAACCCTGCCCATACCAGCCACCCAAAACAGGCAGGTTATGGTAACGGGCAGGGATAAATTTTTTCTCATAGTCCCGGAGGGGCGTATTCCAGCCTGCCAGCAGCTCCGGAGCCAAGGCATAGAGGGTGAACGTGGAAGGCGGGGTGGCGCAGTAGATGCTGCGCGCGCCATCTGTATGCCTTTCGTTTTCAGAATCTGCGGCCAGATCTGCCCCAGCGGCAGTGCAAAACGGTATGACAAACAGCGCGAACAGCCCTATGACAATACTTTTTATCTGCATCTGCACGATCCTTTTCAATGTGCCGTCCGTCGGCGCACCCTTCTGCCTGCGCCGTGAAAGCTGCTTCTACACTTGCCTCAGACCAGAAGAATTCCCGTAACAGTTTGAAGCAAGAATAAAAGTTTTGGGGGGAGGGGGTGTGGGGGAGGAGCCCCTTTTACAAAAGGGGCCCTCCCCCACAAAGCTCTTCACACAAAAAAACTTCATCCCCCACAAAACTCTTCATGTGCGATCTGCTTAAAAATTGGCGCTCACTCCCATAAAGAAGTTCCGGCCCTGTTCGGGGTAATAGGCGCTGTAAGCATATTCCTCGTCAAAAATGTTTCTCACACCAGCTTCTACAGAGAAGTTTTTGGTGATGTCATACACGGCCTTGATATCCGCTGTGGCGAAGTTGGGAGATTTCCTATAAGCCCCGTCAGTTGCGGAAGTGTACCAATAAAAGCCGCTGCTGATATTGACCTGGGGAATAACGGAAAGCCCTTCCACAGGAGAAATAACTGCATAAAGCGTGCTTGTTATTTCCGGCAGCTGGGCGAGTTTTTCATCATTGGTGCAGTTCTCCCAGCGCATATAGTTGAACACAGCCCCAGCGCTCAGATACTGGTTAAGAACGGCCTCTGCCCCGGCCTCAAGGCCGTAGAATGTGGCTCTGCTGAGGTTGTCAAAATACATGGCTCCTTTCGGGCCTTGGGACGTAATCATGTCGTTGACGTCACTGTAGTACACGCTGGTGTTCAACTTGAGCCAGTCGCCGATGAGGCCCTTGTAGCCAAGTTCATAATGGTAAGCGTGTTCGGGGTTCAGGTCTGGGTTGGCAGGGACATCGCCGTTTCTGTAGTACCTTTCGCGCATGGTGGCGAAGCGGGATTTTTTGGCAAAGGTGGCAAAAACTTCATGCTTTTCGGTAAGGTCGTAAAACGCGCCCACCTGGTAGTTGAACAGGGATTTCGTATCGTCCAGGCCGTCTTTATAGGAATGCATGTCGCCGGTATTATGGTCACGGCTTTCAAGCGTCATGGGGGTCATAGTGCTGAGGCTTGTGCCAAAAACAAGGGTCAGGCGGTCAATGGGTTTGAGGCTGTATTCCGCGCCAAAATCCCAATAACCTTCGCTGATATGCTCATCCAGCTCGTCGCCGATTTCGGCTTTTTTCTTTTTGGAGCTGCTATACACTGCATAGTCATTATATTCTTTATGTGAAAGAATGCGGTAACCGGCAGAAAGAGCCAGTTTGTTGGCCGTATTAAACGTATAGTCAAAGGTTAATTGTCCGCCAACAGTGTATTGATCGTATTTTTTATCTGGATAGTCCCTTTTGGTCATGTGGATGTCTGTATAACTCTCGGACTTGTCCTGATGCGAATCGTAATACACTACAGCCTTGAGGTGCGCCTGCTTGCTCAGGTTAAAGTTGGCGTTGGTATACAGGCGACTGGTTTCGTACTCCGGCCAGTACCACGAACGCTGAAATGGAGTCGCTTTGCCATCCGGGCCAACGCCGGACTGGGCAGCGTCGAAGGGCTGGCCCTTTTTAAAGCTTTGGCGCGTATAACCTACCATAATGTCCACATCCTCGGTGGGAGTCCAGCCACCGATAATGTTGGCGCTCATGTTCTGGTAATCGGAGTTTTTGCGGCGCCCCGTACCCTGCTGCGGCGCTGCGTCAAAGCTTTCGGGCAGAGTAAAGAAATCCTGCTTGTCATAAATGAAAGTGCCTTTCAGGTAGTAGAGGTCTTGCTTAGTGCCTATGCTGGCGGCGACCATTCGGCCCTGATCGTGCATTCTGCGGTCAAAAAAATTCATATACTTTGCAGAAAACTCAAACTCTTTTTTGGGCTTGGCGGTACGCAGATTCACCACACCGGCCAGATTGTTGTTACTCGCTAGTAATGGTGAACTATAGCCCTTTGAAACGTCGACCGATTCAAGGCCGTATGTCAGAGTGTTATTATAATCCCACTCATTGCGGTATGCAGTTGCTACAGGAATGTCGTCAATATACATGCCGACCTGATAGCGATTCGAACCGCGAATACTTATGGTTCCTTCATTGCGTCCTGATGATGTCTGCAAGTATACGCCCTGCACTCCCCTGAGGGCTTCCCACAGATTGAGGGCCGTTTTCCTTTCCATATCTGTCTGGGTGATATGGTTAATGGTGTTTTTTTGCTCTGTCATCTCAAGCGGCGTCAGCAAGACTTCCGTGGCACCTTCTTCCAGCGCCCATGCGCCACTTGCCTGCAACATCAGTACAGCAAGCAAGAATAACACGCGCCTACAACTCATATGCCCTCCAGTTATTGAGATGACAAAAATAAAATGCAGTCCATATCCAGGCAAAGGACAGTTCGCTCCACACAGAACATTCGTCATCAAATAAAATTTTAGCTTCATTTGAGTACATATGATGATTTTACAAAGCAACTCTGTATCGGTATTTTTAAAATCGTGAATACTAAATCATTATTTCCTACAAACCCATATTAATCTAATATATATTGAAACATATGAGCATCATACTCTGCTATTTTTTGGCAACACATAAAAATAACGCTTCACCATGAGAGAAATGTTACTTTGAAATGCTTGCTCAACGGCGAAACATCTCGGCGCTCCTTGGCGGCATTTTCCTTGGCGCAACGGCCCAAGCAAGTTCGCCCCGCATACATTGCGAACTTGCCTGTTCCCCTAGCCCGCTTGCGGCCAGGTGGAGGCTAGCAACTGGCTGACGCAAAAGAAAAAGCCCTTACGATTTTCATCGCAAGGGCTTGGTCACCAAACAGACACCAGACGCTCACAAAACAGGCGCCAGACGCTCACAAAACAGACACCAACGAAAAAAGGATTACACCTTTATCGGGTGTAATCCTTTGATTCTTTAGTGGCGCGCTCGAAGAGATTCGAACTCCTGACCTACAGGTTCGTAGCCTGTTGCTCTATCCAGCTGAGCTACGAGCGCGTAACAAGAGGAAACTATATCAAGTCGCAGTGGCGGTCAAGCTTTTTTTCAAAATATTTTTTGAAAATCTGCGAACTTAGTTGTAATTTTCAATTAGCAAGCGCCTACATTAAGACGCTTTGCGGCCCCGCAAGCATGCCGCACGCAAACACCAAAACTTTGGGCAGATAAAGCCGCCCTGTTCTCTCTTGGCCGCCCAAGAGCGGCCACTGAAAACTACTGGGCTTCGATGCTGTTGACAGCACGGGCCAGACGCGAAATCTTGCGCGCGGCCTTCTTCCAGTGCATGGCGCCCTTGCTGGCGGCCTTGGAAAGCACAGACGTGGCGGCTACCAGAGCTTCACCGGCCTGCGCTTTGTCGCTGCCCGTAATGGCGGTGCGCACCTGCTTGATGGCGTTCTTAACGCGAGTGCGGGCGGCGCGGTTGCGACCGGCTCTTTCTACGCTCTGCCTGTGACGCTTGATGGCTGACTTATGGTTGGCCACGGTAATCCTCCACTATGTTGGGCTTGCCCCGGCAAGCCATGAGTCTAAAATATGTTGCGCTATCGCGAAGACGGGTTGTTAGCATAGGGCCTTATGGCTGTCAAGTAAACGCGCCGTTTTTTCCAAAACACGTATTTTGTTGTCGCAAATTCATTGGCCGCATCAGCCCACCAGACCTTACGGAGAAGGCTTCGACCATGATGGCCGTTGCGGCGCCCAATTTGCCGCCCGTTCCGCTGGCTGTTCGCGGCGGCTGCACTGGCAATGTCGTTGCCAATATCGTTGCCAATTTCGTTGCCCGTTTCGTGACAGCCGCACTGGCAGCTTCACCAAGCCTTTTTACAGCCCCGTTGGCCAAGGCCGCCACTTGGGCGTATACGCAGCGCGGGGGCACAACGCTGCCACACCGCGCCGCGCGTCAAACTACATCTGCAGGGCCGCAAAGTCCGCCAGGCGGGCAAAACGGCCACCCAGGGCCTGAAGCATGGCCAAACGGTTACGGCGCAGAGAGGCGTCGTCGCACATGACCATCACGTCGTCAAAAAAGGCGTCCACAGCCGGGCGCACATTGCTCAGGCAAGCCAGCGCGGCGGCATGCTCCCGTGCCTCCCACATGCGGTCCAGCTGCGGCAGCAGGTCATCCAGCGTTGCCACTAGAGCCTTTTCCGCATCTTCCTGCAAAAGTTCGGCCTGCCACTGGGCGGGAATGTCCTCGGCCTGACCCTGCTTGCGCAGAATATTCGCCACACGCTTAAAGGTCTGGGCGGCTTCGGCAAAGCCTGCCTCGCGGCTGAAAGCCACCAACGCCTCCAGGCGCTCGCCACAATCCTTCACCTGAGCCGTGCCCGCGCCCAGGGTGGCATCCACCAGCAGGGTGTCCTGCCCCTGGCTCATGAAATAGTTGCGCAGCCTTGCGCCAAAGAATTCCATAAGCTTGTCCAGGGCTTCGGCCGGGGGCAGCTTCCATTGCCTGTCGCCGTATAGTTCCTGCGCCTTGGCAAAAACTTGGCGTATGTCGAGCCGCAGACCAAAATCGAGCACAATGCGAATGATGCCCAAAGCACAACGACGAAGACCATTGGGGTCTGCCGCGCCGGTGGGAATCATTCCCAGGCCAAAGCAGCCCGCCAGCGTGTCGGCCTTGTCGGCCAGAGACAGCAGCGCCCCGCACATGCTGCCCGGAAGGGGCGAATCCGGCCCGGCGGGCAGATATTGCTCGGCTATGGCCTGAGCCACGGCAGCGCTTTCGCCCTTGCGCGCGGCATAAATGCCGCCCATGACGCCTTGCAAAGTGTCAAACTCGCCCACAAGGCCGCTCACGAGATCGGCTTTGGCAAGCCGCCCGGCCCGCGCGGCATCAACGGCAAGGTCGGGGCCGCATTTTTCGGCCAGCCAGCAACATAGGGATTCAAGGCGGCGCGTTTTGTCGCCCATGCTGCCAAGGCCACCGATAAAGATGACCGAATCAAGCTTTTGCTGCCAATGGTCAAAGCCATCGCGCAGGTCGGCCTGCCAGAAAAAGCGGGCGTCTTCCAGGCGGGCGCGCAGCACCCTTTCCCACCCGCGCTTGACAATATTCATGTCTTCGGGGGTGATGTTGAGTACGGTCAGAAAATGCGGCAGCAACTGGCCATCAGCCCCTTCAATGCCGAAACTTTTCTGGTGGCTTTCCATGCTGGTCAGCAGCACCTCGCGCGGCACTTCAAGGAAAGCCGGATCAAAGTCCGCCAGCAACGGCACGGGATGTTCCGCAAGGCCCTGCACTTCGTCAAGCAGGCTGTCTTTCCAGAGCACCTTGCCGCCAACGGCCTGCGCCTGCTTGTTGCCATCTTGCACAATAATTTCACGGCGTTTGGCAGCATCAAGCGTGATTGCGCAGGAGCCTGCCAGTATGGCCGGAAGCTCTTCGGCACGGGCAACGGAAAAAGGCCCCGCCCCATGGATACGGTGGCCGTATGTTTCGCGCCCCGAGCGCATGGGGCCGACCTCAAAAGAAATCACTTCATGATCAAGCAGGGCCAGAATCCAGCGCAGGGGGCGGGCGTAGGCCAGCAAATGGTTGCCCCAGCGCATGCGCTTGGCAAAGGGCAAGGCCGTGATGACGGCCGGGCATATGGCAGCCAGCAGTTCGTTCGCGGGCGCGCCGCCAGTGCGTTTGCGCACGGCCATGTACGCGCCTTTTTCCGTCTCTTGCTGAAAAACGTCTTCCAGAGAGCAGCCATTGGTGCGGATAAAGCCTTCCAAAGCCTTGGTGGGCTTGCCCTCAGCGTCGTAAGCCACGCGCACGGGCGGGCCGGAGACAAGCTCTTCGCGCTCCATCTGCACGGGATTGAGATTTTCAACCATGACCACGGCGCGGCGCGGCGTACTCAAGACGCGCAGACTGCCATATTCAAGGCCCGCCTCGTCAAGGGCGGCGGTAAAGCGGCTGGTAAGTTCCGCTTCTTCAGGAGCCAGAAAACGGGAAGGCAGCTCTTCACTGCCGATTTCGAGCACAAAGGTGGCCACGGCTTTACCTCGCATCCTTTTTGAGCATGGGATAGCCCAGTTCTTCGCGCTGAGCCGCGTACAAACGGGCAACGCCCGCCGCCAAAGCCCGCACCCGGCCGATATAGCCGGTGCGTTCCGTAATGGATATGGCCCCGCGCGCGTCCAGCAGGTTGAAGGTATGCGAACACTTCAGGCAATAATCATAGGCGGGCCAGGGCAGGCCCAGCTCAATCATGGCCTTGCTTTGGCCCTCAAAATCATTGAAATGGCGCAGCAACATCTGGGCATCGCTGGCCTCGAAATTATGGCGCGACTGCTCCACCTCGTTCTGGTGGTAGATGTTGCCGTAGGTCACGTTCTTGTTCCAGGCCAGATCGTACACAGACTCCACACCCTGAAGATACATGGCCAGGCGCTCAAGGCCGTAGGTCAGCTCCACGCTCACAGGCGAGAGGTCAATGCCGCCCACCTGCTGAAAATAGGTGAACTGGCTCACTTCCATGCCGTTGAGCCACACTTCCCAGCCGAGGCCCCAGGCCCCCAGGGTCGGTGATTCCCAATCGTCTTCCACAAAGCGGATGTCATGCTGGGCAGGATTGATGCCCAGGGCGTTGAGGCTTTGCAGATACAGATCCTGCACGTTGTCCGGCGAGGGCTTCATGATAACCTGAAACTGGAAATAACGTTGCAAGCGATTGGGATTCTCGCCGTAGCGGCCGTCTGTGGGGCGCCGCGAAGGCTCCACATAGGCCACATTCCAGGGCTCGGGCCCGATAACCCGCAAAAAGGTATGGGGGTTGAAAGTTCCGGCCCCGCATTCCACGCCCGATGGCTGCTCGATAACGCAGCCCTGCCCGGCCCAGTAATTCTGAAGGGTAAGAATCACATCCTGAAAATACATGTGCTGTCCTTTGGAAAGGCTGATCAAAAGGCTTTTTGCTTTCTGGCGGAGCAACGGTACGCCACCTTCACGGGCGGCACGAGCGGCGCGCACGGCACGCCGTCATGAGCGGTACACACGGCACGGCACCGCTACGGGCGACAAATCCACGCCCAGCACTGCCGTTGCGGCGACAGAAGGCAAAAAACGCTGACCAGCGGCTCCTTTTTAGAGCATTTTTACGTTAAGAACATATATTCTTAAATTTTTTTATGTCGCTCACCTTAACGCCAGCTTGCGCAAACAACCCGCGCTGGCATGATGGCGGCACAGTTCCGCGCGCAGCCATCAGAGCAGGTGCAAACAACAGCCCTCTGGCGCGGGCTCCGGCAGAGCACATATGGCTGGAGCCGACCGGCAAAGGCTCGCATACAGCCTCGAACATACCCCGCGCAACGGCGCGAACATGCCCAGCGCAACGGCCTCAAAAATGCGAAAGCAGAAAGGCCAAAATGCAAAGGGCAAAGGGTAAAGGGCAAATACCGGCCATTTACACCCGGCGAAAATATCCCCCTTCCCACGCCAAGCCCAGATGGTATTGCACAAAACCATCAATAACTCTGGAGCAGGCCCGGCGATCGGCCGAGGGCAATTCCTCAGCATGCCAGGCGGAGGGCAATTCTTGCTGCACATGGCGCAAAAGGTCAAGTCCGCCAGCGCTCAACTCCACCCCATAGCGCACGGGCCCGGCCTGCGCACGGCACGACGGACAGCGCACATGCCCTTCATCCACCACAAACTGCACAGATCCGCACAAGCTCGCGCCGCACAAGCCGCATGCATCAAGGCTCGGGGCAAAACCCAAAGCCCCGGCGAGGCGCAAACGGAAAAAAAGAGGAAAAAGCGCCGGCAAGGCCGGGGCTTCTTCAAGGGTGCGCCGCATGTCCTCAACCAGCGCAAAAGCCTCGTCCGCGCCGTCGTCGTTCACACCAAGCGCCTCCACAAAACGCAGGCAGTTGGCCGCAAGGCCCATACGCCGCCAGTCTTGCCTGAGCGCTTGTGGGCCCCCAAGTAAAACGGCTTCTTCAAGATTCAAAAAACCGCCGCGCGGTGATGTCTTGACGCGGCAATGCAGGCTGTTGAGCACATCCAGGCAACCGCAAAAACGACGCCTGCTTCTGCTGCCCCCAAAGGCGAACAGCGTCAGCAGGCCATGCTTGCGGCACAGGGTCTTCAGCCAGAGATCCGACTCACGAAAGTGCCCCATGCGCAGCACAAGCGCGTGGTCGGCCCATTCTGTCATTGGCGCGCCGGGGGAAAAGTAAGAGTACGCACCTGGCCGCTGCCGCCCGCAGACGGAAGCTCTTCGCCGTCATAGCGGATGCGCACCCCGCCAGCATTGCCAAGCTTCAACTCCAGGCTCTTGTTAAAGGTGAGGGCAAAGGTATCGCCCTTGCGCAGCGAAAACTGCCTGGTGTCGGAGTTGTCGGCGCTGGAATGCACCCAGCATTCTTCGGTGGCGGTGATGATGACCTTGTGCGGCCCGGCCACAGAGGCGCTTGGGGAGGATGGCGCAGCGGCAGCAGCGCCTGGGGCAGCCACGGGAGCCGCGGGAGCCACGGGAGCCGCAGGAGAAACAGCCGGGGCCTCGCCACGCTGCCCCGGAGACGCGGCAGCCGGGCTTGACGCAGAGGGGCTTGACGCAGAGGGGCTTGCTGCAGCCGTCGGGGCGGCTGTAGCCGTGGGCTGATCCTTGCCGCCAGGCTGCCGGGTGGCGTTATCTGAGCGTGCGTCCTGGCCGGGGCGTGCAATGGAACCGGGAGAGGGGTTTTCAGCCGTATCAGGGCGCTGCATGGGCGCGGGCTGGGCCATGCGCCGGGTCTGGCTGCTTAAAAATTCCAGCGCGCCTTGCTGCCAGGCCACATAAACGCCAACCCCAAGAAGAATCAACAGCAGCGCCATAAAAAAGGGCTTGAGGTTGCGGCGAGGGGCCAAATAAATCTCCGCTGGCCCCGCGTGCTGCGCGGCAGCTTCCTCGCTATTGGCTTCCAGCGTTGCCAGAGCCGCGCCCACCTCTTCAGAAGAAAGGCCCACATAGGCGGAATAGGAGCGGATAAAGCCTTTGGTATATGCAAGATGCGGCAATGAAGACGTGTCGCCCGCCTCCAGAGCGCGCAAAAGGCGCGCGCCTATCTTCAAATGATTGGCCGCATCTTCGATGCTCAGCCCCCTCTGTTCACGCTCGGCGCGCAGGGCCGCACCCAATTCCTCTAAGGTCATGCAAAGCCTCGATAAAGGTCTTTGCCGCCCCGTGGGCGGCTGTTGCCGGCGGCACAGCGCGGGCCGTTTCAGGCCCGGCCGCAACCGGAACGACGCTGCGGGCCGGGCAAGCACGGCCACGCTACGCCGGGCAGAAGCGCTACAAGCGGATATCTATCACGGCCTTGCTGCGCAACTGGCCTGTATAGTCGTCAAAGCGTTCCATAGCCTTGGGCTGCCGCAACATGGCATCAATCTGCGGCTTGGCTTCTTCAAGACTGAGCATCTTCATTCCCCCGCCTCCGGGGCGGAAAAGCAAGACCTGGGCCTTGTGGCCCTGCAGGTCAAAAAGCTCGGTTACGTCGCCCGGTTTCATCTTGGTCAGCCGCCCTTCCCATTCAGGGTTGAGGCGATCCCATTCCACTACCCCCATATCGCCGCCCTTTTCTTTGTTGGGCGCCACGGAGTACTTGCGGGAGGCTTCTTCAAAGGTCAGCGCGCCGGAACGGATCTGAGCGGCGATGGAGGCGGCGTTGACCTTGGGCGAATAAATCAGAACTGCCATGTGCAAACCATTGCGGTCATACATGGTGTCTTTATGGGCTTCGTAGTAGGTGCGGATTTCTTCGGGGGTCACCACAACCTTGCGGCCAACCTCCATGCCCATGATCTTTTGCCGCAACAAACTTTTTTCAATGTTTCCACGCAGCTCAGCAACGCTGCTTTTTTGCCTGGTGAGCTGCTCTTCAAACTGCTGCTTGGTCATGTTGCGACCCTGCATGAGCTTGGCAATCTCATTGTCAATCTCTGTGGGCGATATGCCGACTTTCAGCCTCTTGGCTTCCTGGGCAATGAGGATATCCATGATCATCATGTCCAGAACCTTGCGAAAAACGGCGTCTACCTGTTTGGCATCAGCGGGGTTATCCGGGTTGAGCCTGCTACGCATCAAATCGGGCAAGGCGTTTTTTTGCAGATCAAACATGGTAATGACCTGCCCATTGACCACAGCGGCCACTTTATTGAGCTGGGCGGCCTGCGCGCCGCATGCAGTCATAAGTATGACCGCCAGCAGCAAAACAAGTGTCTTCCTCACGGGTTTCTCCCTCATCTAAGACGCAGTGCGCCTGTTTATCCCCAGATTTTTAGCCCAAAACAGCGCGACATGCAATGTCTGCCCGGCAGAGGCAACGCCCCGCCCCGGCCAAGCTCAGAGCGGTTTTACGTCAAAATGGCTCTTATGGCTGCATGCGCCATCGCCCGCAACCAAGGCGCAGACATCATTGATTTTACGCTGTTAAGCGCCGTAGTGAGCGCCATAAAAACTTGAAAGCAAGCATAATCAAAGTAAAAAATCGTTATACCAAGACGGCAGAAACATTTTGCCAGTGGTTCCCTTGCGCGCCCGCCGGGGCACAAGCCGTGCGAGCCTATGGCCTTCTGCCCTGCGCCTCCTGCCCTGCGCCTTCCCCAGCCGGGGCAACCTGCCCTTCTTTTTCTTCCGATCCGGCCTGATTTTCGCCCTCGTCCTCGCCGCCGGGCACAGCATCCGCACCGGCCCCGCTGCCGTCAGAAGCATCACTGGCAGCTTGGTCACGCGCGGGCGTCCGCGCCGAAGCCGGGGTAAGCAGATCAGCGGCGAGGTCGGGATTGACGCGCACCTGGGCATGCGCCAGCGCGGTAGCCAGCCAGCGCTCAAAGGCCGCCTCTTTTTCGCGCTCGCGCAAAATGTTTTCGATGAGCGGATAGGCCTCGGCCACGCTCATGACATGGGCCGCATTGCGCCGCACCAAAGCCAGGCCAAGCCAGAGGCCGCCCTCCTGCCGTGGCGGCAGGCAGCGCTCGGGAGCGAGCTTTTCCAGGCCTTTTTGCCATTCAAGCGGCAACTGGCCGGCCCCGGCTTCAACGCACTGCAAAAGCATATCCCCGGTCTGTTTTGCACGACTTGCCCCCTCTGAGGCAAACGACGCGCAAAAATTGTCCACAGCCTGCCGATCTGTCGCTGAGATCAAGCAAATATCCAGCGTTTCAGGCAAGCTGAATTCCGGCTCGTGCTCTTTGTAGTATCCCCGCACACTGTCCAGAGAAATACGGATGCCGGGCAAAAGAACGCGTTTTTCAAAGCTTTGCATGGCGAGATAATCGCGCATGAGCAAGCGCCACTCATTGCCGTCCAGCGATTCTTCGGCAAAAAAACGCGCCAGCTCCTCTTCACCGCCGTAATCGGCCCGCACATTGGCCACTGCCGCGTCCAACGCGGCATCTGTGACAGGAATCTGCAGAGTGCGCAATTCCTGATTTACCAGGGCGTAAATGATGAGCGTGCCCAGAGCGTCGCCATACTGGCGCTTCATGTTTTCCAGCGACGGGCGCTGCATGGTGTCCAGAGCGGCCGAGCGGCCGTCCAGCAGGGCCTGCACTGTACGCAGGTAAATGGGTTCGCCGTTAACAGTGGCCACAACACCTTCAGGCAAGCGGCCTTCCAGGCAACCGCCCAAAAGCAGACAGCACACAAGCAAAGCCACGCCGGGCAAGCGGAAAATCCCACGCCAAAACGGCGCAAGACCTGCCGGACGAGCGCCATAACGATGGTGAAAAACAGAAGGCAGCCAGGGCATAGACATCCTTTCCCAACGGGAGCACATGCCGAAGAAAAACAACCGGCAATCACCACGGCCCAAAGGCCCCAATCATCAGACAGCCGCGTCGCTATCGCGCGTTATTCATGCTGTATCCCCAACTACGGCCCCAAAGGCCCGCAATCATCAGACAGGGGCACTGGCATTGCCCGCTGGCCATGCCATAGCGCCAGTGCGGCCCCAAAGGCCCGCCATCTTATCCGACAAGCGCCTTTTCTTCGACCTTTTTTGCAACGGGCATACGTATGTCTTCCAGGGCCTGCCGCAATCTGTCAAGTCCCCCGGCAAGGGGCAAGTCTTTCGCCAACGGCAGGGTCAGGCCCGCCGGAGGCAGCATGCGCGCTCCGGGCATGGATGCGGCCAAGGCCACAATGCGCTCGGGCTGCACGGCCGTTTGCCCGTCGGGCCAGGTCAGGCGCACATGCTCGCGGTGTACGTCGGCCTTTTGCACCTGCAGCTCCGTGAGGAACTGCTTGAAGTCCAGAACAGCCAGAAAGTTTGCCAATTCTTCGGGGAAGGGGCCGAAGCGGTCGCGTATGGAGAGGGCTATCTCCTCGCGGGCGGCTCCGCCCTGAGCGGAAGTAAGGGCCTTGTAGCAGCGCAGCCGTTCGCGGCCATCATCAATATACGATGCCGGGATATGGGCGGGCAAACCGAGGGTAAGCTCGGTTTCGCTGACCAGGCTTTCGGGCATGCCCTTGAGGCGGCCCACGGCCTCCTCAAGCATTTCAAGATAAAGATCCAGCCCCACACGACACATATGCCCAGACTGCACCTCGCCCAGTATATTTCCGGCCCCGCGCAGGCGCAAATCCTCCATGGCCACCTGAAAACCCGCCCCCAGATAGTCCATGTCAAGAATGATGCGCAGGCGCTCCTCGGCCACGGCTGTCAGGCGCTCGGCATCGGGAACCACAAAAAAGGCATAGGCCTGCCTGTCGCTGCGTCCCACACGCCCCCGAATTTGATACAGCTGCCCCAGGCCGAACATCTGGGCCTGATCCACAACCAACGTATTGGCGCGGGGAAAATCCAACCCGGATTCCACGATGGATGTGCAGACCAGCACATCCAGCTCACCGTGCCAGAACTTGTGCATGGTGTCTTCAAGCTCGACCTCGGACATCTGGCCATGAGCCATGCCCACACGGGCGTGGGGCACAAGGCCGCGCACATATTCGGCCACGCGCTCAAGCCCCTGCACACGATTATAGACCCAGAACACTTGCCCTTCCCGCTCGATTTCCCGTTCCAGCACCTTGCGCAACACGTTATCATCCCTGCGCAACACGGCGCTGGCCACGGGCTTGCGATCCTGGGGCGCGGTTTCGATAATGGAAAGCTCGCGAATACCGGACATGGAAAGTTGCAGGGTGCGCGGAATGGGCGTGGCCGTAAGCGTCAGCACGTCCACGTTTTTCTTGAGAGCCTTGAGTTTTTCCTTGTGGCGCACGCCGAAACGCTGCTCTTCGTCCAAAACAAGCAGGGTCAGGTTGGGCAACTTCACATCACTGGAAAGGATGCGGTGCGTGCCGATAAGAATGTCAATCTGCCCCAAAGCCGCCGCCTTGAGCACTTCTTTTTGCCTGGCCCTTGGCACAAAGCGGCTGAGCAAGCCCACATTGACAGGAAAGCCCGCCAGGCGCGCGCGAAAGGTCTGATAATGCTGCTCGGCCAGCACCGTGGTTGGGCACAGCAAGGCCACCTGCCGCCCTTCGGAAGCCGCGCGAAAGGCCGCCCGCAGGGCAACCTCTGTTTTGCCAAAGCCCACATCGCCACACACAAGACGATCCATAGGGCGGGATCTGTCCATATCGTCCAGCACATCCTGAATGGCCTTGGCCTGATCAGGGGTTTCCTCAAAGCCGAATGTCGCCTCAAACTCGTGATACAGCTCGCCCGGGGGATCGTAACGAAAGCCCTTGGTTACCTTGCGATAGGCATACATTTCCACAAGATCGGCGGCAATTTTTTCAATGGCCTTGCGGGCTTTTTCCTTGCCAGCCACCCAGGTCGCGCCGCCCAGACGGTCAAGGGCGGGCTCAACGCCCTCAGTTGCCTTGAAACGCTGGATAAGGCCCAGCCTGTCGGCAGGCACATAGAGCTTGTCGCGCCCGGAATATTCCACCAGCAAAAAATCGTTGGCTGCGGCATTAAGATCAAGGTGGTGCAGACCGGCAAAACGGCCAATGCCGTAATCCCTGTGCACAAGCAGGTCGCCGGGCTTGAGGTCGTCAAAAGAATCCAGCCCCTTGAAAACACGCGAAGAAACCCGCGGCGTTTTTTCAGCCTTGGGGTAGAGGATGTCTTCGCCAAGCACGAGCACGTCGTCCCAGACAAGCTCGGCACCGGAGCGAAACGACGAAACAAGGGCGAACAGCCCCCGCTGTTCGGGCGCATAACGCAAGGCGGGCACGATGCCGTCCTGTTCCGCAAGTTTCAGAAATTTTGCGCGGCTTCTGCCCGAAGAAAAGCTCAGCACGATCTGGCGGCGGTTGGCCTTCCATTCCTTGAGCCCTGCGGCAAGATGCTGCCAGGGGCGATCCTGCGCGCCGGGCAGGGGGAAAAGATCGGTAAAGGAATGCAGGGGGCGCTCGGGCAGATCGAGCCCCCGCTCTTCCACGCCCATGACCAGCGGCTCGGCGTAAACACGCTGAAACAGGTTCCAGGGGGCGGGCTGCGAACTTTTGCGCAGCGCCAGCGAGGCGGGCTGCGGCAAGGGGGCGTCGGCGGCTTCCAGCCGCTCCTTGAGGCTCAGGCGGCCGTCGCGCAGGGCGTCGGCGCTGTCGTTTTCGCCGGGCAAAAGCCACAGGCTGTCTTTGGGCAGCCAGTCTTCAAACAGGCTTGAAGATTCGAGCACACTGCCGGGCAAAAGCCCCAGGCCGCCGCCATCCAGCGATTTTTTAAAAGAATAGCAATCGTTTTCGCTGATGCGGCCCTCGGCAAACATGCGGTCGCAGCGCTCTCGCGCCGCCGCAAGGCTTTTAGCATCAAGGGCAAGGGGGCTGGCTGGCAAAAGAACCAGTTCTTCGCAGCCTTGTAACGAACGCTGGCTTTCAGCGTCAAAAACACGCATTTCATCCAGCGTGTCGCCGAAAAATTCCAGGCGAACCGGCTTGATATAGCCTGTGGGAAAAATATCCAGAATATCGCCACGGCGAGCCATTTCTCCGGGCCGCGACACCATGGACACACGCGCATAGCCCCATTCCACGGCCTGTTCCAGCAGCAGCTCGGGCGCGTAGTCGCTGCCCTTGCGCAAGTCCAGACTGCGCCCGGCAAAGAAATTCAGGGGCACATGGCGCAGCAGCAGACTTTCAACGCTGCATACAACACAACGCGGCTGCCCCTGACCAAGGCCATACAAAGCGGCAAGGCGCGCCGCCCAAGAGGCCCTGTCCTGCCACTGGCTCAAGGGCGGTAAGGTCAGGCAGGGGCTGTTCCACTGTGGTTCGGTAACAGATTTGTCGGCCAGCGAAAGTTCGGGAGTAAAAAGCGTCAGCAAGGCGCGGGCGCTGTTATATTCTTCCCGGTCACGAGCCACGAGCACCACAGTGCGCCCCTGGGCCAGGGCCTCGGCGGCCAAACGGCAGCGTGTGGCCATGCCGCTGCGCTCGATATAGAGCTGCCCTTCTTTGCTTTCCAGTATTGCTCTGAAATTACTCATGAAAATATTCCATAAACCATGATTTTCCGGCACGGCCGCAATGCGGAAATGCGGCGTAAAACCGCAGTTTTCTACGATGGCGGCCATGGGCGAAAGCCCGGCCTTTAAAGCGGCAAGGGGGCGGCCATAGGCCGCCCCCGGTCAACTATACCAATCTGCCTTGTTAGACCCCGCAGCCGCCGGAGCAGCCCGAGCAGCCTCCCCCGTCATTCTGGGGCAGGGGCACGGTGGGTTCAACGATAAAGCCCATGTGGGTGAGGTCGACTTTCACGCCCTCAATCTGCTCCAGCAGACCCTTATTGATGCAGAAGGTAAAACCGCCCTGTTCTTCGCTCTGGTCGTCCTCAGTTGCAGCGTCAAGGGCCAGCGCAAGGCGCGGGCCAGTGCAGCCGCCGGGGGCAAGATAGATACGGATATCGTTCTTTTCCTTGCCCTTGAAATAGGCATCCAGTTCCTGACGGGCGCTTTCGGTCAATTCAAGCATGGTTCCTCCAGTATTTTTCAAGTATATAAAAAATACCGAAAAACAGGCAGATATGCTTCATCGGCCAGGGGGGAACCAAGCCCGCCCGATTAATGGTCGCCGCAGCTTGTGCAGCTGCTGCAGCCGCCATCGCCGCTGGAAGCAAAGGGCACCTCGGGGGTAACCGTGAAGCCCATGTAGGTCAAATCAATGGTGACGCCCTTCACTTCATCCAGCAAAGTTTTGCTCATGCAGAAGGTGTACCCGGCCTGTTCCTCGGTCAAATCCTGATCGTTAGGCTCATCCAGAGCCAGTGCAAGGCGCGGGCCGCCTCAACCGGCTGAAAGGTAAATCCGGATGGTATCCTTTTTCTTGTCCGCAAAGAAGGAATCAAGCTCCTTGCGGGCGTTATCAGTCAGCTGAATCATGGTGTCCTCCATATTTCTGGTGACCTAGTAACTAAGGCCATGCAACGACCTTGTCAATTACCGGGGGACTTTTCTTCAGGCGCAAAAAGCGTTATCTTCTTTTTAGCGTTAGTTACGGGAGGAAATATGGGTACAACCCTGCTGCTTGAAAAACATGAAATGGCTCGCATGCTGGAGCGCTTGGCGTCTCAGATTATGGAGCGCCACGCTGGCTGCGGCCATGTCATGCTGGTAGGCATCGAGCGGCGCGGCGCCGACCTCGCCCATCGCCTGGCTGCCCTGCTGCAGGAGCGCCTCGGTCACCCGGTGCTGCTTGGCACGCTGGACATCAATCTCTACCGTGACGACTGGACAAGCCTAGAGGCCCAGCCGCATATCGGCCAGTCGCGCATACCCGCGAGCGTGGACGAGCGCGTGATAATTCTTGTGGATGACGTGCTCTATACGGGGCGCACCATCCGCGCGGCCCTTGAAGCCCTGCTGGACTACGGCCGCCCAAAGGCTGTGGAGCTGCTGACCCTTATTGACCGGGGGCATCGCGAGTTGCCCATACACGCCGACTATGTGGGCCGCACAGTCAACACCAGCCGCCAGGAGCGCGTGGACGTGCTGCTCACCGAAAGGGACGGGCAGGACGCGGTTCACCTAACAGCCAGCCCCGCCTGAGCTCAGGGTCTTCTTGCCGGGGCCGTTTTTGCCTTGCCCGCCCCGGCTGCTCCCCGCCAAGCGGCTGCATAGGCTGACGCAGCACCGACGGCTTCCCTGCCAGGTGGCTGCATAGGCTGACGCAGCACCGGCGACTTCCCTGCCGGGCGCTTGCCCCCCAGGCCGCCGATTCATGCTCCATCCAGCATATCCATACTTTTCGACGACGCACCGCCACGATGTCAGCATGAGCATGCCTGTTTTCCCTTCTCTTTCTTCCATTTTTTGCTGTCTGACAATCTCGGCCTTGCCGCTTGGAGCGCAGACGAACAAAGCACAGCATTAGCAGAGCCAAGGCTCACAGCAGCAGCCCGGCATGGCGCAATTGACAGCCAGCCACCGCCGACAACCACTACTGACAGGCGCAGCCCCCCGCAGACACGCTCAGGCCGCCGCCGCAATCAGCCGCACGCAAGACCAAAAGCACCTGCCTTCAATCCGCCGCACACCACATCCTTCTCTCCAGACGAAGCCCGGACAAAAACGACACAGCGGGCTGCCATGCATAAAGCAAAAAAAGCTCCAAAAGAAAATAGAAAAGCAAACAAGCAACCGGGCGAGCCAACACCCGCCCGGCGGGATATATATGAAAAAAACATCAAAATGTTTACACAAAACAGGCCGCGGCTTTATGGCGCGTCTTGGCCGCGTCGCCCGCGCCGCCCGCGCCGCCTGCGCCCTCATGGGCAAAAACCCCAGACCAGCCCAACACGATCGCTGCCCAGCCAATGGTGATCCGTCCGCCGCCCTCGCTACTCGCGCCTCCCGTACCATCAGTGGCAGGGGGCTCCTGTTTTTTGCCCACACAGGCGAAACCATCAGGGCCGAAAAGCTGCTCCGCGCTGCCGGGCTTGATGTGCAGGTCAAGGGGCCTCCGCCCCGGCTGCGCGCCACCTGTGATATGGTGATTGTTTTCGCGCTGGAGGATCAGTCCCGCGTGTTGGCGAGCCTGCGCAAGGCGGGTATTGAACCAGAACAGGTGGTCAGCGCCCATGGCATGCTGCTTGAACCGATATCATTGTATCAGGTCAGACGTATGGGCCGCTGGATCATGGTACGCGCCGGAAATATGAAAATCACCCTGGACACGCAGGACGGCCGTATTGTGAATATTTCCGGCGGGGGCTGCCCGGACGTGCCCTGGCTGGCGCACTGCCTGTGCGGCCTGCCCCTTGCCAAGGCCCCGGAACCCCTGAGCCTTGGCCAGACGCTTTGTTGCTACAGTCTGCAAAAAGCCTATGAAGAGCTGCGGAGGCAATGCCCATGTGGTACATAGCCGGAACCCTGCCCGACCCTGACCCGTCGTTTCGTGAGGTTGCGGCCCAAGGCCCTGCCCGCATGTGTGATGGATGGCTTCACCTGGCTGACGGCAGCGCCTTTCCCGTGCAACGAGGCACCGAGGCCCTGGCCGCCACCGCCCTTCTGACCTGTGAGACTCTGGGCTTCCAGCCGCCCCGCCTGCTGCTGGCCGGGGACACGGGCTCGGGAGCGGGCAGCCGCGCCCTTTACGCCTGGCTCACAGAACATGCGGAGGCCCTGAATCCTCAAGGCATGACATTTCACTATCTTTTCCCCGACCTGGACTGGCACAACCGCGTGCTCATGGCCTTGCTGGATATGCCCACCCCGCCCGTGCTGGTGGCAGACGCTGGCTTTATGTATGTGGCCAAGATGAGCGGTTACGCCGAAGTTTATGACCTTTTCACCCCTGATATCGGTGAACTGGCCTTTCTGGCCGATGAAAAAGCCCCGCACCCTTTTTATACCAGAGGCTTTCTGCTGGCCGAAGAAAAAAATATCGCCGCCCTGCTGGAAAGGGCCAATTCCCTCGGCAACTGCCCGGCCCACCTGATCATCAAGGGCCGGATTGACCACATCGTTTGCGACGGTCGCCTCACAAGCACGGTAAAAGAACCTTCGGTAGCGGCCATGGAGTGCATAGGCGGAACCGGCGACCTGGTGACGGGCCTTGTGACGGCACTTCTGGCAGGCGGTATACCCATGTGCCAGGCCAGCCTTGCGGCAACGCGCCTTGCCCGCCTGCTGGCAAAACGCTGCGCGCCTGACCCCGGCACACAGGTGGCCGATTTGCTGCAAAGCCTGCCTTATGTGCTCCACCACTATGCAGAGCAAGTCTTGCAGCAATCCTGACCCTGCGGGCGAACGCCGCCCGTAACCAAACCGGCGCGCAGGCCATGCACCACAGCCTGACCCTGCACCACAGCCTGACCCTGCGCGCGAAGGCCTGGCCTTTCCGTCAACTGGCTTTCCGTCAATTAACCTTTGCGCCGCCAAGCCGGCCTTTGCCTGCACCAACAAAAACGGCCCGCGCTTTTGCACGGGCCGTTTTTGTTTCAGACATGTTATCGTTCAAAATACGTATAGCCGCGCAGCCCGTCTTCAAAGGCCTGCATGACTGAAAACCTCTCGCTTGGCGTAATGCGGCCCTGCCGCACGGCCTGTTCCGCAGTGCTGCGCAGGTCTTCAAGAATGCGGCGCGGGTCGTATTCCACATAGCTCAGAATATCCGCCACAGAGTCGCCGCGAATTTCGCGCACATATTCGTAGCTTCCGTCCTCGGCCACGCGGATGGACACCACGTTGGTGTCGCCCATAAGGTTATGCAGGTCGCCCAGGGTTTCCTGATATGCGCCCACAAGGAAAACCCCAAGATAGTATTCTTCGCCATCGCGCAAGGGGTGCAGTTCCAGCGTGGGCTTCATGCCCTGGGGGTCGATAAACTGGTCGATACGGCCATCGGAATCGCAGGTAATGTCCGAAATGATGGCGTGGCGCGAAGGAAACTCCTTGAGCCGGTGTATGGGCATGACCGGGAAAAGCTGGTCAATGGCCCAGGTATCGGGCAAAGACTGGAACACGCTGAAGTTGCCGTAATAGATGTCGGCCAGGCTCACATCAATATCGGCCAGGTCTCGGGCCACATGCTTGAGGCGGGTTTTTTCCTGAGCAATGCGCATGATGATGGCCCAGAAAAAACGCTCGGCAATGGTTCGCTGGCGCAGATTCACGCGGCCGGTGGAGAAAAGCTGGCGCATTTCATCGCGGTAATAGATGGCGTCGTTATAACATTCCTGCAAGTTGCGCAGGCTGATGTTGGCCAGGGTTTCACGCAGGTTCTGTACGGGCTCGGGCATGCCTTCGGGCAGGGTTTCGGGCAGTTGCACCTCTTCAATCATGCTGACGTCCAGCACGTTGAAAAGCAGCACCGAATAATACGCCACCGTGGCACGGCCAGATTCGGTGATAATGTGCGGGTGGGGCACATTTTCCTCATCCAGGATGCTCATGATGGTTTCCACCACGTCGGTGCAGTATTCATCCAGATTGTAGTTGCGCGAAGAAATAAAGTTGGTGTGCGAACCGTCATAGTCCACCGCAAGGCCGCCGCCCAGGTCAAGGTAGCCCATGGGCGCGCCTTCCTGAATAAGGCCCACATAGAGGCGCGCGCCTTCCATCACGCCCGTGCGGATGTCACGGATATTGGAAACCTGCGAACCAAGATGGTAGTGCAGCAGCTTGAAGCAGTCGAGCATGTCGTGGCTTTTGAGGGTGTCCACCACGTCCACCACCTGCGCCGGGGAAAGGCCAAAGGTAGACCGCTCGCCGCCAGAATCCGTCCAGTGGCCGCCAGCCTTTACGGCCAGCTTGGCACGCACGCCGATATTGGGGCGCACCCCAAGGGCCTTGCTGCGTTCCAGCAAGACGTTCAGTTCGCTGGGCATTTCAAGCACGAAAAACACGTTAAAACCCATGCGCAAGGCCTGAAGGCCCAGATCCATGAATTCTTCGTCCTTATAGCCGTTGCAAACGATGCAGGCTTCCCTGTCCTGCATGAGCGAAACCGCGGCAATAAGCTCAGCCTTTGAGCCGACCTCAAGACCGTGGTGGAACTGCGCGCCGAACTGGGCGATTTTTTCCACGACCTGCTGCTGCTGATTGACCTTGATGGGAAAAACGCCGCGGTAGGCCCCGGTATAACCAAGATTTTTTATGGCTTTACGGAAACTTCCGTGAATATTTGCTATACGCGAGTCCAAAATATTTTCCACGCGCAAAAGCACGGGCATGTCATAGCCCCTGTCACGCAGGCCAGAGATAACCTCTGGTATGGAAACCTGCGGGCCTTTGGGGCCTTGCGGACAAATAACAACTTCGCCCGCGTCGGAAACGTCAAAATATCCGGCCCCCCAATTGCGGATGCCGTACAGTTCGATGGAATCCTCCACCCGCCACTGCTGCAATGCGCGGTTTTTTGCCAATTCTCGCTCCTTGTATCGCCCGCCGGGCGAGGGTTAAAATACTGCACGCAAAAAAGAGGCGTAATTATGCCGGGAAGGGGGTGAAAGTCAATATTGACGATCCTGCGAAACTGCTTTTTATGGCCACCCGGCCTGCCAAGGCCACGTCGCCCGGCCGCAAGCCTTGCCCACCGGCCCGCTAGAGCCATATACGGCCACCCCCGCATGCCCGGCATAAATGGTATAAACCACATGCCCCGCCATAAATGGCCTGCCAAGCCTGCAGCTGTTTCCGCCAAAACAACTTTGCCCCAGAAACAAGAAAAAATGGGCTTTTGGCGAAAAAACATACTTTTTTCATATGCGACGAAAAGCAAAACGCCCCTTGCCGCCGTTACTGGACAAAAAGTTGATGAAAAAACAGCACCTGAAGCCCCACAACCAACACTGCCCCTTGACGCGGGGCGTGGCTTGCTTCACCCTGTGACTCCAGAACCCGCAGGGTGCGAGTGCGACCCTTTTATGATCGTTCCGCAGCCCCATTCATGTTCTTCTCTTTAAGGATATATCCATGACGCGCCCTGACAACTGCCCAAGCATGCCTTTTTTTTCCTGCACACGCCTTGCGCGGGCGCTTCCGGCTTCTGCCCTGTTGCTGGCCCTGGTTCTGGCGCTGCTTCCTGCCCTGAACGGCTGTTCCGACAGCGAGCGAAAAAACTCCGGCCCGCCCCCGGCTCCCGTGCGCGTAAGCCCGGTGACGCGCGCCGATGTGCCGCGCCTGTTGCACGTTGTGGGCAATGTGCGTGCATCTGCCTCGGTGGGCGTCAGGCCCAGGGTAGCCGGAGAAATTCAACAGGTTCACTTTACCGAAGGGCAGGATGTGCAGGAGGGTCAACCCCTCATCACCATCGACCCGCGCCCCTTTGAGGCGGCCCTGCGTGAAAAACGCGGCCTGTTGGCCAAGTCACAGGCCCAGCTGAACAAGGCCCTTGATGATATGGCGCGCTACGGCAAACTGGTGGGCGGCGGCTATGTTAGCCGCGAGGCCTACGAGCAGACAGCGACCCAGGCCGCCGCATTGCGCGCCACTGTTCAGTCCGACAAGGCCTCCGTTGAAAGCGCGGCCCTTGACCTTGCATACTGCACGGTGGTGGCCCCCATCAGCGGGCGTGTGGGCGCTCTCAATGTGGACAAGGGCAATATGATCAAGTCTTCTGATGCGGCCCCTGTAGTCACCATCGATACGCTGTCGCCCATTTATGTGAATTTTTCAGTCCCGGAAGTACACCTGCCGGTTATTCTCGAGCGCATGAGCGGCGAGCCCGTTCCGGTTACAGCGACCCCCGCCGGGGGCCAGGCAGAGCAGGGTTTGCTGACCCTGGTGGACAACAGCGTTGACACGCGCACCGGCACTATCCGCCTGCGGGCTACGTTTGAAAACACTGCACACCGCTTGTGGCCCGGCCAGTTTGTGCAGGTGCAGCTGCCCCTCGGCATGGGCAGCAATGTGCTCACCGTGCCTTCACGCTCTGTGCAATCTGGCCGTGATGAATCCTATGTCTATGTGGTGGATGCGGAAAAAAAGGCAGTCTACCGCCCGGTAAAAGTTCTGTTTGAACACAAGGATACCAGCGTGGTTGAAGGGTCAGTGGCTGAGGGCGACAAGGTGGTGGTGGAAGGGCAGGTGCGCCTTGCGCCGGGCCTGCCGGTAAAGGAAGTCGAGTAAGGCCGACCGCTGCAAACACAAGGTGACCGCTGGCAACAGGCATAGCGTGGCCGCTGCGCCACAAGCAGTATGGCTCGGCGCAGCACTGTGCGTCGGGCAGCGCCAGGCCAGCCGCGCAGCAGCGTCAGCCCCCCCGCGCAGCAGCGTCAGCCCCCCCGCGCAGCAGCGTCAGCCCCCCCGCGCAGCAGCGCCAGCCAGCCGTTCAAAAATGCTCAGGCTTCTTCATCCTCCACAAGGCGACAACGCGCCGAACCATTGCTCAGCCCGGCAAGAGCCAGCTTGAACTGCTCAAGATGTTCTTCCGGTAACAGCAGAGCCAGATGCGCATAGGCATCATAGTTTTCGTCCGTAGCGCGGGCCTCAAAGCCGGGCAGCAAGCGCCGCAAAGCGTCCACATGGGCGTATTCCACCGTAACGGCCAGACGAACCTGCGGCACTCGTTCCACCAGCGGCAGCGAGGCGAGATTTTCGCGCACGCTGTCCTGATAGGCGCGCACAAGCCCGCCGGTTCCCAGTTTGACGCCGCCAAACCAGCGGCTCACCACTACGCATAGTTCTCCCACACCACTGTGCAAAACCACCTGCAACATGGGCCGCCCTGCGGTTCCGTGCGGTTCGCCATCATCCGACGAGCCGATCTGGGCCGTATGCCCCGGCGCACCCGCCGCAAAGGCCCAGCAATTATGCGTGGCATCGGCATGACGGCGCCGGATTTCCTCCACAAAGGCACGCGATGCGGCTGACCCCGGCGTGTGGGCGCACAGGGTCAGGAAGCGGCTGCGCCGTATGATAAGCTCTGTGCAGTGCGGCTCTGCGGCGACGCAGGCGGGAACGGGGTAACGGCTCATAAGCGCCCCGCGGCAAAACAAAGACCGAAAGCGCCACAATAGACAGCGCCACAAAAGGCTGCGTCACAATAGACAGTTCCACAAAAGGCAGCGCCCGCTTGCCCTGCTTGCGGAGCGAGGCCAAGATAATCAATACTGTGCTGGGGATCCATGCGGCCAGTGTAGCCGCTGCGGCTTTCTTAGGGAAGAGCTTATCGGAGAGGCTTACCGGGGGGCTTATCCGAAGGGGCTTATCCGAAGGGATGTATCGGAGGCTGTATCAAGGGATTTTATCGGGGGATTTTATCGGGGGCAGTATAGTAGATCGCCCGCAGCCTTGGCCGTATTCCGGCGGCAACCTTGCTCAAGTTCCGGCGGCAGCCTTGCCCGTTTTCCCGGTCATATCCCTGGTGCTGTCCAGATGATATGCTGGCGATATTTTGGGCAATGTCCCGGCCGCGCCCGGCCCTTAACCTTGACGGAAGCACAAGTCCCCATTAACCATATTTGCCAAAACAACAGACAACTAGGCCACAACGCGCAGCAACAAGGCATGCCGCCCCCTACTGCCGCGGGCGACGACGGATCATTGCCGCTTCTTTATATCGCAACATGCTAAAAAATATGCTATACTGCGCAAACAACGTGTAAAGTTCCAGGTGGCCGGAAAAAAAGCTTTACAATCAGCGTGAGATTGTTTAAATAGTAATTGTTCTTGATAATAAAAAACAACGCTTTTACATAAAAGGAGTGAAAAATGGACAAGACTCAGGAAAACCTCATGACGGCTTTTGCTGGCGAATCTCAGGCCAACCGCAAATATCTTGCTTTCGCCCAGGTGGCTGACAAGGAAGGTATGACCCAGGTGGCCAAGCTTTTCCGCGCCGCTGCCGCTGCCGAAACCATCCACGCCCACGCCCACCTGCGTAATGCCGGTAAAATTGGCGACACCGTGGCCAACCTCAAGTCTGCCATTGAAGGTGAAACCTACGAGTTCACCAAAATGTACCCCGAAATGATCAAGGACGCCGAAGCAGAAGGCAAGACCGCCATTGTCAAATACTTTGACTTTGTGAACAGCGTGGAAGAAGTGCACGCCAACCTGTATAAAAAGGCTCTGGAAAATCCCGCTGGCCTGCCCGAGACCGACTACTACATCTGCAAGGTCTGCGGTTACACCCACGAAGGCCCCTGTGGCGACTGCCCCGTGTGTGGCGCCGGTACGGCCGCATTTTTCAATGCCAGCGAGTGCTGCAAGTAGGGGTGATTCCGGCGGCCCGACCGGCTGCCCGAAACACCAGCCCTGCTGACCGCATGGCTCTGGATGGATAATGGTTGGAGGAGCCTTTGGGCTCGGGGGGCTGCCGCTTGACGGCAGTCCCCTGTTTTTTGCGGTCAATGCCGCCTGCCTCTTTGCCCCCCAACCCTTCTTTTCTTATCTCTTCTCTGCTCTTTGCCGTTCTGCTCCGCTCTGTTCTGCTCCGCTCTGTTCTTCTCCGTTCCGTTCTGCTACATTTTTGCATGAATCTAGCCAGATATGCGGCCAACAGCCTTTTGATTTGCCTTTTACCTTAAAAAAGTCCATTATGAATTGATGTACGCCGAGCCGGCCTTTTCACCGGGCGGCGCCTCAATTGCTCGTTGCGGCAAGAAGGCCGCAACATTCTTTTACGTTATTCTGTATGTTTGGAGAACGTCTGTATGCGTCTTCTTTTCCGTTCACACATGTTTGCCTTCCTCCTGCTCATTGGCGCTGCCACTGCTTTTCCCGGCATATCCTACGGCGCCGACGCCAAAGAACCCGCCAAAGAAGCTGCCAAAGAGCCTGCCAAGGAAGCCCCCAATAAATTTGATGCCCTTAAACGCTTCAGCCAGGTGCTTGACTTGGTAGAGCGCTACTATGTGCGCGATGTGACTCAGGGCGATCTCATCAACGGGGCCGTCAAGGGCATGCTGCAAGGGCTTGACCCCCACTCCACCTTCATGAGCACAGATGAATACAAAGAAATGCAGGAGACTACCTCCGGCGAATTCTTTGGCGTGGGCATAGAAATTTCACAAGAAAACGGCCAGATCACCGTGGTAACGCCCATTGAAGACACCCCGGCCTTCCGCGCCGGTCTGCAACCGGGTGACATCATTTTGTCCATCAACGGCCAACCCGTTCAAGAACTGTCTCTGCAGGAAGTGGTCTCGCGCATTCGCGGGCCCAAAGGCTCTGAAGTGGAGCTGGTCATCTTGCACCACGACTCGAAAAATCCGCAAACGGTTCGCATTACACGCGATGCCATCCCCCTTATCAGCGTCAAGTCCAAAAAACTTGAAGACGGTTACTACTGGATACGCCTTACGCGCTTTTCAGAACGTACCACCGATGAACTGAAAGAGGCGCTCAAGGCTGCGGAAAAAGAAAGCAAGGCTCACGGCGGCATCAAGGGCATTGTGCTTGATTTGCGCAATAACCCCGGCGGCTTGCTTGACCAGGCCGTAAGCGTGGCCGACGCTTTTCTTGAAAAAGGAACCATTGTTTCCATCAAGGGCCGCCGCGAAAATACAGAACGTGTGTATTCGGCCAAAAAGCAGAGCGATGATTTGCGCGTGCCCATGGTGGTGCTGGTCAACGCGGGTTCCGCTTCGGCATCTGAAATCGTTGCCGGTGCGCTGCGCGACCAGAAACGCGCCCTCATCATCGGTGAGCGCTCGTTCGGCAAGGGCTCTGTGCAGAATATCATTCCCCTTTCCGATGGTTCGGGGCTCAAGCTCACAGTGGCCCTGTACTATACGCCCAACGGCAGCTCCATTCAGGCCGAAGGCATCGTGCCCGACCTTGAAATTCCCTTTGAAGCGCCGCGCTCGGACGACAAGGACAATCCGCGCATGCTCCTGCGCGAACAGGATCTGAACCGTCATCTTGAAACCAAGAACGACAAAAAGGCTCCCAAGGGCAAAAATGCGGCCCATGATGCACAAGAGCAGCTTGCACGCGACAACCAGCTGCGCATGGGCCTTCAGATGGTCAAAAACCTGCCCAAGATGAGTGAAATCAAGGCTCAGTAACGCCCTGAAACACAATCTAGTGGCGCATGTCTCATAAAAAGCATAATAAAAGCCTCCTGTCCGGCCCTTTGTGGCCGGGCGGGGGGCTTTCCGCTTCATGGCGCGTGGCCTTCAGCGGGGGGCTTTCCGCTTCATGGCGCGTGGCCTTCAGCGGGGGGCTCTGGCTGGTGGGCAGCCTTGCTCTGGCACTCTGGCTGGGCCATGGCAACGAGGATCTTTTTAAAGCTGGCGGCAGCGCGGCGCCGCACCATGCGCAACTGGCGCAACAGGCGCAACTGGCGCAACTGGCCCAACACGGACATGCCCGGGCTTTGGAGCCCGCAGCAGCAAACGCGCCCCAAAACGCCCATGCGCGGATGGCGGCCCTGGATATGGCGGTTGAAGAAAGCATGTCCGCTGTGCTTCCCGCAGCCCGCTGGCAGCGCGAAATCTTGCCCGCAGCCGCTCCTGCAGCCGCCCCATCAGCAACAGCAGTTGCAGCAACAGCAGCAACAACAGCCCCCGCAGCCCCTGCTGCCGCAACTGCTGCTACCGCCCTTGATGACGGGCACACCAACGGGCCTGAAAACCTGCCGGGGCGCCCCGGCATTCGCGTTTACACCATTACAGGTTCCTGCGCGCCCCTGCGTCTGGGCTTGGCCTTGCTGGACAAATTTTCGCAGCAAGCAGCTGAAGACGGGGCTGCCCCCAAGGACGGCCCCCCCGGCCACACGGCGCAGCCAACGTCACCAGCGCACGCCACATTCGCCGGAGCCAAAGAGCTAGAGCAAGGTAAAAAACCGGAACAAGCCAAGGCCGCAACGGACACGTCCTTGCTGCGCCATGGCAACGTGCGCCTGCGCTGGACGAGCGATGGGCAACTGGAAATACGCGATAACGGCCACCTGACGCACCGCTTTCTTTTTCCCGGGCGCCAAGGCGAGCTCACGGGCCTGGATGCGCCCCTGCCCCGCCCGGCGCTGGCGCTGGTTATTGACGACATGGGCCAAAGCATGGAGCCCGCAAATGCGCTTGCGGCCCTGCCCTATGCCGTGACCCTGGCCATATGGCCTCACGCGCCACTGGCAAAGGCCACAGCGGATCGAGCGGCACAAAGGCGCATGGACGTGCTGGTGCATGTGCCCATGCAGGCGCTGCCCAGAAAGGACGGCAGCACCCCCAACCCCGGGCAGGGAACTCTGGGGCTTGATATGGAGCCGCACCGCATAGATTCGATCCTTGAGGAAAATCTGACGGCCCTGCCCACGGCCGTGGGCATGAACAACCATATGGGCTCCGCCCTGACAAGCCATGCGGCCGCTTGCCGCGTGGTATGCGCCCGCCTTGCGGGTACGGGCTTTTTTTTGCTGGACAGTCTCACAAGTCCCGCTTCCGTGCTGGCGCAAGAGGCCCGCGCCCAGGGGCTGGTGAGCGCCAGCCGCGATGTTTTTCTGGATACACACCGCCAGACGCCAGCCATTCTCAAGGCTCTGGATCAGGCAGCAAGCAGGGCGCGTTCCCGGGGCTACGCCATTGCCATCGGGCACCCCTACGCCGAAACTCTGAGCGCCCTACGGGCCTGGCAAAACAAGGAAGGCGTGGCGCTTGTGCCTTTGCGGCGCGTCATATGGAGTCTGGCTTTGGAAAAAGCCGGAACTGCCAAAGATGCAGCTGCGGCCAGCGCGTTAACACGGCCTGGGCGCTGAGACGCTGCGTGTGCTGCCGCCCCACATGCGCTGGCAGCAAATGAGCGCGCGGCCCCAAAAGTTACGGCTGAAACGCCGGGCTTGGTACGCCGAGATTGGTACGCCGGGTTTGATACGCCAGGCTTGATACTGCGGCCTGAGACGGCGGCTTGATACGGCGGCCTCAAGGCTGCCAATAGAAAAGCGCTTGCCCAAAAACGGCAGCCCAAGGCGCGCGCCTAAAGAGGCTGCCGCAAAGGCCTTGGCCTCAAAAACGCTGCCAACCCGATTTTTAAAAAATTTGCCTGGCGGAATTGCTTCAATGGGGGGCAATCTGCGGACAGGCAACGCGCCGCAAGGGGCGCACAGGACGCATGCGGCGTCCTGATTTCACCAATCTAGCATGAGGAGTACGCCATGATGCAATCCACCTTTGCCATAATCAAGCCCGATGCCGTTGCCCGCCAGTTCACCGGTGAAATACTGGCGGCTATGGAAGCCTCGGGGCTGAAGATCGTGGCCCTTAAAAGGTTGCATCTTTCCAAAGCGCAGGCTGCCGGCTTTTATGCTGTTCACCGTGAGCGCCCTTTTTTTGACAGCCTGACGGACTATATGTCTTCCGGCCCGGTTGTTTGTGTTGTATTGCAAGGTGAAGACGCCGTGCCGCGTTGGCGCGCCCTCATGGGAGCCACCAATCCCGCGCAGGCTGAGCCGGGAACCATGCGCGCCAAATACGGCCAGAGCCTTGAGGCCAACGCCGTGCACGGCTCTGACGCGCAGGAAACCGCGGCCTTTGAAATGGGCTATTTCTTTAGTGGACTAGAAATTTCGGAGTAAATTATGACGCTGCGCATAGGCTGTGTGGGTTGTGGCAACATGGGCGGGGCCATCATGTCCGGCTTGGCCCGCCTTGAAACGCGAACCGAAAACCGGAACAGCGCCTACACGCTCTGCGGCTACAACCGCACAGCCTCGCGCATGCAGGCTCTGGAACAGGCCGGGGTTGGCATTATGCCATCCCCTCTGGCAGTGGCGGAAAATGCGGATATCATCCTGCTGGCCGTCAAACCCTACCAGGTTCGCGAAATAGTAGAACAAATACGCCCCGCCCTGAGCAAGAACAAGGTTATTGTGTCTGTGGCGGCGGGCATTACCCTGCAAAGCCTGCAACACTGGGCCCAAGCGCTCTGCCCCGTGGTGCGCTGCATGCCCAATACCCCGGCCCTGGTGGGCATGGGCGTGTTTGCCCTGTGCTTTGACGATCCAGCCCTCGGCAACGAGCGCAAGCAGGATATTTTGCAGCTTTTCAGCGTCCTTGGGCAGTGCGTTGAGCTGGCCGAAGACAAATTTACGGCCTTCTCCGCCCTTATTGGCGCAGGCCCCGCCTATGTTTTTGCCATGATGCAGGGCCTTGTGCAGGCGGGAGTCACCATGGGCTTTCCCCAGGCCCAGGCGCGGCAAATGGTTACTGCCCTTTTTGCCGGTTCCGCGCGCATGGCGCAAGAAGATGCAACGCCCCTCTGCCAGTTGCGCGACAATGTCTGCTCGCCGGGGGGCTTGACCATCGCCGGAGTCAACGCGCTAGACCGCGCGGGCCTCACCGGCTTGCTCGTGGACGCGGTGCTGGCCGCCAACGACCGCGGCGCTGCAATGGAACGGGAAAACGGATAGGCGTGGGTTGCATTACGAATGTTTTAAGCACGTTTTAGATGTAGTGCTAAATAAGTGATTTTGCCCCAAGGGCACAAAAAAAGGGCGGAAAATCCGCCCTTTTGCTTTACCCTTTGCTCTTTTTGTCCCCGGCTTCCAGCCTGCGCCGCAGAATACTCACAGGATGCAGGCAGTCTTTGCCGCTGCCATGTCTGATCTGCACGCGGCAGGTTCCGCATTCTGAAGCGGAAATATCCGCACCGCTTTCTTTAACGGCCGCAAAAAGCTCGGCCCCCACCTCTTGCGCGATGTCATATTTTTCTGTCTTAAAACCATAGCTGCCAGAAATACCACAGCAACCGGCATGCGCATCGTTGACGCTTACCCCCGGCAGCCGCCGCAAAAGCTCAAGGCTGGGCAGGCCATTGCCCTGAGCGCGCAAATGGCAGGGGGCATGATAGATAATCTTCATATCCGGCTGGTTTTGAGGAGCTGCGCCCGAAGACGTGTCCAGATCCCCAGAGTCGGCGCAAGCCAGCAAAAAGTCCTGCGCATCGTCCAGGCGGCATGCCCCATACTTTTCATCCAGATCAGGAAAATATTCGGGCAAATCCACACGGAACATGAGGGCGCAACTGGGGCAGCCCGTAACCACCGGCAAGCCCTGATCACGCCATTGCGCCAAAGCGCGCAGGTTGTGCTCGGCATTGCTTCTGGCGTGCTGCCAAAAACCATTGGCGACCATAGGCAGCCCGCAACACACGATATCTTGCGGCACGATAACCTTATAGCCTGCCCGGTTCATGGCCCATATCATATCCAGCCCGGTTTGCGGGTCATACACGTCCACATAGCAACCGGGATAAAAAACCACGCTGCGCCCGGTTTCCGGCTGCTGCACCTGGCGCGCCAGTGTGCGGAAGTTACGACCGGCAAAAGCGGGCAGGGGCGCGCGCTTGTGAATGCCGAGCTTGTGCAGCACCAGCCGCGTCACGGGATTGAGCATGCCAAAGTTTTTAAGCGCCGCAGGGATAAGATGCAGCCACTTTGCCATCAGTTCGCCATGCCCCAAAATCCAGTCGCGCAGGCCGGGCGGCGTTTTTTGGCACTGGTCGGCGCGCGCCATCATGTTCAGGCTGGAAACAGGCACGCCGTGCGGGCAGGTTATGTCGCAATTCTTGCAGTTGGAGCAATAGTGCAGCGACGGATCTTCATTGAGCCCCAGCAGGCGGAAGCGCTCATAGGCTGGGCCGATCATGCGCGGGCCAAGAAACTTTGACGTAGCGTCAGCCACGGGGCAATGCACAACGCACGTGGTGCAGGCGATGCAGTGGTCGGGATTTATACGCGTGCTCATAGGCTTTCCCCCGAGGCTGCCGCCGCGGCCATGCGTCCGGCCTGCCAGCCCGTGGCAACGGCAACGCCGTGGCCGCTCTTTTCCGTTGCATAGTCATAGCCGCCCAGGCTGCGGCCCGCAAAAAACACGTTCTGCCAACACACCGCCGCCTGGGAACTTATGGGCCGCATGGTGCTGTCCACACGCACCCCCATGCGGGCAAACAGATGCTTGCCGAAAAGCTCTGGCTCTGACCACTGCTCCACATCGTCGGGCACGGCAACACCCAGCCCCATGATGCTTTCGCGCGCAGAACCGGGGGCCAACTCAAGCCCGCCCCCCAGAATACCGCCCGTGGCCAGCACAAAGGTGCTCGCTTCATGACGGCGCTCCTGGCCGGAAGCTTCCGCCACAAACGCCAGGCACTTCTTACCGGCAGTTTCAGCGCGAAGCACCCTGGCATTTTCAAAAAGCTCAAAATCATATTCCCGCAGGGCCCGCAAAAGCGCGTCGCGCAGCCTAAGCCCCCCCACTCCCGGAGGAATGGACAGCATTTCAACAACCGGGCAGCCCGCAGCCTCTTCAACGGCCTGCCAGGCATCTGGCCGGGCCTTGCTGCCGCATATAGGCGGCAAAAGAACAAGATCAAAGGAACCTGCGCGAGATTTCAGAGCCTCAAGCAGCCACTGGCGGCTTTGCGGCTTGTCCATCAGGCGGGCAAGATCAAGGGCTGTGGCGCTGCGATGCGTTTGCCCCAGGGGCGAAGGCACGGTCAGCTGGCTGAACTCCCGGTCGGCCCAAGCCCTGTAGCGACGCAACTGGCTTATGACAAGCGCCGGGCGGCAGTCACGCAGCCCTTCCACGCTGAGCACAAGAATTCGGCGCGCCTCGTTGAGGGCCTTGATGTTCACCCCGGCCGGCAAAAGATAGGTCGGCTTGAGCGTGCCCATAATTGTGGGGATCTGCACATTGCAGGTCTGCCCCGCTGCGGTGCTTGCAGCCTGCATGGGCCATTGCCAGGCTTCCATCTGGCGCTGAAAAAACGTCATGCCTTCACGCACACATTCCGCACCCATGAGCCTGTACGGATGTTCGGCAGGCAAAAGCGCCATGCCCGCCCAGGGGTCGGACACATAGCGGCCGTCCGCATAGGCCAGCACATCGACATTGCCGCCGCTGATGGCGAGGGAGCCCATGCCCGTGGTCAGCATGCGCACTCTTTTACCCTGGCTCGCGGCCGTAAGGGCAGCCACAAGCCCGGCCATGCCGGAACCGGCCACAAGTACGTCAACGATCCTGCTCATAAGCGGCTCCATCCAGGTTGAGGGTAGTAGCGTAAATGGCCCGACTCAGCTCCATTTCACGGGCCTGCATGCCCCACAGGGCAAAGCGCAGGCCGCCCCACCGCTCCTGAAGAAAACGCCGGAGATTGTCCGTGGGCGTCAGCTCAAGCTGCACGCCGTGTTCGGCAAGCGCCCCCACCGTGCGCAGGGAACAAAACGCCCCCTGGCAGGTTCCCATGCCAAGGCGCGTGCGCAAGCGAATATCTGTAAGAGAGAATGTGGCCGGCTGGCGCGCCACATATTCAATTTCAGCCAGGCTCACCATCTCGCATTCGCAGATCAGCGGATTGCCCGGCTGCTTTTCAGCCAGTTCCAGCACAGCTGGCAGGTCATCGCCAAGGCGGTCGGCCATGAGGTTCAGCCCCTGCATGGGAAAGAAACGTGCCGCCCGCTTGAGCATCGCCTCATCCGCATCGGGCACAAGGGCTTCTGTGGCCGTGCGGCACTCGGCGCTGTGCCCCAGCTTGTCGCAAACCCGGTCAACAACGCGCTCGGCCATAAGCCGGTAGGTGGTAAGTTTGCCGCCAAAAATGCTGACCATGCCCTCAAGGCCTTCGTCCACATGATCCACAACATGAAAATTGCGGCTGGCCTTGCGCCCTGCAGCGCCGCCCGGCGTATACAGCGGGCGGGTTCCGGCAAAGGCGCGCAAAATGCGATACTGGCGCACCTGGGGGAAAAGCGGTTCGCCAATATCAAGCAGGCGCAACACTTCTTCCGTGGTGGGCGTGGTGTCGTCAGGCCTGTCGGTTGCCGCAGATGTCGTGCCAAGAATGGTGATGGAACCGTGCGGCACAAAAATATCGCCGTCGCCGCTGGGGTGCAGGCGGTTGATAACTCTGGAGGTAAAGCGGTGGTTGAAAACCACCAGCGTTCCTCTGTCGGGCGAAAGCGCCACATCAAGGCCCGCCATGCCCGCGATGCGCCCGGCCCAAGAGCCTGCCGCATTGATCACACACTGGCAGGCAATTTCAACGCTTGCCCCGCTATGGCGGTCAACGGCTGTAACGCCGCACACACGGCCATTGCGCACCTTTATGCCACTTACCTCATGGTAGGTGAGCATGCGCCCGCCATGCCGCTGGGCGGACATGGCGTTGTGCAGCACAAGGCGAAAACCGTCTACACAGGAATCGGGCACGCGAAAAACCCGGCGAACCTCGGGCGAAAGATTGGGCTCCAGGCGCAGCGCCTCGGCAACCTCAATCTCTTGCGCGTCGATGCCCGCCTCGCGGCAGCCCGCCACAAATTTTTCAACGTAGGCGGGATCGTCCTGGGGCGTAAGCGCAAAAAAACCTTCGGTTTCTTCAACGCATTGCCGACCCACGCGACGCACGATCATGTTTTCTTCAATACATTCCCTGGCGGATTCATTGTCATTGACGACATAGCGCGCGCCGCTGTGCAGCAGGCCATGAAAGCGAGAGCTGGTGCCGTGGGCGATGCCCCCCTGCTCAAGCAGGATGGCGGGAACGCCGCGCATGCACAGGTCGCGCAGCGCACCGATGCCGGTGGCGCCGCCCCCAATGACTACAACGGTTGTTTCCAGCATGCAGTCTCCTGATATATATGTAGCTTATGCAACCATGTCCGGCTAGAATAGGCGGGCCGCTCTTGATTTTGATCGGCCTTGCAGGGCAGGAAGTCATCTGTCTTTTCTGCCCGTCATGTTGAGCTTTTTGCTGCCTTGCGTCAAGCTTGCGAATCTTATTAAAAAGTCGAGCTTACCTTGCCAGCTCTGGGCTTTTCACGGAAAAACGAAACAAAAAACGCGACACGCATACAAGAGAAGGACTGCCATGAACTGGTCAAAAAAACGCTGTGTGATTCTGGATATGGATGGAACCGTATACCTTGGCCACATCCCCATTGAAGGAGCCGTAAACTTCATACAGCGCCACTGGCAGAGTCTGGATTTTTATTTTCTCAGCAACAATACGTCCAAGTCGCCCGCAAGCTATGTGGAAAAACTCCAGGGCATGGGCATACCAGCCAGTATTGAGCGCATGCTCTCGCCTGTAAGCCCTTTGATAGATTTTCTGCGCGCCAACAAGATCAGCCGCGCGTATCCTGTAGGAAACAGCGATTTCCAGCGCGATCTGCAAAGCCGCATGCCCGAACTGCAACTGACAGAAGACGGCGCGCAAGCGGTTATTCTGGCTTATGATACTGAATTGACCTACGTAAAGCTGGCCCGCTCGGCCCTGTTGCTTCAGGACGACAAGGTGCTCTTTCTAGCGACACACCCCGACCTCGTATGCCCCTCGCCCGAAGGCCCGCTGCCCGATGTGGGCAGCTTCATCAGCCTGTATCAGACGGCCACCGGGCGCAGCCCGCAGCACATTTTTGGCAAGCCGGATCCCACAGTGCTGGCCCCTCTTCTGGGGCGTTATGCCAAAGAAGAAATGGTCATGGTGGGCGACCGCCTCAGCACGGATAAAAAGCTGGCGGAAAATGCCGGCATTGATTTTATTCTGGTGCTGAGCGGCGAGGCTGTGCGGGCTGATCTTGAAAAGGAAGATATTCAGCCCACCCTGGTGGTGGAAGATCTGGGCCATGCAGAGGCATGTTGGCGTTGATCCGTGCGCCCAACCGGAGCAGATTTATTTTAAAAAAAATACAATGCTCTGGCTAAAGCCATGCTAAAAAGCCGCCCCTTACGGAGCGGCTTTTTTACATCAAAGCAGAGCGAGAAAAGCTGAAAAAGGCCTGTCGACGTTTCAGCCACGTCAAGCGCATGGGTCTCGACCGGACAATGCCATTTTCAGGGGGAACCCGCCTAGTTGCCGCCCATGAGCCAGTTGAGGGGCGTAAGCGACAGGGAGGGGAAGAACAGCAGCAAAAGCAGCATGACAACTTCTATGAGTATAAAAGGAACCAATTTGACAACCAGCTGCGTGATCTTGATATTGCCGATACCGCAAACAACATAAAGCACTGTGCCCACCGGCGGGGTGATAACGCCGATACCAAGGTTGAACACAAAAAGCAGGCCGAAGTAGTACGGGTCAATGCCTGCCTGTTGGATCAACGGGTAAAACACCGGCGCAAAGATCAGGATATTGGGCGTCAAGTCCATGACCATGCCGATAAGGAACAGGAAAAGGTTGATCGCCAGCAGCAGCATAATGGGATTGTCAATCAGAGGCGTAAACAACGCGGTCATCTGATTGGGTATCTGCGCAATGGTGATAAACCAGCCCACCGCAGTGGCCGCCGCAACAACCAGCATAACCACAGAGGTGGTGTGCGCGGCGCGGGCGCTCACGCGCAAGAGGTCACGGAATGAAAGCTCACGGTAATAGAGCATGCATACCGCAATGGCATAAATGGCCGCAAAAGCGCCGCCTTCTGTGGGGGTGAAAATGCCAAAACGAATACCGCCCAGCAGCAGCACCGGCATCATGAAAGCCGGGGTTGCATCAAAAAGAATCTTTATGGATTCTTCTTTGGTGAAGGTGATGGTTTCGTTGTAGCCGTCAATGCGCACCACAAAAAACCACACAACCATGAGCGCCAGACCGATCATAATACCGGGCACAAGGCCGATCATGAACAGCTTGGTAATGGAAAGCCCGCTGATGGTAGCGCCAAGCAGAATAAAGTTGGTGCTGGGCGGAATAATGGGGCCAAGAATGGCACCCGAAGCAATAACAGCCCCGGCGCGGCCCGGATTATAGCCCACTTGCTTCATCATGGGCAGCAGCAAACCGCCCAAAGCTGCGGCTTCGCCAACAGAACTTCCCATAAGGCCCGCAAAAAGAATACTGGCGATAATGGCCGCATAGCCAAGACCACCGCGAACCCGGCCGATCATGAGCTGGGCCAGTTGCACCACCCTTTTTGAAAGGCCGCCCGCAGACATGATTTCGCCGGCGAACACAAAAAAGGGAATGGCCATCAGGGGATAGTTATTGGCCCCGTCCAGCATGCTGCCGGGAATGATCATGGCGTCCCACATGCCGGAGTGCCACATAAGCACTATGGAACAAAGCACCAGCACCAGCGCGATGGGAATGCCAAGGGCAAGAAAGAAAAAGAGAGATCCCAGAAAAATAAACAGCTCCATTTTTCTCTCCTATCCCTTATGGAAGGTGTCAACCGGGCGGCGCACAAGCACCGCCAGGGAGCGCAGCTGGAAGATCAGGGCGCAAAAGGCCATGATGGGCAAAGTGCCGTTGATAAATGCCATATTGACATCCGTCGCCACGGAATAGGTATCCATGGTTTGCAGCACGTTGACGATACCACCGTACAGCAGCAGCCCAAGGGCGAAAATGCTGCAAAGCGCTGCGGCTACCTCAATATACTTACGCGGTGCGCCTTTGAAGAGCACAACAAACATGTCCACGGCGATGTGCTTGTGGCGGTAAAAAGCTTCGATGGCGCCGAAAAACGTGATGTAAATGAAGAGAAAACGCGCCCATTCCTCACTGGGAGGATAGCTGGACGAAAAAACGTAACGCAGAAAAGCGTTATAAAAAACTAGCCCGATCATGCCCAGAAAAATCGTTGCACAAAAAATTTCAAAAAGCAGCTGACCTTTTGACTCTTTGGGCGGATTCAAGTCCGGCTCATGCAACGCGTATTCGCCGGGAGTATTATCCGGCGGATAGTCTTTAGAATTTTCGTTTTGCATCTGCAACCTCTGCGAAAACGGCGCGCTGCCGCATTTTATGCGGCGCGGCCTGTCTGGCTTGCTTGCGGCCAAAGACCGGAAAATAATTTCCGGCCCCTGGCTGCAACATAGGGGTTTTTATTTTGATTCGCGATAGCTGTCGGCGCTATCAAGAATGGCCTGTGCGTTGGGCACGGTGTCATAAAAAAGCTTCCAACTGCGCTTGCCGGCGTTCGCCAGGTGCTCATGCAGCTCTTTGCTCGGCTCGTGGATATTGCCCTTGTTGGCAACAATGGTGGCCTTGGCTTTGTCGTCGCCGTCTTTCACCATGGCCCACACGTCGTCAGCAGAACGCTTGGCGGCTTCTTCAATCCACTTCTGATCCTGTTCGGGCAAGGACTTGAGGAACTTGTCGTTGATGTAGAGGGAGTGGATAACCAGAATATGGCCGGAAAGGCTGATCTCGGGGGTGATTTCGTACATTTTGAGGCTGACGATGTCCGCAAGGGGGCTGTCGCCGCCGTCAATAACACCCTGGTCAAGAGCGCCGGGCACTTCCGCAAAAGGCATGGGCTGTCCGCTGATGCCACATTCCTTGGCAAAGTTGGTGTACAGGGGAATGTTGGGCACGCGCATGCGCAGACCTTCAAGGTCTTTTACGTCTTTGATGGGCTTTTTGGAATAGAAATGGCGGAAGCCCAAGGGAAAGGCGTTGAGGGTGCGCAGGCCGGATTTTTCGGTAAAGCCTTCGTTGATCAGATCAAAGGTCTTGCCTTCCATGGCGCGACGGGCGTGGTCAAGGTCGTCAAACAGCATGGGGGTTTCGAGCATGGCCATGGCCGGATGCAGGGCCGAGGTCTGGGTGCCGGTAGCGCACATCTGAATAATGCCCTTACGGGTCGCGGCGATATAGGCGTCTTCCTTACCAAGCTGGCTGTTGGGGAAAACCTGCACTTCATATTTGCCGTTGGAAAGTTCTTTCAGATACTTGCCAAACAGGTGCATCCCAATGGTTTCCGGCTCGCCATCGGGCTTCATACCGGCAATTTTAATAACAGTAGCCGCTCCCGCAGCGGGAGCCGTGCTCAGCGCAAGGCCACAGAACAGACCCACGGCGACAAAAAGTGCAACAAGACGTTTCATCACAAGTCCTCCAAATTTTTATCATGGCCAAAATGAACGGCCAGAACCGTCCGTAAACAAACGCGCGGGAGCAACCCCGCCCCCGCAGCGCGCATATGCCCGAACAAAATGCGACCGGTTTAATCCCTACTTGTCATTTTTTTTTTATGCAAGCCCTTTGGCAGAATCATGGCCCCAAGCATCTTTACCGGACTCTCCCATAAAGAATGGCCATGACTGCCCCTGCCCGAAGCCCGCATACAGAAAACAGTAAAAACATAGAGTTGAAACACCAGACAATGGGAAAAGCTTCACGAAACGAAACATAGCTTTCCCATTTTTATAGACAAAAGCGTATTGACCCCGGCCTGCCTGAAGTTTAGGCAGGTAATGTTTTTTACATCCAGACGAATCAATGTCAAACCCGTTCAAGCGCTTCACTAAAAAACAAATCATTCTGCAGTAGCCTGCTCGCTATCTCCTGAAAAATCGCCCAGCCATTGTTAACAGACTTTTTATGCTTGCCCGGCCCCATCTGGTATCACAGTATGAAAACATATCATATTTAAATATATAACAAATTCAAGAGAAGCCACTCATTTCATAGTAAAAGAGTTTATTTAAAACTCTGCAAAATGCATCAAAAATAACAATACAGCTCTTTAAAATAAAGTAAATATACTATTTTATACAGTAGTAAAAGATCAATATATCATTCACAATCAATAAATAACTCTAGTCAAACATCTTTTGTTGTGATTTTTTTTACAACTAATGCACTATAGTTATTTTTTTTCCTTCAGTATTGGTTTCTTTAAAAATATTCACTATTGATCAATCATTCAATAAAAAACTATTGTAATGAAAAAGTAATCGTGTAAACATATTAATCAATTTAGCAGCGCTGTGCATAACTGTCTCTAATGTTTCACGATTTAAAAACGTGACATAAAGGAGGCGCCATCAACTCTATCTTTATCGGAGGTTGACGGATGAAGCGATATTTTTCTCTTATAATCATTATAACGATGATTGTTCTTCTTGCAGTTCAGGATGCATTTGCTGCAAATCAACTGGCAATAAAACTGCCTGAAGACCCGACAAAGGCGTACATTACCCTCGGAATTCTTTTTATTGCAGCTGTCATGTTTTTCACTGAAGTTGTTCCGCTACCCATAACAGCTATTCTTGTGCCGGTAGCTTTGTCATTGACCAATGTCATATCTTCAAAAGTTGCCTTTAGTTATTTTGGTGACCCCACAGTGGTTCTCTTCATGGCCATGTTTATCGTGGGCGAAGCCACATTCATCACCGGCTTTGCCGACAAGGTCGGTGGGCTCGCGGTCAAGCTCTCCAAAGGTAGTCCCATCAAGCTGCTTGTGTATGCCATGGGCGCCGTGGGCCTGCTTTCCACCGTGCTTTCCAATACGGGAACCACGGTGGTTGCCGTACCCATGATTCTTGGCATGTGCATGAAAGCCAAGCTGGCTCCGGGCAAGGTGCTTATGCCTGTGGCCTTTGCGGCATCCCTTGGCGGCACGGTAACCCTGGTGGGAACCCCGCCCAACGGTATTATCAACTCCATGCTTTCCCAGGCCGGGCAAAGCCCTTTCGGCTTTTTCGAATTCGGCCTGATCGGCGTGCCCCTTCTGGTATCTGGTCTGCTGTACTACGGGCTCATAGGGCATCGCCTTTTGCCTGAAGGACGCCAGATCGATGACGCGGTGCTGTCGGAAGAATCCAAGCCGCGCCGCGAAAACAAAATGTGGCATGCCATGATCGTTTTTGCCTTTGTGGTCTTCATGATGGCCAGCGAGCTGGTTCCCCTGACAACAGCGGCCATGTTGGGCGCCTGTATGATGGTTATCACAGGGTGCATGACCATGCGTGAAGCATTCCGCAGTGTTGACTGGACGACCATTTTCCTGTTCGCGGGCATGCTTTCCATGTCAGCTGCCATGGACAAGTCCGGCGCGGCGACTATCGTGGCCAATGCTGTGGTCAGCACGGTCAGCGATCCCTGGCTGCTCATGCTTGTCTGCTGTGCGCTCACGGCGCTGATCACCAACTTTATGTCCAATACAGCCACGGCGGCCCTTATGGCTCCCCTGGCCCTGCCCATTGCCATCGGCAGCGGCATTTCTCCCCTGCCCATCGCCATGGGCATAGCCATGTCCGCCTCGGCCTGTTTTCTTACGCCCATAGCCACACCGCCCAACACCATCGTGCTGGGCCCCGGCAGGTATACATTCCTTGACTACGTCAAGGCTGGCTGGCCCTTACAGCTTATTGCCCTTATCCTGTGCTGGCTGCTTATTCCCCTGATCTGGCCTTTCCATTAAGCTGCCGCCAGACGCGCTGTGACCACACGCGCCACAGCAGCCAAAGCTGAAAAAGAACAGGACGGTGCATAGATGAAGGAAATCCATTTTGACGACATAGCGAGCGCTGTGGCCAAACTGGCCATAGAGGCCTGCTACCGCCTCCCGGACGACATGGTTGCGGCCATGCGCGCGGCACAAACGCGCGAACCCTCGCCCGTAGGGCGCAACATTCTGGGGCAACTGCTGGAAAATGCTGAAATCGCCGCCAGGGGCGAGCTGCCCTTGTGCCAGGATACCGGCCTTGCTGTGGTTTTTGCCGAAGTGGGGCAGGATGTGCGCATTGTGGGTGGCGCTTTTGAAGATGCCATCAATGAAGGCATACGCAAGGGATATACAGAGGGATATTTGCGTAAATCCTGCGTGGACGAACCGCTGTTTGAGCGCAAAAACACCAAAGACAATACCCCGGCCGTCATTCATACCCGCCTTGTACCCGGCAGCGGGCTGCGCTTGCGGCTGGCCCCCAAGGGGGCCGGGTCGGAAAACAAAAGCGTGCTCAAAATGCTTGTGCCGGCAGACGGCATTGACGGCGTGCGCAAGGTGGTTCTCGATGCAGTGCTGGCTGCCGGCCCCAATTCCTGCCCGCCGCTTGTCGTCGGCGTCGGCATCGGTGGAACCATGGAAATGGCCGCCATTTGCGCCAAGCGCGCCGCCGCCCGCGACCTTGAAAGCCGCAACCACGATGCGCGCTATGCGGCTTTTGAAGAAGAACTGCTGGAAATGGTCAATAAAACCGGCGTAGGGCCTCAGGGCCTGGGCGGCATTACTACCGCCCTCAAGGTTCATGTGGAGTGGGCCCCCACCCATATCGCCTCCTTGCCGGTCGCCGTAAACATCAACTGCCACGCGGCGCGCCACGCCGAAATCGTGCTGTAAGGGGGAGCCATGTCTGACGAAATCAAAAAAATCCGCGCTCCCTTTGACGAAGCCACAGCCCGCTCATTACGCGCCGGCGACCGGGTTCTTATTTCCGGAACCATCCTGGCCGCGCGCGATGCGGCCCACAAACGCCTTGTGGAAACCCTGGACAGGGGCGAGGCCCTGCCCGTGAGCCTTGAGGGGGCGGTGGTCTATTATGTGGGGCCAAGCCCGGCCCGGCCCGGCCAGCCCATAGGGGCCGCTGGCCCCACCACTTCGGGCCGCATGGACGCCTATACCCCGCGCCTGCTGGATCAGGGGCTCAAAGGCATGATCGGCAAGGGATACCGCAAGCCGGAAGTGGTGGAAGCCATGAAAAAGCATGGCGTTCCCTACCTTGCGGCTGTGGGCGGGGCCGGAGCGCTCATTGCCCGCGCCATTAAAAACTATACGGTGCTGGCCTATGAAGACCTGGGGCCGGAAGCTGTGGCCGCTATGGAAGTGGAAGATTTTCCCGCCATTGTGGTCATCGACAGCACCGGCGGCAATTTTTACGAAATGGGGCAGGCCCCATACAAACACATATAAAGGAACACTTTTTTTCATACAGGCATAAGCAAAGAATACTTGTATAAGGAGTTGTCATGGCTTTAAGCAGAACCCCTGGGGAGGCAAAAACCCGTCTGGATTTCTGGCAGGCAGCCTCCGGCGCGGTCTTGGCCCTATTCGTATGTATTCATCTGACGCTGGAAGGCACTGTTGTGCTCAGCCCGGCGCTCACCAACGGCATAGCCTGGTTTCTGGAAGCCACATGGCTGGCCCAGATCGCGGCGCCGCTTATTGTCCTGCTGATTGTGTTCCATTTCTACATCGCAGCCAGGAAAATGCCCTTCCGCGCCAATGAGCTGGGCATCTTTGTACGCCACAGTAAAAGCCTGAAAGATTTTGATACATGGCTGTGGCTTGTGCAGGTTTTTACGGCCATTGCCATTCTTTTGGGCGCTTTTTACCACGTATATACCGTTATGACAGACCTGCCCATCACCGTGGCGGGCAGCGCCAAGCGCCTGCACAACGGCTGGCTGGCCTTCTACGTGTTCTTTCTGCCCTGCGTCATCCTGCATACGGGCATTGGCGTATACCGCCTGGCCGTAAAATACGGCTTCTGCACCAAGAGCACGAAGTCTGCATGGCGCAAATGGGTATGGATTGTCATGGCTTGTTATCTTTTGCTTGGTACGCTGGCTCTGACCCGCGTCTGGCTGCTGGGATAGGGGGTGCCGTATGCGTATTTTTGAATGTGACGTCTTGTGCATTGGCGCTGGTCTGGCCGGGGAACGTGTGGCTGTTGAAGCGGCTCAGGCCGGCTTCAGGGTTATTTGTCTTTCCGTTGTGCCGCCCAAGCGCTCGCACTCTTCAGCGGCCATGGGCGGCATGCAGGCGGCCCTGGGCAACTCCATCATGGGCGAGGGCGACTGCCCTGAAGTGCACTTTAACGATACGGTCAAAGGCTCTGACTGGGGCTGTGACCAGGAAGTAGCACGGCTTTTTGCCGAAACCGGCCCCATAGCCATGCGAGAAATGGCCTGGATGGGCGTGCCCTGGAGCCGTGTTGTGCCCGGTGAACACACTTATTACAAGGGCGGCAAGCCCTTTCAGGCCACAGAAAAAACGGAAAATGAAGGGCTGATCCATTCCCGCGCCTTTGGCGGCACGGCCAAGTGGCGCACCTGCTATACTTCGGACGGCACAGGCCACGCCGTGCTGTTTACCCTGGACAACCGCCTGCTCCAGCTTGGCGTGGACGTACACGACCGCACCCAGGCCGAAGTACTCGTACACGACGGTCAGCGCTGCATGGGCTGTGTGGCCCGCGACCTGCGCACCGGCGAGCTTGTGGGCTACTTCGCCAAGGCGACCCTCATCGCCACTGGTGGTTACGGCCGTATTTACCGGGCCACCACCAACGCCATCATCTGTGATGGCGGCGGCCAGATAGCCGCCCTGGAAACAGGCGTGGTTCCCCTGGGCAATATGGAAGCCGTGCAATTTCACCCCACGGGAACAGTGCCCACAGACATTCTGGTCACCGAAGGCTGCCGCGGCGACGGCGGAACCCTGCTGGACGTCAACGAATACCGCTTCATGCCCGACTATGAGCCGGAAAAGGCCGAGCTGGCCTCGCGCGACGTGGTTGCGCGCCGCATGACCGAACACATGCGCAAGGGCCTTGGCGTAAAAAGCGCCTACGGCGACCACCTCTGGCTGGATATTCGCCACCTGGGCGAAAAACACATCACCACAAACCTGCGTGAGGTATACGATATCTCCACGCACTTCCTTGGTGTAAACCCCATTCATCAGCTCATTCCGGTGCGCCCAACCCACCATTACAGCATGGGCGGCGTGCGTATCAATAAAGATGGACACGCCTACGGCCTTGAGGGCCTGTTCTCTGCTGGCGAAGCCGCCTGCTGGGATATGCACGGTTTTAACCGCCTGGGCGGCAACTCCCTGGCCGAAACCATTGTTTCCGGGCGCATTGTGGGCCACAAGCTGGTGGAATTCCTCAAGGGATACGAAACCGTATTCTCCACAGCCGAAATGACCGCCGCCGCCACAAAGGTAAAAGACCGCATAGCCGCCCTGCTGCGCGGCACAGGCGACGATTGCTACACCCTGCGCAATGAAATGCAGGATGTCATGATGGAGCATGTGGGCATTTTCCGTAATGGCAAAGACCTGGAAGCCGGCGTGGTTAAACTGCAAAACCTGCTGGAGCGCTGTGGCAACATGCGCCTGGCAAGCGGCAACCTGCCCGGGCCCAATGCGGAACTTTCCATGGCATTGCGCATTCCCGGCATGCTCAAGCTGGCCCTGTGCACAGCGTATGGCGCGCTTATGCGCACAGAAAGCCGCGGCGCTCACGCCCGCGAAGACTACCCCGAGCGCAATGACAAAGACTGGCTCAACCGCACCCTGGCCTATTGGAAGGAAGGTGACAGCCTGCCCACGCTCAAATATGAAGCGGCCACGCCCTTCTATATTCTGCCCCCCGGCGACCGGGGTTACGGCGGCGGCAAGATCATCTCCGGCGACATCAAGGAAGACCAGATCGTTCCTTACGATCAAAAAGGCTAAGGGAGGGCAACATGGGACGCAATCTTACATTCGAAATCTTTCGCTATAATCCGCTGGCCCCTCGCTCACACCCGCATATGCAAATATTCCAGCTTGAAGAACACCCCAGCATGACGCTCTTTATCGCGCTGAACCTCATCCGCGAAAAATACGATGCCTCACTGCAATTTGACTTTTGCTGCCGGGCGGGCATATGCGGTTCCTGCGGCATGGTCATCAACGGGCGGCCGGGGCTGGCCTGTCACACGCAAACCAGCGATCTGCCAGACCATATCACCCTGCACCCCCTGCCGGTGTTCAAATTGCTTGGTGACCTTTCTGTAGATACGGGCACATGGTTTCGCCAGGTGGGCAAAAAAATCGAATCGTGGATACATACCAATAAAGAATTTGACCCCGAGGCCCAGGAAGAGCGCATGAGCAACAGCCTGGCCACGGAAATATTTGAACTGGACAGATGCATCGAATGCGGCTGCTGCGTGGCCGCCTGCGGCACAGCCCGCATGCGCGAAGACTTTATCGGGGCCACGGCCATCAACCGTATGGCGCGCTTCCATATCGACCCGCGTGACAACCGTACCCCTGCGGATTATTATGAACTAATCGGTGACGATAACGGTGTTTTCGGCTGCATGGGCCTGCTGGCCTGCGACAGCGTTTGCCCCAAACAGCTCCCCCTGCAAGACCAGCTCGGCATCATGCGCCGCATGGTCAGCATGGAATCTGTGCGGGGCATCCTGCCTGAAGCACTGCGCAAAAAAATGCAAGGCTGTGGTTGCGGCTGCGCTAAAAACTGAGCCGCAGTACAGGATACAGGCCATAAGCCCGCGGCTTTAGGCCTGTATCCCATACGCCCCAAATTCGCTGCCCGGCGGAAAAAGCCTCATCCGCCCAAAGGAAGGATGCCATGCTTATATTAGACTGGATGAAGCCACACGTGATCACTGTCACGCCTGACACCTCCCTGCTGCAATGCAGAAAACTGCTTAAAGACAACCGAATCAGCTACCTGCCCGTAGTGGACAGGGACAGCATCGTGGTCGGTCTTGTAGCCGCTTCAGACCTTAAAGCCTTTGCCCCACAGCACGCCACCGGCTTCGAAATTCTTGAAGCCCTGGACATCTTGACCGAAACAAAGGCTAAAGAAGTCATGGTGGTTGCCCCTGTTACCATTCACTTTAACAATACCGTGGAACAAGCGGCCAAAATCATGTTTGACAGGCATGTGGCCTGTCTGCCAGTCACTAATGACGAAGACAAGCTGGTCGGCATCATTACGGGCTGGGATATTTTCCACGCGCTGCTCAACATGAGTGGGGCCGAGCAGGGCGGCGAAGAGGCAGGCTTTCTTTTGCCCAACCAGCCCGGAACCATCCGCGAAATTCTTGAAACACTCAAAACACACGGCATGAGCATCATTGCTGTGCTCTCGGCTTCCGCTGACAACGGCATGCGCCAGGTGAAAATACGCTTCCGCGCCCAAGACGCCACCGCCCTGGACGATACATTTGATATTCTCAAACAACACAGCGGCTTGCGCTATTGGGCAAGAGACGGCAAAGTGCATATGAAAGACTAAATTTTCGGTGCATCCAGCAGGGCAGCACAGCCGGATGCACCGAAACCTGCAAAACTGCATCTGTGCCAAAACCGGCATGGTTGCAGAAAATACAATGTATCCCCACAAGCCCACACGCTGTCCGCCTTCACCTGCCCACACAGCCATGGGTGCAGCCCCCCCGCGCCGTGCGGAAGACGCGCCCGGCAGCGCACCACATCAGTCAAGGAGTGTATAATGTCTCGTATCAAGAATCTGCGGGAAGAAGCCCTGGCCATGCATAAAGAATATCAGGGCAAAATCGAGGTTCGTGTGAAAGCGCCCGTGCGTGATACCGATGACCTCACCTTGGCCTATTCGCCTGGCGTGGCCGAGCCTTGCATGGAAATTTACCGCCAGCCCGAAACGCTCGACGTTTATACCAACCACTCCAACTTTGTCTGTGTGGTGTCCAACGGCACTGCCGTGCTGGGTCTGGGCGACATCGGCCCCGCCGCCGCCATGCCGGTTATGGAAGGCAAGTCGCTGCTCTTTAAAACCTTTGGCGATGTAGATGCCTTTCCCGTCTGCGTGAACACCAAAGACACCGCCAAGATCATCGAACTGGTGGAGCTTATGGCCCCCACCTTTGGCGGCGTTAACCTTGAAGACATCAAAGCACCGGAATGCTTCGTCATTGAAGACAGCCTGAAAAAAAACGGCATTTTCAAAGGCCCCATCTTTCATGACGACCAACACGGAACCGCCGTGGTCACCCTGTCCGGGCTTATCAACGCCCTCAAGCTGGTAAACAAAAAACTTGACGACATCACCGTGGTCACCAGCGGCGCAGGGGCCGCAGGCATTGCCATCATCAAGCTGCTCATGGCCCTTGGCCTGAAAAACGTCATCATGTGTGACTCGCGCGGGGCCATATGGGATGGGCGCAGCGAAGGAATGAATGACTATAAAAAAGACATCGCCCGCCGCACAAACCCACAGAAAATCAAGGGCGGCCTTGCCGAGGCCATCAAGGGAGCCGATGTTTTTATCGGCGTTTCCGCACCGGACACGCTCAATGAAGACATGATCCGCAGCATGGCCAAAGACCCCATAATCTTTGCCCAGGCCAACCCCATCCCCGAAATCTGGCCCATACAGCGCGCCCTGGACGCCGGAGCCAAGGTTGTGGCCACAGGCCGCTCCGACTGCCCCAACCAGATCAACAACGTTCTGGCCTTCCCCGGCATTTTCCGCGGCGCTCTTGACGTTGCCGCCACAGACATCAACGATGCCATGAAAATTGCCGCGGCCTATGCCATCGCCGACCTCGTCAAACCCGAAGAACTTGCCCCCGGCTACATCATTCCCTCCACCCTCAATAGCGAAGTAGCCCCCAAGGTGGCGGCGGCCACGGCCAAAGCCGCCATAGAAAGCGGCATTGCCCGCAAGCCCATTGACCCGGAAGTTGTGGCGGAAAATCTGAAAAAAAGACTGGCTGGCCGCCAGCTTGTGTGTGCAAAGAAGTAGAGAGTTTGAAAGGCTTTTTTTTGTGGGGGAGGGCTTCTGTAAAGCAATGAGAGTTTGAAAGGCTTTTTTTGTGGGGGAGGGGCCCTTTTGCAAAAGGGCCCCTCCCCCACACCCCCACCCCCCAAAACCTTTACCGGGGGGCTTCATCTCCTTGCAGAAATTCTTCTGCCTGAAGCGGGGGCCAAGAGTAAGGCCTTATAGGCGTAGCACTGTCTCAACGTTTATGCTGCCTCTGCGTTACAGCAGATCGCGCCTGCCTGTGCTACGCAGTGTTTCGGGCCTGGCGCGCTTTGGGCATATCCCGCTTCGGGCATATCACGCTTTGCATGACATGGCGCACCCGGCAAACAGCCTGTTACAGCCCTACTGCGCGTCTTCTGTATCGCGCACCACCTCAAGAATGGGCGGCAGAGAACGGATGGACTCGATCAGCTGGTAAAGCTGGGTGGTGTCGCGCACTTCTACGGTAAAGCGCAGCTTGGCGCGGCCGTCCACAAGGTTGTCCATGCTCAGGCCGGTAATATTCACGTTGTTCTTGCCAAGCACCTGGGCCACCATGGCCAGCACACCGTGCTCGTTTTTGGCAATAATAAAAATACCGGCTTCGTAAGGCTTTTCTTCCGCTCCGTCCCAATGGACAGATATGAGCCGCTCCGGCTCCATATTCGCCACATTGGGGCAGTCTGCGCGGTGTACCGTCACGCCAAGGCCACGGCTGATATAGCCGATAATGGGGTCGCCTGGCACCGGATTGCAGCACTTGCCAAAACGCATGAGCACGCCGTCCACACCGGAAATGCCCACGCCCTCGGTTTTACGGCTGGCAACCTCTTTACTTTCTTTGACTGTGGGCGTTTCAGGCGCTGAGGCTACCGCATCCGGATGCAGCACGGCGTATAAACGATTGAGCACCTTGCGCGGTGTGGTGTGGGCATAGCCCACCGACGCCACAAGGTCGTCCACACTCTCGAAATTCATTTCCTGGGCCACCAGGGCCATATGCCCTTCCTTGATGGCCTTATTGACGTTAAGGCTGACCTTTCGCCCTTCTTTTTCCAGCATATCGCGGCCAAGGCTTACCGCATGGGCGCGCTCCTCTGTGCGCAGATAACGCTGAATACGGCTGCGCGCTCGGGCTGTTTTAACGAGCTTGAGCCAGTCCCGGTTGGGCTTTCTGCTGGGATCAGTAAGAATTTCAACAATGTCGCCGTTTTTAAGCTCTGTGCTCAAGGGCATGAGCCGGCCGTTGATCTTGGCGCCGGTGCAGTGCTGACCCACCTTGGTGTGAATGATAAACGCAAAGTCCAGCGGGGTGGCCCCTTCGGGTAGTTCTTTGACATCGCCCGCCGGGGTGTAGACGTAAACCTCGTCCTTGAAGAGATCCATCTTGAGCGAATGCATGAATTCGCGCGAATCCGTCTCTTCACTTTGCCGCTCAAAAATTTCGCGCAACCAGCCAAACTGCTCCAAATCCTTGCTGTTGACGCGGTCTTTTTCTTTATACAGCCAGTGAGCAGCTACGCCATGCTCGGCCTGCCGGTGCATGTCTTCGGTGCGTATCTGGATTTCTATGCGCTCGCCTTCAGGCCCGATGACCGTGGTGTGCAGGCTCTGATAGCCGTTGGTCTTGGGCATGGAAATATAGTCTTTAAAGCGCCCATGCACGGGCCGCCATTGCGAGTGCACAAGGCCAAGCGCCGCGTAACAGTCTTTAATGTCCTTGACCAGCACACGAAAGGCCATGATGTCATGCATTTCGTCCAGCGTGAGCGACTGGGACTGCATCTTTTTATAGATGCTGTATTTATGCTTGATGCGGCCATACACCTGGCCTTCGATGCCGTTGGAGGCAAGAAGGTCTTTTATTAGCTCCACCACCTTGGCGATAATCTGTTTTTCCACTACCTGATGCTTGTCCAGCCAGTGGTTTATCTGATTAAAGATGTCGGGGCGCATGTATTTGAAGCTCAGGTCTTCCAGGTTGCGCTTCATGATATAAAGGCCCAGGCGGTTTGCCAAAGGCGCATATATATCCATGGTTTCCTGGGCGATACCTTTCTGCTTGTGGGCTTTTTGAAAATCCAGAGTGCGCATATTGTGCAGGCGGTCGGCCAGCTTGACCATAAGCACCCGCATGTCGTGGCTCATGGCCAGGATCATCTTGCGGATATTTTCTGCCTGGGCTTCCTCTTTGTTTTCAAAGGGGATCATGCTGATCTTGGTCACGCCGTCAACAATGTCGGCCACATCCTCGCCAAAATTCTCGTCCAGCTCTTCAAGCGTGGCCTTGGTGTCTTCTACGGTGTCGTGCAAAAGCCCGGCGGCCACCGTTGATTCATCAAAGCCCATTTCAGCCAGAGTGTCGGCCACGGCCAGCGGATGAGAAAGATACGGCTCGCCCGACAGGCGGGTTTGGCCCACGTGGGCCGTGGCGGCGTAAACGTAGGCTTTCTGGATTAGCTCCAGATCTGCGTCGGGATTATGCGCCGACACCTTATCGAGAATTTCCTGTATACGAATCATGCGTAAATCCCGTCCGGGCGTAAAATCTTTGTGATGTCCTGACTATGTTATCAGTTGCGCGGCCTTGTCAATGTTATTGACTCGCAACAAGCTTTGCCGCAGCCCGCAAAAACTCCAAGGGCCCAGACGCGCTATCTTTGCATGCCCGCCAGCCATCCGCGCCTTTTGACTGCGACAACGCGCTTTTTTATGAAGGTGAATTTAAAGAAGTGTTATGCTTGGGAGATATGGCTTCGAGATCCACGTCCAAAGCGAGGAATTCCTGCAAAGCGGATGAGCCCTGCCAAAGGCTTTGAAGCGGATGGGCCCTGCTCAAGGCTTTGAGGCGGATGAAAGCCAACTGCGGTTTTGAGGTGAGCCAAACCCCCATAAAAGTTTTAGGGGGTGGGGGCGTGGGGGAGGCGACCCTTTTACAAAAGGGCCCCTCCCCCACAAAATCTTTCAAATATTCCAGCCCTACAGGCGCACTCCCCACAAAGTATTTCAAATTAAAAACACACTCAACAGCCCCTAATCCGCCGCCATGCTATGCCGCTGCAAGGCCTTGGGAACCCACCACTTTTCAAAATTATACAGCAGTCCAGCCAAAGCCGGTTCAACGCCCTGAAAGCGCTTTTGCACCACGGGCAGGGCATAGGGAACATATAAAAAGCAATAGGGCTGTTCTGCATCCAGTATTTCCTGAATGCGGCAGTACAGGCGGGCGCGCGTTTTCTGGTCAGGGGTGGAGCGCGCTTCTTCCAGCAACGTGTCTACTTCGGGATTTTTGTAGCGGGTGAAGTTAAGGCCGCCTTCTACAGCCTGTGACGAATGCCAAACCTGATAAATATCGGGATCTTGGGGGATAGTCCAACCAAGAATAATGGCGTCAAACCGGCCTTTGTTGACAAATTCGCGTATAAAGGCCGCCCATTCCACCGTGCGAATCTGTACGTCAATGCCGATGGCCCTGAGTTGGGCTTGCATGACTGTAGCCGTAAGAATGCGCTGTTCGTTGCCCTGATTGGTGAGTATGGTAAAAGAAAAGTGTTTGCCGTCCTTTTCCAGCAGGCCGTCGCCATCGTTGTCGACAAAGCCGGCTTCGGCCAGCAGGGCGCGGGCGGCGGCCACATTTTGCTGCATGGGTTTAAGGGTCGGGTGGTAGGCCCATACCCCGGGTTTGAAAGGCCCAAAGGCCGGAATGCCCTGCCCGAGCAGCACCCCCTGGATGATGCTCTCTCTGTCGATGGCCTGAGAAATGGCCCTGCGCACGCGCACATCCGCAAAAAAAGGATGTTGCAGGTTAAAGCCCAGAAAAACATAGGACGAGGCCAGGTAGCGGAACTTGTTAAACTCGCGTTCCCACATGGGGCCGGAGGTCTGCCGCAGATACTGCAAGGGCGAAAGATCCATAATATCCAGGCGCCCGGCGCGCGCCTCCATAAACATGGTCGCCCCATCGGGGATGATGCGGTATACGGCCTCGGTGATGTGGGGTTTGCCGTCAAAATAGGTGGGCGAAGCCTCAAGGATAATGCGGCTGCCCGGCTCCCAGGCTTTGAGCCTGTAAGGCCCGGCCCCCATGGGCTTGCGCGCCAGCGGACTGCTGCGGATGTCCTGTCCTTCAAGAAGATGCCGGGGCAATATGGGTTGCATCCATGAAGACACTGTGCGCGCAAAAAAATGCTCGTAGCGGACTTCAAACGTATAGCGATCAATGACACGGAATTCTTTGATACGCGAAAAATCTTCGGCATAGGGGCTGCCCGTGGCCGGGTCAGCCACCACCTTACAGGTATAGGCCACGTCTTCGGCGGTAAGTTCAGTGCCGTCTTCCCACAATATGCCCTTGCGCAGGGTAAAGCGCATGAGCCGCCCTTCGTCTTCCATGCTCCAGCTTTCCGCGGCCCAGGGCTCTACCTCAAGATTTTTGTCGTAACGCAAGGGCGACACATAGATAAGCCCCGCCACCTCATGGGAAGCAGAATCGGCCGAAAGATAGGGGATAAGATTGGAGGCTTCGCCAATGCTGCCGAAAAAAATACGGCCTCCGTCTTCGGGCTTTGCAAAATTTTCTTTTTTGGCCGGGTCAAATATTGTTTCGGCAGCCTCGGCGGCAATGGGCGAAAAAAAACCCATAAAAACAATCAGTAAGGGGATGAAGCCAATCGAAGAAAATACACCCAACATACTGTTTACCCACTCAAAATTTATTTTTTTCATAATTTTGATGCTTCATATTGCTTTCGTCCCCCCACCTGTGCTATTTATCGCAAACATCATAACATCGCCCTGTCATTGAAATTTCCATATACCTGACAGGGGCTTTTGAGGAACGCATGAGTCGATCAGAACAGAGCGTTGTACGCGAAATGTGCCAAACCTTTCTGCATGACAGTGTGCCGGAGTACATACGTGACTCCGCGTACTATATCCTGTCCGAAGGTGAGGTGCAAAAAATAAATATCCAGGAAGGCGAAACCTGGGACGTGCAAGGAGTCATACAGGGTGACGACCTGCAAGTCTACACACCCAGCCTGAGCATGAGTATCACAGACCATAGCACACGCCACCAGTGCAACTGCTCTGACGCCTTCACCGGCATCTGCCGCCATGTGGCGGCTCTTGCCCTGCGCCTTGTTGAAGAACTGCGCAAAGAACAGGGCGATGCTGACGAAACTCCGCCGCCCAGCACCGATTGGAAGCAGAGTTTCCGCAATTTTTTTTCCACAGATATGGAGCCGGAACCGGGCCGCCATTACCTTATATTTCGCTTTGAACCGGAACAAGGCCGGCTTCTGGTGTCCTTTTTCCGGGCGCGACAGAACAAGTCCGGCCTGTCCACCGTACACAATGAAGTGACGCTGGAACAGATCATCAACAATCCGGACTGGTGCGAGTTTTCGCCGCAGCTGCCGGATGTGGCGCGCCAGATAGGCCAACATCTGGACTATTACGGCCACCGCGTTGAAGTCCCCCAGGGGCTTACTTCCTGGTTTTTCTGGTCTGTGCGCAAGGAATACTATCTGCTCTGGAAAGACACCGACATGACCTGCCGGGTCGAAAGCACGCCTTTTGCCCTCAAGCTCAAGCCCATTCTGGACGATTCGGGTTTCAGCTTCGAGGTGCTGCTCAAGCGCGAAGGCCGCCCCCCCCTGCCCATACGCGCCGGGGCCGCCAGCCGGGCTGCGGCCGAAAGCCGTAACCCCCAGAATGAAAGCACAGCACCCGAAGACGCGCCCATCACCTTTCACGGGCAAATGCCGCTCTGGGTCTGCTATCAGCACAACTTCTACCCGGTGCAGACGGGCCTTTACCCTTCGCTTGTGCGCAATCTTATTTATGAACGCCCCGTGGTTCCCCACGAGGAAATATCCGAATTTCTCGACCGTGTGTGGACGCGCCTGCCCGCCTCTGAACTGTACGAGCCGCAGCAGTTCCTCAAGCAGATGGAACCCGTGTTCCAGCCCGCCACCTACAATCCCAAGCTCTTTCTGGATGAAGAAGGCAGCCTGCTCACGCTTGAGATCGACAATATCTATGAAACCCGCCACGGGGAATTCACGCTTAACGGCCCCAACCCCGACTTTCAGACGGGCAGCTATTCCTATGAAGGCCAGACCTTTCTTGTGCGCCGCCATCAGGATGAAGAAGCCCTGCTTATGACCGACCTCGCGGGTATGGACTTTCAGTCGCGCTCGAGCAAGCTGTGGTTTCTTGAACCTGAAGAAGCCATCGCCTTTTTGCTGGACTATTACCCCAAGCTTGTTGAAAGCTACCGTGTTTACGGCGAAAAGGCCCTGTCGCGCTACAAGGTGCGCACG
>CAZFCC010000011.1:0-2824 GCA_964517635.1 uncultured Desulfovibrio sp. | reverse complement strand
GTCCAATATCACGGCCGAGGTGGTCAGCAACGAAAAAGAAAAGTGGTTCTCGCTGGATATCACCGTCGACTACGAAGGCCAGTCGCTGCCTCTGGAAAAAATCTGGAAGGCCTGGACGCGCGGCAAGCGTTATGTGCAGTTGAAGGACGGCTCCTACACGAGCCTGCCCGAGGCATGGCTTGAAAAGCTCGCCCACAAGCTCACGGCCCTTGGCCTTGACCCCTCAAAGCCGCCGCAGCAGAAATTCAAGCAGTTCGAAGCCCCGGTGTTGGACAGCCTGCTGGAAGACCTGCCCGGCGCGGCCACCGACTCTTTCTGGAACAATCTGCGCGAAAAGATCCGTTCTTTCCGTGAGGTTCGTCCCATTGATCCGCCCAAGGGGCTTAACGCCAACCTGCGCGGCTATCAGGCTCAGGGCCTTTCGTATCTTAACTTTTTGTCGGAATACGGCTTCGGCGGCATTCTGGCCGACGAAATGGGCCTGGGCAAAACTGTGCAGACCCTGGCCTTCATTCAGTACATGATACAGAGCAACTATGTGGGCCCCAACCTTATTGTGGTTCCCACCTCTGTGTTGCCCAACTGGGAGCGCGAAGCGGAAAAGTTCGTTCCCGGCCTCAAGCGGCTGACCATCTATGGCACGCGCCGCGAAGGCATGTTCAAGCATATTGCCAATTCGGATCTTGTCATCACCACCTACGCCCTGTTACGGCGCGACCTGGAGGAGATGGAAAAATACGAATTCAATACCGTTATTCTGGATGAAGCCCAGAACATCAAGAACCCCAACACCATAACGGCCAGAGCCGTGCGACGCATCAATGCCCGCATGCGCCTGTGCCTGTCGGGAACGCCCATTGAGAACAACCTCTTTGAGCTTTGGTCGCTCTTTGAGTTTCTCATGCCCGGCTTTCTCGGTTCACAGCACGCTTTCCAACGCGGCATCGTCAAGCCCATCAAGGACGGCGACGCCGAAACCTTGGATTACCTGCGCACCCGCGTGCGGCCGTTCATATTGCGGCGCACCAAGGCCGAAGTTGCCAAAGACCTGCCGCCCAAGGTGGAAAGCGTCACCTGCTGCGCCCTCGAAGAGGCCCAGGCAGAGCTCTACGCAGCCCTGGCCCGCAAGCTGCGCGCCCAGGTGCTGGCCGACGTGGATCAGAAAGGCCTTGCCAAAAGCCAGATGTCCATTCTGGACGCCCTGCTCAAGCTGCGCCAGATATGTTGTCACCCGCGCCTGCTCAAGATAGATATCCCCGGCTTTACCACCAACCTGCCTTCCGGCAAGTTCGACGCCTTCAAAGACATGATTGTGGAAATCGTGGAAGGCGGACACAAGGTGCTGGTGTTTTCGCAATTTGTGCAGATGCTGCAAATTATCAAGCAGTGGCTTGAGTTTTCACAGATTCCCTTCTGCTATCTTGACGGCGCCAGCAAAGACCGCTTCGATCAGGTGGATCGCTTTAACAACAGCCCGGACATTCCTATCTTTCTTATCTCGCTCAAAGCGGGCGGCACGGGCCTTAACCTTACCTCGGCAGACTACGTTATCCACTACGACCCGTGGTGGAACCCCGCCGTGGAAAGCCAGGCCACAGACCGCACCCACCGCATCGGGCAGACAAGGCAGGTGTTTTCCTACAAGCTTATCTGCCAGAACACAGTGGAAGAAAAGATACTCAAGTTGCAGGAAGCCAAGCGCGGCGTGGCCGAGGCCATTATTCCCGGTCAGGACACCTGGAAGTCGCTCACCCGCGAAGATCTGGAAATGCTGTTTGACGTTTAGGTGATTTTATAGTTCGACAACTCGAGCGGGCGTGTGCAAACACGCCCGCTTTTTTGTGGGGAGGCGCCTGCCGGCGGGGGCTGGCTGCGCGCATTGCGGGCTGGCTACGCGCATTGCGTGACCAAAAGAAAGAAATCTCTTTTACGGGAGCAAGTGTGCCCTGCGGGCACGGGGGAAAGGGCTCGTCCTTTGGTATGGGATTTTTGTTGCCCTGCGGGCGCGGGGGAAAGGGCTCGCCCTTTAGTATGGGATTTTTGTTGCCCTGCGGGCACGAGGCTTGTTCTTTGTTTGTTGTTTTGGCCGCCTACGCGGCGCGCGGCAAGGCGGGGCCGGTTATGGGGCTGCGCCCCCTTCTCGGCCCCCCTTGCATCCCCCCCGAAGCACCCCCCTTGGGCTTTCCAGTTCCCGCCAGCCTGCGAGGGCTGCGCGTCTTTTGCTCCGGGAGCTTCCCTCGCTACGCTCGGGTGATCTCCCTGCGCGCCGCGCAACACCATCGTTTGCTTTCTCCTTGCCCAAAAATTCTGGGGCGTCTGCCTGCTTGAGAATGCGCCACAGTATCTACATCTTGCCCTGATCGGGAAACAGCGCTGACAAAAGTCCACTGACGACCATGGTTATACCGTCTTTTATAGTTGAGGGCGTCTGCCTGCTTGAGAATGCGCCACAGTGTCTACATCTTGTCCTGATCGATAAACAGCGCTGACAAAAGCCCACTGACGACCATGTTATACCGTGTTTTATACTTGAGGGGCGTCTGCCTGCTTGAGAATGCGCCACAGTGTCTACATCTTGTCCTGATCGATAAACAGCGCTGACAAAAGCCCACTGACGACCATGGTTATACCGTGCTTTATACTGGGGGCTTCCGTGCAGCAATAAAAGGAGAGGAGTCATCTTTAGGGATAGTTTTGCGACCCTGTTGTCAGATCAGTTATTTGCGGGCTCCGACGGCCTTGTGCCTTTCATGCAAAGTGAAAGCGGTAGATGGCATTGCGCGGCGCGCAGGGAGATCACCCGAGCGCAGCGAGGGAAGCTCCC
>CAZFCC010000010.1:0-73278 GCA_964517635.1 uncultured Desulfovibrio sp. | reverse complement strand
AGCCCCTAACAGGCCCCCGTCTGCCGCCCGCCGCGCAGGCGGCCCAAACTAAATTAAAAAACAAGCCCCCGTGCCCGCAGGGCACACATTCCCCTTCTCGAAGGACAAACCTTTTGCCTTTTATTCCTGGGGATTACGCAATAGTATCCGCCGTGCGGCATCCACTGCGCGCAGCGCAAGATCTCAGCCGGAAGGCCCATCCCCGCCGCGTAGGCGGCCCAAACTAAATAAATAAACAAGCCCCCGTGCCCGCAGGGCACACATTCCCCTTCTCGAAGGACAAACCTTTTGCCTTTTATTCCTGGGGATTACGCAATAGTATCCGCCGTGCGGCATCCACTGCGCGCCGCGCAAGATCTCAGCCGGAAGGCCCATCCCCGCCGCGAGGCGGCCCAAACTAAATAAATAAACAAGGCCTCGTGCCCGCAGGGCACACATTACCTCGGTGCTTGCGCCGTCTTCGCGCCTTGTGCTGCGCACTCCTCACGGGCTACGAGGCAGGGAGATCGCCCGCTCAGGCGAAAACATACCTGCACCAACAAAACCGGCACAAGTGTGAGGGCGCAAAACAGGTGGCAAAGTTTGATCGCGGAGTAGCTTGCCCCGAAAAAGGCCACGTTAGGAAGGTTGTGCAACACCAGAATGAGGCCGCTGAGGATAAGCGTGCCGAGCAATGCCACCCGCATGATGCCCCCACGGCTAAGGCGCAGATACTTTCGTCCCTGTCGCCACCAGATGATGACGGCGTAGGTGCTGAGCATGAGCAGGGCCGCCGCCGCATAATAATGCCATAGGGGAGCCCGGTTTTCCCAGTCCGTCAATCCATAGCGCACGGTAAAAGGTAAATGGGCCAGACCGGAAAAAACCGCGACCACAAGGCTTGCAGCCCAAAGAGTAAGAAAGACACCCGAAAAAAGTTGCCGTTTCCCTTGCTGCGCGCGCATCATGGCTTGTGCTCCTTCTTGCGGTCGCGCCACAGGCGCAATGAGGCAAGGGCGACTCCGGCCAGGGGGGCTGCCAGCACCATATCAAAAAGCTTGTTTTCTTGCTCCATACTGGCTCTGGCCGGGCGCAGGCTCGGCTGCCCTTGATCCACCTGGCCCTGTTGCAGCATGGCGGCTTCGATGTCCCTGAAAGGTATGGAAGAAACATAGATGATGTTGGTTCCACCGTTTTCAGTAAGGCCAAAAAGCTCCCCGCGCCGCAGGCTTGCCAGTTCCTTTGCGCGGCTTACCATGGCGTTGCGGGGGCCGATGCTCTGTGCTCCGCAAGGGCAGGCCGCCACGCAAACGGGGGGCTGCCCCTGTTGCAGCAGATCTTGGCAATAGTCGCATTTGAATACAAGGCCGTAGCCCATATAGCGGGGGGCGAACTTAAGATAGGGGCCAACGCCTGACTGGCGCTGGGGAATGCCCCAGGGGCAGACCCGCTGGCAAGGGCCGTCGCCCAGGCACAGGGATTCGTCTATGTAAGTGGCCCCCTGCGGGCTTTGCCGAGCCGCACCGGAAGGGCACAGGCTCACACACTGGGGGTTGAGACAGTGCAGGCAGCGGCGCGGTATAAAGACCTTGTGATCACCACGGTGGCCGAACAGGGTGCAGGACTGTATGTACAGCCAGTTGTAAGGAGTAAGGCGGTCTGTGACATCCTTCCGGTCAGACCAGTCGATGATGGGCTTCCAGGAGGGAAACGGGCGGGGAATGGGCTTATGCGGCTCCGGCAGGCGGGCGAGGTTGCGCTGGCGGCAAGCAGTTACACAAGCGCCGCAGCCCGTGCAACGATCCACATCGATTATGGTGCAGCAGTCCTTGTCATCGCTGGGCAGGCGAAGAGCCATGGCCTGGGCGGGTTGAAGCCCTGTCAGACCAAGGCCGGCGGCCCCTGCTGTGGATGTTAGTCCTTTGAGCAGGCGCCTGCGTTCTAATAAAAAATCCTTTGCCATACTGCCCCTTGAGGGTTCGTTACATGTCTTTTTATGGACTATGCACACCATAGTATGCACAGCATGATGTTGGCGTCAACGCGTAGCCCTGGCAAAGATGCAAGAGAAGACAACTAACTGGCGCAAACGCAACTTTTGCACTGGCGTGCACGGGATACAGCGGGGCTGCAGTGAAGTAAGGCGCTGTGGGCTGCAGTGAAGTAAGGCGCCGTGGCTGCGTAGAGCCGCGGTGAACTAAGGTCTGGCGGGCTTGGGTGAAGCGCGCCGAAATGTGATGATTTAAGCCGCGTAGTGGTGGGGTGTTGGGTAGTGCCAGGCCTATGAGCTGCGCTTCAGTGCCCAGTCAGATGAGTCGATTCTGTCGCAGTTTGAGCTAAAAATAGAGATTTTTGGGGGGTGGGGGTGTGGGGGAGGGCCCCATTTGCAAAAGGGGCCCTCCCCCCCAAAAAACGCGATTATCGGGTGGTCTTTGCTTCAAAGGGCGGCGGCGGGCGCCAGCGCCAGAAAAGCGCAAGCAGGGGAACAAGCCCCACAAGCTCGGCCACTTCGCGCGGAGCTACCTTGCCAGTGATCTGCCACAGGGCCAGGCTCACCATAATGGTCACCAGCATGAGCAGCCATTGTCCTGCGCTCATGGGGCGGGCGGCCCATTGGAAAAAGCCCACGGTCAGCAGGGCAACCCACACCTTGGTGATGGTCAAAGACAGGGCCGCGCCTTCCAGCGGCATGCCCGGAATGAGCGTAAAGCAGCAGATAATGTTGAGCACAAGCCCGCTTACATAAAAGGCCAGCAACAGGCGGTGGCGGCGCATGCCTATCATGGCGTAGGCTGCCAGGTTATGCAGAAAGGCAGTGGCCAGGCAGGGGGTAAGCAGTTGCTGGGCCCGAACGGCACTTTCGTAATTATGCCCATAAATAAAGGGTAAAAAGCGGTCGCTTTCCACACAGATCAGAAAAATGATGGGCAGGGCCGCCGCCCACAGGGTTCGGGCTGTCTGCCCCGCCAACTGGCTGAAGGCTGCCCTGTCTTGTTGCCAGTGTCTGGCCAGCAGCGGAAATATGACTTTGCCCAAGAGGGCGCTGGACACCAGCACCGACAGGCCCTCGATGGTTTCCCAGGCAACGCCGTAGCCGCCCACGTCGGCATTGCCGCCGTATTGCTTGAGAAAAATAACGTTGATCTTGTTGTAGAACATGGCGCAGGCAGCCATGCAGGTAAAAATAAGGCCGTGTTTCATCTGGCGCGCCAGGTCGAGCATGCCCGATTTGCCGACACCGGCCAGCGGGTTGCGCCCTAGCGCCACCAGCGCGAAAATGATGCAGAGGACGGATTCGATGGGTTTATACAGGGCAATGATAATGGGCGGTGCGCCCATTATCACGCAAGCAATGCCAAAGCCTATGCCGATGAGAGCCGACGGAACGCGGATGCGCATTTCGACATCTTGCCGCCCACGGGCCTGACACAGGGCAAAAAACGAATCGCTTACGCCGTCAAGGCCGAGGCCCGCAGCGATACAGAGCACAATGAGGCGTAGTTCCGGGCTGTAGTCTTGCCAGCCGGTGACGAGCCATGTGGTGACCAAAGCCAGCACCAGCACCACAATTTTGAGCCATGTGACCTCGCCAAGCAGCGCCCGAGGGCGGCCTTCACGGCGGGCAAAGGTGGACAGCAGGAAATCGTTGAGCCCCACATCGGCAATGGTTTTTACCAAATAGCCAAAGGTGAGGGCCAAGACGATCTGGCCCATAATGTCTGGGCTGCGGCGGGCCAGCAAAATGGTAAAGGCCGTCCACGCCAGGTCGCGCGTCCATTGCGCGCCCAGAATGTAACCGAGCCTGCGGGGTATGCTCTTGAGCTTCATGCCTGGGCTTTACCTGCCGCCCCCGAAACGCACAACGGCCTTGAAGCCGGGCTTGAGTTCCAGATCAGGGTTGGGCACAGTGATCTCTACCGTGTAATACGACGGATTCGATACGCTCATGTCGCTGGAAACCCAGGCGATTTCGTTTACTTTGCCGGGAAAAACCTTGTTGCCGAGCGAGGGAATTTCCACAGCGACCTTGTCCCCTTCCGAGATGGCGCTGATTTCGGCTTCGTACACAGGCACCTGAATCAGTACAGGGTCAAGCTGCCCCACTCTGACGGGCACGCTCCCTGCTTGCAGCAGGGTGCCGGGGTTGAGAGTGGCGTCAAGCGAGAGCACGTAGCCCTTGATGGGGGAGGTCAGGGTGAGGGTTTCAGGCAAAAGTTCGCCTTCCTTGATTTCCTGACCAAAGTAGCTGCTCAGCTCTTTCAGGCGAATGGCAAAGCTATTTTCAGCTTTTTTGATCGTAATATTGGTGAGTTCGATGCGACGCTGCAAGGAGGTCACGTCTTCTTCAAGGCGCCCCGAGGCCTGGCGGGAGCCAAGACCGGAGGCGGCAAGCTGGCGCGCCTTGTTGCGCTGAGCGATGGTTTCGGCCAGCCTGCGCTCAAGGTCAAGCACCTGGCTTTTAAGGCTTTCTGTGCCGGGGCCTTGCATGACTTCACGTTGCAAGGTGCGCTCGGCGTCTTCGTGCAGGTGGTAGCGCATGAGGGGGGCGTTTTCTTCAACTGCTTCGCCTGGTTTGACAAGCACGTCGTCCACCACCCCGTTAAAGGGCATGGGGATGGCGCGCGTCACCGTGGTCACCACTTTGCCGGTGAGAATGGTTACACTGCTTTTGCCGCCTTCGGCCGCAGTGGCGGCAACGGCAAAAGCCAAGCTGCACAGCAGGGCCAGCGTCAAAAGCAGACCACGTGCGCTGGGGGAGCATGGACGGGCAAGGGCTCGCATTACAGCACCTCTTTGGCGGGTAGGCCGAGGAAATGTTCCTGAAGCGCCGTGGAAAGATACATCCATTCAAGCTGGGCCAGTTCACAGGTCAGCTCGGCGCGGATAAGGGCCACCTGGGCCTGCACCATAGCTTCCTGCCTGTCGGCCACGGCGGGCAGTTCGGCTATGCCTTCGTTGAAAGAAATGTGGGCTTCTTTGAACTGCATGGCCGCCGTATCAAAGCGCGTGCGCGCCAGCTTGAGTTCGGTTTCGGCCAGGGCCACATTTTGTTCGGCTTGCAGCCACCGGTTGGAATAGTCGGTGCGCTTGCGGGCCATTTCGTGAAAAGCCTGCGCCTTTTGCATGCGGGCGGTTTGCACACCGCGATAACGGCGTCCCCAGTCCAGCAGGGGGAAGCTGAAGTTCAGATGCAAAAAGGTGTCTTCGCTGCCGCTGGCGGGCTGGTACTGACCGGACGGCGGATTGTTGTTGACGGCAATGCTCATGTCGGGGATGTACTGCGCCCAGGCAACCATGATGTTATAGTCGCCCAGCTTGATCTGGCCGCGCAGCAACAAGTCGTCTTCGGTGGTAGTCCAGCGCTCGTCCCACTTGAGCTTGCGCCCATTGAAGCTGCGCAGAAGCTCTTCGGCGCTGGCGGCGTCTACATCCAGGCGCTGCTGGGGATCCACACCCGCCAGAATTTTAAGCTGGGTGAGCTGCATGGTTTCTTTCATCTTGGTCTGCTCCAGCATGAGCTCAAGCTCCCGCTGGTGCTGCATGGCCAGATTGAGAGAAACCCCTTGGCGGCCGTCAACGGCCTCCACCTGCTGCCAGTAGGAAATCAGTTCTTTGCCGATGGGCAGTATATCTTTCTGGGCTTTGACGATTCTTTTCTGCGCCTGGAGTTGTAGATAGGCCTGAGCGATCTTGTAGATGGCTTCGCCCACGGCCTTGCGGTGGGTTGAGATGGCCAGGTTGACCATGGCCTTTTGCACCTGATGTTCAAAATAGGTGGCCACCGGATTGGGAAAGGCCGCGTAAAAGCCCACGCTGAGTTTTGTGCGCCCGTAATCGCCGGGGGTGTCCTTGTGGTCCATATTAAGCCGCGTGAGGTTGTTGCTGACCTGCATGGTCATGCGCGGTTCGGGCAGGTATTTCCACACGGCGTTGGTAAGGGCAACGCGCTTGATCTCCAGGTCTACTGCGCTGTTGACCAAGAGCGGCGACTGCTGGATGGTAAGAAAAACGCAGTCTTCAAAAGTGAAGACCTTGGAGGGATCATAAAGATTGGGAACAGCGGCTTCAAGCTTGCCCTTGTTTTCCACCGGCACGCCGGGGGCCTCTTCCAGCCAGTGTCTGGCGGGTAGTTCTGGCGATTTGAGCCCCGCCTTGTTGGAGGCGCAGGCTGAAAAAAGAAAGGTCAGAACGAGCAGCAGCGAAAGGCAGGTTCGTGCTGGAAGAAAAGTGCGTGCTTTATGTGGCATCTGGTACCCTTTACAGGCTCGCGCGGCCAGCGCGTTGGTGTATGGTCACGGTTGTAGCGGCGAGGACGCGCTAAAGCGCGGTGGGTTTGTGGTCCCGCCGGTCAAATTCCAGATGATGAAGGGTAAGAAAAATACGGCCACGCTCGTCAACGGCCTGGCCGTCAAAGCGTAACAGACGGGAATCCGACCAGGAACGGCGCAGCACCACATGCCACGGCCCTTTGCCCCTTTCGGCCCCGAATCGGATAAAACCAGCCGCGTGCAACCGCCAGCAGCGCACCGCCTGGGCCACTGCCGCTATGTCCGCGTTGGTATTTTCAGCTCCCTGGGCTATGGCCAGCCAGGCAGCCTGCACCATTCCCTCCACCACATTCAGAACATCAGCATAGCCTTTATTGCCCTCGGGGGCAATGGCCGTATGCTGTGGATTCAGGCGCGCCGCGTATTTGTGCTCTGGTAAGATCAAAAAATCTCGCAACATGCGCCAGGGGGCGCCAAGGCCAAGAGCCTCATAAAAAAGTTCGGTGTCCAGACCGGGAACAGCGAAACCACCATTTTTTTCAAAAATATGGGCTTCGTGCGGCCACAAGGGGGGAACCTGCCCATTGTTCGCAGCCAGCAGGGTCATGCCCCCGGCCACGGGGGTATACTGGCCCAAGTGTCTGCCGTTGGGCGTGACTTCGCGCACAGCCAGTTCGCCCCGACACATGCGGGTCATAACGCCGTCCTGCATGAGCCAGGGTTCGGCCTCCATGGTCAGGCGGCATTCGCGTGTGAGGCCGGGCGGCAACAGCGGCGGCTCATGAAAGCGCAGATCTGAAAAACCGGTGACCGTAAGCCAGGGCAACCACAGGCTGGATGCCTCCAGCAGGGCCGCAAGGGCGCGGCCGGCCGGCAGCCATGGCGTGTTTTCGCCAAGGCCATTGCCCGGCTGGCCGCCGTGCTGGGCCAGGTCGGCGTCTGCAAAGCGCGAGTAATGGCAGCCGCCTTGAAACAGCGTGGCCGTGCCGCGGTAAGGCGGGCGCGGATCGGGAAAAACCAGGGGGTAGCGGCGGGGCCGCTCGATCAGGGCCAGGCCCGAGCCTGTGGGGGAATGTCCCGCGCTTGCGCCGGGATGATCCGCCCGGTGGCCTGGTGTGTGCATGGTCGGCAGGGTGTTGTGGCGTGCCCAGAACACATGCTCTGCCGTGCCAAGCAGCAGTTCGCGGGCCAGCAGGTCGCCCCATTCGTTGAGCCCGGCGCGCAGGGTGGGTTCAAGCAGGCGCACGGCACGCACGGCTATGCCCGACTCTTGGCCAAGGGCTTCAAGGTGTTTTTCCAGCGGGCCGTCGCAATACATATTTTCCTGCGCAGGCAGCATGAGGCTGCACAGGCAGGCATGGCGCAGGCCATGGCTCAGGGCGGCCCGCATGGCGGCATCCAGCACCTCGGGCATGCGGGCGGCGGCAAATTCGGCATCGGAAGCGGCCGGGCCGCATGCGGTTCCGTTGGCCTTTGCGATGACGGCGGGCGTAAAGACAAGTCCGTCTATGCGGCCTTCGTTGCGGGCTAAGGCATCAAGGGCCATACGGGTTTCGTCGGCAAGGGCCAGCGCCTCTGTGGCGCTTTGGGGCGTGCGTATGCGCAGGTCAAGGGGCACAAGGCGCGAACCGGCCTTGGCCAGGGGCGCGCAGGCTTCAAGCTGATCTTTGGGCACGCCCAACACGCAGCCCAGCGGCGCGAGTCCGCTCATGAGCGCAGGTAAAAGCTCTGGCTCGAAAAAGAGCAGGGCCAGCACATCGCCCATGTGTATGGGCAGCCCTTGGCCACAGGGATCCAGCGGTAACTGGGCTGGGGCACTTTTTGCAAGGATTGCACTGGCTTGTGCCGGAATGCTGGCTTCAGCCGGGGTGCTCGTTTGCGCCGGAGTGCTCGCTTGCGCCGGAGCGTCTTCTTCCGGCCAGGGCCGCAGCAGTGGCGCGAATCGGCATAAAGGGGCGCAGGCGCTGGCCGCCCGGCTGAAAGAGCTTGCGCCTGCCGCCGTGCGTTCCTGTTCGTTGCTGGCAAGGGGATTGCCGCCCAGAATGCGCGCCAGATCGCCTATGGTCGAAACTTTAAGCAGATCTTCAAAGTTGACGATAATATCCAGCGCTTTTTCCACTTCCTGAATGATGAGGGGGAAACGGCTGGAGCGCAGGGCCAGGTCATAGCGCAGATCCATTTCAGGGCGCAGGTCTTCCACTGCCCGCCCGCTGGCGCGGGACAGCACGTCCATAACCACGCGCAGAGCTGCGTCGGCGGAAAAATCGTTGGCCGCTGTGGGGGCCGCGTCGGTCGTGCTTGAAGGGGCATCGGCCTGTGTTTGGGCGTTGGTCTGTGTTTCAAGTGGCGTCGGTGTTTGGGCGTCGGGCACCATTGGGGCGACGCTTTCTACGGGGCAGGCGGCGTCTGGGGTTCCGACGGGTATAAGGCCGCAGTGGGGCAGCGGCGCGCGTGCGGCAGCCGCGGCATCACGCCCCTCACGCATAGAGGTAACGCGCGCGCGGATGGAATCATCGCGCAGATGCCCCAGGGAGTAGAGGCGGGCGCATGTCTGGCGCATGCCCTCGACTTCTTTGCCCTTGCGCCCGGCTGGCAGGCACAGGGCCCGGGATTCGTTGTCACGAGTGAGCCCGCAAATGGTATCCTGCGGCCCCAGTTCGACAAAGTGGCGGATGCCGTCTCTGTTCCACATGGCATGCACGCATTCTGTCCAGCGCACGGAGTTTTCATCCAGATCAGTCATGTGCTGGCAAATGGAGGGCTGGTCGTTGGGGTAAAAGTCGGTGGTGATACAGCTCAGTATGGGGATGTTCGGCGCGTGCATTTCCAGGGCATTGAGGCGGCGCTGCGAAAGATCGCGCAACACGCGCATGCTCGGATGGTGAAAAGCCAGGCTCACGTTGAGCACAATGGCCGGTATACGCCGCTTGCGCAGGCTTTTGCGGGCTTCTTGCAGGGCCTCGCGCGGGCCGCTGAGGATGAACTGTTGGGGCGTATTATAGTTGGATACGTAGAGCGACGGCCAGGTTGCGCGGATTTCTTCAACGACTTCAATGTTGGCGTGGACGGCCATCATGCCTGTTTCGCGCGTGGCTGCGGCTTCCAGTTCGGCCATGTGCACAGCGCGGGTGTCGAGCATGTACCAGGCCGCCTCGGGCTCAACGATGCCGCTGAGGCAGAGGGCGATAATCTCGCCCAAGCTGTGGCCACAAAAGAGCGAAGGCCGCAGGCCCAGAGAAGAAAGCACGCTCCACTGCGCAAATTCGAGCATGAAAAGGTAGGGCGACTGCCAGCGGGTAAGGCTGATTTTTTCCACATCCTTTTCGTCCATAAGGCCAAGCACGTCCCAGTCAGCCACGGCGGCGATGCGATCCATGGCCGCGCGCGCAACGGGGAAACTGTCGTACAGTTCGCGGCCCATGCCCGGCCAGACCGAACCCAGCCCGCAGCACATGACGGCCAGGGGCGGCGGCGTTTGAACAGGGGCCAGCCACAGGCCGCGCGGCTCCAGGGCCGCGAGGGCGGCAGCGTCGGGATTGTGCGGCAGCACGAGCAATTCCTGACGCCATAGGGGGTTGACGGCGCCTATGCGCCAGAGTAGGCCGTCCTGAGGAAGTTCCGTATAGCGCACACCGTCAAGAAAAATCTCTCCAGGTGCTGCGTATGCGTCGGGAGTGTGGGGATCTGCACAGGCGCCGGGGATGCCGGGGATACCGGGGATGCCGGGAACACCAGAGACGCCGCAAGCGCCGGGCGCAGGCATGGCCATGGCGTTCACCGTGGGCTGCGGCTGGCTCGTGTGCGGCGCAGGCATGGCCATGGCGTTCACCGTGGGCTGCGGTTGGCTCGTGTGCGGCGCAGGCGCAGGCGTTTTTTCCTCCGGAGCGATGCGGGGCGGGCTTTTGCGGCACATGAGCGTGTCGCAGCAGGGCGGAGTGAGCGCCGGCAAGCGCAGCAACAGCGGATGGCAATGCAGCCTGCTTTCTTCATCGCTCGTAAAGTTCAGCAAAAGAATGGTCGGCACGCGTCCTGTCACGGGCCGCATAATCTGATCGGCGCCCGAAGGGGAGCGCAGCGGCGTTTTTGTGGGCTTGCCGTTGGGGGCTTCTACTGTGCTTTCGCCGTGCTGCGGCATGTCGCGCAGGAGTTTTTCAGCCTCCAACATCTGGCCGGGCATAAAGGGTTCGCACTGGAAGCGGATGGGCCCGATGCGCCAGAGATTTTGCAGCCCCTGAAGAGCCAGCACCAGAGGCAGGGCCAGCGGGGCGGGGGTGTTTTGCTCGTGCCAGCAAAGCCAGAGCAGGACAGGCCCGGGAGTTTCAATGTGTGTAAGCCACTTGAAACACAGTTGAACCATATCCTGGGCACTGATGTCGACCGCAGAGGAATCTTGCTGGTCGAGGTTGGAGCCTTCCGGAGCGGGGCATGAAAACGCGATGCTCGGAAGAGGCACGGCCAGCAGGCCGCCGGGAAGAGCGGTGCTTTGTGTTATACGACAGTCGCCGTATTGAGGAGCAGGGTCTTGCTGCATATAGTTTTAAGCCTGTGGAGCGCGGTTGGTCAAAAAAGGGGCCGAACCGTGGCCCAGATCGGCTAAGAGTCTTATGTTAGGGTATATCGTAGTGCTTGTCCAGAAGAGCAGCCGTAACTACGCATAGGAAAAGCGCGCAACAAAACGGCCGCAGCACCCTGATGCCTTGCCGGTAGCCGCTTTTGCGGCCTGCCGTGTATTTGTTATTCCGCACTTGCCATACTTCCGCGCATTGGCTATACTAGATCCTTACAAAGTTGCGCTCAGTGCCCGGCGGCTTGCTGCAGGGTGCGAATTGGCGCGTTTTTTGGACAAATTTAAGAGGACAAGGCATGAAGAAAGACCATTCCTGTCAGGCCGGAAAAGAGGCGGCATCAACAACCGCTGCCGCCACTGAAAGCTCCGCCAGCGGCTTTAGTCGCATGCGTTCCAAGCTCGCCTTCGACCGGCTTGTGGAGATGGGAGCCAAGATGGGGATGGAAAATCCTCTTTTTCTTTGCCACGAGCGCGCGGCCAAGGCCACCACGTTTATTGAAGGCAAAGAATATCTGAACTTTTCCACCTACGATTATCTGGATATCAACGCCCATCCGGAAATAACCGAGGTCGTCGCCGAAGCTGCCGCCGTGTACGGAACTTCTGCCGGAGCCAGCCGCCTTGTGGGCGGCGAGCGCCCGCCCCACCGTGCGCTGGAGCGCGCCTTTGCCGACCTGTATGGTGTTGAAGACAGTATCGTGTACGTCAGCGGCCACGCCACCAACGTATCCACACTGGGCTTTTTGCTCGGCCACCGCGACGCCATTTTTCATGACGGCCTGGCCCACAACTCGTTGGTTCAGGGCGCCCGCCTCTCGCATGCAGCGCGCTACTCGTATAATCACAACGATTGCGACGCTCTTGAAGAAGTGCTCAAGGCCAAGCGCGCCGACCACAAACGGGCCATTATCGTTACCGAAGGCCTGTTCAGCATGGACGGCAATATCCCCGATCTGCCCCGCATCATTCAGCTGAAAAAGCAGTATGACTGCATGTTGTTGGTTGACGAGGCCCACTCGCTGGGCGTGCTCGGCGCAACCGGGCGCGGCGCTCACGAGCATTTCGGCATCGACCCCACAGAAGTGGACATGTGGATGAGCACGCTCTCCAAGTCCATGTGCGGTTGCGGCGGTTTTATCGCCGGTCGGCATGAGCTGATAGAATTTCTCAAATATGGTTCGCCGGGCTTTGTGTTCAGCGTGGGCATGCCCCCGGTTATTGCCGTGGCCTGCCAAAAGGCCCTGGACATCATGCTGCGTGAACCGCAACGGGTGCACAAGCTGCAGAGCATTTCCAAGTTTTTTGTGGAATACGCTTCGAGCATCGGCCTTGATACGGGCGCGGCCCAGGGCTATGCCATTGTGCCTGTTATGGTGGGCGACCCCATGGTGGCGGGCTTTTTGTCCAACGCCCTGTTCAAACGCGGCATCTACGTCATGCCCATCACCTTCCCTGCAGTCAAGGAAGGCACGGACAGGCTGCGTTTCTTCCTTTCAGCCGCACATACGGAAGAGCATATCCGCACGGCGCTTGACGCCGTGAAAGAAGAGATTCCCAAGGCGCAAGCAATTGTTGAAAAATACAAACGCGAACACGCCGAAGAATCCCTGGGCGAATAAAACAACACTCCGGCCGGGCCTTATGGCCCGGCTCTCGTTTCTGCGGAGATCAGCATGTCTTTTATTAGTGGCCACGCCACAAAAGCGGGAGCAGAGCGCGACCGGCGGGCAGTGCCCCCGGTTATCGCCTACGTCCTTCTATGGTTCCCCTTGTCTTCAGAGACTTTTATATTTCGTGAGATTGTGCAGCTCATGCAACGGGGCCTTCCGGTGTATGCCTACAGCATGTATGGCGAAAACCTCAAGGGTTGCAGCGAAGAGATGCGCGCCTACGCCGGGCAAGTGCGGCGCATGGGCTTTAAAGCTGCGGGCAGGATTCTGGCCGCCTTTTGGCGCGCTTTGCGCCAGCAGCCGGGCAAGGTTTGGCGGCTCATGCGCGAGGGCTTTTTCCGGCGCATGCGCAATCTTGAGGCCGAAGGCGAAAATGTCTGGTGTTTTCTGGCGGGTTTTCTGCTGGCCGAGCAGTGTCGTCAGGACGGCGTGCAGCTGATCCATGCGGCCTGGGCCAACGGGCCAGCCACTGCCGCCTGGGTTGCTTCGCGCATGTCTGGCATTCCTTTTGCCTTTACGGGCCGAGCCGGAGATATTTATCCCGAAGACGGCCTGTTGCGAGAAAAATCTCGCGATGCGCTCTTTATCCGCACCAATAACCAGACCAACGTGCAATGGCTGCGCAGTTTTTGTCCGCCTGAGGGCAAAGACAAGGTGCATGCCATCTATAACAGCCTCACGTTTCGGCCCGGTGGTCAGTGCGCCATGCCTATGCGGGCGCCCTATCGCCTGCTGGCTGTGGGACGCTTTGCCCGCACCAAGGGTTTTCCCGAACTGCTCACAGCCATGGCTCGGCTGCGGCGTGAAAACGTGCCGGTGACCCTGACCCTTGTGGGAGACGGCAACTGGCGGCGCAAGCTGACAAAAATGCGCGATGAGCTGGGCCTTGCCGGCGTTGTGGACATGCCGGGCTTCATCCCCCACGATAAAATTTGCGACTTTATGCTGAATCATGACATGCTTATCATGCCCAGCGTTGTTCACACCAATGGCGATCGCGACGGCATCCCCAACGTGATCATAGAAGCCCTTTCGCACTGCATGCCGGTTATTGCTACCGACGTGTGCGGCATTTCCGAGGTGATCATTGACGGCGAAACCGGTCTGCTGGTGCAGCAGCGCGATCCGCGCGCGCTGGCCCATGCCGTGCGCCGCATGCTTGCTGACCGGGAGGCCACCCTGGGCATGGCCCAGGCGGGGCGCGCCCTGGTGGAAAAACTTTTTGATCCCGAGCGCAACATTAAGGCCGTCTACGACTTGTACGTAACGGAATGTGCCCGCGCCGACGAGGCGCACCCCAGCGACCACAGCGCTTCGGGCCGGAATTTTGCCGCAAGCGGCACGGCGGAAGAGGGCGCATGAGCCGTCCGGATATATATCTCGCTGTCAGTCTGGATGTGGAAGAAGAAGGGCTGTTTGGCGGGCAGTACGCCCGCCGGGACTATTCCATGGCCAATACCGCCAGCCTCACGCGCCTTGCCCCGCTGTACGAGCGGGGGGTGCGCCCTACGCTGTTCTGCGCACACAGCGTGCTCGCCCATGCGCCTTCCCGTCAGGCTCTGGCCCATGCCCGCGACAGCCACGGGGCGGAAATCGGCGCGCATTTGCACCACTGGAACACGCCGCCCCTGACCCTTGATGGGCCCCATGCCGACGCCGCCCTTGGCGACAATGCCGCCAGCGTTCCTGCCGCCGCGGTTCCCGCTCCCCTCATGGCCGCCAAGCTCGCAACCCTCATGGCTGCCGGGCGTGATTTTCAGAGCGCGCCGCTGACATCGTTTCGCATGGGCCGCTGGGACTTGCACCGCAGCCTCTGGCCGCTGCTGGCTCAAGCTGGCATTCTGGTAGACGCCTCGGTGCGCCCGCTGCATTGTGGGGTCAGCCCGCTGGCCGGGCCGGATCATTTTAACGCGCCGCGCGATCCGTATTGGGTATCCACGCCGGAAGGCCGTATTTTTGAAGTGCCCCTCAGCGTTACTCCGCTTTTACCGTGTTTGCCCGCCGCGCTGCGCCGCGCTGCGCCGCGCCTGCGTCCCGGATTCAAAAACTGGGGTGCATTGAGTCTTTTACCCGTCTATCACCCCTTATGGGCCATGCAGGCCATAACCCGGCTGTTTGTGGCTCGGGGGGGCCGGGTTTTGTCCCTTACCTGGCATTCTTCAGAAATGATGCCGGGCGGCGCGCCGCATCTGCCCGATGCCGCTGCTGTGGACAGGCTCATGAACAAGATACAGGCCTGGACAGACTGGCTCATGGCCCGCTGGAACGTGCGCTGCCTGACCATGGATCAGTTGCGCGAAACCCTGGGCCCCGCCGCTCCCGAAAGCAGCGGTCTGCTCCGGGCCGCAGATGCCGGGCCCAACGATTGGGCCTGTTGCACATAAGCGTTGCCGTGTTGCGCGTTTCAATGGTGCACTCCATTTTTACAGGTGGTCTTCGGCGCAATCCACACGGCCCTACGCTGGTTGCATCCCGCATTATCTTAGGGCATTTTGTCTTTGAAACAAGGTACATGCCCGGACATAGAAAGTTATGGATTTGCCCCTTGCAGACGCTCAGGAGCAGGCAATGACAATAAAAAGAACAGGCGAAGAATCCACCCCACCGCCATTCGCTGCGGGCTTGCCCCATGTGGCCTGTGTGCTGCTCTGGTATCCTCTTTTCACCCAGCCTTTTATATTTCGCGAGGTGCAGGGCCTGCGCCAGCGCCTTCCCGTTGCGGTTTACAGCCTGTACGGCCCCAATTTGCGCCACTGTTCCACAGAAATGCGCAGCGTGGCGCGCGAGACCATAACTATGGGCACGCGTGCGCTACCAGTCATTTTGGCGGAACTGCTGCGGCAGATGTTTACGCGCCCCGTGCGCCTGCTAAGGCTTTTCCGGCGCACCATGTTCCGCCGCTGGCGCAGCATCGAGACTTTTGGCGAAAATCTTTGGGCCTTTTGTGCTGGCGTTTACCTGGCCCGTCGTTTGACAGAGGCTGGCATCGACATGATTTACGCCCCCTGGCCGCGTGGCACAGCCACGGCAGCCTGGGTGGCCGGCAGTCTTGCCGGGCTGCCCTTTGCCACCTGCGCGCGGGGCGACAACCTTGAGCCTGCTGACCCGGATCTTGGCGACAAACTGGACGCGGCCTTTCTTGTGCGCGCCAATAATGCCGCCGACAAGGGGCGTATCGAAAGCTTTGACAGGGGACAGGCCAAGGGCAAGGTGGAGCTTGTTTATAACGGCCTGACCCTGCCGTCGCTGGTGGGCGAAAGCGAAGCCGCCGCGGAGGCAGCGTCTGGTGCAGCGCCTGTGACAGCGTCTGTGACAGCGTCTGTGGCAGCGTCTGTGACAGCGTCTGGGGCAGCGCTTGTTGCAGCCTCCGGGCCTGGAGCTGCCGTTATGTCTGGGCCTGCGCCCGTGCCTGCGAGCGATGCTTCGGGCGGCTATGCTGGCCTCGTTTCGCCCCTGGAAGAAGCCCGGCCTTCTGCCGCGCCCGAGGCCATGCCCCGGCCCGTGCGTTTGCTGGCGCTTGGGCGCTTTGACGTTACCAAGGGTTTTGACGTTTTGCTGCGGGCCTGCGGGATTCTGCGCGAACAGGGGCTGGACTTCAGGCTGACGCTGGCGGGCGGCGGCGGCAAGGCCATGGGCCTTGGCAACATGCAGGCAGAGCTGATGCGTTTGCACAAGGAGCTCAAGCTGGAAGGCCACGTGACCATGCCCGGCCTGATTTCGCACAATGAACTGCCCCGGCTGCTCGGGGAGCACCATATTTTTGCCGCGCCCTGCGTGGTACACGCCTCGGGCCGCCGCGACGGCATCCCCAACACGGTTATCGAGGCGCTGGCCTACGGCTTGCCCGTGGTCAGCACCACTGTCAACGCCCTGCCCGAGGTGGTGCGCCATGGCAAGACAGGTCTGGCCGTTCCCCCGGGAGATGCCAAAGCCCTGGCCGAGGCCATTGCCCAGCTTGCTGGCGACAGGGCCTTGGCGGCGCAACTGGCCCGTAATGGCAGGCTGCTGGCAGCCCAGATGTTTGATCCTGAAGCCAACAATGATCGTTTGGCCCGCATATTCACCAATAATTACAAGTGCTGGAAAGAATCATGTGTGGAATAGCCGGTATTTGCCAACTGGACGCCTCGCCCCTTGACCCACAGGCCCTCCACTGGGTGCAAGCCATGACCGACCGCCTGGCCCACCGCGGGCCGGACGGCCAAGGTCAGTGGCTGAGCGGGCCGCTGTGCCTCGGGCATCGGCGGCTTTCCATTATTGATCTCGGCACGGGCGCCCAGCCCATGCACAGTGTAGATGGGCGGTATTCCATCACATATAATGGCGAGATGTATAATTTTGCGGAGCTGAAGCAAGAGCTTTCCAGCGCCGGAGCGCGCTTTCAGACCAATTCGGACACAGAGGTCATTCTTGAGGCCTACCGCTTGTGGGGTGTGGATTGTCTCGGCCGCTTCAACGGCATGTTTGCCTTCGCCCTGTGGGATTCCGTGGAGCAGCGCCTTTTTTGCGCGCGCGACCCCTTTGGCAAAAAACCGTTTTTTTATACGGTGCAACAGGGCAGGCTGCATTTTGCCTCGGAGCTGACGGCTCTTGAAACCCTGCGCGATCAGGGCATGGGGCTGAGCCTGACCCTGAGCCCCGAAGCCGTTATGCGCTATCTGGCTTATGAATACGTGCCCACGCCGCAGACCGTGTATGATGAAGTGGCGAGTCTGCCCCCGGCGCACTGGCTCATGCTCGAAGGCGGTAACCTGCGCATGGGCCGCTATTGGGATATGCCCGTGCCGGACGAAAACGACTCCCGCAGCACCGACGAACTTTGCGAAGAACTGCGGGGCCTGCTGGCCCAGGCCGTGCGCCGTCGCATGGTCAGCGATGTGCCCCTGGGTGTTTTTCTTTCGGGCGGCATTGATTCGTCCATTGTGGCAGGGCTGATGGCGCGGCAGTCGTCCTCGCCCATAAAAACCTTTTCCATAGGCTTTACCGAGGCCAGCTACGACGAGTCGCGTTATGCCCGCATCGTGGCCGGGGCCTTTGGCACAGACCACAACGAGCGCGTGCTTTCGGCAGAGGAATGCGCCGACAATCTGCCCGGCATTATCAGCAAAATGGATGTGCCCATGGCGGACGCTTCGGTGGCGCCCACCTGGCTGCTTTCGGGCGTGACCCGCCAAAAGGTCACCGTGGCCCTGGGCGGCGACGGTGCAGACGAATTGTGGGCCGGGTATGAGCATTATATCGGTTTTAAGGTGGCGGAGTGGTATAATGCCTTGCCCCTTGTGCTGCGGCGCAAGCTTGTGGAGCCTCTGGCCCGCCGCCTGCCTTCGTCCGCCGGATACATCAATCCGCGCCTGGCGGTGGCCACGTTTCTGCGCGCGGCGCAGGCTCCGGCATGGCAGCGCGTGCAAACCATGCTGACGGCCTTTACCCCCGACATGCAGGCCGAGATTTTGTCTTCCCCCTTCAAGGCGCAGGCTCCGGGTTTTCTTGCGCCGGAGCGCCTCTTTGCGCCCACGCGCCAACAGTATGAGCATTGGCGGCCCCACAATGCGGCCGCGCCGCTGGCGCGGGCCTTTCATGTGTATGCGCGCCAGTTCATGCTGGACGATATTTTGGTCAAGGTGGATCGCTGCTCCATGCTGCATAGCCTTGAGGTGCGAGCACCGTTTTTGGACAAGGATGTGGCCGAATTTGCCGCCCGCCTGCCTGTGAACCGCAAGTTGCACGGCTTCAAGCGCAAGTGGCTGCTCAAGCGGGCCTTTGCCGACCTGCTACCCAAGGAAATACTGTATCGCAACAAGCGGGGCTTTCAGATTCCCGTGGCAGAATGGCTGCGCGGGCGCATGCGCCCACTTGTGGAAGACCTGCTCAGCGCAGACAGCCTCAAGGCGCAGGGTATTTTTGAACCTGCCGCCGTGCGCGCCCTTGTGGACGAGCATGTTTCGGGCAGGGCAGACCTGCGCAAGCCCCTCTGGACTTTGCTGGTTTTTCAGCTCTGGTGGCAGGCGCGAAAGGGGAACAGCGCAGCGTCTTGAGGCGCGTATGGCCTGGGCCGCCTGCGCAGCAGATAGCGGCCAGCGGCGGACGGCGTAACGGCACAGTGGCCTGTGTGGAAGCTGGAACAGTGGTCATGTGAAGTGCCAAGGCTTGAGCCTGATCTGCTTGCGCGGATAGCGCGCCAGCGGCGTAAATCAACTGCTGGCGATGGACGGCAGCAAGCAGCCAGCGGCGGACTGTGCCAAGGGCGCTGCGGCCCGTTAAGGGCTTTGCCCCTCCGGGGCTGTATGTTTTCTTTCCGGCACTCCGCCCACCAGGTGCGAGATCGGTGCGATTTTTACGGCCTTTCACTGGCGCCGCTTCTTGCCAGCCATGGGCCAATGCTTATATGATATTACGTCGTTTCAGTACGTGCATGTGGATTTTCCATCAATGCAGCGTAAAACGCATTCATACAATATTCGCAAGGTGAGGAGTTTACATGACCAGCCAGATCAAGACCGTTCTTCTTCTGGGTTTGCTTTCGGGTATCATCATTGTGCTCGGCGGCCTGCTGGGCGGGCGCACGGGCATTGTCATCGCCTTCGGTATGGCCCTGCTCATGAACGTGGGCAGCTACTGGTATTCGGACAAGATCGTGTTATCCATGTACCGTGCGCGCGAGCTTGCGCCGGAAGAAGCCCCATATTTGCATAAAATTGTTGAAGAATTGTCTTATAATGCGGGTATTCCCAAGCCACGCGTATGCGTGGTTCCCGAAGAAGCCCCCAATGCTTTCGCCACCGGGCGCAATCCTGAAAATGCCGTGGTGGCCGTAACAGAAGGGCTCATGCGCCTGTTGCCGCCCGAAGAGTTGCGCGGTGTGGTGGCGCATGAAATAGGCCACATCGTCAACCGCGACATACTCATCCAGACCATTGCCGGGGTAATGGCTTCGGCCATTGTGACCATGGCCAATATTTTTCAGTTTACGGCCATTTTTGGCGGCAGCCGCGATGGCGAGGGCAATAGCGTGAACCCCATAGCGGCCTTGGTCATGGCTTTGTTGGCCCCCATGGCCGCTGGCCTTGTGCAGATGGCCATTTCGCGCTCGCGTGAGTACTTGGCCGACGACACCGGGGCGGAGCTTTGCGGCCAGCCGCTGGCTCTGGCGGGCGCTCTTGCCAAGCTGGGCGCTGCCAGCGGGCGCATACCCATGCGCGAAGGCAATCCCAGCACCGAGCAGATGTTTATTGTGTCCCCCATGTTTGCCCGCAGCAGCATGGCCAATCTTTTCAGCACGCACCCGCCCCTGGAAGAGCGCATCCGCAGGCTTCAGGCCATGGCTGCCTCACGGCGCTAGAAAGGTCGCCCAGGCGGCTATAACCGGGCCGAACGCCCGTCATACTGAGGTAGACAATGCAAGCACGCCTTTTGCTGGTTACACTGCTGGCCTTGCCCTTGCTGGCCTGTGTCAAGGCTGGCCCAGCGGCCGAGACGGAGCAGGAATTTCCGGTGGAACCTTGCCCCTTTGTCTATGTTTTTGCTCCGGGCAATTACATCATAGACATTGCAAGCGGTTCGCAGGTGGTGCTTGACCCCGGTGTGCAGGAATTTGAGCTTTTCTGTTCGCCTGGTGCGGCGCGTAGCGCCATCACTCAGGGAATGGAAAAAGGCGCCCTGCCCGAGGGTGATTGGCGCATCTACCGCCTGGACGGCACGCTGGACGATCTGGCCCAGCAAAGCCCTCATCGGCGCTATACGCTCAAGCGTATGGCCCAGGTTGTGGATTGGGTAACGGAAAATATTTAGGGCGCATCAGGCCCTGTGAACTTGCATGCGCGCCAGGCGGTGTGCCAGACCGAGCGTCAGACCAGGCGTCAGGCCGAGCGCCACACCGAACGCCACACCGACCGTCAGACCAGGCGTCAGGCCGAGCGCCACACCAGGTGTGAGAGTTTGGGACAGGCTGCGTGAAATGTCTCGCGCCAGACTGCGCGCTGGCTTGCACAACAGATTTTGCGCCGTGTTCTGTCCGCCGCCGCGTTCGGGCCGCCGCTCGGGTCAAGGTTCGGGCCGCCGCTCGGGTCAAGGTTCGGGCCGCCGCTCGGGTCAAGGTTCGGGCCAGCGCTGGGGCCGATCTTGCGGCCCCATGAACAATATTATTAGAGATTAATGGCGTGATCCCATGCGCCAATAATGCAAGGCCGGTCCTGAAGGACCGGCCTTTGTCGTATGGATTTCTTTGTATTTACTGGGGATGGCCGTTTTGCGGCAGCATGGCATCTGGCGCTTGCCCCCCAGCCGGGAGAGTGTTTTGCCATCCGGCCGTTGCAGGAAACATGTTGTTTCAGGAATGGTTCCTGTGCGGGTATATCTAACTGGCGGCCGTTGCAGCCTTTGTTGTGGTGTTTATTGTCTAGCGTGTCATGATGGCGCTGCGTGTTGTCCTGTTTTATACTAAAACCATGTGAACCTGCTTTTGCCCATTACGGGTGAGAGAGAACCCCATATGAGGATAAAACTATGAAAACCAGCGCGAGAAATGTTTTTAAAGGCAAAGTGGTGGGGGTGCGATCCGGCGCTGTCAATGATGAAGTGGAACTGGCCGTTGACGGGGGGATTACCATCGTGGCCTCCATTACCCAGGTGAGCACGCGCAAGCTTGGTCTCAAGCCCGGCGTGGAGGCCATGGCCCTGATCAAGGCGAGCTTTGTGTTGCTGATGAATGATGCTGAAAACTATCTCCTTTCCACCCGCAACCAGTTTTCGGGTACTATCAGCAAGGTTACGCCCGGCGCAGTCAATGCCGAAGTGCAGGTGGATCTGCCCGGAGGTGCTGGCATTACGTCCATTGTGACCATGGGCAGCGTAGAAAAACTGGCCCTGGCCGCTGGAAACAAGGTGACGGCCATCGTGAAGGCTTCGCAGGTTATTCTGGCTGTGCCCAAATAAAACTGTAAGCGGCTGTTGCAGTACTTTGTGGGGGAGAGACCCTTTTGCAAAAGGGTCGCCTCCCCCACGCCCCCACCCCCTAAAATCTATGTTTCTGACTCAATCTGTACAGAAACTCTCCCGACTTGAGGGGGGCAGAAGCCGCGTCTTTCCAGGCATAACACAAGAAAGTATATCTGCTCTCGAAGGTTCCGGCCTTGTGCGTTGCGAGGCAGGCACAAGGCCCGGCTTCAGGGTAGCCATGCTGATCATCGCCAGTCGGGGGGGGCAGGGGCGTAAGCAGTCGGTGGGGCAGGCCAGAGCCGCCAGGAAAAGAGTGAAGCAAAAAAAGTTATATAGGGCGGGTAGTTGGCGAAACGTTGTTCGCCAGGAGAATGCAAAAAATTTAGAATCTTTCTGTTTAGGATATTGTGAATTTTTTAGCAACAGGATTATTTGCCCCAAATTTATGTGAAAAATTGCGCAGCTCCTTGACCTAAACATATATTCGTTCTAACTTGATGCAGCGCAATAAAAGCCCGGCGTGATTGCGGAGGTTGCCATGTGGGATGACTGCTGCGATTACAATGTGGTTCATGAGGTGCGTGTAAAAAGCATTGCTTACCTCGGTGTGGGAGCCATAGACAAGATAGACGCCATTCTGGGCACTTTGAAAAGTGAGGGAATAACAGCAGTTCTTTGTGTTTGCGGCGGGCATGCCTATCGCGCTTCAGGCGCGTGGGATAAAGCAGAGGCCGCGGCACTCAGGCATGGCATTGTTCTCGCTCTGTACAACAGGGTTACACCAAGCCCAACCACTGATACTGTGGATGATGCTGCGGCTCTTGGGCGCGCCATCAACGCCGGAGCAGTACTTGCCATAGGCGGCGGCAGCCCCTTGGACTGTGGCAAAAGCGCGGCCATACTGCTGGCCAATCCTGGTAAAAGCGCTGAAGATCTTTTTTGTTTTCGCTTCACGCCCCAAAAGGCCCTTCCTCTAATTGCCGTCAATCTTACGCACGGCACGGGCAGTGAAGTAAACCGTTTTGCCGTGATTACCGTTTCGGGGCGCACCCACAGATCCATTGTGGGCTATGACTGCATGTATCCCCGTTACGCTATTGACGACCCGGCCCTTATGGCCGGGCTTTCGGCAGAGCAAAGCCGCTATGTATCCATAAATGCGTTCTGTAGGGTTGTGGAAGCTGCCACAGCCACGGTAGCCAACCCTTTGGCGATTACGCTGGCCCGCGAAACCGTGCGCCTGGTTCATCGATGGTTGCCTGTGGCCCTCGCGGAGCCCGAAAACCTCAAGGCCCGCTACGGTTTGTGTCTGGCGGCTCTTCAGGCCGGGGTGGCTTTTGACAACAGCCATTTGCACATGGCTCACGCGCTGGAGCAGCCCTTGGGGCGCTTTAGAAATCTTCCGCACGGGATGCGCCTGGCTATCCTGTTGCCCGCTGTGATTGGCCAATGTTACGGCGCCAGGCCCCAGGTGTTGGCTCATGTGCTTGGGCCGGTGGCCCCCGGCTTACGGGGCATAGCCGAAGAAGCCACAGAAGCGGCGCGGGCTGTGGAAAAATGGATATTCAGCCTGGGCATAACGCAAAAACTCCTGGACTTGGGAGTCCAGGAGTTCGATGTGGAAGAGTTTTGCAACTTCGTCGAGCAGACGCCTTCGCTGGGTCTTCTGCTCTCGGTAGCGCCGGTCAATGTTTCACGCCAGCTTGTGGCAAGAATTTACACCGAATCGTTACGCCCCATGCAGTGAAATTGCCCATCTCCTCCAGGCCCAGACTGATCTGCCGCAGTCTGGTCCATACCCAGCCCCTCCGTTTGCCGACGGCGGGGCTTTTTCTTATCATGCCCCAAGGCGAACGCCAAGCGCAAGTTTTTGCCCGGTCAGGTGGGTGCTGTAGCCGCCAAGTTTTTCAAGACGCTTTTTAAATTCCGGCGATTGCAACAGCCCTTCCACGCTGAACACCCGGGGATCATCCCGTAATGCCTCGGGGATGGCAAGATCCCAGCGCTCGGCGGCCAGGGGAATAAAGTCCAGCCCCAGGGCCTTGGCTGCAGCCGCCACGCCGGGGCCGCAGTCGGCCTTGCCCGTAAGCACGGCGGCGGCGACGGCAAGCTGGCTTTCCACCACATGTTCATAACCCGCGACATCCTGTGGGCCCATGTTGGCATGGCCTAAAAGCGCGTCAAACTGCATGCGGGTGCTCGAGCCGGCCTGGCGGTTAACACAGCGCAGCTTCATGCTTTTAATATCGGCCACACTTTTGATGCCCAGGGGATTGCCCGCAGCAACCACCAGGCCAACCTGCCGGATAACCAGATTGATCAGGGAAATCTTGCCTTCGGGCCAGTGCTGCTGCACAAAGGCAAAGTTGAAGCCGCCCTTGTAGTCATCGGCCATATGCAAGACGGCCATATGACAGTGCTGGCTTTTCAGGGCCTGCACGGCGTCGGCTGCATCCGCGCCAGCGCAGACAAGGTTTACGGCATGGGGCAGGCGCAATAATTCGTCGGCAAGCAGGTGCAACGGCACATCGTCGCCCCCGGCGCAAAACAGCGTATTATACAGGCTGTCGGCCGGGCGCAGGGGGCGGGCGCGAATCATGCTGCCAAGGGCCACGCCCTTGCCGCTGGCCGCCATATGGGCATGCCCCTGGATGCGGGACGCATTTTTATAGCCCTCGCCCATGCGCAGGGGCATGGCGATGGTTTTTTGCGCCACTCGGGCCAGGGCCAGGGGGGCAAAAACATCAAGGCCGGGGTGCGCGGGCAGGCTGGTCGCCAGCTCTGCCGCCAACTCGCCGGCCGCAGAGGCATCGCCGGTCAGTGTTTTGGCATAACACAGGCCCGGCCGGCGCGACATGAGCAGCAGGGCCGGGGCCACCAGAGCATCAAAGGCTGTGAGGCTGCCCGCAGGCGATGACGGCAGGCAAAAAACGGGCCTGCCCTCATACACGGCCGTCATGGCAGGCGATCCGGGCAGGAGGCCGATGGCGGGGGCCACAATTCTTCCTTCTTTTTCCATCAGTTCGCGTATGGCGACCAGGGCTTCATCGTCTGTGGGGCACAGCAGCAGGGCATGCGCTCCAGCTTCAAGGGCGGAGCGTAAAAAGTCGCGCAGGCCGTCGGCCTGCAGACAGGGCGCTGTGTGCGTGCAACAGTCAATATCCTGTGCCTGGGCCGCCAGGGCGGCGATGATGCCCTCGGCCCCGGCCGTTACGGCAAGCCGATTTTTGCCGGAATCTGGGCCAGCAGCGCTCACGGCCGCAAGATGCAGGTGCAGATGATCCCACACCTGCACCTCGGCGACTCCCGCCGCCAGCAGCGCGCCCATGTCAGCGGGTCGGAGAATGTGGTTGCGCGGAAAAATGGTTTCGCCTGCGGCCATGTCGGATCCGGCCCGGCGCACATGCAGCCACGGCAGTATGGGGGCTGTGATGCTGACGCCACCCTTGCCGTCCACAGCCGTGTGAACCGGCAGGGCCACGGCATCGCAGCCAGGGGGCAGCATGTCGCCGGGGTTCACGGCAAAGCAGTTTTTGCCTTGCTGTAACAGGGCGGGAGTGTTGCTGTCGGCGGTGTAGGTGTCTGCTGCCTTGAGGGCATAGCCCTTGGCGGCGGACAGAGCTGAAGGAGGGAAATCAACGGCGGCAGTGACAAATTGACTCAACACGCGGCCATGGGCGTCTTTGGTCGGGCAGGATACGGCTTGCGGCAGCCGGTTCAGGCCGTCAGAGGCGCGGGCTTTGTCCAGAGCGCCAAGCAGCTTGTCCAGCGCGTCGCCCAGAGGCATGGTTTGCGTGTAGACATTGCTTTGGGGAGCCATATACCCTCCTTGAGGGCAATCTACCTTGAGATTGCCCTGACGACCGCAAGGGGCGAACGCGCGCCAAAAAGGCGTAAGCGCACTATTTGCGCGGTCAAGCGCCGGAGCGGTATGTGGCGGCTTTGAGTTTAGGCTTCAAAACCGGCTGCTCCGGAAATGTGAAACCAGAACGGGCGAAATCGCATATGCCCTTGCTGCAAACATACATCTTCCGACAAGACTTGCAACTATGCGACTCAAGGCAGACCCCACTGCCTGTATTGCGTGCTGCAGCGGCTGGGCGTATACTGAAAGTTCGTACGTAACCTCAACCCTGCGGCGGTATGCCGTTTGATATGACCGTACACGAAATACGCGCGCTTCTGGCTGCGGACAAAGCCACGGTAGGCACATGGCTGCAGTTGCCCTCTGCTGATGTGGCGGAGCTTATGGCTCGAGCGGGCTATGATTGGGTGGCTGTGGATATGGAACACGGCTCCTTTGGCCGCACCGGGTTGCCGGGCATCTTCCGGGCCATCGAATGCGGCGGGGCAGCGCCCTTTGCCCGCCTGCCCGAAGCCGGGAAAACCCAGATCAAGTCCGCTCTTGAGGCGGGCGCTCAGGGGCTGATTTTTCCCATGATTGAAAGCCGCGAACAACTGGATCGCGCCATTGACTGGGCTGTTTACCCTGGCCAGGATCATTGGCGCGCTGCCGGAGAAACCGCCGACGAGTACAGGGGCGTGGGTTTTTGCCGAGCCAACACCTTTGGAAAAAACTTTGACGCCTATCGCAATTCCCTGGCGCCAGAAATATTTCTTGTGGCGCAGATAGAGCATATCCGTGCTGTGGAAAACCTGGACGCCATCCTCTCGCACCCGCGCCTGGACGCCATCATGGTTGGCCCCTACGACCTTTCCGGCTCCATGGGGCTTACGGGCCAGTTTGATCATAAGGACTTCAAGGCGGCCATGGAGCGCATCGCTGCGGCCTGCGTTCGCCACAAGGCCCGCATGGGCTTGCATATTGTGCAGCCCGACCCGGCCGAGCTCAAGAGGCAGATCGCGGCAGGCAGCCGCTTTATTGCATATGGCATTGATTCCGTCTTTCTCTGGCATGCTGCTGAGCGGCCGGATCAGGGAGAATAACTGTGAAAATAACTGTTTTTGGCGGATCCGGTTTTCTGGGTTCGCATATTTGCGATAAGCTTTCCGATGCCGGGCACGCTGTCACCATGGTAGACCTGCATCCCTCCCCCTGGCTGCGGCCTGACCAGACCATGCTCACGGGGAATATCCTTGACGAAGAAACCGTGCGCAGCGCTGTGGAAGGCGCAGACATGGTGTTCAACTACGCGGGCATAGCCGACATCGGCGAAGCCAATAACCGCCCGGTGGACACGGCGCGCATCAACGTCCTCGGCAATGTCATGATTCTTGAAGCCTGCCGCCTGGCCAAGGTCAAGCGTTATGTCTTTGCCAGCTCCTTATATGTATATGGCAAGTCGGGCGGGTTTTACCGTTGTAGCAAGCAGGCCTGCGAATTATATATTGAAAACTATCAGGCCATGCACAATCTGCCCTACACTATTCTGCGCTACGGCTCGCTATACGGCCCCCGCTCAGACAGGCGCAACGCCATCAACCGCTTTGTGTACGAAGCGCTTTCCACCGGCGGCATCACCTATTACGGCGCGCCCACGGCCCTGCGCGAATACGTGCATGTGGACGATGCCAGCGCCGCCACCCTGGCCGTGCTGGATCCCGAATTTGAAAATCAGAATATCATCATCTCCGGCAATCAGCCCATGCGGGTTGGCGACCTTTTCAAGATGATCGGCGAAATGTTGCGCAAGGATCTGGTTATCAATTATCAAAACGACCCCAACAGCGGGCATTATCAGGTAACGCCCTATGCCTTTATGCCCAAGGTGGGGCGCAAGCTTGTGCCGCCGCTTACGGTGGATCTCGGGCAGGGCATCCTGCGCGTTATGGAAGAAGAGCATAAGGAAATGCACCCGGAGCTGGCGTCTGAGGGCGGCTATCTCGTGGCCACAGACGACTAGAGCAATTTAACTTTGAAAAAGGTAAATGCTCTAACGCTGCACGAGAGTACAGCGCGCCGCAACGCGGCGTAGATTCAGCCGAAAATCGTATTTCTCGGCAGAATGACACCTTGGAAAATGTATATTTTCAAAGGCGACCTGCTCCAGGCGCTGATTGCACACAGCTTTTTTGTCCGGGAAGGTTTTTTGCCAAAAAGCCTGTCCGGTGGCGCATGCTACAGATATTTCTGAAAATTTGAGGCCATAAGGAGCCGCTACATGAACATTATCGCCATTATTCCCGCGCGCATGGGATCCAGCCGCTATCCCGGCAAGCCGCTTGCGCTCATCCACAATGTGCCCATGGTGGGCCACGTGGCCTTTCGCACGGGCATGAGCAAGACGCTTTCATCCACCTATGTGGCCACCTGCGATGAAATTATCGAAAATTACTGCAGGGATGCAGGCCTGCCCTGCGTCATGACCGGCGACCACCACGTGCGCTGTTCTACGCGCACGGCGGAAGCCCTGCTCAAGATCGAAGCCGCCACCGGCAAAAAGGCCGACATCGTGGTTATGGTGCAGGGCGACGAGCCCATGGTGCGCCCCGAGATGATCGACGCCGCCGTGGCCCCCATGCTGGCTGATCCGTCCATCAACGTGACCAACCTCATGGCTGATATGGACACCCTTGAAGAATTTGAAGACCCCAATGAAGTCAAGGTGGTGGTAGACAAGTTCAACAACGCCCTCTACTTCTCGCGCGAGCCCATTCCTTCGCGTAAAAAAGGTTCGGACAAGGTTCCCATGCGCAAGCAGGTCTGCATTATTCCTTTCCGCCGCGATTATCTGCTGCGCTTTAACGAAATGGAAGAAAGCCCCCTGGAGATCTACGAGTCTGTGGATATGCTGCGTATTCTTGAGTACGGGGAAAAAGTGCGCATGGTTCCCACGGCCAGCCGCACCTGGAGCGTGGACACGCCCGAAGATCTCGTGCGCGTTTGCCGCCTGATGGAAGGTGACGACCTCATGAAGGGATACAGCAAGTAGTATGGCCGAGCTCGAAAAAACGGGCATGGCGCAAGAGGGCGGGGCGGCCAAAGCGGCTGACCCTGCCGCCTCTTCGTGCTCTGGGGCGGCTAAAGCGGCTGGCCCTGCCGCCTCGCCATGCGCCTCTTCATGTTCTGGCGCATCAGCTTCTGCTGGGGCCGGTTCTGCGGGAGCCGATTCTGCGGCGCCGGGGCATGGCGCGCCGGGTTGGCGCCGCCGCCTTGGCGCGGCGTTGGAAGAGTTGTGGATAGCCCTGCTCGGCTGGATACCCACGCCCGTGGGGCTGGCGCTGCGGCTTGCGGGCTGGCGCTGGCTTTTTGCCCGCTGCGGCTCGGTGCGTTTTGGCACGGGCCTGAGCCTTGCGGGTTGCCGGGGCATGCGCTTTGGCAACAACGTGCGTCTTGGCCGCGGTTGTTTTATCACGGCCACAGACGGCGAACTGGTGCTGCACGACAGCGTGGCTCTGTCACCCTATGTGCATGTGGGGGCCGATGCGGGCCGTATTGAAATCGGCGCGCACACGGCCGTGGGGCCGGGAACGGTCATACGCGCGGCCAATCATTGCACAGCCCGTCAGGACGTGCCCATGATGTATCAGGGCCACGTGCCGGGCGAAATTGTTATTGAAGAAGACGTATGGATAGGGGCCAACTGCGTTATTACGCCCGATGTGCGCATCGGGCGCGGCGCTGTGGTGGGCGCGGGGGCCGTGGTCACCCGTAACGTGGCCCCCTTCAGCATCGTGGGCGGCGTTCCCGCCCGGCTCATCGGCATGCGCGGGCAGAGCGGCCCGCACACGGGCGGGCATACGTCTTAGGGGCGGCCCCCTTCCCCCTGATCGTTTTTGTATAACTGGATTTATCAAAAAGTTTTTTCAGCCCGCCACGAGCGAGCTCTTTTTTCGCAAAAAGTTTTTTTCTTCGGAGTTGCCCCCATGGAGACAGTGGCTACTCTGTAGTAAAGTGCAAAACTTATAGCAAATAGGCGCAGACACATCCGCCTTGCCCCAAAAGCCAGTTCAGGCCCTGCGGCGGATGCAGAAAAAGGATAGTTATGTCATTGCAATGTATTGTTTTTGACTGTGACGGTGTCATACTGGACAGTGTGCCCGTAAAAACCCGCGCCTTTGCCCGCATCGCCGAACCTTACGGCCAGGAGGCGCAGGATCGCTTTGTCATGTATCACAGCCTGCACGGCGGGGTGAGCAGATACAAGAAGTTTGAATGGTTTTACACCGAGGTGCTGGGCCGTGAGATAACGCAGGACGAGTCGGAAAAGCTGGGCCGCCTCTTTGCGGAATACGCCCTGGACGAAGTGCGCCGCTGCCCGCTTATTCCCGGTATCAAGGACGTGCTGGACAGCTGGAAGGGCAGGCTGCCCCTCTACGTTTGTTCCGGCGCGCCGCATGAAGAGGTGCTGGCCGTATTGCACGAGCGCGGCCTGGCGCACTATTTTACGTCCATTCATGGCTCTCCCCCGGCCAAGGCCCGGCTTTTGGCCGAGATTGTGGGCCCGCTGCCCCTGGCCCCGGAGGATGTGCTCATGGTGGGCGATGCCCCCACTGACCGCCAGGCAGCGGAAGAAGTGGGCACGCTTTTTTACGGCGTTGGGCCAGACATCAAGCCCGCTTCAGACAGCGCCTATCCCTGGGCCGAAGACCTTACGGGGCTTAATGACTGGATTGCGGCCCGCGTGGCCTCGGCCTGAACAAACATATAACACCAAGCCCCGCAGGTTGCCTGTGGGGTTTTTGCGCCTGAAACTATGAAAAAAAGACTCTCTATACTGTCCGTCTGTCTTGTGGCCCTGTTTCTTGTGGCTTGCGATTCCGGCGGCAATGAAGGCGCCTCTTCCACAGGCAAGGAGCAGGCGGGCCAAACGCAGAACACTGACCAGGCTCAAGGCAAGCCGGACGCGGCTGGCGCGGCTAACAGCGCCCCGCAGGATCGTGCGCCCTATGAAGAACAGGTTCAGGGGCCGCCCCCCACGCAGGAAGAGCTTGAAAAGGCCGATGCGCTTGTGGCTTTCTATAATGTGGCCGCCGCCACCCTGGCTGAGCCCTATTTTGTTCAGGCCGAAGTCATGATGGAACACGTGAACCATTATTTGCGCCAATGGACGCTGGCCCCGCGCCCTGCGCCCACCGGCGATGGCAAGGTGCTTGCGCGCCGCCTGGCGGCTACTGCGGCCATGTTCGGCGAGGATGAAGTGGCGGCACTGGCCCAGTGGGTGGGCGATATGGAAAAGAGCATCCAGAGCATGCGGGCCGACTACGCGGCGCTGGGGCGCTATGTGCGGGATGACGAGGTTCGCGATGATGGCGTAAAAGGCCGCGCCCTGGCAGCCAGCCTGGAAAAGGCGCATGAGCGTTTTATGACTGCCCGCAACAGCTATCTGGCCCTTGTGGAAGGGCGGGCCGTCAAAGCTGAAGAAGCCCTGTTGTACGGGCATCCGCTCCGGCGGCAGATTCTGGAAGCCAAAAACATTTTTAGTCTGTACTCCAATACCGCGGAATTGTTGAAAGCCCAGACGCCCGACCGTCAGGCCCTTGAGCAGGTGCGGGGCAAGCTTGAGGCTGGCTTGCGCCGGGCCGGACAGCCGCCATTCGCGGCTGCTCCCGAGGTGGAACGGGGGTATCGTGATTTTCTTAAGCAGGTTGCTCGCTATGAGGCGCTTGTGGTTCGGGGGCTGGATCAGGGTTTTTACAGCCCGTTGCGGCAGGAGCTGAATCAAGCCGCGCAGAAAAGTCGACAGGCTTATAATGTTTTTGTGCGCACAGCCAATTCGAACTGAATAGGGGGGTGCGCCTTTGCGGCGGGGAGTGCGCCTTTGCGGCGGGGGAAGAAGAAGGGCTTGTCCTTCGAGAAAGGGAATGTGTGCCCTGCGGGCACGGGGGCTTCTTTTTTAATTGAGTTTGGGCCGCCTGCGCGGCGGGCGGCGAGGGGGCCTGTTAGGGGCTGCCGCCCCTCCGAGGCCCCCTCTGCACTCCCCCCGGACGACCCCGCTAGGCTTTCCATCTTCCGCCAACCGGCTGATCCCCATCTGCTCTCACTCCGGCCAACACTGTTGGGCTTTCCAACTTCCGTCAGCCTGCGAGGGCTGCACGGCTTTTGCTCCGGGAGCTTCCCTCCCTTCGGTCGGGTGATCTCCCTGCGCGCCGCGCAACGCCATCCAAGGCATTGGCTTTGATCGACTGTTGCCAGAATGGCGGTCATCAGCTTGTTCGGCGCAATGCATCAGACCGGCCTTGATCGGCTGTTGGTCAACGCGCGATCATCGGTTTGTCTGGAGCAATGCATACGTGGGGCTTCTTTGATCGGCTGTTGCTGGGGCTTTGGCCATCAGGTCGTCTGGAACCAGCGGTGAATTCGGCTTCGATCGGCTGTTGCCAGATTTGCGGTCATCGGGCCATCCGGCACTTTTGTTTTGAATGAAAATTTCTGGGCCGCTGGGTATCATTAATAGTGGCTCGGCCGCAGTGCGTAAAAGTTTTCCCCAAAGGCCAAACCCTCCCAAGAGCATGTGAACTCCTGTAGCCGTTTGCAACAGGAATAAAAGTTTTGGGGGGTGTGGTGTGGGGGAGGCGACCCTTTTACAAAAGGGGCCCTCCCCCACAAAGCAAAGCATCAGGCCCTCCCCCACAAAGCATTTACCAATCATTACAGGAGAGCAATCGTGAGTACCATCAGCTATTGTCCCAACAGCCTGCGCACAGGCGCTGCCCACGGGGCGGATGTTGCGGCCTATGGGCCGGAAGTTGCCCGCGTTGCCCGCGCTTTTCATCAGGGCTTTGAGCAATATGCGCCCACGCCGCTCGTGCGGCTGAAAAATCTTGCGCATGATCTGGGGCTTGGCGAAATTCTGGTAAAGGACGAGTCGCAGCGCTTTGGCCTCAATGCTTTCAAAGTTTTGGGCGGTTCTTATGCTGTGGCGCGCTATCTGGCCGGGCAGCTTGATATGCCCATGAGCCAGGTGAGCCCGCAATTGCTGCGTTCTGCCGAAGTGCGTGAAAAGTTGGGAAAACTCACTCTGGTTACAGCCACGGACGGTAACCACGGCCGGGGTGTTGCCTGGACAGCCCAGCAACTTGGCATGGGGGCTGCGGTCTTCATGCCCGCTGGTTCCGCGCCGGTCAGGGCTGAAAACATCCGCAAGACCGGGGCGCAGTGCACCATAACCGACCTTAATTATGACGATACCGTGCGTCTGGCCAGGCAGCACGCGCACGAGACTGGTGGCGTGCTTGTGCAGGACACGGCCTGGGACGGCTATGAGGAAATGCCGCTCTGGATTATGCAAGGCTATACAACCCTGGCTCTGGAAGCGGATGAGCAATGGCGCCACTGCGGTTTGCAAGCGCCGACGCATATTTTTCTTCAGGCCGGGGTGGGTTCTTTTGCAGCTGCTGTGCTTGGTTATTTTGCCGCCGTTTGGGGCGATAACGGGCCACAGGTTATTACTGTGGAGCCGCATGCAGCGGACTGTTTTTACCGGTCTTTTGTGGCTGGCGATGGCGCCCCGCGCGCAGTCAGCGGCCATATGCGCACCATCATGGCCGGGCTTGCCTGTGGTGAGCCCAGCAGCCTGTGCTGGCCCCTTTTGCGCGATAGGGCTGCGGGCGCTTTGTCTTGCCACGATGTGGTGGCTGCCAACGGCATGCGCATTCTTGCCGCGCCCCTGCCGGGCGACAGCCCCGTATGCAGCGGCGAATCGGGCGCGGCCCCTCTGGGAGCTCTTGAGCACATCATGAAGAATCCGCAGATGCAGGAAGTGCGTCAGGCCCTGAGGCTGGACGCAGCTTCCCGTATTTTGCTTTTCAGCACAGAAGGGGATACTTCGCCCCAATTGTATCGACAGATTGTTTGGTACGGGGTTTGTGGCGGGGTGGAAGCAGGCTAGGGCTATTTGCCTTTTACATTGCTCTGACGACAGCGTGAGCTGGTGTTCGCTACGGAACGTAAGGTAGCTTCAGCCGTTATGACGAAGAAAGTGACAGATGAAGTCAGCAGTGCGGAGTATCTTCGCGGTTGAAGGCCGAAGTGGGCGTACGCTAAATTTTGTGCCAGAGTTATGGCCGGAAGGCACGGCTTCTGGCCCTCTCCTTAAATCCCGTGAATTCTTGGGCTAAATTGAGACAGGAATAAAGGTTTTAGGGGGTGGGGGTGTGGGGGAGGCGACCCTTTTGCAAAAGGGGCCCTCCCCCACAAATCACCCCACAAATCACCCCACAAAGTATCTCAAGCGTAAAATGCTCAGCCGAACGTGAGCCTGTGGGAATTATTTTCCGCGGATCCAGAACGTTTCAAAGCCGTCTTGGAGCCAGCCGTCCTGCGTCTCGGTGCATCCGGCCTGCTTAAAAATCTGGCGGTATTCATCGCGCGTGCGTCGCCAGCCCCAGAACTGCTGGCGCCGTATGCCCAGGTAATGCAGGAAGCCGCGAATAAAAATCTTGATGGCGTTAACAAAGCTGCCGATAAAGGAATCTTCTTCCAGCAAGGAGGCCGAAAGCAGGATGATCTCGCCTTCGGGGGCCAGCTGGGCGCGCAGCTCTTGCAGCAGATAGGTGAATTCGCGCGTGGGGATGCCGTAGTCTACCGTGGAGAGGTAGATCATGTCGTAGTGAACATCGGGCGGCAGGCAGGCCGGGGGCAGACCGATATAGATGCGTTCGCTGGGAATATGCTGGCGCAGCCATTTCAGGCCCACGGTGCTTGGCTCGTTGACGTGCAACTCCAGATCGGGCATTTCCTCCAGCAGGATTTTTTCCATATAACCCACGCCGCTGCCGATAGAAAGCACGCGCACAGGCTCTGTGCGGGGCTGCGCTTCTCTGGCGATCTGATCCCGCAACTGGCCGATGAGCCAGCGGGCGTCTTTGCGCTTGTTTTCGCGCCAGACGGCAGGCAGATCATCCCAGTTTTTATAGCGGCGAAAAAGTTCTTCGTAGAAAACCGCATAGAACTTGGGTTCCGCCAGATGAAAAAAAGAGATATGAGAAAAGGATGTAAAGGGTATGCCCTGCCAGCTTTCTTGATAAAATCGCCGCACGTCAAGCCTCCGATTCATGGCTGCAAGTATGCGTTATTGCAACGCCGAAGCCACTTCACACACTGTCAAGTATACCCCAAGCCACCTCTGGGCGCAATGCGCAGCCTGTGGGTTTGTTCTACGCGTTTTCTATTCACAAGAGGCCGCAGGCGGCGCGCCAAATTTCAAACGCTGCGTCAGCAATGGCCGCCAGGCCCGCCCAATCCAATAAATTCAGTCAGGAAGTCAGCCCAAAAAGTTCAGCCAGGGTCGCCAGCCCAATAAAGTTCTGCCAGGCCCGTCAGATCTTTCAGACCCCCGGCCAGGCACGGCCAGATCTCGGCCAGACCTCGGCCTGAAGTCGCAAGGCTCGGCCAAGAGCCGTGCTTACCCAAACAAATGACATGAATGTATGGCGCGCAAGGGTGGCTGTAAAAAGAATCTTTGTCAATGGACGGGGGGCGACACCGTTTGGCGTCGCCCCCGTGTTTCAGACTGTCATGTCAGGGTCGCAGGTTCTAATGGCCTTTGGAGTCGCCGTTGCGTCCCTTCTTTTTGGGAAACAGAACAAAGTTCCAGTACACCACATAGAGGGGCAGAACCACAAACATCATGGCGTAAGCCCAGCTCTTCGTATAGAGGAAGTAATCGTAAAAAGTATGGAATTCCATAGTATTCTCCTCTCCCTGTTGGCTAGTGCTCATCCCTGAAGTCGGGGTGTTCGTACAGCACCGGCATGTGGTAGACGATAAAGCGGTACACGGTCACGATCATCGTTACCACAAAAATGGAAATGCATATTTCCCAGATGCTGGGGAAGTAGCGTTCCGCTGAAGGCAGGTTGTAGTTGAAGGCGATCATGGACACGTTGAAGCGGTTCAGAATGATGCCCAGTACTGTATTGGCCGATGCAATGCGGCACAGGGTCAGGTTACGGTCGCGCGCGCCCTTGGCATAGAGCAGGGCGGGCAACAGCACGAAGCCCAGCATTTCAACCAGCCACCAGGCCCCATAGCCCGAGAAAACATAGGGGATGTTGGCCTGCACAAGCATGTCGATGAGCTTGAGCATGAAGTAGGCGAACAGGATGAAAGAAGCCGCGCGCGAGAAGCTGAGGATTACGCCGTCGCCTTCACGCAGGTGGGTTTCGTCCATGTAGTGGTGCAGCCCCTTGTGGGCGAAAATGCCTTCAAAGATGACCATGGAGGCCCCGGCAGCCATGGAGCTGACGAAGAAGAACATGGGCATGAAGGGCGAATACCACAGGGGATGCAGCTTTTCAGGTGCAATCAGATACAGCGCGCCCAGCGACGACTGGTGCAGGGTCGACAGGGTAACGCCAAAAATGGTGAGCACGATGGTGCTGTGCACCACGAGCCTGCGCCATTTGATAAGGCAGGGGAACTTTTGCGACAGCCACTCAAGAGGAGCCACGGAAAACTCGATCATGAGCACCGTAACGTAAGTGGCCACGCACAGGCCCACTTCAAAGAGCACCGAAGTGGTTCCCGGGAAGAAGAACATGAAGGGCAAACGCAGCGGATGGCCCAGGTCATACAGAAGGGCTATGACCACAAAGGTATAGCCGAGAAAGGCCGTTGTAATGGCCGGGCGCACGGCAGAGTGAAACTGTTTCATGCCCATGACGTAGCAGGCCACAGTGGTAAAGTAGCCGCCTGCCGCCAGCGCCACGCCGCAAAGCAGGTCAAAGCCGATCCACAGGCCCCAGGGCTGGGTGTTGCTCAGGTTGGTGACCGAGCCGATACCCATGGTAAAGCGGATAACGGTGATTATCAGGCCCACCACCAGGATGATGGCGGTGATGATATTGCCCGGAGTGGGTTTGAGAAACTCGTCCAGGTTAAACAGCTTGCCTTTGCTGGGAATGACGATGCTGTGCTGTGACATTTACTTATCCTCCCCGTGACCCGTGCTCGCCGTTTCCCGGGCCTTGAGGGCCTCGGTCATGGCGCGGCGGGCTGTGTCGGCAGCGCCCGGCCCCTGGGTTTCCTCAATTTTGCGAACAGCGGCGTCAACAGCGGCGGCCACGTCTTCACGGGCTTCCTTGGTCTTGCCATCCGCTTCAGCTTTGTACATGGCTTCGCGGCGCTTGCTGATGGCGTAGGCGCCACCGAAAAGCACGGGCCAGAAGGCCACGATCATGGGCACTGCGCCCAGAGCGCCGTAGGTCAGCTCGCCCATGGGGCGGTTGCCGAGATGGGTGTCAAGGCCGAGCTGCTTGAGCTCGTCGCCAGCCAGCGGAGCGTCGTCCGGCGGAATGGCTGCGGCGGTGGCGCCCACAGCGGGGCTGAGCACCATCCAGGCTGTGCCGCCCGCATCAAACTCGCCATAGATGTAGTTGACGTATTTGCCGGGATTATCGGCCATGCGGGCGCGAGCCACGCGGATCAGGTCGCTGCGGCGGCCAAAGGTGAGGGCGTCCTTGGGGCAGGCCTGCACACAGCCGGGCAGCTTGCCTTCTTTGAGCAGCGGCTCGCAGAAGGTGCATTTTTGTACGAGGGGGTCAAAGGCCTCATCGTACTGAAAGCCGGGAACATAGAAAGGACAGGCGATCATGCAGTAGCGGCAACCCACACACTGCGAGCCATCGTAGTGAACAGCGCCGTTGGGCTGTTTGGTAAAGCACTTGGCAAAGCAGGCAGAGGCGCAGGCCGGGTCATTGCAGTGAAAGCACTGCAACTTGCGGAACACGTTTTTGCCGTTGACCTTGTACTTGTTCACCACTGTCCATTCATATTCGCTGCTACGGCGCTGCGTATCGCAGACCGTGAGGTCGCTGAAGGGTTTTTTGGGTTTGGGCAGGTTGTTGACCTTGTTGCAGGCCTCTTCACATTTGCGGCAACCGATGCAACGGGTGGTGTCGTGCAGCACCCCGTAACTATCTGCGTAGTATGGGAAAGTATGCTGCCCGGCCTGGGCTACCTTGGCTGAGCCAAGGGCCGAGACTACGCCTGCGCTTCCCAGAATGGTCAGAAATGTTCTGCGTTTCATATTCTTACTCCATGCTAGTCGGCGCTCTTGGGCGCAGCCTTATGGCAAGTGGTGCAGTCGGTGTCACGGGGACGCGCGACATCCATGCCCTTGTGGCAGCCCATGCACTGCAGATGGTAGGCGGCCATAAGGTTGGGACGACCGGGATTGGCCTTGTCGATCTCCTTGGTGTGGCAGCTGCCGCACTTGGGAGGCGTAAGGGAAAGCGGGCTTCTGTGGTGGCAGGTAGCGCACAGAATTTCAGGCTTGTTGTGGAAAGCCTGAGCCAGCTTGTCGTCCTTGATTCTTTCCATAAGAGACGTGAGGTGGCGACCGTGGGTAAAATTGCTCGGCTCATACTTGTCAGCCAGAGTATCAATGATCACCTTTAAGGGAGCCAGCATGGGAGAAACTGGTTCAACGGGCTTCTGGGCCAGCACGGTTGCTGCGGCCAGGGCTTCGTTGTCGCTGGGCAGCAGGGTTCCGTTGATTCCCTTCTGCATCTGTTCGGGCGTTATGGCAGGTGTGACGTTGTGGCAGGTGGCGCACCATGCCTGATCGCGCTTGGGCGTGACAATAGCGTGGCAGCCCGCGCATTCTCGCCGTTCTTTGGTTTGCTGTACGTGACAGCTTACGCAGCTCGCGGGCGTGTTGCCCTTGGCGCGTTTGGCGATGTTGGTAGCATGCATGGCGCGGTCAAGGGTGACATAATTCCCCTCGGCCTTGCCTTCCACCGTGTGGCAGGTGCTACAGGACACGGGATCACCCGTGTGGTGACAGGTCTCGCAGTTGTCAATTTTCTTTTCATGAATAAGATGGTTGAAAACCACAGGTTTCATGGCCGCGCCCTTGGGATTGGGCTTTTCGGCGACCGGAAACATGACTATAGCCGATGGCGCGCCGCTGTCCGTTGGCTCCAGGGCTGCGGCCTTGGCCGTGCCTCCCAGCGCCGTGAGACACGCCGCGCCAGCCAGGGCTATAGCCGCCAGCAGAAGCAGTGATGTGCCGTTCCTCATGTGCTTGTCCTTTTGCATTCAGACATTACCCCAAGCCCGCCACTCAAGGGCGGCGGGATCCTCCGGCCCCGCCGATCCCTGCGGGGGGCAAACACGCAGATATTGCAACGGTATCGCAGGCAGCAAGACACGTCAAGGAGGTCAGAGAGTTGGAACGGCTTCTCATGCTTGGAAAAACAAGGCGATTGAGAAATTTTTCATTAAAAAGGAAGTTTTTATTTTGGCGTTTTGCGCCATTCTTTTTATTTGTTGTCTTACGTTGTGCACGATGGATACATGGCCCGGCGCGGATTGACAAAAATAATTTTTTTTTACGAATTTTGTCCCAAAGAGGGCATGAGTGTGCTTTGCGCTTGACCTGCGCATAAAGATGCTCTACGTGCCAAGGTGATATGGAAGCAGCGTGAAATACCCCGGTTTTGCCGGGGAATGCGCCCCCTTTTCAGGCTGTGCCGTCTTTCCGCAGAGGACGGTATCCTGGGGTGCGCCTGCCGCCTGAATGGCTGTACTAAAGGGTTGTAATGAAGGGCTGCATAACCCCAACGGAGGATCGTTGATGAAGAGTGTTGAAAGCCTGTTACAGGGCAACGAGCTGTTCCAGAAAAACTATTTCAAAAAAAATGAATCCCAGCTTTTAGATCTGGTCAGCAGCGGGCAGCACCCCAAGGCGCTTTTTATCGGCTGCGCCGACTCCCGGGTTATTCCTTCTCTCATAACCAATGCGCCTCCAGGGCAGCTTTTCGTCTTGCGCAATGTGGGCAACTTTGTGGCCCCCTATAAGCCCGACGAAGATTATCACGCCACGGCTTCCGGTATCGAATACGCCGTAACTACATTGAATATTTCAGAAATAATTATCTGCGGACATACCCATTGCGGTGCCATTGAGGCGCTGTACAAAGACATCAAGGGCAAGGAGCTCATCCACACCAAAAAATGGTTGTCTCTGGGCAAGAAGGCCAAGGATCTTGCCCTCTTGGCCCTGGGCAAGAATGCCGATCAAGAAAAGCTTCTGCGCTTGACCGAAAAGCTTTCCATCATTTTCCAGCTCGAAAATTTGCTCACCTATCCCTATGTGCGGCGCAAGGTAAATAAAGGCACGCTCCATGTTCACGGCTGGCTCTACCACATCGAGTCTGGCGAAATTGAATATTACGATCCTGACGAGCACGAGTTTCTTACCCTGAACAAGTGAGTGGGGCCGCTTACGGGGCGGGGGTAGACGCCTGATCGGCGAGGGGAGACGCCTGATCGGCGGGGGGATTGCGCCTACCGGCGGGGGGAGACGCCTGCGCGGCGAGCAATGATGGGAAGGGGAAAGGGCTTGCCCTTTGGGAAGAGATTTCTGTGCCCTGCGGGCACGGGGCTTTTTCTTTGCTCTTTGTTTTGGCCGCCTGCGCGGCGGGCGGCAAGGCGGGGCCGGTTATGGGGCTGCGCCCCCTTCTCGGCCCCCCTTGCATCCCCCCCGAAGCACCCCCCTTGGGCTTTCCAGTTTCCGCCAGCCTGCGAGGGCTGCGCGGCCTCTGCTGCGGGAGCTTCCCTCGCTGCGCTCGGGTGATCTCCCTGCGCTCGGGTGATCTCCCTGCGCGCCGCGCAATACCATCGTTTGCTTTCTCCTTGCACCAAAGCTCTGGGGAGTCGCCTGCTTGAGGGCATGAGGGCTTTGGCTGTTTCATCTCTGCCCAAAAGCTCTGGGGCGTCGCCCGTTTGAGGGGCATCAGGACTTCGGATACTTCTTCTCTGTCCAAAAGCTCTGGGGCGTTTGTCTGCTTGAAGGGCATTGTATTATCGTTTGTGTTCTCTTTGCTTAAAAGCTGTGAGGGAATCGCCTGCTTGGGTGCATTGCACCATGGCTTGCTTTCTCCTTGCCCAAAAGATTTTGGGCGTCGCCTGCTTGAAAGTATTGCACCGAATAGCCTGATGACCGTCGATTTGGGCAGTTGCCGATCAAGATTTGCTTGCGGATGGCATTGCATGAAATAGCCTGATGATCTTTGTCTTGTGCAGCAGCCGATCAAGACTTGCTCGTGGGCGGCATTGCATGAAATAGCCTGATGATCTTTGCTTTGTGCAGCAGGCGATCAAAGCTCCATTCGTGGATGGCATTGCGCGGCGCGCAGGGAGATCACCCGAGCGCAGCGAGGGAAGCTCCCGCAGCAGAGGCCGCGCAGCCCTCGGGGATTGGCGGTAGTTGGAAAGCCCAGGAGGATTGGCCGGAGTGAGGCCAGATGGGCCTTGAGGGTTGGTGAAATATGGAAAGCCCAGCGGGGTCGTCCGGGGGGAGTGCAGAGGGGGCCTCGGAGGGGCGGCAGCCCCTAACAGGCCCCCGTCTGCCGCCCGCCGCGCAGGCGGCCTAAACTAAATTAAAAAACAAGCCCTCGTGCCCGCAGGGCACTCACTTCCCTTATCGAAGGACAAACGTTCTTTCTGCGGCGCGCCGCGCAGGCGGCCAAAATAACATACAAAGAAAAAGCCTTCGTGCCCGCCGGGCACAAAAATCTCTTCCCAAAGGACAAGCCCTTTTCTCATCCCTGCGCGTCGCGCAATCCCCCCCGCTGGCAGGCGCATCCCCGCTGGCAGGCGCATCCCCGCCGCGCAGGCGCATCCCCGCCGCGCAGGCGCATCCCCGCCGCGCAGGCGCATCCCTGCCGCGCAGGCGCATCCCTGCCGCGCAGGCTACACACCCCCGCCGTTCAGGCGTCATACCCCCGCTGCCAGGCGCATCCCCGCCGCTTTGACCACGGCGTCCACGTCATCGGGGGGCAGCCACACGGCCTCGGGCCGCGCACGAAACCAGGTGAGCTGGCGCTTGGCGTAGGCCCGCGTGTTGCGCAGCCAGAGGTCGCGGCAGGCATCAAAACTCATGCGGCCCCGCAGAAAGGCGAGGGCCTCCGCACAGCCGATGCCCGTCCAGCCGGGGGCATTGTCGTCATCACAAATTTCAAGGGCAGCGGCGGCTTCGTCCATGGCGCCAGACGCGAGCATCATGTCCAGGCGCCGGGCAAGGCGCGGCTCCAGCCAGGGCAGGGGAGCATCAAGCACAAGCAGGGGCCCGCTACAGAGCGGCGGGCTCATGGCGTGTTTGTGCCACCAGCTAAAGGCTTTGCCCGTGGCCTCATGTACTTCAAGAGCGCGCACGATGCGTTGCCGGTCATTGGGATGTATGCGGGCAGCGTAGTCCGAGTCCACGCGGGCCAGCTCGGCGTGCATGGCCTGCGATCCGGCGCCTTCCAGGCGCGCGGTGAGGGCTGCGGTGAGGGCCGGATCCACCGGGGGGATTTCGGCTGTGCCGTGCAGGAGGGTCTGAAAGTAAAGGCCCGTGCCGCCTACCAGCAGCGGTATTTTACCGCGTGAAAGGATTTGTCGTGCTGTTTCCTGGGCTTGCGCAGCCCAGCGGCCGGCGCTGATTTTTTGCGCTGTGGGCAAGAAGCCATAAAGATGGTGCGGACAGCAGGCCAGCTCTTCGGGAGAAGGCTGGGCCGTGATGCGTGGAAAGTCGGCGTAAACCTGGCGCGAGTCCGCATTGATGACTTCGCCGCCAAGGGCGTCGGCCATGGCCAAGGCCGCGGCCGTTTTACCCGAACCTGTGGGCCCGGCGAGGCAGATGACGGGCAAAGTTGTGGATGACGGGGCGGCTTGCGCCACCCCGCCGGAAGTGTTGTTGCTTGGCATGCATCTATCGCTTCATGAAGTGCGGAACCCGCCGTAGGGCGGCGCAAGGCACGGAGTTCCTTTGGCAACTTCGCCTTTTTCGTATTTTTCCATAAGGGCCAGGCGTACATTTTCGGGCACAAGGCCCTTGATGTCCGCGCCGTGGCTGGCAGCGGCCTTGACGATGGTGGAGCTTATGAACAGCCACTGGTAGTCGGTCATGAGAAAAACCGTCTGGATCTGGCGCTGTAAGCGACGGTTCATGAGGGCCAGCTGGAATTCATATTCAAAGTCAGAGGCGGCGCGCAGCCCCCGCAGCAGGGCGCAGGCCCCGCGCTGGGCGGCATATTCCACCGTCAGCCCTGAAAATGGTTCCACACGGACGCGCGTTTCGTTTTTGAGGGCCTCGCGGGCCATTGCCACACGTTCTTCGTGGCTGAACAGGGGGCGTTTGGGCGTACTGTCGGCCACGGCCACGATAAGCTGGTCAAAAACTTCGCACCCGCGCCGGATAAGGCTGAGGTGACCATTGGTCAGCGGGTCGAAGGTGCCGGGATACATGGCTACTTTCATGATGCTATCCAGATACAGACGCGGGTCTGGCCCAGCAGCCTGTCGGTTTCCAGGGTAAAACCCTGGGGCACGGCAAAGCGTGCCTCCTTTTCAATCTCGGCCGTTACAAAGGCTCCGGGCGCAAGCCAGCGGTTGGCCGCCAGAAGGCGCAAGGCTGGTTCCGCCAGTTTTTTCCGATAGGGCGGGTCCATAAAAACAAGGTTATACGGTTCTTGCGGCGGCCGCTTGAGCACCTTGAGCACATCGTCTTTCACAAGGCCTGCCTCGGCCTGCACGCCGAGGTTTTCCACATTGGCCTGAAGGCAACGCATGGCCGTGTTGGAATTTTCCACCAGCAGGGCATGCGGCGCCCCCCGGCTGATGGATTCAAAGGCCAGGCTGCCGCTGCCAGCAAAAAGATCCAGCACGCGCGCTGTGCCCCAGACCAGCCCGCGAGCCACAAGCATTGAAAAGAGCGCTTCTCGGGTTCTGCTCATGGCGGGGCGATAGCCCTCACCCTCGACGGTTTTTAAAATACGGCCGCCAAGGCGGCCCGCTATGATGCGCATGGTGTTTTTATTCTCCTACATGCGCGAAATAAGGCGCGTGAGGGCATAGTCCATTTTTTCCAGAGCTTCCTGCAAATCGGTTTGCTCCACCCAGGGACGGGCTTCAACATCAGCCAGTTTGCCCTTGAACATCCCCCACTTGCGCTCCACTTCGCCGGTAAGAAAGCCCCAATCCACCCTGGGATGGGCCTTGGTTTCGTGGGTAACTGTGGCGGTAACCTCACAGCCTTCCAGTACCATTTCTTCAAGGTAGGCGGCAATGCGCGGTTTGATGCCGAAACGCTGCTGCACAAGCCCGGCCAGCGTTTCCTGGGCCTTGATTTCGCCGTGGGTCAGCACGACCTGGGCGCAGTTGTGGGCCAGGGGGGCCAGCCAGTCCAGAAGTTGGCTCTGCCCAGCATGGCCCGAAAAGCCGTTAATGGTGACAATGCGGGCCGCCACATCCATATCTTCGCCGAAAAGGGTTATTTTTTTGGCCCTTTCAACAATCTTCCGCCCCGGCGTGCCTACGGCCTGATAGCCCACAAAAACGATGCTGGCGCCGGGTTTCCAGATATTATGGCGCAGGTGGTGGCGCACGCGGCCCGCATTGCACATGCCGCTGGCGGAAATGATAATGGCCGGCCCTTTGTAATCGTTAATGGCCTGCGATTCGGCCACAGACAGGGTATAGCGCAGGTTGGGCAACGCAAAGGGATTGTCGCCGTTATTGAGCAGTTTTTTGGCGGATTCGTCAAAAAGCTCGCGGTTGCGCTCAAAAACTTCTGTGGCGCGGATGGCCAGGGGGCTGTCCACGTACACGGGCATATCGTCGGGAAGCTTGCCCTTTTTGCTCAGCGTGTGCAGACAATACAGCACTTCCTGCGTGCGTTCCACGGCAAATGCCGGGATAATAACTTTTTCGCCCTTGCCGTAGCTGTAGGCAATGGCTTCGGCCAGCTCGCGATCGCTGGTTTCTTCGTTTTTATGGTCTCGGTCACCGTAGGTGGATTCCATAAAAACATAGTCGGCCTGTGGCGGGCTTTCGGGGTTGCGCACAATGAGGGCCTGGGGGCGGCCGATGTCGCCGGAAAAAATGAGGCTTGTGGTTTTGCCGTCTTCGTCGGCCTCGATGCGCAGCGAACCGGAGCCAAGAATGTGGCCCGCATCATAGTAGGTTACGCGAATGCCCGGCGCGGGCTCAAATGTTTTATGGTAGTCCACAGCGGAAAAAAGCGACACGGCTTTTTGCGCGTCCTCTATGGTATAAAGTGCCGCGGGGGGATTTTTCAGCCCGCGGCGCATGTATTTTTTAGCTTCCCACTGGGCTTCCATTTCCTGAATGTGGGCGCTGTCTTGCAGCATGAGATCCAGCAGCTCGCTGGTGGCCTTGGTGCAGTATACAGGCCCCTGAAAACCCTCGCTCACAACTCGGGGTAAAAGGCCCGAATGGTCTATATGCGCGTGAGTAATAAGCATGAAATCAAGCTCTGTGGCCCGGTATACTTCGATTTCGCGGTTGCGGGCTTCAATGGCCTTGTTGCCCTGATGCATGCCGCAGTCGATGCAAAAACGCTTGCCGCATGCTTCAATCATGTAGCAGGAACCGGTCACGGTTTGCGCCGCGCCCAGGAATTGAACCTTCATCATGGCCTCCGGTAAAATTTGGCGGCAAAAGGCCGCCCGGTATGCCGAGGCAGCCAGCAGGCTCTTGTGCGCCCGTGTTCCGCCTTGCAACGCTGTTTTCAGGTATGTGATGCGTTTGGGCCGTGAGCTGTCCACCATGCCTGAGCGCGGATGGTAAACGCCTCAAGCGCGCACTTGTGTTGCCACAAGCCGCGTAGGACTTTTTTCCATAGCCGCTTGAGACGCGTAGCGTCAAGCTGCCCGGCGGCCTGCGCACATGCCACGCGTTAAAGCTTCGCATTGCTTTTACGCATTGGGCCACATATACTGCAACACTGATTACACCATTGCCGCCTGGGGTGGCAGGGCAATTCATGCGCTTTCGCCCCGGTGTGCGAACCGGCAGCAAGCCCGGCAAAAATCAGATAAGCCTGCCAAATTCTGATAAATTCTGATCAAGCCGAAAAGCACCGAGAGACTGGATAAACCTGAATAGAATCGGCAGCCGTCCGGATCACACCGGAGAGCACCGGATAAAATCGGCAGCAGCCGGATGGCGCTGGCCAAGCCCGCCGCTCGGCATATGGAAGATATAAAAGGAGAATACATGCCTGAACTGCAACAGAATATTGTCGACGATCTCGCTTCCGTGACCACCGAATCCTGGCGTACCTTCCGCATCATGGCCGAAATGGTAGAAGCCCTGGATACCCTCAATGCCCTCAAGGTCAACTGCATCTCCATTTTCGGTTCAGCCCGCTGCGGCGCTGAAACGCAGGAATATAAAGATGCGGAAAAAATTTCCAAGCTGTTGGTAGACGCCGGTTTTGGCATCATCACCGGCGGCGGCCCCGGGATTATGGAAGCGGCCAATAAGGGCGCAACCGAGGCCGGGGGCGAGTCTGTGGGGCTGCATATTCACTTGCCGCACGAGCAGGGATGCAACCCATACGTTAAAACCCGCTGTAATTTCCGCTATTTTTTCATCCGCAAATTCATGTTCGTCAAATACGCCATGGCCTACGTGGTCATGCCCGGCGGTATGGGAACCATTGACGAGCTTTCTGAAGCTTTTGTTCTGGCCCAGACCGGCCGCACACGGCCTTTCCCCATTGTGCTGTACGATTCCAGCTTCTGGAGCGGCATGCTGGAATGGCTGCGCAAAAGCATGGCCGGGCGCGGATTTATTAGCGAAAAGGAAATAGACCGGCTTGTTACCGTCTGCGATACGCCGGAAGAAGTGGTCAATCATCTGCGCAAGATTGTTATCCTTTAGAGCATTGCACCCTTGAAATGTTCTACAAGGTTTTGTCTCCAAATCATTGTCGCCAAATGATTGTTGGGCGGCTTTGCTGGCCGGTAAGCAATCATTTGAAGCGTATGCTCTAGGATGCTGTATGGGGCCTGACTTGGCGGATGTTTCTTTCCCCTTTCCCGGTGGGCTGCGCCCCCGGGACGGGGGATTTCGCGCTTTTGCGCCTGCCGGGCCTGTGCCTGCGGCTCCGCCCGGCCACAGCTGGGATCAGCTCATGGGCCGCGCCCTTGATCAGGCGCGCTGCGCTGCCTCCGCTGGGGAAGTTCCCGTGGGGGCTGTGCTGGTTGCGCCTGACGGCAGGGTGCTGGCCGAGGCGGCCAATGCCCCGGTGGCCCTGAACGATCCCACGGCCCATGCCGAAATACTGGCTTTGCGCAGGGCTGGTCAGGCGCTTGGCAATTATCGGCTCGGAGGCTGCGTGCTGGTGGTCACTCTGGAACCGTGCGCCATGTGCGCGGCGGCCTGCATTCATGCCCGCCTGGCCGGGCTTGTTTATGGAGCGGCGGATGATCTGGCCGGAGCCGTTGTATCCCGCGCGGAATATTTTGATGCCCAAAGCGCCAACCACAGCCTCTGGCATATGGGGGGCGTGCGCGGTGAAGAGTGCGCGGCCTTGCTGCGTGATTTTTTTGCCGCGCGGCGTGACCGGGCTGATCTTGTGCCAACTGCCTTCTGAGTGAACAGCCTTGCGGCCGGGCAACCCTTGCGACTGAGCAGCCTTGCGGCCGAGCGTCTTGGCTGGGCAGTCTTTGTGATGGGCAGCCCTTGTGCCGGGCAGCCCTTGTGCCGGGCAGCCCTTGTGCCGGGCAGCCGCGTCTTGTGGAGAATTTTTCGGCCGGGTGGCGTCGTGCCATCTGCGCCGTGCGACAGGAGGTCAGTTGTTCTGTTGCTGCAACAGGATTTGTATTGCCTGATCCCGGACAGAGAACCCGAAAAGGAATGCCATGCTGGAACTGACAGTCTTTTTTAGCGGCGCGCTGGTCATGGTGCTGGAAATGGTTGGGGCGCGCGTGCTGGCGCCATATGTGGGAACATCGGCCATTGTCTGGACGAGCCTTATCGGCGTGGTGCTGGCCTGTCTGGCTTTGGGCGCCTGGGCGGGCGGTCGCATGGCCGACAGGCATCTTTCCCGCAGGGGCCTTGCCTTGGCTCTGGCCGGAGCCGGAGGCGGCAGCGCACTAACGGCCCTGTGTCATTCGCTGGTGGGCCAGTGGGTGACTGGGGGCATCGGCAATTTGTATGTGGCGGCAGTGGCCGCAGCCGTGGGAATTTTCGCCTTGCCCGCCTTTTTTTTCGGCATGATAAGCCCCTATGCCATCCGCCTGCGCATCGGCAGCCTGGACACCTCCGGGGCCACAGTGGGGCGTTTGTATGCCCTTTCCACCGCGGGCAGCATTCTGGGAACTTTTTTGGGCGGCTTTGTGCTCATATCGTTTTTTGGCAGCTCGTCCATCTTGTGGGGGGTGGCCGTGGGCATGCTGGCCCTTTCGCTGTGCAATGCGCCTGGAGGGGCCAAGGGCAGGGCGGCGCTGCTGGTGCTCTGTATTTTCGGAACCGGCATAAACGGCATGTACGGCGCTTGGCGCGATGACAGAAGCAATACGCACCTTGTGGAAAGCCCCTATAACAGTATCCGTATTTACGAAGCCACTGACTGGGGCGAGGGCGGCCGCGCCGTGCGGCTTATGGCCACTGATCCGGGCTACAGCCAGTCGGGCATGTACCTCGACGCGCCGGAAGATCTCTATTTTCAATACACGCGTTTTTATGCGCTGGGCCCCAGCTTTGTGCCCCATGCGCGCTCCATCCTCATGCTGGGCGGCGGGGGTTATTCCGTGCCCAAGTGGATCCTGGCGGGCAAGTCGGCCCTGTCTGCCCCCGAGGATGTGCGCATGACTGTTGTGGAAATTGACCCGGCCATGACGGACGTGGCCCGGCGCTGGTTTTCCCTGGGCGACGATCCTCGTCTTTCCGTGCGCCACGAAGACGCCCGCGCCTTTCTGAACAGGCAGGACGAGCGCTTTGACCTGGTTTTTGTGGATGTGTTCAATTCGCACTATGCAGTTCCCTTTCAGATGGGAACCGTCGAGGCGGCGCAGGCCTTGCGCCGGGCCGTGGCTCCGGGCGGGGCCCTGCTCATGAATGTCATTTCCGCTGTGGAAGGAGAGGACGGGCGCCTGTTTCAAAGTATTTTCAAGGCCTTGGCCGCATCGTTCGCCGAGGTGCAGGTTTACTGCGTGTCGCGGCCCGACAGGCCCGACGAAGTGCAGAACCTCATGGTGGCGGCTTTTCCTGAAAAAAGAAATAACGTCGCGCCCGCAGTGGCTGACGGCAAGGACGCCGCATCAGCCGAGCAAGAATCTGTAAAAAACATGCTGACCAAGCGATACACAGGCTCGCTGGATTTTACTACGCCGCCCCTGACCGACGATTTTGCTCCGGTGGAACGTTACGCCCTTATGCTGCTGCGCCAATAAGCTTTGGCTGCCGCGCGTAAAAATAACGGTGCACAGGCATCTTCGGCCACTCCGGCTGGGTTTTTCGCTATTTTGCGGCCGCATTCAGCCCCTTGCGGGATGGCGGCGAAAATTGTAGCCTTGCATATTCAGAAACTGAAGGAGGCAGCATACTATGAAGTTCCACACTGTCAGTCCGCTGAGAATCAGCGAAAATGTTCTGAGCATCCTCGGCAACAAGATAGCTGCGGGCAGAGAGCTGACCATGGTCGAACGTATGATGGCCCTGTCTGCCTCCGGGGCGATTGCCGCCAGTGCGTATGGCCCCGGCCCTACGGAAATGGTTGTCAAAGCGCTCGAGCTTCCTGAAAATGTCAAAGGCATGCTGGCCAATTACGCCGGATAAATTCCGCCCCGTCGGGGGCGGCCATGAGGCTCCGCAGGGAGAAATATCTTGAACGAGACTATTGACGATCTTACCGTACAGTTTGAAGAAAACGGCCAGGTCATTATTAACGAACTGGACAAGGTTGTGCTGAGCAAGGGCCTGTGGACGACCATTTTGTTCCGTTATCAGCAATGGCAGCCGGAAAAGGATGATTTTGGGCCGGACATATACGTCATTCGGCGCTACAAGAAATCTGGCGGCGAATACCGCCAGCAGTCCAAATTTACCATTTCCAGCGCTGAACAGGCCCGCAAGATTGTGGATGCCCTGGGGAGCTGGATCAGCTAGCGCAGATCTGCTGACAGGGCGTGGCTTGCGCTTGAAGTATTTTGTGGGGGAGGGCCCCTTTTACAAAAGGGGCTCCTCCCCCACGCCCCCACCCCCTAAAACCTTTATTTTTATTCAATCTGTTGCAGAAAGTCTCCTGACCTGAGGCAGGCGGGGCACAAGCCGCGCCGCGCAGGCCATGCGCTGTCTCAACAGCAAGCTGCATCTGGCCGTTGTTAGCCGCGCGGGCTACGTTGGCAAAATGAATGTTACAGGCAAAAGGCCCCGGACATGAGCGTGTCCGGGGCCTTTTGTTTGATTTTTTGTGCGTGCTTGGGGTTCTGGCCCGGCAGGTTTGCGCCGCGCCCGGCAATCCTGCCGTGACTGGCGTGGCTGCGTTTGTGACTGCGCTGTTGCCTGGCCGTTGCCGCTGCCAGCAATCCTGCCGCGGTCGTCGTGACCGCGTGGCTGGCGTGGTTCGTTTGTTACAGCGCGGCCACCTGCCCGTCGCCGCGCGGGTCTGTAGCGCCCTGCCAGACATCTGGTTCAGACTCACTGGGCCCGGATTCACTGGGCCCGGCCGCGCCCGGCCGCCGCATGATGGCCCCGGCATGGCCCAACAGTTCTGAAAAATCAGGCATACGCCGCACTTCATGCCCGCGCCCTTCCAGGTCGCGCGCAATATTTTCGGCAATGCGGCCCTCAAGCTTGAGGTCGTTGGATTCCGCCCCCCAGCTCCGGCCCAGCAGCCAGCGCGGCGCATTAACGGCATCTTGCGGATCCATGCCAAAGTCCACCATGCGGGTGGTCATGGCCGCAATGGTTTGCGGTTGGCCGTCGCCGCCCATGCTGCCGTAAACGAGGTGGGGTTTGTCGTTTTTGAGCAGCATGGCTGGCGTCAGGGTGTGCAGGGTGCGCTTGCCGGGCTGAAGGCTGTTGACGTGGCCCGTTTCAAGGGCAAAGGCGCAGCCCCGGTTTTGCAACACAAAGCCCGCGCCGTGTGCCACAAGGCCCGAGCCGAATTCGTGGTAAATGCTCTGGATGAGTGACACCGCATTGCCCCACGCGTCCACCACGCCAAGCCAGATGGTGTCGCCACCAGGGGGCAGGGGGGGGAGGGGCCCGGCGCTTTTATCCATGCGGATGCGCGCGGCCTGTTGGCGCGCGTGTTCTGGCGAAAGCAGCCTGTCCGTGGGAATGTGGGCAAAGTCCGGGTCTGTGAGGTAGTGTTGGCGGTCAATGAAGGCCTCGCGCGTGGCTTCGGCCATGACGTGATAGTAGTCGGCCGTGCCTTCACCCAAAGCCGCGACATCCATCTGATTGAGGATGTTAAGAATTTCAAGCGTAGCCAGCCCCTGGCAGTTGGGGGGCGGCGTGCAGGCCGTGTAGCCCCGGTAGTCCACGCGCAGGGGCTCGGCCCAGTCGGCCGTGTGGCTGCTCAGGTCATCTTGCGCGAGCAGCCCGCCGTGGCGCTGCATGGCGGTGATAATGGCCTGGGCTGTGTCGCCGCGGTAAAATTCTTCTGGCCCTTGCTCTGCCAGGCGGGCGAGGGTGCGTGCAAGGTGCGGTTGGCGCAAAACTGAGGCAAAGGCCGGAGCGCGCCCGTCGGGCGTGCAGAAAAGCTCGCGGAATTCGGGGCAATCGGTCAGGCAGTAATTGGGCTTGCCGCTGCTGACAAGGGTCAGGCTGCCTGCCAGGGAATGCGAAACGGCAAAGCCGTTTTCGGCATGCTCGCGGGCGGATGCCAGCAGGTCGGCCCAGCTCAGGGGCGAGGCCATATGCTTTTTGCTGTGGTCAAAGGCCGCTGCCCAGCCCGACACAGCGCCGGGAACCGTAATGGCAGCCAGCGGCCCGCGCGTGGGCACGGCCTTGTGGCCGCGCTCGGTATACAGGCCTGTGGTGGCTGCCTGCGCGGCGCGGCCACTGCCGTTAAGGGCGCGTAGTTTTTGCGAGGCCGCATCGTATATGAGCCAGAAATTATCGCCGCCAATGCCGCACATGTGCGGATAGACCACAGAAAGCACGGCGGCTGCGGCGATGGCCGCGTCCACAGCTGTGCCGCCTGCGCGCAGGATGTCGCGCCCGGCCTGCGACGCCAGATAGTGGGGGCTTGTGACCATGCCCCGCAGGCTCAGCGGGTTGCTGCCGGTGGAAGGGGTAAGGGAATACTTGTGGCTGGCTTGCATGCGAACCTCTTGCTGGCTTGTCCCGCCCGTTTTTGTGGCGCTGTGTCGCCTGGCGGCTGTTCGCGGGCAGTATGCCACAGGAAGGGGCAGGGGGCAAAGGCGGCCCGGCCCCGTGCCGCACTCCTGTTTCAGGGGCAGAAGGCTGTTCGCGCCAGATTGAAGGGTGCCTGTGCCTGATAGAAGTATTTTCGTGTCTGACTGAAACAGAAATAAAAGTTTTAGGGGGTGGGGGTGTGGGGGAGGGGCCCTTTTTCAAAAGGGCCCCTCCCCCACAAAGCATTTCCGACTGTACTTGCTCCAAAAAGCCCCTCCCCCACAAAGCATTGCCAAGTAAAAAAGCCCTGAAGCGGGCTTTTATTCGTACGAAACGTGTATTCCTGTGGGCGTTACGCCCCGGCCGCTGCCCTTGCCGCCTCATCGGGGTAGAGCGCTTCAATGCCCGCAAGAAAGGAGGCGTAGCGTCCTTCAATAATGGCTTGGCGCGCATTGCGGGCCAGATCGAGGAAGTACGTGAGGTTGTGCAGGGAGTTGAGGCGAAAAGAGAGCAGTTCCTGGCTGGCGTAGAGGTGTCGCAGGTAGGCACGCGAAAAGGTGCGGCAGGTGTAGCAGCTGCAGTTGGGATCCAGGGGGCCGTCGTCTTCGGCAAACTGCTTGCGCCTGATGTTTATTTTGCCTTCCGAGGTATAGAGCGTGCCATTGCGCGCGTTGCGGGTGGGCAGCACGCAGTCGAACATGTCAATGCCGGCGTTGATGCCATTGGCGATATCGAGCGGCGTTCCCACGCCCATAAGGTAGCGGGGCTTGTGGCCGGGCAGCTGGGGGGCTGTGTGATAGAGCAGGTCGTACATCTGGTCTTTGGGTTCTCCCACTGAAAGGCCGCCGATGGCAAAGCCGTCAAAATCAAGGCCGCAAAGTTCTTCGATGGAGCGCGTGCGCAGGTCTTTGTGAAAGCCGCCCTGGGTAATGGCGAAGAGCAGGTTGTGCGCTGTGCCTGCCGGGTAGGCAGCCCGGGCGCGCAATGCCCACCGCGTGGTGAGGGCCAGGGATTTTTCGGTATAGTCATAGTCCGCGCCGTAGGGCACGCACTCGTCGAGCACCATCATGATGTCTGAGTTGAGGTTGCGCTGGATCTGCAGCACCTTTTCGGGGGTGAACAGATGGCGCGAACCGTCAAGATGCGAACGGAACTCCACCCCTTCTTCGCGAATCTTGCGCAGCGAGCTGAGGCTGAACACCTGAAAGCCGCCGCTGTCCGTGAGAATGGAGCCGGGCCATGCGGCGAATTCGTGCAGGCCGCCGCGCCGGCCCACCAGCTCGTCGCCGGGGCGCAGATAAAGGTGGTAGGTGTTGCCGAGTATGACGGGTGCGCCGATGGCGGCCAGGTCGTCAGGGGCAATGGCCTTGACCGTGCCTACCGTGCCTACGGGCATGAAGATGGGCGTGGGGATAGTGCCGTGGGCAGTGCGCAGGGTTCCTGCTCGGGCGGCCCCGTCGGTATGTTCTATGGTAAAGATGGAGTCGGACATGCCGCGCACAGTATATGCAAGAGCCCTGGTATGCAAGCATTGGCGTATGTAGCCGGTTTATAAGGCATATGCCCCTCTGCTTGTGCGGGGCGGATGTTTGACAAAAAACGTATGCCGGAATAACTAAGTATTGTTTTCATGCTGGCTAGATGTTCTGGCATGCGCTTTCGGACACGAAAAAGGGGCAGCCCGCAAGAGGCAGGAAATGCTTTTCTTCAATCGTTTTAAGCGTGCTGTCGGGCATGCTGCCGTCAAAAAGCCCTCTGTTGGAATGGTGCTTGATGCGGCCTTTGCGCATCAGGTCTGCGTAGAGGTTCTGTTTATCAATCGCAATCGCCAGATGGACAATGTGTATTGCCGTATCCAAAGTATGGGGCCGTCCGGTATACAGCTTGTGTCCAACATCAATTTTCTGCCCGACGCCCTTAACGACGAGCAGTGCCTTATTTATTTCAACCTGCCGCGCACCCTTCTTGCGCATGTTTTCAAGATGCCACCCAGTGAAGCGCGGAAGGGTTTTTTGTGCAAAACCCATATCATTCATAATCAGTTGAACCCGGAAAGCCGACAGTGTGAGCTCAAGGTCGGCAGGCCCGAGGCTTATGTGCAGCGAGCTTTGCGCAAGCATGAGCGGGTGTTTCCGTCAGCGGGTATGGTGCGCTCTGTGGATTTGTGGTTGCGGAGCAAGCTGCCCTCGCATTGGCGCGAACTGGGTTCACCTGATTTTTGTTTTCGCGAGGACAATTCGGGCTCGCTGCGGCTGGTGAATATCTCTGCGGGCGGAGCGCGCCTTGAAATGGACGATGTGGCCGCGCAAGACCGCTACCACAGGCTGGCCGGCACGCAGATGTTGCTTTGCGTTGTGCTCAACAGGCCGGGGCGCAGGCGTTGCGTGGCCCCTGTGGTTTGTCACTGTGTGGAGGGGCTTTATAGCGCTACATTGCGGCGGCTTGCCCTGCGCCTGCGCTTTGTGCAGGTGTGGCTGACAGATTGTGATGGGCAGGGCTCTTGGGTGCGGGTCGAGGATGAGGGCGTGCCGGCTCTCCATGATTGGATTGTGGACGACTACAGTTTTTTGACCGAAAAACCCGCGCATATGCCCTGATTGCGAAGCCTTGGCCGCTGCGCCCTGTCCTGTGCCTTGTCGCCAGCCCCTGGCCGCCATCCTCTGGTTGCGATGGCCGCTACGCCTTGTCGCCAGCCCCAAACCGCGAAGCCCTGACCGCGAAGCCCTGACCGCGAAACCCTGACCAGCGACATGAGCGCCGGGCATCTGCGTTCATTCTGCTTCATGCGGTATTGTTCCTTGACAGGGCGCAGAGCGGGCAGTATACAACACGTTCCTTGCCCGTACCTGTGTGTGCGGGCTGTAAATCCACAAGGAGAATTACAATGCGGAAATTTGAAACCCTGCTGCTCCTTTCGCCGGAGCTTTCCCCCGATAACCGCGAGGGCGTTGTTACTACGCTCACCGGTATTATCGAGCGCGAAAAGGGCGTTATGGAAGAAGTGGACACTTGGGGTATGCGCGACCTCGCTTACCCGGTGCGCAAGCTGATGCGCGGTTACTATGTGCGTCTGGTGTATCAGGGCCCGGCTCCTCTGGTGGCTGAGCTCGAACGTAACATTCGCATGAACGACAGCGTCTTCAAGTTTGTGACCGTCAAGCTGGCCGATGAAGTTGCCGGGGAGGTTGCGTAAATGGCCTTTAAGAAAAAGTTTGCACCGCGTCGCAAGTTCTGCCGCTTTTGCGCAGACAAAGACCTGCCCCTGAACTACAAGCGCCCTGATATCCTGCGTGATTTCATCACCGAGCGCGGCAAGATCATTGCCCGCCGTATCACCGGAACCTGCGCGCAACACCAGCGCCTGCTGACCCGCGAAATCAAGCGCGCCCGTCAGATGGCCCTGCTCATTTACACCGCGACGCACGATTCCGGCGTCCAGAAAAAGAGCAGCATCTAAGGAGGCGCACATGAAACTGATACTTCGCGCCGACGTGGAAAATCTCGGCAGTCTTGGTGATTTGGTTGATGTCAAGCCCGGTTATGGCCGCAACTTTTTGCTGCCCCAGGGCTTGGCCATGGTGGCCTCACCGGCCAACCTGAAAGTTTTTGAACAGGAACGCAAAAAGCTCCAGGCCCATATGGACAGCGTGCGCGCTGAAGCCCTGGACATGCAGGCTCGTCTTGAAGCCCTTGACGTGGTTATCACCATGCATGTGGGCGACAACAACAAGCTGTATGGCTCCGTCACCACCACCATCATCGGCGATACCATCGCCGCCCTTGGTGTGGATGTTGACCGCCGCCGCATCCTGATGGACGCTCCCATCCGCGTTCTGGGCGAACACCCCGTGCGCGTGCGCCTGCACCCCACCGTTGTCGCAGTGGTGCCGGTGAAGGTTGTGTCCGACCAGCAGACCTATGAAGATGAGCCTGCTCCTGAAGCTCCCGCTGAAGCAGCCGGATCCGCTGAATAGGGGATGTAGTGGTTTCCCACAGTGATCATGGTTCCGCCCCCGGCCCTGAGGCCGGGGGCGCGCCTTTTGGGCAGAACGGCGCATCCGGTCGCGGCGGCCGTGGCGGCCAGTCGGGGCAGGGTGCGTTCAAGTCTCGCCAGGCTAATGCCTCGGGCAGTGCCGCTGAAAGAGCCGAGGCCGATCTTTTGCGCCGTGTGCCGCCCCACAGCGTGGAGGCGGAACAGGCCGTGCTTGGCGGGGTGCTCATGCGCCCGCAGCTCATGCACTCCATCGTGGATCAGTTGGCCGCCGAAGACTTTTATGTGCCAACCCACGTCACCATTTACGCCGCCTTTCTTGAGCTGTATCGCAAGTCCGCACCCATAGACCTGCTCTCCACAGCAGAAATGCTCAAAAGCCGCAGCGCCCTGGAAGAAGCGGGCGGGGCCGTCTACCTTGGCGATCTCGCTCAGGCCGTAGTTTCCGGCGCCAATGCCGAATATTATGCCACCATCGTGCGCGACAAGGCCTTGCAGCGCGGGCTTATCGAGGCCTGCTCCGGCATTATCACCAATTGCTACGATGCCTCTCTTGAGGTGGGAGCCCTGCTTGACGAATCCGAGCAGGCGGTCTTTGCCATTTCGCAACGCACCTCCGGGCGCGATTTTACCCCCACTCGCGAACTGCTGGACAAGGTTTTTGACAACCTTTCCCGCCTGGCCGATGCCAAGGACGTGATCACCGGCGTCACCACCGGCTATAGCCGCCTGGATAAACTCACCGCCGGGCTCCAGCCCTCAGACCTCATCATCGTGGCGGCTCGCCCCAGTATGGGCAAGACGGCCTTTGCCATGTGCATGGCCCTGCATGCCGCCGTGCGCCAGAATGTTCCCGTGGCCGTCTTTTCCCTTGAAATGAGTAAAGAACAACTCATGCAGCGCATGCTCGCCGTGTGGGGGAAGGTCGACCTTTCCAAATTACGCCGCCCGTCACTGCTCACCGACGATGACTGGCAGCGCCTCTATGCCGCGGCCGACGTCGTGGCCCGCGCACCCATTTTTATCGACGACACCCCGGCCCTCACCACGCTGGAACTGCGCGCCCGCGCCCGACGCCTCAAGGCAGACAAGGGCCTGGGCATGGTGGTTGTTGACTACTTGCAGCTCATGCGCACCAGCCGTCGCACTGACTCACGCGAACTGGAAATTTCAGATATTTCTCGCTCCCTCAAAGGGCTTGCCAAAGAAATGCACGTTCCCGTTGTGGCGCTTTCGCAGCTGAACAGAAAAGTTGAAGAGCGCAGCGATAAGCGGCCCATGCTCTCTGACTTGCGCGAATCCGGCGCCATCGAACAGGACGCGGACGTCATCATGTTCGTCTATCGCGACGACGTGTATAAATTCGTCAAACCCGCCGAGCGCCCCCCACAGGGCGTGGCCGAAATCATTATCGGCAAGCAGCGCAACGGGCCTGTGGGCGTGGCGGAGCTTATGTATATGTCGCCGTACACTTCTTTTGAAGATATGGCGCCAGATTGGTCGCCGCCGCCCTCCGAAAGCGGTTCATAGTTTTTCGCAAAAGCGTGCTCCTGGGCACGCTTTTGTTTTTTGCTGCTGTGTGGGGGAAGCTTTTTTGAGCAGGTAGGGCTTGAAGTGCTTTGTGGGGGAGGGCCCCGCCGGAGCTGTATGCGTTTGAGGCGTTTTGTGGGGGAGGGCCCCTTTTGCAAAAGGGGCGCCTCCCCCACGCCCCCACCCCCCCAAACCTTTATCCCTTTTCTGTCTGCACAAGACTTCCCCTGACCTAGGAGGCAGGAGCGGCAGCCACGCCTTGCAGGCAGCACCATGGCGGGCAGACCATGTGGGACAGACCCTGTCGTACAACACACGTTCGGCACCACCATGGCGGGCAGAAAACGCCATTTGCAGCAGCGGGGCGTAAACCGTGCCTTGCAGTATAGCTCTGTCCAGCTGAACTCTATTCGGAGAGCGCCGTCCGGCCGAACACTTTACGTCCGAACTCTTTACGGCAGAGCGCAGTCCGGCAGTGCACAGTCCGGCCGAACACTGTCAGAATAACACAGCCCTGCAGAACTCTGTCAGGAGACACAGTCCGGAGAGCTCTGTCCGGCAGAGCGCAGTCCGGCAGTACCAGGCTCAAAGGCCAAATGCGCTCCAGCCCCGGCAGCCGCATGAACCTCTGGCAGCTGCATGAACGTCTGGTAATGCCTGCAAAATTGCTTTGTCCATGCGGCCGTAAGCTGGCTTTGCCTTTGCGCAGCCTGTATGCATTTGCATACAGACGCGGCCACCAAAGAAGGTGGAAGGGCAAGACCGTCGGCCCGTGCTTCGGCCTTTTTCTTCTATACGAGCGCAAATTGACGCTCATTTTTGCCGCATACTATAATCTATATTGAAGCAAAAAAATCGCTGTCTATGTGGGGTCTGGCTTGGCAAAGCCGCTAGTTTTGCTGCTGTACAGCCGAGCTTGCGCATGTTTTCACACACAAAGCTCTAGATTTGGTATCTGTTGTGTGAGCATGCAATATGGTTGTGCGGTCAAACAGGAAGTATCTTTACTGCACAAGATGATGTTCATCCTATGTAAAAGATGTGTTTTTGCTGCAGCGTCTCTTTGCTGTGCCCTTAGATGTGTGGTGACGTGTAGGCTCTGCGCGTGTATAACATTCTGAAGGGATTGAACATCTTTTAATAAAAATTTGCGGGTATTTTATTGCATCACACGTTTTTATCACGCAAAAAGCGCGCAATACTAACTTTTTTTAGTACTTTCGTTGACAAGCTCGTCAAAGCGTGTTTCTGTGACTTGCATGGGCCGCGTACCGGTAATACGTTTTATCGGGTGTAAGCGCGGCAAGATTGTTTTTTTTGAGAGGGTGTTTCATGTCCAAGTCCATCTATGTCGGGAACCTTCCTTGGTCTGCAACTGAAGAACAGGTTCAGGATCTTTTTGCCGAATACGGCAGCGTTCTGTCTGTGAAACTTGTTAGCGACAGGGATACCGGCCGTGCCCGCGGCTTCGGCTTTGTGGAAATGGAAGACGGCGAAGCCGACTCCGCCATCGAAGCTCTTGACAACTTTAGCTTCGGCGGTCGCACGCTTCGCGTCAACGAAGCGAAACCCAGGGCTCCTCGTCAGCCCCGCTACTAGAGTTCAGCAACAACATAACGCCCCTCGCTTTTTGGGGCGTTTTTTGTTCGTTGCGCTTTTAACCCCGCACAGGCTTTGCGCCTTGTGGCGTAACAATAGCGGTGCGGCACAGGTTTGAGTGTGGCGGGCAGGCAACTCCCTGAACGGTGTGCCCCTTCATGGGTTTAGCCAGCCCGCTCACATGAGCACAGCAGCTTGAGCAATTTAGGCTTGTGCTTTGCTTGGTACTTTGAGCTGCTTTGGTTTGCGGTTTGCGGTTTGCGGTTTGCGGTTTGCGGTTTGCGGTTTGCCGGTTTCCGTTGGTGCTGTGCGCCGTTTGCGGCTTGCCGTCTGCGCTTTGGGCTGCTTTGGCCTGAAATTGCTCTAGTGCCCTCGCAGCCATCAGGCATTGGCCCATCTGCCAGACCCTTCGCATGCGCCCGGCGCGTCATCAGCCACTAGCTTGCTGTGACAGCCCTGGTCGTAGGCGCCCGCCGTCCGCATGCACCCTCGCGCCACCTGCATGCACTGCCACGCCGCCCGCCACAGCATCCTCACACGCATCCGCCGCCCGCCACCGCATTGCTTACACGCCCTGCCATGCCGCCTGCACCTCCCGCCCGTCTCACGCATCTCCTCCCGTCATTGGCGCAGCCCCTCATAGCGCATTCCTCCCTCTCACATCTCTTGCACCCTTCCCCCAAAGCATTCTTCCCTCCCCGAAGCATTTCCAGCGCATGATGTTGCCGTCTGCCTGTGGTTCGGCGGGAAAATTATTTTGTGCGCAGGCGGCTTTCGTCAACCATTCTTTGTCGGGGCAGCCTTGCCGAGCGCAGTAATTTTTGCAATGATGATCAAGACGCTTCTGCCGGATAAACAGACCACTATCCACAATTTGCCCGGCGCAACAATCCTTGAGGAGGCAGCATGCTCAACCCCAACCAATGTGTGCTTTACAGCGGCGGCGCCGCCGGTACTGAACAGTTTTTCGGCGCTCTGGCTGAAAGCTGGGGCTTGGAGGAAGTGAATTACAGTTTTGAGGGGCATCAGATGGAGCGCACCCGTGGTGTGCGTGTTCTTACGTCTGAGGAGCTGGCCCTTAAAGATGTGAGCCTTACCTATGTGTCGCGCCTCATGAGCCGCGAGTACACGCGCGCTCCCCTGTTTCGCAAAGTGTTGCAGTCCATTTGCTGGCAGGTCAGCAGTGGCGACCAGATTGTAGTGGTCGGAGCCATCCAGCCTGATGGAACGGTCAAGGGCGGTACGGGCTGGGGGGCGGAGTTTGCCAAGATATGCAACAAGCCTCTGCTGGTTTTCGACCAGGGCAAGAACGCCTGGTTTGACTGGCGTAAGGATAAGTGGGAGCAGGTGGAAAATCCCGCCATTGAACATGCCCACTTTGCCGCAACGGGCACACGTTTTCTCGAGGACAATGGCCGCGTAGCCATTCAGAACCTTTTTGCCCGTTCGTTTACGCGCTGATAATGCTGTTTTTATCCCGGCCCGGGGTTTTCCCGGGTCGGGCTTTCGGCCTGCGCCATGCCCTGGGGCATGGCCGTTTGTCGTGTGCTGTGGCCCGCGGCACCTTCTTTGTTCAGAGCAGACTATCTTTGAGCATATACATTCTTAAAGTTTACGACACGCTCACCGCGGCGCTCATAGTGCAGGTAAACTGCGCTTACGCCTTGGTAGCCCATATCTGCTCACGCAGCTGTCAGAGCAAGGTAAAATGAAATTGCTCTATTTGGAGAATCCATGAGCCATCAATTCAGCCCAGAGGAACAAGCCGTTTTGCGCATTGTGCAGGCCAATTTGCCCGACAGCCTGACCCCCTATGCCGATCTGGCAGAGCAGGCGGGCATGACTGAAGCCCAAGTGCTCGAACTGCTTGGCCGCCTCAAGGCCTCCGGGGCCATCCGTCGTTTTGGGGCGAGCATCAAGCATCAGAAAACAGGGTGGACACACAACGCCATGGTCGCGTGGAAGGTCACGCCCGATCAGGTCGATGACTGTGGCCGCAAGGCGGCAGAGCATAAGCATATTTCGCACGTCTATTACCGCCCGAGCTCTGCCCCTGACTGGCCCTATGAGATGTACACCATGATTCATGGCCGTAGCGAGGCCGAATGCCTGAGCGTGGTCGAGGATGTCAAGCGCGCGACTTCCCTGCAAGAGCATGCCATCCTGCGCAGCCTCAAGGAATTGAAAAAAACTTCCATGACATATTTCACCTAGCCTTTTGTCGCTTACTATATTCATAAATAACGGGATGTTCTGCCAGTGCAACGCGCGGCGGCATTGGCGGCCTGGCGCAGCCGGGCCCATGCGCCGTCATGCGTAGCCCTGCGGCAGCCCCAAGTGCAAAATGCTATAAAGGAGCCATAATGGACACCATTTCACGTCAGCTTTTTGAAAAAGCCCAGACTGTCATACCCGGCGGCGTCAACAGCCCCGTGCGTGCCTGCCACAATGTGGACAGCCAGCCCCTGTTTATTGCCGAAGCGCACGGCTGCCATCTTACCGACGTGGATGGGCGGCAGTTCATTGACTTCGTGCTTTCCTGGGGGCCCATGATTCTTGGCCATGACGAGCCTTCTGTCACCCGCGCCGTGTGCGATGCGGCTCATCGCGGCACAAGCTACGGCGCTCCCTGCCCGGACGAGGTGCTTCTGGCCGAAGCTGTGGTGGCGGCCATGCCCAGCCTTGAGATGGTGCGCATGGTCAACTCGGGCACCGAGGCCACCATGAGCGCCCTGCGGCTGGCTCGTGCTGCCACCCGGCGCGACAAGGTGCTCAAGTTTGTGGGCTGCTATCACGGCCATGCCGATCCTTTTTTGGCAGCGGCCGGTTCGGGGCTTGCCACATTTTCCATCCCCGGCACGCCCGGTGTGCCAGCGGCCGTGGTGGCGGACACTCTGCTTGCTCCGTATAATGACCTGGAAGCCGTCAAGGAATGCTTTGCCCGCCACGGTGAAAGCATTGCGGCCATTATTGTGGAGCCTGTGGCTGCCAATATGGGTCTTGTGCTGCCCAAGGCCGGCTTTCTTGAAGGCTTGCGCGCCATATGCGATCAGCACGGCAGCCTGTTAATTTTTGACGAAGTTATCACGGGCTTTCGGGCGGCTTTTGGCGGGGCGCAGGCGCGCTTCAAGATTGACCCCGACCTGACCACCTTTGGCAAGATCATCGGCGGCGGTCTGCCTGTGGGGGCTTTTGGCGGCAAGCGCCGGTACATGGAGCTCATCGCCCCCCGGGGCGGCGTGTATCAGGCGGGAACCCTTTCGGGCAATCCGCTGGCCATGGCTGCCGGTCTTGCTACCATGGGCATTCTCAAAAAGGCCGACTATGACGGCCTTGAGAAGCGCACTCGCGCTTTTGCCCACAGCCTGCGCGATATTATTGCCGCCAAGGGCGTGCCCTTGCAGATGCCCACGCTGGCTTCCATGTTCTGCCCCTATTTCAGTGAGCAGGAAGTGACGGACTTTGCCGACGCGCAAAAGTGCGACCAGAAACTCTTTACAAGTTTTTACAAGCAGATGCGCGCCCAAGGCATCTACCTTGCGCCCTCGGGCTATGAAACCGGCATGGTTTCTTTTGCCCATACGGATGAAGACTTTAACCGCGCGCTGGACGCGGCCCGCAAGGTGATATTCTAGCGCAAATTGGCTTTGAAATGCTTTGTGGGGGAGGGGCCCTTTTGCAAAAAGGCTCCTCCCCCACGCCCCCATCCCAAAAAAATCTTTATTTTTATTTCACGCTAAAACTGCTCTGAACCGTATTTTTTCAGGCCACGCGGCGGAAGACCGCCGGAGGTTTGCTTGCATCCTGTTTTTGAAAAAAACTCCCTCGCCTGTTACGCCCTGAGTCTTTCTGCGCTGCCCCTTGCCCGACGGCTCAAGGCCTTGCTGGCAAGCCAGCCCTGGGTTGATCCGGGGGGCAGCCGCCTTGAACAATGCCACATCTTTACACCACAACGCTTCTGCCCGTCCGATGCGCAGCCGTTTACGCGGCTTGGCGATTTTCTTGCCACGGCTTACCGGCAGCACGGGGCGCATATTTTTATCGGGGCCACGGGTATTGCCGTGCGCGCCCTGGCCCCCCTGCTGGCTCATAAAAGTCAGGATCCGCCGGTTCTTGTGCTGGACGCCGCCGGCAACTACGTCATCAGTCTGATTTCCGGCCACTGGGGCGGCGGCAACCATCTGGCCCGCCATGTGGCAGGTTTGTTGCGCGCTACTCCCGTTATTACAACTGCTTCAGATGTTGCGGCCGAAGAGAATGGTCTTGGCGCGTCAGGGCTCGCGCATGCAGGCGCAGAAAATGCCGGGCAGCCTTTGGCTGCGGGCCGCGCTTTGGCCTTTGACCTGCTTTTGCGTGAGGCTGGTCTGCGCATTGTGGATTGGGGCCAGCTGCCGCGCGCGCAGGCGGCCCTGCTGGAAGGCGAGCGCCTGCGGGTCTGGAATCCCTGCGCGGCTGTGCCTGCGCATCATGCGCTGGAGCTTTTGCCCTGTCGCGACGAGGCCGTGGCGCCGCCCTTGTCGTTGCTTACCGAAAAGCGTGAAGCGCATGCGCCGCCCCTTGTGGCTGCGCATTGGCGTCGGCTTCTCCCTTGTGAGGGGCTCATGCGCGTGGCCGTGCCGCGTCTGTATGTGGGGCTTGGCTGCCGCAAAAATCTTTCGCTGGGCGCGGCCCTTGAGGCTTTTGAAGAGCTTTTTGCAACGCATGATCTTGAAATGCAGGCCGTGGCCGCCTTGGGCACGGTGACGGAAAAATTGCAGGAGCCAGCGCTGCTGGAACTTGCTTTTCGCCTTGGAGTGCCCCTCAAGGGATTTGACGCTGCCCGTCTGGCCCGCTGCCCGGTGCCGCACCCTTCGGCGGCGGCGGGGCGGCGTTTTGGCTTGCCTCCTTTCAGCGTTTGTGAGGCCGCCGCCTTGTTGGCGGCCCGTCAGGGCTCGGCGTGTAGCGCGGCCCGTTTGCTTTTGCCCAAAACCATTTTCCATTCGCAGTTAACCGTGGCAGTGGCCCTGGCTCTCGAGCAAGAACCAGATAAGGCCGAAAACGGTGAAAACTGCAAGAAAGAAGAGTTGATATGACGCAAGCCGCCAGTCTTCATGTGGTCGGTCTTGGCCCTGGCCATGCCCAATGCCTGACGCCCCAAGCCCGCGCCGTGCTGGCGCAGGCCCGTTGTGTGGCGGGCTATCACCTGTATATGGATATGGTTCCCCCCGAATTGCTGGAAGGCAAAGAATGCATCAGCACCGGCATGCGGCATGAAACAGAGCGCTGCGCCGCCGCTGTGGACGCGGCCCTGGCCGGTCAGCCCACGGCCCTTGTGTGTTCGGGCGACCCCGGTATATACGCCATGGCTGGCCTTGCCCTTGAAATACTTGAATTACGCGGCCTGGCCGACTCGATTCCTTTTGAGGTGGTTCCGGGGGTTCCCGCCGTATGCGCGGCCGCGGCCCTGTTGGGCGCGCCTCTGACACACGATTTTGCCTGTGTGAGCCTGAGCGACCTGCTGACGCCGTGGGAAACCATTGTTAAAAGATTGACAGCGGCCCTGGAGGCGGATTTTGTCTGCGTGATCTATAATCCGCGTTCCAAGGGGCGCCCCGGCCATCTGGATCATGCGCTGGAGCTGGCCCGCCGTTTTCGTGCGGGTGACTGCCCCGTGGGGCTGGTGCGCAAGGCGTACAGGCCGGGACAGAGTGTGAGCGTTCATAGGCTGGACGCCTTTGATGCCGCACAGGTGGACATGCTCTCTCTGTTGATTATCGGCAACAATGAAAGCCGATCTGTTGGGTCGTATATGCTTACGCCCAGGGGATATGCACGTAAAAGGCGTTTATGACAGTGTAAATGACTTGAAAAAGTGTTTCGTGCTCCCCATTGACACGTTGCCATGCTGGCCGTAAGCTCCCAATAATTCGCATGTGTTGTTTTTTACCTTGGAGGACTGCTGTGAAAAAAACTCTTGCACTTACCTGTATGTTGGCCCTGCTTTTCGCTGTAAGCGCCTGGGCCGCCCCTGCCGTACCTGACAAACCAGTTGAAATCAAAGGCACGCAAAAAACAGTCATGTTCCCCCACGCTCCCCACGCAAAAGTGGAATGCGTGACCTGTCACCACCTGGTGGATGGCAAGGAAAGCTATGCCAAATGCGGCAGCTCCGGCTGCCATGACGATCTGACCGCCAAAAAGGGCGAAAAGAGCCTGTATTACGTCATTCACGCCAAGGGCGATCTCAAGCACACCAGCTGCTTTGCCTGTCACACCAAGGTTGTGGCTGAAAAGCCCGACCTCAAGAAGGATCTTACGGGCTGCGCCAAGTCCAAGTGCCATCCGTAGGCTGCATGCCAGTCATAAACTGGTAGAAGACGATTGCATCTTCAGCCTGTTTTCAGGGGCTTGCAGTTTTGAGGATATGCATTCTCAAGGTGTTTACGGCTCTCTGACGGGCGCGTAGCGGCCCGGACTGTTTTGCCCTTAGCGTATTCACGCTTCAAATGATTGCTCAACGGTCGGCGAAGTCGGCCTGCAATCATTTAGTGACACGGATTTGAAGACCAATTCTTGTCCAGCATTCCAAGTGTGAAATGCTCTGAGCGGCAAAGCGGCAGGCAGAAGCAAAGCTGTTATAAAAAAAGCGGCGGAAGTATATCTTCCGCCGCTTTTGCGTTGCAGGAACAGTTTTACGCTATCCTTCCTGGCACTTCTTTTTCAATGCTGTGGCCACGGCCTTGCCCATTTCGTGGCAAGCCTTGAACACGTCGCGGTTGGGCCGCCAGTTGCACTTGACCGGACTCACGGGCATGTCCATTTGCATGCCGACCAGGTGTTCGTGCAGCTGTTTGGGCGCTTCGCCAGACCAGCCGAAGGAACCAAAGGCGGCTCCTACGCGGTTCAGCGGGCGCAGGCCCTTCATGTAGGTAAGCTGGGCAGCCACCATGGGCAGTATGGTGTTGTTGTGGGTGGGCGAGCCAGCCAGCACCGCGCCGCAGTCGGCCAGTTCGGTCATGATGGCGCTGTGGTGATTGCTTTTGACCGACATGATGCGCGTGGGCACGCCGTTTTCTTCCAGGCCGCTGCATGCGGCGTAGGCCATGGATTCAGTGGACTGCCACATGGTGTCGTAAAAAATGAGGGCGCGCTGCTGGGGCTTTTGCTCGGCCATGGTGCGGTACAGGTCGATGATGCGGCGCACGGCCTTTTCGCCTCGGTGGATGAGGCCGTGGTCGGGGGCGATCATGTCGATGTCGAGCTTTTCCACGATGGGCAGGGTCTTGAGCACCATGGGGGAGTAGGGCAGCACGATATTGTAGTAGTATTCCTTGACGCGGCGCAAGAATTCGCTGTCGTCATCAAAATCGTCTACAAAGCGCGCGGAACTGGCGATGTTCTGGCCAAAGATGTCGTTGCTGATGAGCAGTTTTTCTTCGGGAATATACGAGACCATGCTGTCGGGCCAGTGCAGCATGCGCGTTTCCTGAAAAATTATGGTGCGCTTGCCTATGCTGATGCTGTCGCCGCTTTTGACGGCCTGTACGGGCCAGTCCTTGCAGGAAAAATACCCGGCCATGGACTTGAGGCCAGTCTGGGATACGAAAATTTTTTCGGGCTTGCAGCGTTCGATAATGGCTTCAAGGGCGCCTGCGTGGTCAAGTTCCATATGGTTGCAGACGATATAGTCGATTTTTTCAGGCTCCAGCACCTTGGCCATGCGGCACAAAAGCGTGCCTTCGTAGCCCGCAGATACTGTGTCCATGAGGACATTTTTTTCGTCTTTGATGAGGTAGGCGTTGTTGGTTGAGCCGTCCGGGGAGCGGGAATAGCCGTGAAAGTCCCGATGGTCGTAGTCTACATGGCCTATCCAGTATATGTCTTTTTTGATTTCAACAGCTTGCATCTATATATTCTCCAATGTGTTTGGTTCCCCATTTAGGAAAAGCCCCGCTTTACCGATAATAGCGGCAAAGCGGGGAAAAATGCGGGAAAGAACCGAAATTAGGCCGGATTGAACTGGTCCTTGCTCACCCCGCACACAGGGCAGCACCAGTCATCGGGCAGCTGATCAAAAGGCACGTTGTCGTGTTCGGCGGGATCATATTCATAACCACAGACACTGCAAGCATACTTCTGCATGGGGAATCCTCCTAAGGGAATGGCGCGGGCCAGCCGCGCCTTTTGTGTAATTTGCCTTGCGGCAGATCTAGTTTTCAGCCTTCCAGTGACCGTGCAGATTGCAATATTCGCGAGCGGTTACTTTGGAGGCGTCGATGGCAAAGAAAGCCTCGGGCGCGTCGCCGGGCTTGAGGAACTTGGTGTAGCTTCTGCCGTCGGCCAGCAGTTCAATCCATTCGATCCAGTGCTTTTCTTCCATGGGGTGAGCCACGCTGCCCACCTTGATGAGGTAGCCGCCATCGACTTTTTCGATAACAGGCACATGCTTTTCCATGGCGCCATCGGTAGAGCCTTCGCGCATGTACTTCATGGCTTCGCCACAGCACACGAGTTCGGCGCCGCCGCCATGCAGCACTTCAACAATATTACCGCAATGAGTACACTTATAAACTTCCAGATGCTTGGGCATGGGTTCCTCACTTGCTTTTTGGCCGGCACAGGCCTTGATTTAGGTTGCCGCCGGAGCAGCCCGGGCGGAAGGCACGCACTTTCGCAGATGCCCCGTAGCCCCGGATACCGATACTTATTGTGTAAGAAGTCGGCCCCAAAGTAAAGTCTTTTTTATGAAAAAAGATAATTATTATCAATATGAAGAGGCAGGATACGTGCAAAAGCATACCTGTTTGTTGCCTTCATCTATGCCATTATATGGAGGCTATGGCCAGATCAGATATTGCTTGAAATAGCATTTTGGCCTTGATTGAGCCGCCACGCTGTTCGCCGAGGCAGGGTAGGACAAGGCAAGGCAAGGCAGGGCATGGCAAGGCAGGGCATTTTACTGTTGCTGGTTTGTGGCACTGCTTTTTGCAGGCAGCTTGCCCGGAAGGAGTTGCTTGCGTGGATTATGGCATAGCCCCCGTGGACGAAAGGGGGCAGTTAGATCCGATAGCTTTAGCTACTGAATAGTATCCCCCGTGGGCGAAGGGGGAGGCGTTTTCTCTGTTTCTGAAAGCTCTGGAGCGGGCTGGCTTGGCGCGAGCTGGTCTGGCGCGGGCTGGCTTGGCGCGAGCTGGTCTGGCGCGGGCTGGTCTGGGGCGGGCTGGTCTGGGGCGGGCTGGTCTGGGGCGGCAGATGCTGCTGCGGGCGTTTCAGCAGGCGTGCTGGCGGCAGAGGGGGCTGTGTCCTTTGCGTTAACCTTGCGCACGGCCCCGAGCACATTGGGCAGCTGAGCCCGCAGATCGCCTGTAACCAGCAGCCCGGCGGCGCTCAGGCCAGCAAGTTCGCGCTTCCATCCGGCCGAGCGTACCAGCAGCCCGGCCTGGCCGCCGCCTTCAACATACATGACCGTGCGCACATTGAGGGGCAGGTGAAGCAGTTGCTGGGCAAAGGCGTAAGCCTCTACAGGCTGGCGGCAGTGCAGAAAGAGAATACGGCCGTCGCCCGTCTGCGCCACAGCGGAAATGGAATAGTGCGGGCCGCCCGGCGACCACAAAATGCGCCTGTCAGCGCTGGTCATGCGGTAATTCTGGATAACAAGGCGGTAGTGGCTGATGCGCGCTTCCCATTGCGGGTCATCGCGATCTACAATGGCAGCCCCCGGCAGGTCAGGATTGTCCGGCCCGGCCACGAAAAATGCGCCGAAGCGCTGCACCACGCGCCTGTTGTTGAAGTGCCCGTTCTGGCGCATGTAGCCCGTGCTTGTGCTGGCGTCCGGCAGATACATGCTGGCATTGATGGCGGCTGTGAGCTTGTATTGATCTGCCCACTGATTCAGCGAGCGCAGGCTGCCGCCATCTTGCGAACGGGCGCAGAGAATGAAGTCAAAGTTGGCCGGATCAATACGCAGGGCTGTCAGCAGCGCTTCGCTGTCTGTGAGCTGAAATTCGCCAAATTCAAGGCCGGGTTCCAGTTGCCGCCAGGCGGGCTTGCCCAGTTCGTCAACGCCTGCAGCGGAAGGGGCCAATGCCGCCACGCCGGGCGCAGGAGACTGGGGAGCAGGAGACTGGGGAGAGGGGCCGGGCTGGGCGGCAAGGTCGGATGCCTCTGGGGCAGCGGGCGCGGGGGTGGCCGGTGTCGCAGCGGCGGGGGCATCGGTTGCGCTGGGGGCAATGGCTGGCGCAGCGGGCTGTGCCGCGGAATCTGTTTGGGCCGCGACTGCTGGCTGCCAAAAGCCCGCCAGCCAGCAGGCCAGCAGACACTTCGCCAGAAAGGTGCGTGCGGCTTGCGCCCGCATGTGTCCTTTGTTTGGCCTAGCGCCGCCCGTGCTGCCTGTAATGCCGGGCGCGGGCTGCCGGGAAATATAAAGGTCAGTTTTGTACATCATGGCTGTGTGTCTGCATTATGGCGTTGCCGCTGCCGAAACGGCTGGCGAACAGGCCCCTCCCACGGCGCGCCTATATTATAGTAATGCCATGGGATAGTGGTGTTTTTACGGCTTGCGGCCGGTAAGTAAACGGGTTGCGGGGTTCTTGCCCCTGCATTACGACCAAGCGTGGCATTTGGCAAGGGTGTAGGGCTTTTTTCTTGACATATCAATTTATCTTGATATAAACATAAACAAACCCGGGCCCTCATGGGCCGCACCCCCTTGCACAAGGAGATGTCGCATGCATATCGGAGACAGCATCCGCGCCGCCAAAAGGCCCTTTTTTTCGTTGGAATTTTTTCCTCCGGCGGATGAGGCTAATCTTCCCGCCTTTTTCGAGACGGTTGAGCGCCTGCGCCCTCTGGCCCCCCTGTTTGCTTCTGTAACCTACGGCGCCGGGGGCGGCAAACAGCGCAAATCGTTGGCCGTTACGGCCGAGCTTGCGCGGCGCGGCCTGAACACCATGGCCCACCTGACCTGTGTGGGGGCCGACCCCGAGAGCATCTCTGCTTATCTTGCCGAGTTGCGGGCCGCCGGGGTGGATAATGTGCTGGCCCTTCGCGGCGATCCGCCTGCCGGGGAGGCGTGGGACTGGAATAGCGGCCATTTTCGGCACGCTTCTGATTTGGTGACTTTTGCCCGCCGCCAGCATCCCTCTATGGGTATTGGCGTGGCGGCGTATCCTGCGCCGCATCCCGAGTCTGTCTCCATTTCGCAAGACCGCCGCCATACGGCCGACAAAATGCGCAGCGGCGCGGATTTTGCCGTGACCCAGCTCTTTTTCGATGCCCGTGAATATGCCGACCTGCTGGAGCATCTGCGCGGTCAGGGCATCCATACGCCTGTAATTCCCGGTATTTTACCTATTCAGAGTTTTGCCTCGTTGCGCCGAGTGCTTGCGTTATGCGGGGCCAATATTCCCGGCAAGCTCTACCTTGATCTTGAAAAGGCCGATGAAAAGGGCGGGGTAGAGGCCGTGCGCGAGGTGGGGCTGGAATTTGCCGTGCGGCAAATGCGCTTTTTGCTGGAGAACGGCGCTCCGGGTATCCACCTGTATACGCTGAACAAGGCCGACATGTGCCTGCGCCTTGCTCAAGAATCCGGTCTGCTCGGGCCTGACGCAAACCTGCCTACGGCCTGACGCGAGGCTTGACGCTTGGCTTGGGCCTGACGCTTGGCTTGGGCCTGACGCTGGGCCAGGCCCTGACGTTGGCCCTGACGCTGGCCTGATGGAATTTGCTTGGGCCTTATGCCCGAGTTCACCCCCCCCCTCAAAAAAAATGTTTATAGATTAGTATATATGCACAGCGCATGCGGCATATGCCTGTAGGGAAACGGCATGATTCATAATATCATCAGATAAGTTTGCAGTTTGCCCGCGTGCCCTGGTGCGGGCTTGCGACCAGATGCGGCCTGTTGCCGAGCTGGCAGTCAGCCGCGCCCTTTGCCCCGGCGCTTGACGCCAGCGGGCGAATTGCGGCGCAAGCACCTGATCCTATTGACCTTGCCTGTTGCCAGCGATAGTGTGCCGTTATGTCTTCATCTATCGAAAAAGGCCATGGCTGGCTGCTCATTGCGGTTTGTACCTCCCTGTTTTGTATGCCCTTCATGATGGCGGGTGTGAACGCTGTTTTGCCGCCCATGGGGGCAGATCTCAACGCCAGCGTGCGTGAACTGGGGCTTATGGGCGCCTTTTACGCCATGGGCCTGGCGGTGTTTCAGCTTGCCAGCGGCAGCCTTGGCGACATCTGGGGCTACCGCCGCATTTTTATTCTGGGTACGGTTATTTTTGCGGTCAGCGGGGCTTTGCTGGGTTTTGTCACCTCCGTGGAGTTTTTTTTGGGCCTGCGCCTTGTGCAGGGGGTGGGCGGGGCCATGTTCAACGCTTGTGGGCTGGCGCTGCTGGCCTCGGCCGCGCCGGCAGAAAAACGGCCCATCTATCTTGGCTATAGCGGTGCAGCCGTGTATGCGGGTATTGCTTGCGGCCCGCCTGTGGCGGGTTTTGTGGCTGGCTGGCTTGGCTGGCGCTGGCTTTTTTGGGGCAACGCCCTTACCTCGGTAGGCGTTTTGCTGCTCATGAAGTATTGCGTCAAGCTGGATTGGCGCACCGCCAAGGGCCGGCCTTTTGACTGGACGGGTTGTTTTATCTACGGGCTGGCCATGACGGCGCTTACTTTTGGCTCGTCGGAACTGGCGGCGTATCCTGTCATGGCGGGTTGCCTCTTGGGCGCGTTTTTGCTGCTTATGGTCATTTTTTGCATCAAGGAACTGCGCAGCGAGTTTCCCATCCTTGATATTCGCATGCTGGCCCGCAACAGGGTCTTTGCCCTTTCGTCGCTGGCGGCCTTTATCAACTACAGCTCATTTTTTGGTATACTTTTTTTCTTCAGCCTCTATCTGCAATTTGGTCTTGGCATGACGGTGCAGCAGGCCGGGATGTTTCTTGCTCTTCAGTCCGTGGTGCAAGCGCTGACCACGCCCGTGGCCGCCCGCTTGTGCCTTAGGTTCAATCCCGGCCATGTGAGCGCTGTGGGGGTGGGGCTGTGCGGCCTGGGGCTGCTGACTTCGGCCTTTCTTGAGGTGGATTCGCACATTGGCGTGCTATTGGCGGCTCAGGGGCTGCTTGGCGTGGGCATAAGCCTTTTCGCCCTGCCCAATACCACCATTATTCTGGAAAGCGCCGGGCCAAAGCATGTGGGCCAGGCCTCGGGACTTACCGGGGCGGTGCGCACGGCCGGGCAGCTTGTGAATATGGCGGTCATTACCCTGACGCTGGGATTTTTTCTCGGCGACAGGCCTGCCGGGCCGGATACGGTGGATGCCTTTATGAAGAGTATGCATCTCGATCTGATTGTCTTTGGCGTGCTCAACTTGCTGGCTGTGGGTTGTGTTTTGGCACGCAACCGCAACTAGAGCAGGTTTTTGTATATTGTGGCGGGCATTTGCGCGTACCGTTTTCGCCCTTTTTTGCCCAATGCTGCGGGAATGAAATGCACCGGAATATTCCGGCGCAGAAAAGTCTAAAGTTTTTTCCGACACGTCCGAATAGACAGTAAGGACGGATACATGCATGGCTGACGCCAATTCCGCAAAACTGCGCATAATGCTTCAGGGGTACGAGCAGCAATTGCTGGCTGCACGGCGCCTTGCGCGGTTTCGCGGGCGCAGGCGCCTCGCCCAGGGGGAAGACCCGCATGATCCGGATCCTGCCGCTTACAGGCGAACCTGTGTTGAAAAAGTCGCCCGCGAGCTATACGAAACGCTCATCTTCACCGGTAGCGACAATCCTGTGGTGGAAAAGATACGCAAGGAACTGGGCAAAGAAGTGGGACAAGAGGTGTTTTTCACCTACCCGCCTGGCCAGAGGCTGCATATTGTGGGCGAGGGGCCAGATGGTATGGAGCCCTTGTCAGACGAAGTGCAGCGCAAAACCCGACATGCCTTGTGGCGCGTTATTCGTGAACAGGTAGACAAAAGTATGCTGGAAGAGCCACCGCGCGAGCCAGGTGCGCGAGGCTGATTACACGAAGCGGTTCAGACGTGCCGCCAGTGGAGTAGTGCATGGAAATAAAAAATACGCCCAATAGTCTCTTCGATCCTTATGCGACTGGTATGGAAAAGAGCGCCGCCGCCAGGGGCGATGCGCGCGCAAGATCGCGCGTCGGAGCCGCCAAAGAAGAAGCGGGGCAGGGGGATACGGTTAGTGTTTCACAGGATGCCCTGCTCATGACCGAAGCCCGTCGCACGGCCCAAAACGCCCCTGATGTGCGCTCCGAAAAGGTCGAAGCCCTGCGCATTCAGGTGGCCAATGGCACCTACAAAGCCGATAGCCGTCTAATTGCCGCCAATCTTGTTCGCGAAGAGCCGGGATTGTTCCGCATGTAGCTGTCGAGCAAGCTAGCGCTAAATGCTTTGCGGGGAGGGACTTTTTTGTGAAAAGTTCCTCCTTTACGTTGTTCAAGGCCTCCATGACTCACGCCAAGGCCCACGCCCTTACGTCCACGCCCTTACGTCGACGCCAGAAGCGCCTGCGGCCATTCAAGGTCTTCGTGGCTCGACGGCCCACAGGCTTGGGCCCTGCGCTGCCCGGACACAAAAAAGACCGACGCAAAGAAAACACCGACAAATTCTTGTAAAAAAGGGCAAAAACAAGGTTTTTTTGTGCCATGGTGAAAAAAGGCTTGCCAAGCACACCCTGTTCGGGTAAATCAATCTTCGCGCCGAAGTGGTGGAATTGGTAGACACGCTAGGTTCAGGGTCTAGT